>JAHQWK010000003.1 GCA_029856145.1 Promethearchaeia archaeon
AGTAAAAAGTTTCTATCCTGATGGAAAACAAAAGTTTTGTGTCATGGGAAATTCACCACTTTTATGTGACAATTGTGGATGTGTCGTGCCAATTGCTGCTTATGCCTTATTTAAGAAATTTGATTCCGGTACAGTTGATAAAACGAGAAAATTGTTTAATTTCATGTAATTTTTGCTATTTTGCAAAATCTTTTTTATTTATGAGAATCAAACTTCAAACCTGAATTATTAAACTAAGTATCTAATCTTTATTTTTTAAGAATACTTTTATATCTTTATTAATTGATATTTTTGTTAAAAGAAGTCTTTAGTGAAATTCAACAGATTTTAAAAAAAATTTAGATAAAGAGAAATTTATATGGAAAATAAAGCAATTCAAGATAAATGGCCTGAATTAGGGACTTATTGTTGGGGTTGTGGAAGGAGTAATGAGCACGGATTGCAAATAAAGAGCTTTTGGGAAGAAGACGAATGTGTTTGTACGTGGAAACCAAAGAGATATCATTGTGCATATCCCGGTAGGGGATGCGGAGGGATTATTGCTACAATTCTCGATTGTCATTGTCTTAACACTGCTGCTTCAGCAGCTCACAGAGCAGAAGGTCGAGAGGAAGGTACTGAACCTCCAATTGCATATGCAACCGGTTCTTTATTTGTGAAATTCTTACAACCAACACCTTTGAATAAACCATGGGTCTTTCGAGCAAGAATTAAGGAAGTGAAAGAAAGAAAAACTACTGTATCTTGCTCGGTTTTTGTTAAAGAGAAAGAATATGTAACCGGAGAAATAGTAGCTATACGAATAAAAATGTAATTATAATAATATTTATTTAACTTTTTTTCACCTTTTTTTCAATTGGAACAGAATTTGAATGGAAACTTATTATTCCAGAATCTTATATCCTTTATCTTCCCACGTCTCTCTCATTACTGGATTCTTTTTAAGAAAAGAATCAATAACTTCTTTTTTTACATGATTAAGAGGGCAAGAGAAATTTAAACAACTTCCACATCTTTTTATTATTAAAAAGCAAAAAAAAACAATTATTTCGATAATTACAACTATTAACAAGATAAATTGGTTTCCAAGAATCAAAAGAACTACGGGGTATCCAACAAGAATTATAAAACCAATCATTAGTTGGATTTTTTCAGATAGATTCATTGGTTCAGGGTGATACTTCCAAATCTTAAGGCTACTATAATTAGCAATACAATGTAATGTTCTCCCTTCTTCGGCATAATAAGGACAATGGCTACAAAGAATACTTATTTCCCAAAATTCAAAGAAAAACAACCAAAACCCAATCCAACCCAATAAAAACCAACCATACCCCGCTAATATTACCCCTACAAAAGAAGTAATAGCAAAAATAAAAAATAATCCAATAAAGCTATACAAATATTTTCTATGAAAATGACATATTAGTTCACCATTAATTGGACAGTTATTACACTCAGAAGTATCTTTCCAAGTACAAATATTATAGGGATTCATGATAATCTCAATGCTATCAATTTAGAATACATAATTAATTATTATGTAACAAATAAAGAACGCAACAGCATAATAATAATTATTATTAGTTTTTCTTCTAGAAATCCAGAAATAACATGTATTAATTATTCTATTTTTAATTTTATTCTTTCTTAATTTTTATTAACATAAAAAACCAAAACTTCTAATACGTTTCAATTATAGTATTTTTGAATAGAAAGGAAAATTTTGATATGGTCTCATTTACTTTTGTAGTGTGCGCGGAATCTTATAAATATGAAGCTATGGATACTGTAATTAATTTAGGAGAAGCTATTATTAAGAAAGGTCATCAAATCATAGGAATCTTTTTTTATGGAAGTGGGGTATATAACATTAAAGAAAGAAAAATTAAAGACACGTCTATACGGAATTTATCAGAACGTCTTGAGAAATTTTGTAATAAGCATAACACTGAATTCGCAGCTTGTAGTACTTGGACCAGTTTTACGGGGATCAAATCTGAAGAATTCGTAGAAGGAGCACATCAAGAAGGTTTAGGAGGACTTTCACTTATGGCGGCAAATTCGGATAAAATAATATTTTTTGGCCCAGGAGGGTGATAAGAAGATGGTGAATTCGATTGTAATTATCTGTGAAGATGGACCATTTGGAAAAAATTCTGTTGTTGAATCAATACGAATGGCTGCGGGATTACTTGCTGTAGGAGATATTGAAATATGTAAGGTCATTTTACTTCGCGATGCAGTATATTTTTTTAAAAAAACCTTAGAACCAGAAGCTTTAAACGTGGATAATTTTGGTAATATTATAAGGTTAATAGAACTCTCGGAGTTAGAAATTTACGTTCATAGTCAAGCTTTAGAAATTGCGGGAATAGAAACTAGTGATCTAATTTTACAAGATAATATTAAGTTTGTAGATATAAAAGAGATTTCTCAACTTATTTTAAATGCTGATGTGAGTTTTAAATATTAACTAGGTGAAATTTATGGACACAAAAAATTCTATCTTATATTTATATGGCTTTAGTCCTACAAAAAGTGATAAATCAAGGAGTTTATTAGAAATCTTAAAAGAGCAATTAGAGCAAGACATAAAAATTGATATAATTCTGATACATGATGGAGTAATTCGTACCACAAAAAAAGGAGAAATACCTAAATTCTTAGAAAACTTGTTAGATCTACCCGTTACTGTCTATGCTATGATACCTGATATTAAAGCTAGAGGAATGGACCCTAAAAATCTCAATAATCAGGTAAAAGGCATTGGTTATGAAGATTTAGTAGATATTTTAGTAAATACTCAAAAAGTTGTATCGTGGATGTAAGCTTTTTTATATACATTCCACGCTCTTTCATAACCAGTGATTTTCCAAAAAAGAAAAAAAAGAATTATTTATTTCTAAATTTTAAGTAAAACATGGTTGTATTGATTATTCCTGCGATAATACCGGCATAAAATCCAGTATCAGGCCACCACTCATATGCACCATATGCCGCGCCAAATACTCCAATCCCTATAATTGCAAAAAGGATTGTAAGTCCAGCTAAACCCATTCCATATACAGCTAAATCCTTTTGAATAAATCTCTTTGGGAGTAGATCATTTAAGGATACAATTATTTGTATTATTAAAAAGACTAAAATAAGGATTTGTGAAGTTAAATCACCTGGGGTAGCATATTCACAATCTAAGCAAGAATGGTAATAGTAAGCACCAGACCAAAAACTGGCAAAATATTGAGTAGCGAGTAAAATTATTCCTATGATACTAATTACTAATATTAATGCAGCAAAAGGATCAATTTTTCTCTCAGATGACATTTTAGACTCCTCTTAAAATTTTAAGGATATTTTTTTAATATTAATTATTTTGGGTTATTGAATTATTTAAATATTTATTTTATATTTTTAAAGCTAGTAATTTTAGAGATTACATGCTTCTATAGCGTCTTAAGGCATAATTTGTATTAAACTTTTAATTATAAATAAAAACTTATGAGTTATGACTTCAATTTCTCAAGAATTTGTTTCAATACCTCAAAATTTACAGCTCCTAAAAATTTACGTAAAATGTGTTCTCCTTTTATGAATAGAGTTGTAGGAATTGATGTAATTCCAAAATACTGTGCTATCATCGGATTTACGTCAACATTGATTTTTACGAAAATAAAATCAATTGAGTACTCCTCATGTGCTTTTGCAAGAACTGGTGCAAATAATTTACAGGGAGCACACCATTCAGCCCAAAAATCAATAACTATGATTTTATCTGGGAAGTCTTTTAATAATTTATTAAATTCATCTTCTGTTTTTATATCAATGATTTCCTTAGGCATAGATTGAAGTTTTAATAACCTTTGAGCTTTTCTAAGCCTTATTTTTTCTATTTCGTTATCAGACATTTTTGGTTTAGTTCTTAAGAATTTTCAAAAATTGTATAAAAAACCTTCTTTCATTTCTTATACTTAAGAAATAAAAATTTTTATTTAAACATCTGGATTATGAAAATAAATCACGATATTGGAACGGATTTTCCAAATAACCCACAGTTTATATAACTTCTTTTGGAATATGTGATTTGAATAATAACTCTTAAGATGAATAATTCATAATTTAGAATATTAACTATTTACTAGATATGTGACGTTCAATGAATGTTAGAGATCTTAATGATGTAATCAAGATTATTAATAATAGGTGTACAGTGAGAGCTTATGAACCTACTCCCTTATCTCAAGAAGAAATTGAAATAATAATTCATAGCGCTATGCGAGCCCCAACTGCAGGTAACATGATGTTTTATTCAATAATTGAAGTCAAGGACCAAGAAAAGAAGGAAAAATTAGTTAAAACCTGTGATAATCAACCTCACATTGCAAAAGCCCCCTTAGTTCTTATTTTTTTAGCGGATATGCAACGATGGTATGATTATTATGTTGCATCAAGTGTTCCAGAAAGATGTGCAAGTATAAATCAAATGTATCGAACTCCAGATGAATCGGATTTATTACTCGCATGTTGTGATGCATTAATTGCAGCACAGAATACTGTAATCACTGCTGAATCAATAGGAATCGGCTCTTGCTATATTGGAGATATTATAGAAAATATTGAAACTCATCGTGAAATGTTCAATCTTCCAAAATGGGTATTTCCTATCACAATGCTCTGTTATGGATATCCTAAGCAAGATCCTTCTAAAAGAATAATTAAATCTCGATTCCCAAAGAAATTTATACATTTTATCGATACTTATAAACGATTTAATAAAGAAGAATTCTCGGAGATGTTTCAAATCTTTGAAAAAGAATTATATGTAGAAAATGCGGAAAATCTTGGGCAAGATTATTATCTCAGAAAAACGGGTTCAGCATTTGCTCAAGAAATGAGTCGTTCAGTGAAAGTGGCAATTCAAGATTGGATAAAAAAGGAGTAAATATAAAGAAATTCTATGGAAATTCAAACAATAACCGAGGAGAAAAGATTTTCATAAACTAAGAAATTATCTTTATTAAAAGAATGGCATCATTTGAAGAGATTAAATTAGAATTAGAGAATTGTGAGAAAGGATAACAACAGTTTTCTTTTAGATTTTGTTATATTAAAAATACTTAAAAGAGTGTATTTTTATATTTATGTTTATAAGAGCATTAAGGTATTATTCTAAATGAAGATTCATTCTCTATTTATTTTAAAGAAAACGGGAGTTTGTATATATAGCCGAAATTTTACAGATGATTTTGAAAATCTGGAGGTTAATTTAATCACACCTTTCTTTTCAGCAATATTCTCATTTTCTGAAAATGTAATTTCAAGGAAAACTCCTGAAATTCTTGAAATGAGAGAATTGAGATTTGTTTTTAAGACCCATCAAGATCTTATTTTTTCTCTATTATCAGATTCAACGGCAAGTCTTTTATTTGTCAGCACCCGTTTAGAAAGAATTGCTGACGTTTTTTTAGAGGAATATCCAGATACTACTAAAATAAAAGATTATCAGGAAATAGAAAACCTGAAATTCGACAAAATAGTTGATTCGATAATCAGAGGAGAAGATGAGATATATATGAGTCAAACGTTTTATAAGAAAGTTATTGGTGTTTTTGAGGAATTGATGTATGAAAATGAGCTTCTTGGAGCTGCTCTTTTAACAACTAAGGGAAACACAATTTATACTTCGCTTCCGCATGAAATATTAGTAAACTCTTTGAAAGAGCTTGAAATTAGATATATGATAGGCGCGTTAGACCTTCCAGAAATGTACTACGGATTGAAAAATGGGCAAAAAGTATTTTCTAAAGTTATAGATATTCCTTGGAAATTAGATCCACTATTAGTTGTTGTCCTTTATGATGCTACCGTGCCTTTAGGAATGTGTGATATGAATTTACAGAAATTAGCGAATAAGATAACTAATATTATCTAATTAATTAATCCAAAAAATAAAAAAAATAGAAATAAAAAATAAATTTTTAATATTTTATTTTAGCCTTGGAACCAAAAATAAATACAAACTACTCCTAAGATAAATGCTATAACTACCCAAACATACCTAAAAGCTCTTGCATAGTTTCTGTGTCTTGTTCCAGACTCAGACCATATCGTATCTACTTGAATATATGGGCTTGGACCTCTTCTATACCACCCTTTAATCCGAACATTTTGCCCTATTAACCGTTTCACAGTTCTAAGAGAGAATATCAAATCTACTATACCAATTCCAAACCGATAATCTACATACATCAAACCTGTATTATCTTGGAAAAACATATCTTCACTGAAGACATATCCTGGAATACCTCTCCCTACTATTTTTCCTTCTAAAAATGCAGGAATTGTTCTAACTGGAGAAACTTTTACTTTAGTTACAAGGTCTACTACAGTTTTGTCTTCAAAGCCACCCTTATACATGTACATAGTCTTAAGTATAGACATAAAGCCAATGATATAGAAACCAATAGCCCATACAAGCCACATATTTGCATAAACAGGAGCGAGAAAAGCAATGTTATAAAAGCCAGCAAGATCAAATATCCATACAATTGTCAAGCCAAGTAGAGCAATAAAAACAAGGGTAGGAAGTGCTTTCATAAACATGTCCCACAGAAATTCATCCCACATTGATTTTCCTGCTTGTTCTTCCTTCAATCTTTTTGCATCCGAAAAGTCAATCTCAGGTTGGATACCATAGATTTCACATAACATATTCAAACGCATAATTCTCTTTGCAGGTAGGGGATGAGTTGAGAACATTTGGAAGTATTTAGCCCAAGGATTATATAAATCCCAAGCAGCCGCTTTTTGAATTGCTTCCATCGACAAAGTTTGTGTAGTGCCAACACTAATAATACCTAATCCTTTTGCTGTACTTGGATCAAAAATTCCTAAACCTCTCAGTCCTCGTACTCGTGATTTCTTTCTTTCTTCAACATTACCATCAACTAATAATCCATAAGCTATTTTAACAAGCCCCGTTGCCAAGGCATTAGGATCTTGTAAAACTTCAGCACTGTGTTCATCAGCGTAATATTCACGGATTCTACTAATTATCAGCGATATTAAATAACTTAGATAATAACTGACGTACGATAAAACTGCAACTGCAATTAATGCAAGTCGAAGATAAGAAGCCTCATCACTATCACTTCTACTACTTCTTGAAAATAAACTAGCATAATAAGCCCAACGAGCAACTGTTAATAAAAGCAAGGGAATTGCAAATACAACCGTCATCAGTATAAAATCTGAATGAACAACATGTCCTAATTCATGTGAAAATACAGCATTTTGTTCTTTTTTATTTAAATAGTGTAATATTCCGTCTGTGAGAACAACTCTTGCTGAATTTTTGCTCCATCCGAATGTAAAAGCGTTTGGGTTAAGATCATGTACTATACCGAGTCGTGGCATCTTTATACCATTATAAGCAACTACTTTATCAAGAGATTCTGCTAAATGAGGGTACTGAGAAGCAAATTCTTCATATGGTATCCAATCTATTCTGTAAAGCCATCCTACAATCAATGGAGATATTGCATATTGAAATAAAATCATCCCGATCGTAATTGAAATCATAATAAGCAAGCCCCATATTGAAGAAGGTAAAAACCAGACTCCTATCACAAACACAAACGCATAAAGCAGTGCAAATAACGTAGTCATAGCGAGCCCCGAAGCTAATCTTAATCCTATAATTTACCACCTTTAAGTTTATTTAATTTTTTTTTATTTAGATTTATAAAAAATTTTATTCATGTTATTGTAGAGAGTATACCTATAAAAACTTTTTAACTAAAAATTAAAAACATTAGATAGATTATAACACATAAATTAGATTCATTTAAGAGAATTGATTAAACATGTTTGATGTAATTATCATTGGTGCAGGAATTGCTGGTGCGTCGTTTGCTTCCAAAATTTCAAAATATGCAAAAACACTTCTAATTGAGGCTCAAGATTACCAAAAAGAAATTCCAATAAGAACTAATATATTTCCCGAACATAATCGACCATTTATCCAAGAAGAAATTGGTTGGGATAACAAAATTATTTTCCCTACGACGCATACCCAATCTAATTATATGAGTGATGAGTTTAATGGCGTTATTGACTCTAATGAATTTGGTATACCGCTTGGAAATATATGTTACACAGAAAACTTCATTGCAGAACGAATTAAGCAACTTGAAAATCAAGGGGGTACATTCAGTTCTGGTGAAAGAATATCAAAAGTAACTAGACATAGCGATTATTTAGAATTAATGAATAACAGGGGAGAATCCTATTCAACAAAACTATTAACATTAGCAACTGGTTCACGTGGTTTTGAACTGCAACGTTCTTTAGGATTCGGAATCCCTGATTCTTATAGAGGAGTATATCTTCATTTATTTGGAGAAGAAGATAAGATTAATGAAAACTTAGATTATAATTACACATTCCACATAAATCCTAAGATTTCTCAAAATGGTCCTTTCTTCTTCAATAAAGGAATTGATAGAATCTCAGCAGGATATCTCGGTGAGAAGAACCAGTCAAAGGAGGATGTCATTTCTAAATTAAAGAGAATATTGAACAATTATAAACCAATCCAACCTATTTTAAATGGCTTATCATATAATCTAGCAACCGCAGTTGTGGGTGATATCTCAAAACATCCAATCAAAAACTTCTCAAATGATCGAGTCCTTGTTCTTGGTGAAGCCGCAGGAATTGTGACTGCTTTCTTTTACGAAGGATTATTGCCTGGAGTAGCATGTGCTGATATAGCCACTAAAACTTTAAAACCATTATTAGAAAACGAAAGTAATTTTAGTCGATCAGAATTACACAAATATGATCAAGAAGTTAAGCGCATATTGTTTCCGTATTTCAAGAACGGAAATGCTCTGGAATACTTAATATATAACGAAGGTTCCCATGTGAAATCCTTATGGCGTTTATATACAAAACTCCTAAGTGAAGACAGAACTTGTAGAAAATATATCTATGATGCCTATATAAATCACGATCTTTCTAAGCATAATACTAGTAATGACAGATATGTGGGCGAAAAATGGTTTTCTAAACTTCCAACTCTTTCAAAAATAACATTAAGTCCAAAATTCTTTAAAGCCTTGCTTATGTGAGCAATTAATTTAAAATAAGAAAATAATAAAAAATATTACTAAATAAAATTATTTATTCATAAGTTAGAAGTGGGCAAAGAACCTTTCCACTAGCTTTGAAATCTTCAAGATCTTCCTTAGTAAGAATAGTTTCCTTCAGTTCGCAAGTGGAACAATTCCACTCATATTTTGTTCTATCGTCACTATCAATTATAATTCCTGTATCAAAATTATGCTTAACTCCACATGAAAATTTTTGCAACTTTTAATGACCACCTGATAATTATGTTCAATTTTTTTTTTTACAATTTATTAATAATAATATCTATTCTACCTATTTAAATTTTCCCCTAATTTTCCCACATATGTTAAATGCTCAAAAATAAATAAAATCCGACGAAATTTAAAATCTGAATATTAATATTGAACGAATCATCAATCAAGATATCTTTTAATGAAAAGCTTTCAACTTATACTATATTTCAAATATAAAGTTATCGAAAGAAAATGAACAAAATTTAAAAACAAGCTGAAAAAAAAAGATTATCTATTAATAAAAGACATGGAAAGGCTCTCATTGAGTTTATCAAGATTTATTTTTATGTCTTTAATAAGGGGATTAACATCTTTTGCTAGGTTTGGGTCTATTTTAATCGCTTTTTCAATATTTTGAACAGCATTATTATAATCTTTCTTATCAAAATAGGCAATTCCCATAAAGAACCAAGCTTTTGCGAGTTCGGGGTTTACTTCAGTTGCTTTATAATAACTCTCAATTGCTTTATCAAATTCTTTTCTTAGTTTATACACATTACCTAAATTATACCAACCATCCGCAAAATTAGGGTTAATCTCTACTGAATTTTTTATATTTTTAAGGGCATTATCATAATCTTCTTTTGCTTCATACACTAATCCCATCGATTTCCAAGATTCAATATGATTTTTATCAAAATCAACAGCTCTTTGAAGATTTTCAATTGCTACGGCATATTTTTTCTTATAGTAGTAAGTGAGACCAATATGATAATAAGCCTCAACAAATATTTCATCCAAATCTAAAGCTCTTTTACATTGTTTGATGGCATTATCATAATTTTTATTTTCAATTTCGAATTTTGCCCGATTTATAAGCTCTTTTTTATAGGAGGTTTTTATTAAATCCTTGTTTTTGACATCTGCCGATTCCATCATTTCATTGATTTTTAAAGCTTTTTCGTAAAATTTAAAGGCATTATCATATTTCTTTAAATCAGCTAGTTGATTTCCTTGCTCAATTAATAATTTGATTTCTTCTGAATGGACCTCATCAATTAATTTCTTAATTTTCGTCATTTCTGCTACTCTTCGTTCAGGATCATCTATAGATTGAGCATAATCTAATCGTTTTCTGAGTTTTTCGATTTCTTTTTCTTTTAATTTCTGTTCTTCAGCTAATTCTCCTTTTCCAACTAATTGTTTTATTTCGGTTTCATAAATTAAACTTTTAATCTTACCAACTTCTTTTTCCATTTCACCTGTTAAATACATTTTATTTGTCATAGTTAATGCTTCATTGTAGGTTTCTATTGCTTTTTGGAATTCTTTTTGTTCAACCAATTTATTTGCTTTATTTACAACTTCCGTGACTTCAGCGAAATAAACTTTATTAACCAGATTTTTAAGATTTTCGACCTCTGGATTTTTTTCTTCTGGATATGCCATTCTTTTTGCTAAACTTAAAGCAATATATAAATCGCTTACTGCTTCATCATATTTTTTTTGAACGATATACTGAATTGAATTATCTTTAATTACATTTATTCCTGATAGACATGTATTATTAATCAATTCACTAATTTGTTTAACTTGAATATCTTTTCTTTCTGATTGAACCATACTATTTATTAAGTCAAAAGCTTGGTGAAATATGTCGATTGCTTCGTTAACATAACTTATAGATTCTTCAAATTTATCCTTTTGTGTTATAACTTTTCCTTTTTCAACTAATGGTTCAATTCGAGCAATATAAATAGGATTTAAGACTTCAGCAAGAAGACTTAATTCAAGATTTTTTAGATCAGAATCATACATTTTATTTGCTATTGATAACGCTTTTGTAAACTCAGAAATGGCTTGTTCGGTTGAATTTTGTTTTAATAAATCCTTTCCCTTTTCAGCTAAGGGTTTAATTTGATTAGAATAAATTTCATTAATCAAGTTCTTGATTGTATTGATTTGTGTTTTTTTAGCCTTTAGGTCAAAGTATTTTTCAATTGTTTTTAATGCATCTTCAAATGTTTTAATAGCATCATCATCTTGTCCATTTTTTTTAAAATTTTTACCCTTTTCTATAATTTCATCAATCTGAGAATCATAAATAAGCGCAATTTCATTTTTAATTCTTAATAAGGCCTCAGTTCTAAAATCCGTTTCATAAATCTCCTCTGCAATACTTAGTCCTTTTTTAAACATTTCAACAGCTTCATCTAATTTATCTTTACTTTTTAACACAAGTCCATTTGTTAATAATTGTTCTATTTCATTTTCGCTAATTAATTTATTAATTTCATCAATTTCAGCAAGTTTAAGGGCAGGATCATCAATATTTTCAACTATCTTAATTGCGTTCTGAAATTCCCCTTTAGCTTTATCAAATTTTTTTTGTGCTGTTAAATGTATCCCACCTTGGATTACATTATCAACTTGGACGGAATATGTTTGATTTATTGCATTCTTTATACTTTCTATTTCAGTATTTTTATCTCCTTCTTCTTTAACTTTTAAATTAATAAAATCTAACGCTTCCTGGAGCTTTTTAATTGCCTTTGAGAAATTATTTTTATTTTTAAAAGCATTAGCTTCTTCAATTATTAGATTTAATTTTTTCAAAATTGATGCTTTCATTTTAAAATTTCACATTTTTCCCTAATGATTAATCCTAAGAATTATTTCATATTTTTAATATTTTTCTTATAATCTTTTTATTTTTTAAAATGCTTGTAATAGATATTAAATTATAAAAAAGAAATATAATTTACAGGTTAAATTAAATGAGTATTTTTTATGGTGGACCGATTATTACTATGAACGAAGAACAACCAACTGTAGAAGCAGTGGGAATTAAATCTGAGAAAATTGTTGAAATTGGTCCATTAACACAAGTTAAGCATGTTATGGGCAGTGATGTGAAACTAATAGATTTAGAAGGGAAATCTCTCCTACCTGGTTTTATTGATTGTCATATGCATCCTATATCATTTATTATTTTATTATTGAATATTGACCTCTCTACAGTTAAAAATCTAAAAGAACTTCAAGGAATATTAAAGGAAGCCGCAGATCATAAACCTACAGGTGAGATGGTTTTTGGATTAAGATTGAAAGAAGAGGAATTTGATATTCCAAGGTTGCCTACTCGATGGGATTTAGATGAAGTTTGTCCCAATCATCCTGTTTTTATAATTAGATATGATGGGCATATAGGGATTGCTAATACGAAAACCTTAGAATTAATTGATGTGGATTCAAACACAATTGCTCCTGAAGGCGGAGAAATTAGGAAGAATCAAGAGGGTGAAATAACAGGTATTATATCAGAAAATGCTTTAGAAATGTTCATTTCTAAACTCCTCAAATACTTACTTCCTAAACTGGGCATATTACAGGAATATTCTGAAAAAGCTTTTAAAGAATTTGCAGCAAATGGGATAACCTCTATTCATGGGAATTTAGAGGTTGAATCTGGAAGAATTGAAATATACAAATCAATTCAGGATAAAATATATCAAAATTGGTATGCTCTTCTATCAACTGATAAACCAAAAAAATTATCGAAATTTAAAAAACCTCCTTTAGATGGTGGGAAGGAAGATAGTAAATTTAAAGTAGGTACTTTGAAACTTTTTCTTGATGGGACTTTCGGGGCAAAGACAGCATGTATGTGGGAACCATTTTCAGATGCACCGGATTCATACGGATTTTGTGTAGTCGATGAAAATGAGATTTACGAGAAAATGAAAGTTGCGCATAACAATGGGTTCCAAATAGCAATTCATGTTATTGGAGATAAAGGTAATAGAATTTGTGTAGATTTATATAAAAAACTTTTAACTGAATTTCCAAGAGAAAACCATCGGCATCGAATTGAACATGCCTCAATGCTGACTGATGATGTTCTAAATGATATGAAAGATTATAGAATTATTGCATCATGCCAACCTCCTTTTATTAATTCGGAATATATGTGGTTAGAAAAAAGAATAGGAAAGGAAAGATGCAAATATACCTATCCTATGAAATCTATTATTGATGCTGGCATTGTTTTAGTCTCTGGTTCAGATTGTCCAGTTGAAGACCCTAATGTGATTATGGGTTTACACGCTTTAGTTAATCGCAATGGGTTTGTTCCAGAACAATGTATATCAATGATGGAAGCACTTAAAAGCTATACTATAAATGCTGCTTATGCGGCTTTTGAAGAAAAAATTAAAGGAAGTTTAGAAGTTGGAAAATTAGCAGATTTAGTAATATTAGACAGAAATCCTCTTGAAGTTCCAACAGATAAAATTAGAGAAATTCAAGTGATAGAGACAATAATAAGAGGAGAAACTATATTCAAAAAACCTTAGTTAATACTCATTTTTAATAAAAAAATGAAAAAGTAAAAAATTAATTAAATATCAAGCATTTGCTACACGTCTATCCACGATATAATAAAACATATAGAGCACGGCAGCTAAGACACCAATAATAATACTTGAAATTATTATTATCCCTACCCAGGAATAATCGGGTGGTGGTCTATAAGATCTATGTATCAAATAGACTATATTCTCACTTCCCACGGCAATATATTGACCATTCGAAGAAATTTTTAGAGTGTTAATATAATCCCCTACAGAATAACTCCAAATAGGTATTTTTATTGTATTGTTAAAAAGTTTTACTTTGCCATTGTAACTCCCCACAGCAAGATACTGACCATCGGATGAGATGGATACCTCTCTTACATCTCCACCAATAGAATAGTTGTATAAAGGATTAGGACTAGATCTGTTGAAAAGATATACAATGTTATCCGACCAATGTGCAGCAGCAATATATTGTCCATCAGATGAAATTGATACTTCTCTTGCTCTACCACCAATAGAATAGGTCCATAAAGGATTAGGAGTGGTTCGGTTGAAAAAATAAACTTTGCGGTCCCAACTCCCTGCTACAAAGAATTGCCCATCAGATGAGATGGCTACTGTAAGAATATCATCTCCCGCTTTGTAGCTCCATAAAGGGGTAGAGTTTGTTGTTTCGAAAAAATGGATATTTTCATTGTCTCCTACAACAATATATTGCCCATTCGATGAGATTGTCACAATTGGCCAAGTATCTACTGTTGTGTAGTTCCATAGAGGCACGTTGCTTGTATTATTCAAAAGATACACATAATTATCCCAGTGTCCCCCTGCAATAATGTACTGTCCATCATCTGAAATAACTGGCGATTGCGCGTCATAATAATACCATAATGGTGTTGAGTTGCTTTTGTGGAAGAGGTATACTCTTCCATTATAACTTCCCACAGTAATATACTGTCCATTAGACGACATCGAAACTGTACGTGCTTCCTCCAGTGTATCATATTTCCATAGTGGAGTGCTGCCTGTGTTATTGAAGAGATAGATATAATGATCATCGCTTCCTACAGCAATGTATTTTCCATCATATGAAATATCAACAGAATTTATTGAATCTCCTACTTCATACTCCATCACTGTATTAGTATTATTAGCTAA
Organism: Promethearchaeia archaeon; assembly: GCA_029856145.1. Lineage (GTDB taxonomy): Archaea > Asgardarchaeota > Lokiarchaeia > Sigyniarchaeales > SOKP01 > Loki-b32. Next base: position 14,885 of record JAHQWK010000003.1, read on the forward strand.
ACCATTAAAAATGTATAGGTTGGCTCCATTGATAAATAAAATTTCAAAAATAAAAATCCAAATAAGAATATGTTTAAAGAACTTTTTTTTTCGCCTCATTATTCTCTCTTTTTAGAATTTAGAGTATTATTAGTATATAAGAAAAAGCATATATAAATCTTTGAGGTTCAACTTCTCATAGGTATTTTTTGTTGAAGATCCAAGTGTTAAAATTAGAGAAATCTAAATTCTTGACACCATAATTAGATGAAAAACAGAATTTAAAAAAAATTCTACTTAGGATTTTTAACTCATTTACCAATGTTTAAATTTTATTTCATTATTTAATAGAATATATAATAATATGAAATCTAATTTAATAACTTGAATTAAGATAGATATGAATACTTCTGAAATTGAAATAACAGAACAAAAACGACTCCGTGTTTATTCAATGATTATATTAACAATCTTCTTCGTTATATTCTTTGTTACATTAGCTTCTATTATTCCTGAGTATGCTGCTTTGTTTATTGGATTGGGTCTTCTTGTAATCTGTCCTCTTAGCGCTTTATCCTTTAATGAATATTCTAACAATTTACGGAAAAAATTTAGTATTTCTGTCGAGGAAATCAAGCTCCAAAAAACCCACAAGTTAATTAAAATAAGATGGGATGATTTTGATATCCTACGAGTTAAGATATTGGGTGAGTTTTCTTCAGATTTCCCATCTATTAGTGCTGTTTATAGGGATTATACAAAATTTCGAGTCCGTTGTATCGATCAAAAAAGCAATAAGATTATTCAATCATTTAAATTTCGGTTTTATAATCAAATGAAAGGAAAGCAGGTTTTAAATCTATTAACTGAGTTTGCTCAAATAAAGAATAAAGAATTAATATTAAAAAAGAAACATATGGACTAATTAAGGGTAAACACCTCTTAGTTAATTGGAGATAGATTTTAGCAACATAAATATAACGCATTTTCCCGAATATTTAGCTAAAGAACTGAAGAAGACCAAAGAGTGGTATTTTTATGGTGGGAAAAGTTAAAGGAAGTATAGAAGTTGGAAAATTAGCAGATTTTGTAATATTAGGCACAAATCTTCTTGAAGTTCCAATGGATAAAATTAGAGAAATTCAAGTTCTAGAGACAATAGTAAGGGGAAAGACGGTCTATAAACAATATTCTGATTGCTTACCTATTTAAAACACCAAAAAGAAAGATTTGGGGATTTAAAGGCTTTATATCAATCTGTGAAATATAAGTGCTCATCAAAGCCCGTTTCAGCAATCAAATCCGTTGCTAGCTTCTGCATCGCTTTTTTAGAAGGATTCTGTAAGATACGCCTTATTATATTAATAACCTTTGCTAACTTAGAATCTGGAAACTCTCTTATAATTTGATCATATCGCCCAAAATTAATTCCTGCGGTATATACGCCTGTACTTCCACGACTAGCAGCACTACTAGTCTGCCAATGTTCAACCTTGACTTCAATATTAGACAACAGATGAGAGCAAAAGAACCATTCTAAATAAAGAGTCATTCTTTTTGATTTCCTTTTTGTATCCTTCAGCATTTTAAAAGCACGGTTTAATCGATCAGGATGGATCTGGCTAAAGACTCTTTTATGACTTTCATTCATGCTATCTCTAGCATGATCTTTTATAAGTTGCATGAGCTCTTCAACTTTTTTAGCCCTTTCTCCAGTTATTTCATGTTCAATTGATCGAACATGCTGATCAATAGCATTTTGGGTTTGTGGACTACTATCAATAGACGCGGATTGATTTCCTTGAGTTGATTGGGCTCTTGAAGGAGGATTAGCTCTAGGTCGAATCTCAGCAGGCACACTATAAATCTCTTTAGGCTGCAATGTGAATAAGGCGTCTAATTTTGAAGGGACTTCCCTTACTTCCTTAAATTTATCCTGTATTTCTTGATTAGAATATCCAATAGATTGTAAGTAGAATGCTGCGCTGGATAATTGGTTCTCTAATGCAGATGGGCCATTTTGAGTACCCCCAAACTCTTTTTCTATTTGTTCATCTGCTATCTTGCTAATTTTTGCTTCTTTAATCTGATTTAAGTTCAATGAACCTAATTTAGTAAGAATATACTGAATCTGGTTAGGAGTTAGATAATTTAAATTACCAGTAGGGCCGATCATGAAAGAAATTTTTTCCATCTTCTTAAGTATATCTGCAAGATCTTCTTGAGTTTTCCCTTTTGAGATTATTAGGAAATGTTCTAAGAAATTTTTATCAAACCCTGCAATAATTCCTAGGTATTTTTCATCATATTTATTAAGATTCCTTTGCAATTGATTTCCTTGAAGATCTGAAGGTAAATTAATCTGATATACCATGACATTGTCCATAATCATATAAATATAGTCTGATTTTTGCATAGGTGTCTATAAATATGGGTACTTTAACCATCAAAAAATTATATTCTTAATAATAAAATATATTCCAATCTTAAATACTTTCCATTAAAGTTATTTTCGATATTTATTAGCTATTTTTCGTGCTAGTTCCATTTGTTCTTTTGTTTCTAGGCAACAAGGCCGAAGTTTTCGAATCCATTTTACCGGATCCAATCCATCTGGAATATAACCATTTAAAGCTGCCCATGCTACAACCATTATGCCTGTTCTTCCACACCCCGCTACACAATGTACTACAATTGGATTTCTATTTGTATCAAATCTACCTGTAATTTCTAAAAAATTCTTTAATTGAGAGTCTGTAGGAGTTCCAAAATCAGGTATATTTATGTGAAAGTATTGAAAATCTTTTGGAACACCTTTTCTATAATCAAATTCAGAACAATTTATAATAACCTTAATTCCTTCTTTTTTATATATTTCAATAACTGAGTTATCTGGCCACCAAGAAGCCGCTAGTTTCTCCTTTATAATCCAAGTAAATGGTTCTGTTCGTTCTGGCATTCCATTTTTAGGCCAATATCCCGGCCAAATTGGATTCAACTTTAATCTAACCTTAGTATTTAAATTTAGCTTATTTTTAGAAAAATTTTGTTACTATATTAAATTAGTTATAGGATTTGAAATTTAGTTTTACAGATTTTCCACTACTATTCAAAATAAAATAGTCTATTTTTCACATTTCAAATATCTTTAGAATAAAGAACTAAATATAAAAAAAAAATATGTTATTAATTTTTGGTTTTTCTAATTTTACTCTTTGTTAAGAAAACTATTGTTACACCTAGTAGGGCAATGATGAATAACAAATTATATCCTGAAATACCATTATCTGTAGTAGTTGGGTTAAATTCAATATTAGTATTAAAAATTTCAAACGTGTAATTATATAATCCACCGAAATAGAGAAATATCCCATTTAAAAGAATACCTGTGCTTTTTTCATACCAGGCAATTCCTCCAGGAATAGTTAAATCCTCCACAACCCATACGTCTACAAGCCCAAAACCAGTAAGATTATAGGATAGCTCATCTGATACTATGAAATCATGGTCACCTTCTGCATCAACTGCTATAGAGATTACATCATTGATTGAAATTGCCGTAAATATCCAAATGGGGGTATGTGTACCAATTCCAAAAGAAAGCCCTCCAAAAGCATTAGACATAATCCTCGTTCGAGTATCTACATCCCAGTAACCTGTTTGAGGTCCAAATTCATGATGTAATATATAATCAATATGGAAAGTTGCCCCTGAAATATATGAATATAAAAATTCCATAGGAGATGTTTGACCAAATAGTGTAAATGAGTAATTAATGAACAAGCCATCAAAAAGATGTAATTCTTGAACCTGGATTAATTCAGATTTCAAATTATCAATTGTATAAGTTTCTCCTACTATAGGTGGAGCATATGCTGTAAAGTTATATGCACCATAGTCAGTGGGCGTCCATAAATAATCAATGGTTTCATTTGCCCCAGATTGTAAATAGGAAATATGGATTGAATCTACTATAACATCATCAAGATAAAGGAAGAAATCTATGTTTGTTTCATCATTAGCACCAGTATTAATTACAGTAGCAGTAATTGCATAGGTATTATCAATTTCACCATAATTTGGAGTATCTAAAGTGACCCGTAAATCGTGATCATTTATTATCTTAATGAATGGTGCATTCGAGCTAGTAAGATCAAAGGAATAGCTATATAATCCACCAGCATAAGGAAAATATCCACTTAATAAAATACCAGTGCTTTTTTCATAGTAGGCAATACCACCAGGGAAAGTTAAATCTTCTAATATCCATGCCTCTACAGCACCAAATTCAGGAATTTCATAGATAAATTCTCCTGATACTAAAAAAAGATGATCAAATTCACCATCTACAGCAATTGGTACTGTATCCCCCAGATTTACCTCGGTAAATATCCAAATGGGTGTATGCGCACCATCTCCGAAATAAAGATTTCCACCACTGTTTTCCATAATACGTGTTTGGGTATTTACATCCCAATAACTCATTATTGGTATTCCCGAGATGACACCATCCCAAATAACATGAAACATAGATTCCAAAATATGAGTATATGAGACATGAGTAGGTCCAGTATATATAGCTCCCGAAGTAAGCGTGTAAGTGTAATCTATGAACATACCATCAAATAGAATTATCTCATGAAGTGGTACAATTTCAGTCACTAAGTTATCAAAGGTTAATATTTCACCAGGTACAGAGGGCGCATATGCTGTAAAATTGTATTCTCCATAAGTTATAGGCGTCCATAAATAGTTAATTGTTTGGCTTGAACCAGATGGTAAATTCGCTATATTAATCGAATTTACTATTATCTCATTTAAGTAAAGGAAGAGATCTACGTTTGATTCATCACTCGTTCCAATATTACTAATCGTTGCATTAACAGTATATGAGTTGGAAATCTCAGGAAAATCAGGAAGTTCTAAAGAAACTCGCAAATTATGGGGTATTTCTATTCCTGTACCCATAATTGCTATATCATCTACTAACCATCCTCTATAATTATTCATTATACTATCAATAGTATCAAAAGTAAACATAATTTGTACTGAGGGATTACCAATGTAAGCAGATATATCCAAAGATACTTCTGCCCATGGTAGGACAGAAGCCTCATCTGATTGGTAAATAAGATCCCAAGTCATACCATTAATAGAGATATACACAGAGGAAATATCATAACCAAAACCTTCTGCTTGTCGCCAGTGATAAAATTCTAAGAATGCCGCCTCAGCATCAGTTAAATTAAAAGGGACAGACACCATCTCACCGTATTCTTGAAATCCTGTAGCATAATCTCCAGTAGATTCATTTCCAAACCACATGGAATGCGTAGGAGAATGATAAGGATCTGGCCATGCGCTACTATCATCTGTTAAATGCCATAGGCCTGTGATAGATACCCACTGAGATAAGCCGCTTTCAAAGTCATCATAAAAAATAGGGCCGAGTATATATAATATTTCAGTGTCATAATTGTTTGATAGATATGTTTCACCAGGAACAGGGGTAACGTACGCTGTGAAATTATAAATATCATATTCTGTGGGGGTCCATAAATAATTGATTGTAGTATTTGCTCCAATCGGGAGGTTTGGAATTATAATCGAATGAACTGGAACATCGTTAAGTAACAAATCAAAATCTACGCTAGTTTCTGGATTAGCTCCATTATTAATAACGAGTGTTTTAATTTGGTATGAATTATGTATTAATGGATTAGTTGGAACCGTTAATACCGTTTTTAATTCATGGGCAAAAGACATAAATGTAGCAATTACATATCCCGGTGTATCTTTAGGAGTATCTGGAGATTCTTGAGAGATCTGCTGGAGGATTCCACCAGTATATCTTTCTAGTTTAAACGAAGAAATTGTTCCCGTTGTATCAGATGGACCAACTTCTAAATAAAACAATACATCATTATTCGCAATGTAATAAGAATAAAAATCCGAAATATCAAATGCCATAAATTCAGGAAATAAGTTGTTTACATCATTATCATAATGGGGATTTAATATATCTAAAGGACTACTATGAGGACCTACTCCTAATGTGATGATATCGCTCATTCTAGTTGGTGCAGAACTAAATTCCCAAGTAGCTATTAAATCAGGATTATAATCAATTCGATCAGTTATAAAAAGTATTTGCTGACCCCCGACTGCGCCAAATTCATGAAACGCATCATAGGTTAGCCAGTAAAATCCATCATCCATCCAACTTTCTCCCCATGAATTAACTACTCTGAAAGCTCCGACATCACTTCCCTCTGATATGGAATCATCATATCCCACAAAACATTGGGCATGATTTAGGCCAGAAGAATTGTCATATTCATCAGAAGATAGCACATAATCTGATAAACCATCATCTAAACCATTATTATACTGATATGCGTCAATTCCAATTGTTACAGGCGTTCCACTGTCGATTAAGCTTTTAATAACATCGATTGTAGCATAACCAATATATGAAATTAAAGTATAATCAAGAGGTCTATGATAAGGTGCCTCCCGCCATGCAGCTTCACCTCCCCAACTATCAACATCTGTATCATCATAAGGCATAGTATTTAAAGTTGAAACACCCCACTCTTTTATCAGTTGTGCAGTCTCAGAAGGTACCGAACCATAATCATAAGCAGATATTTTATTATATGACCATGCTGGACTTAATAGATATTGTGGATCCCCTGAACTAGCATCCCATCCATAATCTTTCGCCTCTAAATATCCATAAGCATAATACACATTTGCCCATGAAGTACAAGATCCTTGCATACCTTGATCTCCAACAACAGGAAAGTAGATTTCTGTAGAAATATCTGCTGTGGCCTTAAATCCATGTTCGTAATCTGGAATTAATTCTAATAATGATATCTCTCCAATCAGGCTTTCCAAGTCCTCTTCTGAAGCACTTGAATATCCAGTACCATGACCATCTATAATATGGTCATAATGTCCTTTTGAATCTTCAATTCTAATATCCTTTTTCATATCTTCAACTTCTTCTTCTGTTATATACTTTGCTAAATATCTTTTCCCGTTTAGTGTATAAATAAAAGTATGTCCTGAGCACTCAATGTCAATTATATCTTCTGGATCAGAATTTGAATCTTTTTTGGAAAATAAATAAAACGTTGTAGTAGTATTTAACGTATAAAATAGTACTGAAAGAATGCTTAAAATTAGAAAAACTGTACTAATCTTTTTTTGATCAATATTTTTCAAACAAATTTCGCCTTGTTTTTTTAAAAAATTGCATTTTAGATATGCTATTTTTGATAGTGTTAATTAACTATTTATGTTTTACTAAAACATCCAAGGTGATTTCGATTATTCTGGTTAAGAGATGAAATATATACCAAATCTTTAGAAAATAACTTGTGGTAAGAAGAAATACTTAAAAAACATAGTTAAATATAGTTAATTATGAATCTATGGAAAGATATTCCCTCGGGAGATGATCCTCCAGTTATTTTAAACGCAGTAATTGAAGTTATAAGCGGTTTGAGAGTTTATATTTTAGATTAGAAGAACACCTGAAATTTTCATAATAGCATGAAAAGAACCTATTGTAACATACTTGAATTTACAAAGCACTTGTTCTTTTGATAGTCTCCCATTGCATAGGATATTTTAAATATTGCTCTAATTGACTTAAAATTCTGATTGTGCTAATCATGTATCCGTAGAATAATTTATAAGCGATTATATAAAACAAAATTTTTGGCTTTTCCCTTACATCCACATATATCGCATACATACTGATAACTATTTCTATTATCAGAAAGAAAAAAAACCAGAAAAAATAAATGTGTGTATATATAAGAAATCCAGAAAATGGATTAAATATAAGTATAAAAATCCACATACTTGCGAAAAAGTTAAACCAAGAAAAGATTAATCCATTCAAAGATACCCATGGAAGTATAAACAATCCTGTAGTTCCATATTTTGGATTAAAAAACATGCCTTTATGTTTAATTATTACTTGTAATAATCCTCTATACCAACGATACCTTTGTTTAAATAAATCAAAAAGAAATATTGGAGCTTCTGTATATCCGATTGATTTAGGTTCGTATTCTATTTTATATCCTGCTCTTAATATTTTTAAAGTTAAGTCTGCATCTTCTGCAAATGTATCTCCGGTATAGAAACCCACCTCTTTAATTATAGATTTTCTAAAAGCTCCTAAGGGACCTGGAACTACTGTTATTTTTCTAAAAAATGCCTCACTTCTTCTTTGAAGATTCAGATTAGAAATATATTCCAAAGCTTGTAATTTTGTAAGTAACTTATTTCGATTTCCAACTTTTATATTCCCTGCTACTGCTCCAACTTTACTATCAATGAAATGATTGACTAATGGCTGTATTGCATTCTTATCCAAAACTGTATCAGCATCTATACATACTATAATATCTGATTTAGATGATTCTATCCCTTTATTTAGTGCACCCCACTTTCCACCATTCTTTTTTTTTGAAATAACCCTTATTGGATTATTAGTTTCCATCAATTTTGCAATTTTTAAAGTATCATCCATTGAGCCATCATCCACAACAATAATCTCTTTTTGACTATAACTCAGTTCTAAAACTGATCTTATTGTTTTTTCAATCACTTTGCCCTCATTAAAGGCGGGTATAATTATCGAAACTGATGGTATATTCCCAGACTCCTTAATATTCGGACGAAACAAGAGTGAAGTAGATAAATTAACAAAAGTTCTAAAACCAAAAAATATTATTAATGTGATAAATAATATAGAAGTTAATTGATATAATAATTCTTGAGCGAATAGAGACAATATTACCTGGATGATTCCTAAAATTGTAATTATCGTGAGAATTATTTTAACAGAAGAAAATGTCTTCTTTTTGATTGGTGATGAAAACCTTATTCTCGCGTTTCCATACCAAAATAAAGTAATAATAATGGTTAAAACACCAATGATAGCAGAGATATAGGTGATCCAATATACCATTGGATAAATATTAAGAAAATTGATAAAAAGAATCATTGGTTCACTTGCGAATAGGATTAGTGAAATTATAATAATTATTATAACCACAATACTTTTTTTAAACGTCATATCATTTTAGGTCGCAGAGATTAGGTTATCTTAAGAATAACTATTTTTAAGTATTAAGGTATATACTTTTCCCTATTTATTGATCTTATAAAAAAGAAAATCCATGAAATGAATTCATAAAAAAAACAATTGAAATTATTTAAAGATCGAGCAGTTTCCAATTTTTAAAACATTTAATTCAATCTCATCAATATGCTTTTGAACACCAGGAACCTCCTCAATAAATTTTTGGATCTCTAGAATTTCTTTAATGAATTTTTGAGCTTTTGGGATTTCATTTTGTATATAATTAGCTCTATACTTTATTGGAATATATATATCTTTACTTCTACTATTTTCAATTTCCAGACAAAATTATCTCATTATCTAACTTAATAAATTTGTTAATATCAAAGATATGTAAGGCAATAAAAAATGTACGGTCTAAAATATTGGCACTATATTTTAAAGTATACCTCTGCAAATTGGATATACCTTACGACATAAATTACATCTTTTTAGAACATAGCCTTTTTCTTTTTTTAGTAAATTGAATGCTGCCTACAAGCTTTTTGGTTCACTGTATTTCCATCTAATTCTTGGACCAATAGTATGGACGAACCATTAGATCAACACATTTAATAAAAATTAATAAATATCTGGGATAAGAAGAAATATTTAAAAAATGTGTTTAAATTTAGATACTTATGAATTTATGGAAAGATATTCCCCCGGGAGATAATCCTCCAGTTATTTTAAATGCTGTAATTGAAGTTATAAGTGGTTCGAGAGATAAATATGAGTATAAACCCGAATGGGAAGCTTTTTTGTTGGATCGAGTTATCCCTTCCTCAGTTGTTTTTCCAGTAGAATATGGCTTTATCCCCCAAACATGGTCAGATGATGATGATCCTCTTGATATAATGATATTGAGTTATGAACCCCTCGAAGTGGGGTGTATTGTAAAAGTTCGAGTTATTGGTGCTCTAATTATTGAAGATGAACATGGAGATGACCCAAAAATTCTTTCTGTTTTAATTAATGATGCTAGATTTAGCGGATATAATGATATTCAAGACGTACATAAGCATAGGCTTAAGGAAATTCAAGAGTTCTATGAGACATATAAAAGATTAGAACCACACAAATGGGTTAAATTTAAAGAATGGAAAGACGTTAAGGAAGCTAGAGATATTGTAGAGCACTCAATTAATTTATTTAGAAATTTGAAGTTAGAATAGATTAAAAATAAAAAAAGGTTTTGAATTAAGATAAATATCTTTTTAAATTAACTTTCTGCGCTTATATATTACCATTATCAAAGACACTACACCAATAATAATAGCAAATAGAACTAGATCATATCCAGGAATCCCTGCTGGAGGCGTATAATATTGAAACAAAGCATTTGTATCAATAAAATCAAGAGTATAATTACTTCCAACTCCCCATATAAATGTGCCTTTGATAAGAATGCCTGTGCTTTTTTCATACCAGGCTGTAGAGTTAGTGGCTAAATTTTCTAGTATCCACACTTCAATTAAACCAAAACCAACTAAATCATAGATGAAATCTCCCTTAATATTAAACATATAATCCCCTACTCCATCCATAGCAATGGGCACAAGATCATTAAGAGTAACGTTAGTATGTATCCAAGCAGGCTCGTGAGTTCCAGATCCAAAATGGAGAGCCCCCATAGCGTAGCTTATAATTCTTGTGGATTTTATTTTTTTTTCAAAAATATATTCTTATACGAAAATTATTAGAAATTCAAGTATTTAATTATTATAGATTTTTTATATAAAATTCTTCTTTATATAGAAGTAAAAAAATAATTTTGATGAAGAATGGTTGAAAGAAAGAGATTAACTGCTTATGATACTAGAAGATATCCGGTCAGACCACATATAGGAGTTGGAATTCTTCTCATTCGAGAAAAAACTCTACTTCTTGTAAAAAGAAAATATGAACCTGATTTAGGATACTGGAGTATTCCGGGAGGACATTTAGATCTTGGAGAAAAAGTAGAAGTATCAGCAGTAAGGGAAGCTTTTGAGGAAACGGGGTTTAAGGTTAAGGTTTCAAGATTAGCTGGTATCATAGATAAAATTATGTATGATAATGAAGGAAAAATAGAATACCATTATGTTCTAATCAATTATTTTGTAGAGCAAATAGAAGGAGATGAAAATCAACCACCCAAGGCAGCAGATGACGCTCTGGATGCTCGTTTTGTACCTTTTGAACAACTTAAAACTTATAACTTAACTGAATCCTTAATTGAACTTCTAAGGCAATTAAACATTGGATACAATTAAAGAATTATCAGAATGACTATATTATTCTGATTCTTTTCTGTTAATAGAAAAGTTTTATAATGAATTTATGGACATAAGGATATGACTTGAAGTGCCTGAATATTAAATTAAATCCTATTTTTTTATTTCTCTTCAGAATTTAATCTTGATAGAACTTTTAATTGATAAAACAAAAGAATATAATTTTATCATTATTATTTTGTAATAGAGAATACTCTAGAGATTAATTGAAATAATATTTGGAGAAGGTTCTAAGACTTGTCTACATTAATGAAAACTGCCAAGAACGGAAATATCACCAAAGAAATGGAGATTGTCGCAAAAAGAGAGCAAGTTGACGTCGATTTCATAAAGCGGGGCATAGAAAAAGGAAGAATCATTATTCCTAAATCGAATAGAAGAGAGTTAGATCCTCCTATTGGTATTGGAAAGGGACTATTAATAAAAATTAATGCGAATGTTGGTTCTTCAAAAACAGTGTGTAATATTAATGAGGAGTTAGAAAAAGCTAAAATCGCAGTCAAATATGGTGCGGATACAGTAATGGATTTAAGTACTGGTATAACTGAATCAAATGTTCAAACTATTCGAAAGCAAATCCTTGCTGAACTTAAAGTCCCTATAGGAACTGTTCCTATATATCAATCCGCTTTAAGGGCGATTGAGGCTAAAGGAGCTATAATCCACATGGATGAAGATGACATGTTTAACGTTGTAGAAGAACAAGCAAAGGAAGGAGTTGATTTCTTTACTATCCATGTGGGTGTGACAAAAGAAATTATAGGTTATTTAGTGGATCATCCTCGAACAATGGGAGTTGTGTCTAGAGGGGGAACATTTTTAGCTTCTTGGATATTAGAAAATGAGATGGAAAATCCTTTCAATCGTAGATATGATTATTTACTTGAAATGGCTCAAGAATATGATTTCACATTATCTTTAGGAGATGGTATGAGACCAGGTTGTATATTTGATTCCACAGATTATGCTCAAATACAAGAATTGCTTGAAATTTCTAAATTAGTTAAGCGAGCTTGGAAAGCGAATGTACAAGTTATGGTTGAAGGTCCTGGGCATATACCTGCTAATGAAATAGAGCGCAATGTTAAGCTACAGAAATCATTATGTGATGAAGCTCCCTTTTATGTTTTAGGACCATTAGTCACTGATATTGCTCCAGGATATGATGATCTTGTAAGCGCAATTGGAGGAACAATTGCTGGTTTAGCTGGAGCGGATTATTTATGCTATGTAACACCCTCAGAACATCTAGGGCTTCCTACAAAAGAAGAAGTCAAAAGGGGTGTTATTGCATCTAAAATCGCTGCTCATGCTGTAAATATTGCTAAATATGGTGAAAGAGCTTCAAATTGGGATTATAAGATGGACATTGCCCGAAAAAATTTAGATTGGGAAGGAATGATTAAACATTCTATTGATCCAGCTTTAGCAAGAGAAGTTCATTATAGAAATGGAAACGCTATTGATAATGAAGTTTGTAGTATGTGTGGAGAATTCTGTGCCATTAAACTTTTAAAAGATGCATTAGAAAGTAAGAAAAAGTCTAAAAAGTAGAGTTAAAATTCTTTTTAATTTATACCTAAGGCATTTGGACACAATTTACGACATAAATTGCATCTTTTTAGAGTATAACCTTTTTCTGTTTTGTAAATAGAATGTTGCCTACATGCTTTTTGGTTGACTGTAATTCCATCCAATGCCCCTTGAGGACAAGAATCGAGACAAATTTGACAATCTGTTATACATCCTTCATAATCGATAATATTATCTCCATCTAAATTAACATTTACTAATACAGCTCCAAGTTGGATCATATTCCCATATTTCTCATTTATTAACAATGTGTTTTTTCCTAAAACTCCCAATCCTGCAAGATAGCCTGCATGTCTTAATGATAAAATCGCTCTACCATATGCTCTTTCAGGCTCCCAGTGTTCATAAGGATCATCAGAAGGAATAGGAACGCAACCAATATCAATTTCTTCAAACATCCTCACAATTTTTAATGTTAAAGCATCTACTTGGTTTATAACTATAGTGTTAAAATGGGAATAAGGTACATAGCTCGTTGCTGATAGGGGTGATCGAGGGATTATTCTAGCAAAAGCAATTACTGTTTTGCACTCTTTATATATATCTTGAGGGTGAAAACCACTAGGGGCTTTAGTAAATCTATCAACAGGAGCAAATCCACAAAGATCAGCTCCTAATTCTTTAATGTTTTCATTAATTGTTAGAGGATCAATCATGATACATACTAGTTGGTTTTAGTTTCTTATAAAAATAGAGTTCATTTAAATCCATTTAGCTGGATATTGCATCAATTATTTTCTTAAGTTTTGTTATTATATCTTTCGAATTTTTACCGAATAACCTCATCATGGGTTCTTTTCCTAAAGCCCCTTTATCCCAAACAATATCAGGAATTTTACCAATTTTCTCTATGCTTTTTTTAATTAACCATTGCATTGTAGAAAATTCTTTCATTTTAATTTCTTCAGGTTGATCTTCTCTAATAATCTCCGCTAACTCCAAATCTGTATTATCTTGAATGAGAACTATCCAATTTGGATTAAATCTTAAATTCATTACAAAATTGATAGAATTATCAAACTTTTTCGCAGAAAGAATTAATCTTGCGGTATGATCTGAAACACCAAATCTTATTTCTCCAGAAGCTTTTGGAAACTCATTAATAATTGTGATTCTTCCTTCTACACTTGCAATATCGTTTTTTCCGGTAGCATTCGGAAGTGAACTAGAGATATTCATTCTCACTTCAGGAATTAATTTACTAAAATCTTTAGATTGAGAGATCACGTTATAAACTTCTTTTATTTGATTTATAACCTTTAAGCGCTCTTCAGATACAGTTAAATCGATAAATTTGCCTTTATCTGGCAATTCGATAAAAGATTGAAACTTGTTATCAAAAAAATCTTCTGCTTTAACAATGGAGTTTTCTATAGAATATCCCTTAGCCAAAAATGCTGTAATCGCTGATGAAAAGACACAACCCGTCCCATGAACGTTTCCCTCAAAAATAACTTTTTTTTTCTTAAATAGTTGAAACACTCTTTTCATTTGACCATTTATTTCTTTGTTCAATAAAACTAAATCTAAAATTTCATTACTTTTACTTCTTGCACTTTTAATAACTACTGCCTTTTCGATTCTCTTGGAATTTTCATTTCTATATAATTTTTTGAGTAAAATTTCAGCGGCTTCTTTAAGTTCATCAATACTTTCATTTGATAGATTGCTCAAATTTATATTCGAATAGAAGGAAGCTTCTGTTATATTAGGTGTAATTATTTTTACATGAGGAAATAGATTTCTCTCAATCTCTGACTCTAATCCTTCACTAGAAAGTCTTCCCCCCGCACTAGCTATCAAAATTGGATCGAGGATAGCATTTAGATTATAATTTTTAATATTTTGGATAATTATATCTATTGTTTTTACATCGGGAATCATTCCAATTTTCACATATTTTATTGGATAAACTGTTAATATTGCGTCTAATTGATTATTTAATTCATCTGAAAGAGATTTATAGCCAATAAATTTCGTAGCTGTTTGGTAAGTAATTGCAGTAATAACAGAAAAAGGATGAACTCCACACCTATCAAAAGTTCTAATATCTGCTTGAATTCCTGCTCCAGAAGTAGGATCTGCTCCCGCAATTGTTAAACAAAGGGGTTTCATAATAATAATAGGTTCAGAAACAATAAATTTATTTACTTTCTTTGATTCGATCATAAGCCCATTGGGCTTTGTCCTTAAGACCTATTTTCTCATATGCTTTACCTAATAATAGAAATCCGTCTGGATAATCAAATCTTATTTTAACTAATTTAAATAAAAAGTTTATAGCTAAATCATATCGCCCTTTTAGAAAATTGGCTTTACCTAATAAAAAAAGAGCATTCAAATTGTTATCATCAATTACAGTTTCACTGTATGAATCTAAAAGTTTATCAATTGCTTCATTATATTTTTCCTCTTCTATTAGGGTTTCAATAGTTTCAATGAATTTTAGGAATACTATTTTACTAGCAATTTCTTCTACTTTTTTCATTGATTCTTTGTGCAATTCCTTATCTAAGGCATCCTGTTTTTCTTTTTCTTTTTTTTCCTTATAATCTTTAAATTGGTCAATTAAACTTTGAGGATATGGTTCACTACATAATGGACAATTTTGTGAATGCATTAACCATTCAGCTAGACAGGTTTTGTGAACGAGATGTAAATTTTTACAACTTTTAAAAGAATCTGTGTTTTCATCTATATTCAAATGGCAAATTATACAAGAGGGCATTATAATTTATCTGCGTTTTTTTAAAGTTTTCAACTCTATTCACGTAGTATAATAAATTAAAAATACTTACTATTTTTAAGAATATCGAAGTCGAAACTTCCCTAAAAATAATATATAAAAATAACTATTTTTATTATATGGGTAAATACACTTTTATGCTATTATAGTTTACAAAGGGTAGATAAACTCATGTCAATAAATAGAAAAGGTCTTTTCAATGAATTGTTCAGCCAATTCTTAGATGTTAATAAAGATGTAGAAGCAGTTATAGTAAGTGATAAGCAAGGTTTAGTTATTGCCGGTGAAAAAAGAAGCGACGTAGATATGGAAATTGTTTCTGTGTTAACTTCTATAATTAATCCAATCATTGAAAGGATTCGCGATGAATTTATGTTCAAAAAATTTGGGACTGCTAGCTTTGACACAGAATTCTATAGACTATTATTTATTTCCTTGGATGAAAAAAGAACTCTAAGTGTCGTTTTAAATAATTTAGCATCTGTAGATAAAGCATCTCCATATGCTTATCTACTTGCCGAAAAATCTGTCCAAATCCTTAATGCAATGGAGGGCGATAATATTCAGTTAACAATCCCTAACTTCGAATATGAAACAGATGAAACTACTTATTCTGAAAGAGTAAAAAACCAAATTTATCAAATGCGATTAGATCAAGGTGGACTATATCGTTTCAAATTTGTCATTATTGGAAATCATGAAGTAGGAAAAACTAGTCTTGTCAGACGATTTGTAGAAAATAAATTTTCGCACGATTATCGTGCAACTATAGGATTGAATATACTATCTCATTCCATTGAATTTTTTGGAAATAATGTTGTTTACTCGCTCTGGGACGTAGGGGCTCAGCAATATTTCAAGAGATTTCGCCAAACTTACTATTTGGGCACACAAGCAGCGTTTATAGTTTTTGATCTCACTAATAGGAAATCTTTAGAAAGCATTAAGGAATGGTATAAAGAATTAGAGGACTTTATAGGCGGAAGAGGGATTCCAATTATTATTATAGGAAATAAAAAGGACTTAAAAGACCAAAGAGCTATAGATTATGAAGACGGTGTGAAAGTAGTGAATGAATTATCTGATAAACCAAATATCAAAATATCTTATATTGAAACTAGTGCTTTAACAGGGGAAAATGTTGAAGATGCGTTTACATTAATTGCATATCATTATATTTCAAAAAGTAAAGAAGAAGAAGAGGAAAGAGTTAAGCAAGATTTGGTAGAGGAACTCAATTCTATCCTGAAAGAAAGAAAAGTGATAGGAGAAATTTTAGACTCATTATTAACATTGACAATAATATCTGAAAATGAATTCTGGAGCCCTGGTTTACAGATTCTCTCAGAAATCAATGATTTAAATGAATGTGAAAAACTCAAAGACGATAAAGAAGAAAAATTATATACATTCTCAAATGGAGTAATCTTAAAGAATTATCTTTACCATAATTTTGAACTGTGTGATTCTGATGGAGTTTTCTGCATTTTTGATGCCCGTGATAAAGATCATATAGATCCAAATTGGAAAGACGTTGTCGTTAAAATCATAAATGACATTAAAAAGAATAAAGTTGTTTTAATTGGGATTCGGGTTTCAGATAAAAGCGATTGGTCAGCTATTATGGAAGAATTTAATGTTAACGAATTATTAGAACAGAAAATGGTATCTTTACTATTCTTCAAACTAGGTCTCGAATATCGATTAGAAATATACGATCAACTAAAAGTTATGTTAAATACAATAAGGTATCTTTAATTACTCAGTATCTTGAAAATATACATTCAAAAGAAGATCAGTGGCTATTAATAATCAATAATAAAAATCCCCATAATAAATATAATATAGATATTATAATATCGAATTATAGTATTATTTGCGAGTAGAGAAACTTTTGCCATTACAAAAAAATAAGCTCTTTAAAGAATTATTTAATAAGTTCTTAGAATCTAACACTGAAGTAGAAGCTATTATCATATCAGATGTAGAAGGTTTAATAATTGCGGGAGAAAAAAGGAAGGATATTGATATGGAATTAGTTTCTGTTTTAACTTCAATTATCAATCCTATCTTAAGTCGTATGCGTAGTGAATTTGAATTTCAAAAATTCGGAAATGCAAGTTTTGATACGGAGGATCATCGCCTATTATTTATCTCTGTTGATGAGGAAAGAATTTTAAGCTTAGTTTTAGAAAGCATTGCTTCAATTGAAAGAATGTCACCATATGGACTTTTTCTAGCAGAGAAGACAGCACAAATCCTCACAGCTGACGAAGAAGATTTAATTCAGGTTGTAATTCCCAATTTTGAATATGAAGCGGGTAATGTTGAACGATTAAAAAATCAACTATACGAAATGCAATTAGGATTAGGTGGTGAATATCGTTTTAAATTTGTTATTTTAGGTGATCATGAAGTTGGAAAAACCTCAATCATCCGAAGATTTGTTGAAAAAAGATACACAACAGATTATAGAGCAACTATAGGTCTCAATGTTTTATCTCATGAGTTCGAATTTTTTGGAAATAAAATTGGTGTAACTCTTTACGACATAGGAGCCCAAAAATTCTTTCGTCGTTTTCGAAAAATCTATTATTTGGGAGCCCAAGCAGCCTTCATCGTATTTGATCTTACGAATCGCGAATCTTTCGAAAACATTAAAAGTTGGTATGAGGAACTGAAGCTCTTTACTTCTGGAGAAGATATTCCCATTGTAATAGTTGGAAATAAAACAGATTTAACTGAAGAGAGAAAAGTATTTTATCAAGAAGGTGCAAAATTAGCGAATAATCTATCCCAAAGCGAAAAAATAAAGATTTCATACATTGAAACAAGTGCATTAAATGGTAGCAATGTAGAGGATGCTTTTAACTTAATTTCGTATCATTATGTAATGAAAAGCAAAGAAATTGAAGAAGAAAGACGTGGTGATATTTTACTTGATATTATTAACTCGATCTTGAAAAAGAAAATTGTCTTAACTTTATCTTTAATCTCTGAAAACTTACAATGGAGTCCTGGATTACAAATCATAACGAATATTGCAAAATTAGGAGGTAAATCTCTTATAAGAGATTATGATGATGAGGAAGTTTATCAGTTTACGAATGGTTTGATTATAAAGCAGCATCAATATTCTGCTATTGATGATATTTCCAGTTCTGATGGAATATTTTGTATTTTCGATACTCGAACAAAAGGAACAGTAGACCAAAACTGGAAAGAACTCATAATAAAAATCATAGAAAACATAAAAGAGAACGGGGTAATTTTAATTGGAATCAGAGCTTCAGAGAGCAGTAATTGGTCTGAGGTAATCGAACAATTAAATGTTGATGAATACCTTGAAAAAAAAGTAGTTGATCTCTTATTCTTTAGAATTGGCACTGATTTCAGGCTGGATATCTTCGATCAATTGAAAGTAATGCTTTCTGCTATAGATAATAAATATTAATATTTCACCCTTTTAAGAAAGATCAATTATCTTTACATTAAAGTTAGATAAGATATAAAATATCTACAAAAATATTAGAATTATTAGATCTGGTTAGATAGAGTAATTTTTTAATCATTATAATTTAAAAATTTCAAAATTGAAAAAAATCTCAGATCTAAAAGCTCAGAACCATATCCACGAGCTTTTTTCTCAGACATCGCTATTTTGACTTCTGATGAATTTATTAACCCAAACACATTATTTCGAAAAGCTACCATAATCTTTATATATTTGAAAGAAGTAATATACCATAATAAAGTTCATATTGAAAAATTTGGACTTTGAGAAATTATATTAAAAATTAAAAGTGGAGGAATAATAAAATGGCAAAGAAGGTATGTAAAAGCATCTCGCTTAGCACGTCAATTTTGCCTGGTCTCCTGTCCGAAAGTTGATGAAAGATAACGGCGCTGAGATGGTCGCCCGAGATGCTGTTGATGCCTTAATTGACTACTTAGAAAAGTTAGCCAAAGGTATGACAAACAAAGCACTTGAGATGACTAGACATGCTGGTCGAAAGAAACTCACGCTTGACGACATGGGCTTGGCAATGAAAATAATCTAATCCCAATAACATAATTATATTTTTAAAAAATTCTATTTCTTTTTTTTTTCAATTATTTTTACTCTACATTCTAAAAATAATATTAAAATGATGAAGAATCATTAAGTTATCTTAATTTGGAAATATATTTTATAGGGGAAAAATTGTGCCTATATTAGATAGATCAAAAATTCGTCCTGATATTCTTAAAAATATAGATGAGAGCCAGAAGATTCAATTGAAAGGTGTTTTAGAATATCTTAAACTTGAAGAAAATAAAGGATTCAATCCGCAAACTTATTTGCAAAAAATAACAGAAGGAAATGAGAAATTTTTTCGAATGTTATCTAAGAACGAAGGAAGCGTAGAAGATTTGTATGGTTTTTTTACTGATGAGGAAATGCGGAAACTTGCAAAATTCTTCCGATATGTTGTAAATTACTATATACAGACACAAATAAAAATTCATCCATTACCAGAAGACGTTAAAATAGAAGAAATTGATGTTGATGGGGTTCCCGCTGAATGGCAAATAGTACCAGAAGCGACAGAAGATAAAATTATTTTGTACTTCCACGGTGGAGGTATGGTTTTAATGTCTCCCAAAACTCATAGAGCGTTAACAATTGAAATTGCACAACTTACTAAGATGCGTGTGTTAAGTGTTGATTATCGACTAGCACCTGAACATCCTTTTCCAGCACCCTTGGAAGATTGTGTCAATGCATATAAATGGCTTCTTTCACAAGGAATAAAAACAGAAAATATTGTCATTGCTGGAGATTCAGCGGGAGGTAATTTAACACTGACAACTCTAATAAAATTAAGAGACGAAGGAATTCCATTACCCGCGGGAGCAGTAGCATTATCTCCAGGCACCGATTATACAGGTAATAGTAAATCTTTTTATGAAAATGCTAAAACTGATCCGATTTTAGCAGATAGAGGGGTATTTTGGTGGACGACAGCTTTTTTAGCAGGAGCAGATCCAAATAATCCATTGATTTCACCTGTATTAGCAGATCTAACAGGTTTACCTCCAATACTAATACAAGTAAGCACAAGTGAAATGCTTTATGACCATTCAACAAGATTTATAGAACGCGCTAAAGCAGCAGGTGTTGGTGCTACATTACAAGAATGGAAGGACACAATCCATGTATTTCAAGGTTTTGGATTATACGATTTACCCGAAGCGAAAGAAGCAATAAATAAAATCGGAGAATTTGTCCTAAACCTTTTTAAAAATTAATCTTATTATTTTTTTAAATCCAATTAGTAATATTAAGGAGGTAATAATTTTATTTTTTCTGCTCTTCTAAACTTATTTAGAAATTTTTGAATAATCATCATAAATCCCCCTGTAAACATAAATTTCTTCATATATTTTAATAATTCTTCATTACTTTGTAAATAGTATATACCTTTTCCTACATTATTATTGGTTTGTTTTACGATTTTTCGCATCTTATGAGAATAAATATCAATAGCCGATTCCCTTGGTTTTCCTGTTTTTTCCACTTCAAGTATTGCTTTTGCAGCTAATCTTCCACTTAAAGCAGCAGCATCCATTCCTAACCCTCTATACATATCAACTAATCCTGCTGCATCACCCACAAATAATATGCATCTCTCTCCAAGATGGACCCTATTTTCTCCCATATCCATGTTGCTTGAAAAACCTTCCTTTTTAACAACTTCTCCCTTGAGATTGTATTCCTTTTTAACAACCTCAAAAAATTTCTGTCATATCTTGGAAATATTTTTATCATATCCAGTACCAATAACCCAAAGATCATCCTTTTTATAGATCCAAGCAAACATCATATTGTTATATTCTAAATTCCAATATTGATACAAACGATTAGGTTCTAAATCACCCTCACCATCAAAATTATAATTAATAGTAGCCCCAGTCGACTTTTTTTCGAAATCTTCGGATCTCATTTTCATTCTTACTGTTGGCATTAATCCAGTTGCATCAATTAAATACTTAACTTCAATCTGTTCTAGATTTTTATCTTTATCTGAAATTGTAACAATGATATTTTTCGTTTTTATTTCCCATTCAATAAGTGTACATTCATCTCGAAATTCTGCTCCATTTTTAATTGCTACTTGGTTTAGCCAATCATCAAAAACATCGCGGGTAAAATTAAGCATTTTAAATGGAGCTTTTGTTATTTTTCCATCTGGTCTAACGATTGAAACTTTAGATAATTCATTAGTGCAGAGCTTTTCAGAAGGAATTTTTTCTCCAATAGTTTTTTCCAAATAGGGGAATTGAATTCCTGAACAAGATTTCATTCTTGGAGTCTTATACCTTTCAACAAATAAAGTTTTTAAACCTCCCTTCGCAGCAAATTTTGCTGCAACAGATCCAGCAATTCCACCGCCTGCGATAAAAACATCAAATTCTTTCAAATGAATGACTCCTGAATATAAATATAGTTAAATTGTAAAGAAATTGAAAATTTAAAAATTATCTTATTTTAAAAAATGATTCAAAAGCTTTAATACATAAAAAGTTCAGCGTTTTCCTCTATTTATACCAAGTTATATTCATAATTTTGATCTTAGTATTTTTTTAATCATTTTCTTAAGAAAAGTCCAAAATATTCCCACATAGCCTAAACTTAATACTGAATGGTTTATTTATACAATTATAACTAAAAAAAAATATATAATCAAGCGAAAAATGTCAGAAAAAAAAGAAGATAAGCCTTTACCATTTTTAGAAGGAGAGAATGTAGCTCTTTGTCCTGCTAATATAGATCATATTAACCTATATGCTGCTTGGATGAATAATCCTAAAACCAGAAAATATGCAAGGTATGAAATGCCCCAGACCATTGAAGAAATTAAAAAGCAGTTCGAACCAAAAAAAGAACCTGTAAAAAATGATATATTTTTTGAAATTTGGCATAATAAAGACAAAAAACCAATAGGTTTTGCAGGTTTAATTAGGATTCAGTGGTTTACTCGTAATGCGCATATTTATTTTGTAATTGATCCAGAATATTGGGGACGAAATATTGGAACTGAAGCGGGAAGGTTAGTTGTAGATTATGCCTATAAAGAATTAAATTTGCATAAAATAACTGCTCGAATGGCCGCGCCGAATAAGTCTTCTCATCGAGTAGCTGAGAAAATAGGTTTTAAACATGAGATAACACTTAAAAAGGAAGTTTACATTGATGGAGAGCATGTGGATGTTATTGAATATGCTATCTTTAAGGATGATTGGATGAAATCTCATTAAAAGTATAAATTATATTTACGTTGCAACTGGAGAGGTTTAAATCTTGGAAAAGAAAGAAAAATCTAATGAAATTGAAGAAGTGGAAGCATTTCCTTTCATCAATGGAGAAAATATTGATCTTTGCCCTCGAAATTCAAAATTAGCTAAGGTTTATGTTTGTTGGAAAAATCATCCTCGAGTAAGAAAATATGCCCGAAATGTTGTACCTAGGACTATTGAAGATCAAAGTAAGAGGTTTGAAAGAAGAACTGAAGGATTAGTGGATCATATATCCTTAGATGTTTGGCATAAGAAAGATAATAAACCTATTGGTCAAATAGGTTTAAGTCGTATAGACTGGATTAACAGTTGGGCAAATACCTTTCTTCAAATTGGAGAACCCGATTATTGGAATAAAGATATTGGTACTGAAGCCACAGAACTGCTTGTTGAGTATGCATTTAATGAATTAAATCTAAATAAATTACATGGGGGAGTTGCTGTTGATAATATTGGTTCATGGAGTGTAGCTGGAAAAATTGGATTTAAACTGGAAGGAGTAAAAAAGCATGAGATGTATGTTGATGGGAAGTATGTTGATACTAAGATATTTCAATTATTGAAAGAAGATTGGGTGAAAGGAAAACAAGACTAAAATTATGATTTTCTAGATTTAATAAGCTTAATTTTAATCAAATAAAAGAAAAAAGTGAATTGTAAATAAAAATGAATGATAAAAAGAAGGATTTTGCAACACCCTTTTTAGAGGGAATATTAATAAATTTGTGTCCTTTAAACATAGAGCACGCGAATTTGTATACTAAGTGGAGTAATGATCCTGATATACGTAGATACTCCAGAAACATAATTCCATGGAGTATAGATGAGGTAAAAAAATGGTCTGAACCAAAGGAAGAAAGAGTTAAAAAAGAAATCATCTTTGAGATATGGCACCGTAAAGATAATAAGCCTATTGGTAGGGCGGGATTTAGTGATATTAATTGGTTTAACCGTAATGCCAATTTATTTGCTGAAATTGGAGAATCAGATTATTGGGGGCAAGATATTGGACCGGAAGCTAGTAGACTATTAATAGACTATGGATTTGAAGAGCTTAATTTTTATAAGATTTATAGTAGAATATTTTCACCAAATAAACAATCATTGCGAGCTGCTGAAAAAATTGGTTTTAAACATGAAGGAACATTAAAAGAACACATTTATATTGATGGGGAATTTGTTGATGAATCAAGATTTGCAATTTTTAAGAAAAATTGGTTAAACTCCAAAAAATAAATTAATATTTAGTAAATAAAATATCAGTAAAATATCGATTTAGTAAGAATTATGGTAGATAAAAAAGAAAAAAGAAATGAAAAAGTTCCAGTCTTTATAGACGGAAAAATAATAAGTCTTGTTCCTCAAAATTCAGAGCATATTAATTTATATGTTAAATGGCTGAATAACGAAAAAGTACGAAAATATGCCCGATGGGAAATGCCTCGCACAGTTGAAGATGTTAAAAGATGGTTTGAACCTCGAGAAGGAAGAGTACCTTGGTTTGTTGGATTTGAAGTTTGGCATAAGAAAGATAGTAAACCAATAGGTCAAGTAGGGTTAGCTTGGATAGATTGGGTTAATGGATGGGCTAATGCTTTTGCTTATATCGGGGAACCTGAATATTGGAGTCAAGGGATTACTACTGAAGCCACAGAAATGCTTGTTGAATATGCATTCAACGAATTAAATCTTAATAAATTACAGGGTGGGGCAGCTGTTGAAAATATAGGGTCATGGAGTGTTGCTGAAAAAATTGGCTTTAAATTTGAAGGAATACGAAAACATGAGATGTATGTAGGTGGAAAATATCTTGATGTTAAGACATATCGCATATCAAAGGAAGATTGGGTAAAATCCAAAAAATAAATTAAATGAAATTATAGAACACCCAAAATTGTCAAGTTTTAATAAATCATATGAAAGAAAAAGAAGAGAAAGAAGGAAAAGAAGTTCCAGTTTTTATTGAAGGAGAGACTATATATTTCATACCCCATAATTCTGAATATATCAATTTATATGTAAAATGGTTTAATGATCCAAAAGTTCGTAAATATGCTCGAGAGATTGTACCTATTAGAGTTGATGATGCCAAGAAATGGTTTGAAGAAAGCGAGAGGGGAACGCCTAATTATATAGGTTTTGTAATATGGCATAAGAAAGATATGAAACCAATTGGCGTAATAGGATTAGGTTTAATAGATTGGGTTAATGGTTGGGCAAATGTTGGTCTTTCAATCGGGGAGCCCGCCTATTGGAATAAAAATATTGCTACCGAAGCTACAGAATTGCTAATTGAATATGCCTTCAATGAATTAAATCTTAATAAATTACAAGGATGTGCTGCTGTAGAAAATGT
This sequence comes from Promethearchaeia archaeon, assembly GCA_029856145.1. Taxonomy (GTDB): domain Archaea; phylum Asgardarchaeota; class Lokiarchaeia; order Sigyniarchaeales; family SOKP01; genus Loki-b32. The sequence continues at coordinate 40,324 of JAHQWK010000003.1, forward strand.
TGGCTCCTGGAGTGTTGCTAAAAAACTTGGCTTCAAATTTGAAGGAATAGGAAAACAAGAGATGTATGTTGATGGAAAATACTTGGATGAAAAAAGATATTGTTTGCTAAGGGAAGATTGGCTAAATTCAAAAAAATAGATTATTTAAAATAATATTCGAAAAAATATTTAGAAATTGATAATAAATATGGAAGAGAAAGAAGAGAAAGAAGTTCCGGTCTTTATTGAAGGAAAAACTATAAGTCTAGTGCCCCAAAATTCAGAGCATATTAATTTATATGTAAAATGGCTGAATGACCCAAAAGTGCGTATATATTCTCGAAATGAAACACCAAAACGAGTTGAAGACTTAAAAGATTGGTTTGAACCACATGACAGGGGAACCCCCGGTTTTATAGGTTTTGAGCTTTGGCATAAAGAAGATAAAAAAGCTATTGGACTTGCTGGTTTAGGATGGATAGATTGGATTAATGGGTGGACAAATGTAGGTGTTACAATAGGAGAACCAGACTATTGGAATAAGAATATAGCTACTGAAGTAACTGAATTAATTATTGAATATGCTTTCAATGAATTAAACCTAAATAAATTACATGGCGGGGTTTGTGTTAAAAATATTGGATCATGGAGTGTTGCAGAAAAAATAGGTTTTAAACTAGAAGGAATAAGAGAAAATGAGTGGTATGTTGATGGAGAATATCTTGGAGTTAAAACTTATTGTTTATTAAAAGAAGATTGGATGGATAGAAGGTAAGTAAAATAGAGTTATTTATCGTCTATACATTTTGTACTAGATCTAATTCTGGTAATAAGACTATAAAATTACTTCCTTGAGTAAAATCTCCTTTTACCTTATCCTCGACCCAGATTTTACCGTTAAAAGTTTTAAGAATTTTTTTAACTAGAGAGAGTCCCAGGCCCATTCCCTTAGCACCTTTTAATTCTCTATTACCACGCTTGAAAATAATTTGTTTTCTCTCATCTGGTACTCCAATACCGTTATCAATAAATTCAATTTTATTGTAGTTTTTACCACCTATTTGAGTTTTAGAAACGTTTATCATAATCTCTACGTTAGAATTTTCATTATACTTTACAGCATTAAGTAAAATGTTTTCAAAAACATCCTGTAGAAGCTCATTAGCATTGATAATTACATGATCTTCAGCACATTCACTGTTTATATTAATAATTCTGCCGTTATGTGATTTTTTAACAAAATCGATGGCATTTTCCATTAATTTGCAAATTTCAGTAGGTAGGGCATGCATTTCCTCCTCCTCAAGTTTAGAAAGTGTATGGACATTTGAAACTAATTTAGCAAATCTCTCAACTTGCTTATTAATAATGTTTCCAATATCTTCTATGACTTTAGATTTTTCAGAATCCCCCAGATGATAAGAAATAAGTTCTGCTGAAGAACTAATTATATGAAGAATATTGTTTATATCATGTGCAAATAAATCTCTATAGAAATGAGCTCTATCATAGGCTTCTCGATAATCTTTTTCAGATCTCTTAAGTTTTTCATCAGCTATCTTACGTTTGGTAATATCTCTAGCAATTAATATTCCTTTTAAATCTCCTTTATCATTTAGAAACGCTTTTCCCTTTACTTCAAACCAAAGGTAATGACCATCCCTATGTTTTACTCTTATTTCGATTATCCCTTCTTTATCTTTAATACCTTCCAATAACGAATTAAGACCCAAAACTTTATCATCAGGATGGATAAAGTCAAGAACGTTTTTTCCTAATAAATTAGCTTTAATGTTACCTAATATATTTTTGTGGACTTCTTCGTTGATATATTCAATTTGAAATTTAGAATTTATACCAACAATTATATCATTTATATTTTCTGCGAGAAGTCGATATTTTTCTTCCGATTCTTCTAATTTCCTTTGTAGATTGAATTTTTCTGTAATATCAATAAAAGTTCCATCAATTCTAATGGGTTTTCCATCTTCATCTCTAATCATATGAGAGTTTAACTCAACAATTATATTTTCGCCATTTTTAGTTAAAGCATGGCAAATATAGTTTTTCGTAAAACCATAATTTAATAAATACTCTACATATTCATCCCGATCTTCTGGATTCTGCCAGAAATGTCTTACATTTATAGATTCGAAGTTTTCTGATGGATCATATCCTAAAATAATATTATGAGCCCGATTATGGTTTAGCATTTGACCATCTAATGATACTTGATAAAACCCTACATCAATAGTCTCAAGCAAATTACCATATATTAGTTCAGTGTCCTTTGTTTTTTCAATGGATGTCAAAAAGTTCACCCTCTCTTTAAAAAATATTTCATTTTTCTTCCGTATGGAAGTTTTCTTTAATCTCCAAAATATATAATCTAATAAATATACAAATTTTAATGTATAAGATATCTGTATAAATAATTATTTAAAAAAAGTCCTAAAAATTATAATTGAACGTTCTTTCCTCAAAAACAAATGAAATTAATTGAATAAATTTAGTTTATTAAAGGTAATAATATATTGAAATTGCTTCCTTTAGTATAGTCTCCCTTTACTCTATCCTCAACCCGAATTTTCCCATTAAATATGGTTAAAATCTTACTAACTAACGAAAGACCTAGTCCCATTCCTTTAGAACCCTTTAGTTCTCTGTAGCCTCGTTTAAATATTAGTTCTTTTCTACTATCTGCAACACCTATTCCATTATCAATAAATTCAATTTTGATATAATTATTCATATCTATTTTTTGTTTAGAAATCTTAATAGAGATTTCCACCTCTAGATTCTCATTATATTTTACAGCATTAATTAAAATATTTTCAAAAACGTCCTCAAGAAGTTCATTCGCATTAGTAAGGATTGCTCCCTTAATTTTATCAATTGAAATAGTTATTTGCCTTTCACTGTACGCCTTTTTAATAAAATTTATAGAATTTTCTAAAAATGCACTAACCTCAGTCTGTTTTGTGGTTACCTCTCCTTCTTCAATCTCCGAAAGAGTTCTCACATTAGAAATTAATTTTGAACCCCTTTCTATTTGAGTCTGTATCATATTTGACATATTACCTATATATTTAGACTTTTCAGAGTCTACAAGCTGAAAAGAAATAAGTTCTGCTGAAGAATTTATTATTTGAAGAATATTATTCATATCATGAGTAAAGAGATCTTTGTAAAAGTTTGCGTTATCAAAAGCTTCTCGATATTTAGTTTCTGATTTTTTTAATTTTTCTTCTGCTGCTTTTCGTTCGGTCATATCTCTTCCAACTGAGACAATTAATAATTTACCATCAGAGCTCTTAAATGTTGTACCCCTATACTCATATGGGACTCTCCTACCATCCTTAGTAATAAGAGACATTTCAACAGTAGTTTCTCCTTCCTTTAGTACTTGCTTTGAAGCTTCTGAAGCACGTTTTAAATCCTCCACACTATAATATGAATCAGGGACTTTCATTGAAGAAATTTCTTCATTAGAATAACCAGTTACAATATTAAAAACATTATTCCATCTTACGGCCCGACCAGTTTCTGGTTCAAAAACGAAAATAGTGTCAACTGAAGAATTAAGTATATCCTCGGTAAATTTTTTTTCTACTTTGAGGGCTAACTCTGAGTTCTTTTTTTCCGTAATATCTTGTCCATAAATATTAGCATACCCTTCTTGTTGTACTGATGCTATATTAAATAAATATATTTTATCCTCAATATTAACTTCAGAAATTTTCGTTGTATTATCATCGAGTGCTTTAATTATTTTCTCTTCTAATAGATATGGGATATTACTCCCTTCAGTCATATCAAACAAATCTCTACCTGCTAGATTAATATACAGTATCTTCTCTTTATTCACCCTTAATACTGGATTTGGATTTTCTGAAGGAAACTTCGCTAAGTCAGAAATTTCTTTTTCTATCCTTTTTCTTTCCGTAATATCTCGAATAAAACAAGAAACTCTATTTTTAGAAAGATAAAAATATCTAGCTTCATAAAAATGGATCTTATCTTGTATACGTAATTCATATTCCAAGCTCTGAGGTTGCTTCGTAATAATAGTTTTCTCAACTAAACTCTTTGTCTGTTCCCCGATATAAGGTGGTAAGAGGTCTACAACTTTTTTCCCCATAAATTTTTCGGGGTTAACATATAATTCATGCTTTTTCCCTCGATAATCTAATATTGTAGTGTCTTCAGACAGTAAAAAATATAAATCTGGAATAGCCTCAAAGATAGTTCTAAAATTCGATTCGGAATCTTTTAGTTTTTGTTCTGATTCTATTCTTTTAGTTATATCTATTATTACTTCTGCAACTTTTTCTATTATTCCAGTTGGGTTTGGCAATGGAACAGCTAATACTTCGTAAGTATGATTATTGGGAGCATTAATAATTGCCCTTTCAAATTTTCTGTTTTGAATGGCTTTCATCATCTGGCAGTCATCGCAGCAGTCTTCTCTTCCTAAATAAAAGTCAAAACATTGTCTATTTTGGTGTTCACCAAATTGATCTTTTAAAAATTGATTTTGATAAATTATATTATAATTAGAATCAAGAACGTCAATTCCTATTCCTGTCTGGGACAATCCTTCAGTTAGAGAACGATACAATTGTTCAGATTCTCGTAAAGATTCTTCAGATTTTCTCCACTCGGTCACATTTCGATTAATTGCTACAGCTCCTTTAGGATTTCCCTTAATATCTTTAATCAACGAAACTGATGCTAAGATATTAATAGGTGTACCATCTTTATGGTTTTGGATGACTTCTCCTTTCCAAAAACCTTCTTCAAAGAATTGCTTTAGAACAACTTCTTGATCATCATAAGGGTATTCTACAGGAATTATATCATTTAAGCTTTTTCCGATTGTTTTTTCTGCTTTCCATCCATATATAAGTTCTGCGGCTTTATTCCATGTTATAATTTTAAAGTCTAAGTCAGTAGAGATTATTGCATCTGAAACATCTTCAACAAGTTTAGCTTGATATTGAACATTTTCCTCCGCACTCTTACGTTCTGTGATATCTTCTGTATGAACTAAGACCAAATCTGGAGGTATAAAACTATATTTTACTAGAAGATATTTTTCTTGTTGTAAAACGTTAAAATAATATTTAATTTCCCGATCTATATTAATCTTTTCATCAAAACACCTGTTCAAATCATCTATAATATCCAGTCTATCTCTATACATCTTGGAGGCTTTAAATCCTAAATAGTTTTTAATAGTTCCTCGAGTAATTTTATCAGCAGCATTATTATAATCAACTAAGTTAAACGAATCTCCTATTTTTTGCCAAGCATAGGTAGGAACTGGACTTCCTTTAAATAATGCTTTAAATCTTTCTTCAGATTCTTTAAGTTTCTTTTCTGCTAATGTCATGATTAAAGATTCCCTTTAAATTCTAATATTTCAAAAATATTCAAAAAAATAGTTAAGTTATTTGTTAATATCAAAAGTATAATTTTAGGTTTCATCTAATATTCTATGAAATAAGCCTTAATTTCGTGTTGTTAGAACGAATAAATAATACTACTCCGTATTTATAAACTAATTGCAATTGAAAGAATATATAATCCAGTTGCCTCTTGATTTTTAAATTGATGAACTTATGAAAACCATAACTTCGACTTAGGCAAATTTATATTTTATAAAAAAAAGAAAAAAAAAGAAAATTAGTATTTAAGACGGTTTAACCACCACCTATGGGAGGAAAAATTGAGATTAAATCTCCATTTTTAAGAATTGTCTCAAGATTTTTGTGTGGTCTTCCATTAATTAAAATTATTGCTCTTCTCTCATCCTTTGGAATATTATATTTATCAAAGAGCAACTTTACTTTACTATGTTCGGGAATCGTTAAAACTTCTTTAGTTGGCCCATATTGTCTGAGTGTCGCAAAAAATTTTACAGTTACTGAAATCGTTGTTCTATTCATCCTCTTCTCGCTTAAAATACCACTTATAAAGCAGACTCATATTTCGGGGAAATAATGAAACAGTATCTCCACTTTTAACCTTTTTTTTAAGTCCTGCATACCTCCCATTTACGAAAATATGGCTAACCTCATCATCTTCAATAGAAAATTTTCTAAGAATATCTACTATCCATATTATTCCTGAATCATCAATCTTTAATCGTAATGGTAAGGTACCCGATACTTTTGGATCTGCTTTTTTTCTTAAATCTCCGAATATTTTTAAATCAATTGTCATCTTTCACTTATCTTTCTAATTAAAATACACTATCTAAATCATCATCTGGAACATCGAACACCGTATTATGTGGAGGAAGTTTCTCTTCAATAAAAAATTCTGGAAGTCTATCATGTATTGGTGTAAATCCTGCTCTTTTATTGAACTCAAGTTCAATGTCAATAATTGATTTCCCGATTGGTGCTACATCAGCAACAGTTAGGTTTGCTCCTAACACACCATTTAATGATTCAACAACGCCTTCTAATCCTTCTGGAATATCAAGTATCGCAAAAGCAATGAAAAGACAATATCCTGTTGCGTCAACAGCGGCGGTAGCTATTTGTAGATTACGAGAAACTTCTGCTTTTTTAGGATCAAGTGGATCTAACTTTCCGCTAACACCTAATATTTCTGGAGCAATTGCATACCCTGCTGTATGATCAGCACCCATAGGTGTAGTTGCATAGGTAACTCCAATCCCTTTTATTGCTCGTGGATCATAAGCGGGCAATCCTTGACCTTTTACTGTAGGAATCCTTGTCACTCCAAAGACTTTACCTGTAATTTCTGTTCCGTTAGCAAGTATTTTTCCTGTTGGTGTTTTATTTCGAATTTCATCCATAAGCTTTAAAGCTCCTTTTCCATCTCCGAATTTAATTAATCCTCCTTCCATTGCTACGGCGAGTGTATCTCCTGCTTCAATTGTATCTAATCCTAAATCATTGCAAGCTCTGTTTAACTCACCAATGTCATCCAAATTATAGATTGAACAATTGGGTCCAAGGGCCCATACACTTTCATATTCGAGAACTCCAACAGGATCTTTTCCACCGGGTTTGCACCATACTTCAGAACATTGTATGATACAACCGGGATTACAAAAGTGGGGTCTAACACCTCCCCGTTTCTTGATTTCTTCTGCCTTTGCTTCACCAGAAACTTGTTCAGCTCGTTCATCTTGACCACTAGAGAAATTTCTCTGAGGTAAACCTCCTGCTTCATTAATAATATTTACTAAAACGGCCGTACCATAGGAATTGAGCGCACCTCCTGGTTTTGTAACATCATGAGATGTAAGTGCATCAATTAATTTTTTGATACCTGCTTTGAAAACATCCTGATTCGCAATTTCTACTCCTGGGGCGCCTGTTTCATCAATAATGATGAATTTCAAACCTTTAGATGCCATAACGGCTCCCATACCACCTCGTCCTGCATATCTACTGGGTAATCCCTCAGGATCGCTAAAACACACACCTGAATTACTTCCAAGAAGCTCAGCAGCTATTCCAATCCCACATATCCCGACTTTATCACCATATTCTTTAAAAAGATCCTTATATGCATCATATAATCCTTTTCCAACCCATTTATTAGCATTTATGAATTCTGTACCATCCATAGTAATTTTTAAAAGATAGTAATCATCTCCAGCATGTTTACCTTCTACAATTATTGCTCCAATACGCATTTTCGCTAACATCTGGGCGAATGGAGTGCCAGCATTAGCTTCTTTAATACCTCCTGTTAAAGGAGACTTTCCACCTACAGAAAGTCTTCCACTTGAGGGGGCTTTAGTACCAGTGACAATTCCCGGAGCAAGCACCAATTTATTATGAAGTCCTAATGGATTACAAGTTGGAGGAACCTCTTTTGCAACAATAGTCGATGTCATACCTCGTCCACCTAATGCTGCGTAATCTCCCGGTAAATCTTCAAATTTAGCCTCTAGGTTATTCATATTAACTCTTAATATTCTTTTTGGCAAATTTTTCACCTCTAATTTTTTAGGCGAGTTATAATAGTGTTTCAATTTTATTTAAACGGTTCGTTATGTACTGACTGAAATAACGAAATATTAGACTTCTTATCGGGTTTAACAATTTAGTCTAATTTCTAAAGCAATAAAATTTTAGAGAATAAGGATTTAATACGAATCTAATTTTATATCTTTTTGAGACATATGGCTTACTCAAATAATAAAGTTAATGAGTTTTTATCTTTTAAGATTATTCAGGGTGGGGAAACAATTAAAGTTAAATTATCTACAGTTAATTTGAGAAAAAAATTTGATGAGATATATGGTTCATTATTAAAGGAATTGAAATTAAAACAAAAAGATACATATCTAAGCAACGAAGAGGGAATGATGATAGGAGATCTTGATTTAAACTTATATTTAGAAGATATTATCAAAAAATTCGGTACTAAGTTAAAATTATATTATGAAAAAGTATTCTAAATAGCTTAGTTCTAAGTTCTTTTATTTAAAAACAGGTATAATAAGATGACTTGGAAACTCTTTTGAGTGATAAATTTTTTGCTTAGCAACAACATAGTCTCCTGGCTTACCCTCTCCTCCTAAATTTGAGTTAATATCAAATCTTGGAAAATTACTTGATGTTAATTCTATTCTTAATTGATGGCCTTTCCTATAATAATTTGAGGTGTTTCCTAATTCTATCTCATACTGATATATTTTACCTGGTTCTATAAGAGAAGGGTTATTATCACCATTTCTGAACCTTGCTCTAATTCCAGCATCCAAGATATTAATCGCTTTTCCTCGAGGATACACATCTACTAATTTGACCATAAAATCTGTGTCTATTGCTGATGAGGTAGCATATATTACCATCTTCACTGGACCAGTTATCTCTATTCCTTTCTCTAACGGCTTAGTTGAGTATACTAATACATCATTTCTTTTTTCAGCATCTTTCTGATTATGAGCTCCTTTCATGATACCTAAATTTCTCCCTCCTATTGTAATAACAGGATTCATTGGATCAAAAATATACATGTCTTCTACCTCATTACTAGGTTCTTCAAGATTTAATATACCATCTCCCTTAATACTATTTGCGCTTCCTCCTGAATGGATGTATAATCTCCTATATTCTATATTTTCTGGGGGCCAGTCCTCGGTATATCTCCAAGTATTCTTTCCCATAATCCAGTACTTAATAGAAGGTTTATTAATATCTGGAAATACATGTTTTTCATCCTTTAACCAGTAACGATTCCAATTGAGATTTATAAATTCTTTGTAAAAACGTGGTAACCCCGCATTCCATATCTTACTTTCAGGATGACCTATAGCAGCATGAGCCCACGATCCAATAAGCAACTTTGAATACTTTTTTGCATCTCCAGTAGCATTCTCTTTAATTTCTAAAAAATCTTGTAATTGTTGCTCAAAAAACATGTCCTGCCAACCAGCTAACATAAAAGCAGGTTGCAAGAACTTTTCAGAATCCATTTCTAAAAACCCAGACATTTTATACGAATCTTTATCCAAATCTCGCGTTATCAGGAAATCATTTAAAAATTTAAAATAAATTTTGAGATTTCGCTTAGAGGAGTCAAAATTCTTAACATTATAAAACGCAACTAATAAATCCTGGACTTCTTTAATGGTTTTATCTTTTAATTGGGATAATTTAATCCCACTTTTCTTTTTAATCGGATCGTTATATAAAGCATATTTAGGATTCAAATATCGTTCCTGCATTAAAACTGTTAACGTATTCACTGGAGGAATTTCACGATGCGATGCAATATTGACCATTATCCTATAAATCGAAGTTGTAAGAGCATGTATTTGTAGACCTCCATTATTAATCCACAAATTCAATGTTGATGTAACAGCGGGGGAAATGCAAGTTAAATACTTGTTATCCCAAGATAGAGCAAGCTGAGTTATACCAAAATAACTTGCTCCTGCCATTCCAATTTTACCATTATACCAATATTGTTTGGAAATCCATTCTAATGTTTCCAATCCATCCTTTCTTTCTGTGAATAAATAATAATTAAAACCCGTTGAATGACCAGTTCCTCTAATATCTTGAATGATTGTGACAAATCCATGGACAGCATAAGCATATCCTATAAAACTCCAACTATCCTTCCAATAGGGGACTCTTATTAAGATAGTTGGACATTTACTTCTTTTATTAAAAACTCTTTTTGGAACATAGACATCTGTTGTCAACTGAGTTCCATCTTTTAAAGTTATCACATATTCTGGATATCTTTTTACTCCATTCTTACCAAACCCAAATCCTAATGATTTTCCTAAAATCTTCACTAAGGGAACAATACCGTGTCGCATTATAAATTTACTTAATCTTCGTACGAACTTAGGAAATCTGGGTTTCACTATTACTTTTAAATCCGATAAGTTAGTAACATGGTTTTTTTTCATTAATTTGAAAAAAAATTAATACCTTATAAAGTTTCAATAATTAAAAATGGCAGGCCCGAGGGGATTTGAACCCCCGATCTTCAGCTTAGGAAGCTGCCGCCTTATCCAGACTGGGCCACGGGCCTATTATCAATATCTTTCTGTATAATCATATAAAAGCATAATGTAATAAAAAGTTGAATGAATACGAAATAATTAGGTTTCTTTTTCCGCTTGTTCTTCTTTAGACAATTTTATCATTGGATTTTATGTGAGTAATTATGTATAGAACTATAAAAAGTATAGAAAGGTTTTAATTCATAGGTATTTAAATGTAATTATAAATATTTTTTTATGAATAATTGTTTTTCGAGTTTTATTAATAATGTCACGTGAAAGTTATTCTAGATCTAATCGTCCTATCGACTATTTAAAATCATCAGTTAATAAGATTATTCTCATTAAGGTTAAACGTAATCGTCTTTTTAGAGGAAAGTTGTGTGGATTCGATGAGCACTTAAATCTCTATCTTGAAGGTACAAGTCAACTCTTTGAATATCAAGATGATGAGGGTAACATTCGTGAGGAACATGAAAACCTCGGGAATATCGTCGTACGCGGTGATAATGTTATATTTGTTAATTTATCAAAGGATTAACCCAATTGGATTGATAAAATCAGTTATTTTCAAGGATGCAAGTACTTTTTATAATATTTAGTTAAATAATTATGTTTATAACCACTGTTATAAAGTAGAGACTTGATTATATTTTTAAATCGTAAAAATATAGTCTTTAATATATTAGAGTAGTTTTTAAAGATTGAACGTGTCAGAAATACAACAAATAAGAAAATCAATTCTAGTTAGTCCAAATTTAGGACGTCCAGTAATTTTACAAATAGATCGGAAGTTAAAAAAGAAAAGATTTCAGGCTTCTTTACTTTTTATCAGCGATGTTTCTGATCCAGAGATATTTAAAAATTTTATTCATGATAAAATCTCGTTAATTCCTTTATTTGATTATAAATGGTCATATAAAATAGTTTTCGTTAAAAAAACTAAAGGATTTTTTTCAAAGTGGAGAGAGAAAAGAGCTAGAAAAAAAAGAAAGAAATTCCTAGAAGACAAATTGGAAATTCAAACAGCTAAAGATCTTGATTTAAAGCAGCTGAAAAAATTAAAATCCCGACTCCATAGAGGGCAGCCGATTTTTCCTAAAGTAACAAGGGTTGAATCCTCTTCAATAACTCCGATACAAAATATATCTAATATAGAAGACTTGAGTCCTCAGGATTTCCTAATAAAAAATCAAGTATTTGGCAGCTTGAATAAATTCTATAAAGTATTGGTTGATTTCACACCAAATAAGGAAGTTCTAAAGTTTTTAAAGGAACGAAACTTTGTTATGTTTGATATCCATTGCCCCTATGATCGAATAAATTATCATTCACTAGTAATCTCCAAACAAAAATGGAAAGATTTTACGTTTGTTCATGCTACAGATTTACACTTAGCAGAAAGGAATGACAGACTTTATGAAATTATTAAAAAATGGACAGAATCTTCAATTATAGAGAGCGTAGATGATTTTTTTAAAACAGTCAAAAAAAAAATGAAAATTAAGAAGAACAAGCCAACACAAGAAAAAATTTTATCTGAAATCAAAATTCCATTGAGAAAACGTTTAATTAATACTAATAATCAATTTCGTAAGTTCACAAAATTAATGAATAATAAAGTTCTAAGAAATGAGCTAGATTTTATTGTGTTAACAGGAGATCTTGTTGATTATACCATATTGAGTAAATTTTCACAGAAAAATGATAAACTAAATGAATTTAAATATGAAGACAGTAATTGGTTGATTTTTAAAAGTATACTCCTTAATACCCCCTTAAAAGAAAAATATAAAGGAGTTATAAGGGGTGAAGAATTAAACTGTCCAATTTTCACTACATTAGGAAACCATGATTATCGGCCATTCCCTTATGATATAACTTGGGGAGAAATGTATAAAAAGATTGGTTTGAATGCTTCTGAAGCGATTGCTCTTAATCAGTTATTTTCTGCTTCACCAATTTCTGCGATAACAAAAACTCAGCTAGCTTTAAAAGGGTATTTTTCTGAAATTAATTCATCATCTGATTTTTCTCTAAAGCTTGGGAACAATTTGTTTATAATTTTAAATACCGGAGCTGATTCATTTAGAAACCTTAAGGATTTAATAACAGGTCATCCATCTGTTACGGGTGTTACTTTTAAACAAATAAAGTATTTAGAAAATCTAATAAATAATCAAATTACTGAAGACACGAATACATATTTATTTCTACATGGTCCTCCATTAAATTCGGAAGATAAAAAATATAGTATTAATTTATTCGAAAAAAAAGGAAGTCGATTTAAAAGAAAAAAGCTTAGTGAATTTAAGGAATCATTAATTAGGAAATCAGGAAAGCCTTTATCAACCGCACGTATAGATGGAATATTTAATGTTAAATACGGGTGTGTTTCATCAAATTGGGAAAAACTAATTGAATTTTGTAAGAATTACACTGTACTCACTTTATCTGGTCATACCCATTCAAACCGTGAGTTTAGATTAGATGATCCTGGACTACAGAAATCAAGTGTATATGATGCACCTCCGTTTAAGTTGAAAAAGATCGAAAATCCAGCAGCAATATTTTACGATAATTATTCTGAGATATATAACAACCCAAAAGTTATAAGTGAGAATGGACCATTTGTTGTACAAACCCCTGCGTTAGGATTAGGTAGTTATAGAAATCCACATACCGCAGGAGGCTACAGAGAAATAATTGTTAAAGATGGAAAATTAGCTTCTTTTAAAGTAAAGCACATAAACCGTTAACAATTGAAGTTATTCCTAGGTTTTGACTTGCTTTAATACTTTTGAATAATATTTTCGAATTGTACTGAGTTCTTTAGAGTTAAATACATCCATTTTATAGTTTTTAAGGAATGTACTAAATTTTGGAAATTTATTTGGATTGGTTTTTGTCAAAAAGACACAGTTGAGCGCAGTGAATAAAATGCTTAACTTATCATAGTACGTAAATGATTTATTCTTTTCAAATTCATTATATAATTCATTAGTTATTAATGCATTTTCAATAGGATTTTTAAGACTCTCTTGATAAATTTTCTTTCTCTCCCCCGCAATTGGTTCTGCTTCTTGAGTTTTTGAAATTATATGACTGATTTGTTCTTGTATCTTATTAACTTCAATATTTTCTTCTACTTGAGTAACGGGAGTAGAAATTTGTTCCTCTGTGATTATTAAGGATTTATCTGCAACCGGTTCTTCTTCTAATCCGAATAATGTTTCATAACTCAAATCCGTACTTTTGAATAAATTAGCTAATAGCGGATTATCTTCGGTACTCATGGCTAAAATTTCTGCGATAATTCGAATCATTTTATTCCGGTTTTCCTTTCTATTCGCCACCATTGGATAAGTTTTTAAGCCAGTAAGAGTTTCAATTTCTTCTACACTCATCGCATTGGATAAGTCTTGTTTGTTTCCTATAATAGCTGCTCGAGCGTGTGGAACTTCTTTAACTTTTAAATCTAAGAAGAACTTGCTTTTCTCAACATTTTTGATTGTAGAATCAGTAACTATAAGTACAGCATCACTTTCTTTTATAAATCCTTTCCAGAGAAATTTGAATTGCTCCTGTCCAGCAAAATCAAATAACCGAAAAAATAATTTCCCTATTTTAATAGTAGCGATTTCCCCTGTAATAGTAGGAATATGTTGAAGGGGAATTTCATCCATTTTTATTAGTTTTTTTATAGTTGTTTTTCCAACTCCGGCAAATCCTACTACAGCAATCTTAGGTTTTAGATTTCTATGCATTTCATCAAGTGCTACGTTAATTCCTGTAAAATTTAAGTCTTTTAACTGTTTATCCTTTAGGGTATCACCAAATCGGTTTAAGAATATATTCTTGAAATTAATTAGTTGAGTCTTTATTGTTCTGTAAAAATCATCGACTAGTCCAGTTGTAAAAATAAAAATTAAATTATAATCAAGCTCAACATCGTATGATATTCTAAATTTTATGAAATCAAAATATCCCGTTGTTCTCCCAAGAGTTCTTTTTGCTTCTGTGAAAATTCTAAAACTAAGATCTTCAATCTCAGAATCATTTAAAGCATTTCCATAAGATCTTTTATAGATAATCTCATTTCCTTTGAGTACAAATGCTTCCCGTAGCATATTCCTTAATACTTTCTATTGATTAATATTGAGTATAGAACTTAGGTACAATATATTAAACAATTATTTAGTAAAACAAGATATATTTAAACTTCATTAAAAGCAAGAATTTTTTGACAGCGTATCAAACAAAGCAATACGTCTTATACAAATAATTTATTAAATTGGAAAGGATTATCTATAAGAAATTAAATGAACTTAATTATTGTTGACATCAAATAAAAGTTAAATTATCCTAATCTCGAAGTGTTATTGTTGTATATTAAAAATACTTCTGAAATTCTTACAAAAGAATTACCCAATGTTCAATTAACATTAAGACAAATTGGGCTTCAGGCAATTTCAAAAGCTATCTCCTCTGTAAAATCTAAAAGATTAATGGAAAAATGTATTAGAGTACTTAATAATAAATTATTTATTGAAAATGATGAGTATGATTTACAAAAGTTCGAAAAAATATACATTATTGGAGGAGGAAAGGCTACTGCTGAAATGGCATTGACACTTGAAAGAATTCTGTCAAATACGAAAGATATCAGTTATAAAAGTATTATTAATGTACCAAAAAACCTTGAAAAACAAGACTTTTTTAAAAAAAGTAAAATCTCTATTAATTTTGCTTCCCATCCTATTCCAAATGAGAGTGGACTTAAAGGAACTTTATCCATGATGGATCTTATAGAAAATTCGACTGAAAATGATCTTATCGTTTGTTTAATTTCCGGAGGAGGCTCCGCTTTACTTCCATTGCCAAAAAAAGGCATAAAACTTAAAGATTTACAAGAAATTAATTCTTTACTTTTGTCATTAGGAGCATCAATTCACGAGATTAATACCATAAGAAAACATTTATCAGATTTTAAAGGAGGTAATCTGGCAAAGAAATTATATATTTCAAGTGGAGCTACTTTAATCTCTTTAATCATTTCAGATGTTGTTGGAGATGATTTAGATTCAATTGCTTCTGGACCTACTGTACCTGATAAAACTACATTTAAGGATGCTTTTAAAATTATGAAGAAGTATGACCTCTTGGGAAAAATTCCTATCTCTGTAAAGAAACATTTAGAAAAGGGATTATCCGATAAATCTTTAGAAAATCCAAAACCCAATGATTTATGTTTTACAAATGCTCATAATTACTTAATTGGAAGTGTAACCTCTGCTGCTCGAGAAGTTAAGTCTTACTTAACAAATGAAGGATTTGAAGTCGATTACTTTTCCAATAATATAATTGGTGAAGCTAGAAAATTTGGAAAATCTCTTTATGGAATCATATCTCACCAAGTTCAAGAAAGTTTAAATCAAAATAAAGTTGTAAGAAAAGCCTTGATTGGAACTGGTGAATTAACTGTTACAATCAGAGGGAAGGGAATTGGGGGAAGGAACCAAGAGATGTTATTAAGTTTCCTAAATAATGTAAAAAATAATAAACTCAATTATCATTTTCTAATCATTAGTGTGAATCTTGATGGCATTGAAGGTAATAGTGAAGCGATGGGGGCTTTAATTGATAACTATACGTTTGAACAAATGACTTCAAAAAATATCGACCCAGAAAAGTTTCTTGCCAATAATGATTCAAATAGTTTTTTTAAGAAATTAAGAACTGAAATAATCAGTGGACCAACCGGCTGTAATGTAAATGATTTACTCTTAATTCTTATTTCAATATAAATTTAAATACTTAAGATTATACTAAAAATAACGAAGATGAGTGAAGTATTAATTTGCCCTTTGTGTGGTTTTAGTTTTAGATATTCAAACTCTAAAACAGAAAAGGAGAAAATTAAATGTCCTATGTGTGGTTATGAATTTAGAAATCCTCGTGTTTCTCCTTTTACTCCAAAAGAATTTAATAAGAAATTCTAGTGAATTTTGATATTACAAGTCGAATTGGAGTGAAGAAATTAGATTCACGCATAATTCGATAAAATTCTTTTACACAATAATAATTTCTATATTGGAAGATTTTTTAAAGATTGAAGTTGAAATTAGATTACCGATTAATTTTTATTAATTGGTAAATAGTTTTCAATTTAATACAAATTAAAATCTTGGTAAAAAACAATGGCTAAAAAAGATAAGAAAAAGAAACCATCGGCGCGAACAGCACGAATGGGCTGGGATAAAGCAGAAGCTGAAGAAGAAATTATAGCTGAAGCATTGAAACGAAAGGATATGGATACAGGACGCGTCGAATTGCTTGATAGAGATACCTCTACTCCCGTTATTGAGACATATGACGAAGATACTGGAAAACTCGAGGGTAGTATCATTTTAAAAGATCGTAATAGGGAAGGTCTTCTATCTTTAGTGAAAATAATTGAAACTGTAGACGTAGAACAGGATCATGATGCCAATATTAAATCTTTTGCCCATAGTGGTAAATTTAATATTGAGAATCCAAGTTCTGTTGATAGATTATGGGATATCGATGTATCTCTTGAAAACATCGGAAGTACTGATTTGAAATCTAAGAATATATCAATAAGAGAATTAGGTACTGAATCACCAGATAATGTCGATTCAAGAGAATTTAAAATAACTAAGGATATAAAAAATTTATTGCTTGTTAAAGAATTTATAAGTACACTTCCCAATGCTGACGATGTTTTAAATATCAATGATATTGAAAAAGAGTTATTAAAAACAAAAGATAAAACAGGCGAAGTCTCTTCAAAACCACCAACAATCCCAAAATTAGAAGATGAAGAAGAGGAGGAAGAGGAAGAATTAGAAGGTGAAACTTGGGGTGATGGAGGAACTCTTGTTGAAACTGGACTAGAATCTTTCGGAATATCGATTGATAAAGATAATGTTGTAACTTTTGCTATAGCGATTAGAAGTCTCTTTGATAAACCTGTATCAAATATTAAAGTCGTAAAAAATATTCCTGATGATTATTCAAATCCAGTAATCAAGGATACGACCGAAGGCAGAGCTGAAATTCAAGGAAATCAAATAACTTGGACAATTGATAAATTAGCTCCGGAATATACCGCGATGTGCAAATTTACATGCAATATTATGGTAACAGATATCACTAAAAGAAGAACAGGAACAATTGAAGTTACTTATCAAGCAGCATCTTCTTATGCTGAAGGATTAGCTATAGAGAAATTTGATGCTTATACAAGAAACAAATTTTATATTGATACAGTTGAAAGGGATGAGGAACCTGGTATTTTTGATTGTAAGCTTGTATTTGATAATTCCTCAGAATTTATAATTCAACTCTTCAACGCAGATGTATATTCCCCGGAAGATGAAACAAAGAAATTTGTAGATATTGATCCTAAAGACGTCCCAATGTTACCAAGTGGTGCACAATGGCATTCGACAAAATGGCAATATGAGAGTGAAGAATATCCAACCTTTAGAAAGAAGTTAGAGTTTAGAGTAGTGCCAGATTTTCAAACAATTGTTAATGGAACAATGGCCCTATCGGATGTTATATTAGAGATTGGAAGTATCTCTGGAGTATTGTCTTATAACTTAACTGAAGTTCCAACTTATCGAACAAAAGATGTTATTGCAACCCTTAAAATGGTTAATAACGGTTCAGCACCACTTAATGAGGTTACAATCATTCAACAATACTTCTCTGATGAATATCAACCTCCAAAAGCGGATGAAATTAAGTTACTATGGGATGGTGAAGAAGTTGAGGTTTCTGCTGGAGCGGTAAGCTTCGAAGATAAAGCTTTCAAAATTGATCTCAAGGATTTGAAAGACAGTAGTACAGGTATGTTCAAACCAGACTCATCTTTAGAGTTTAAATATCCTATTCATTGTGTAAACCCAGCACGTGAATCTACTTTTGAATCTGAAATAATTTATCTTGCCAACACTTTTCCAGTAAGTCAAGAGTTAGAGTTCAAACCAGAGGTTCCTGTAGTTCAAGCAATGCACATCAGAAGAAAATTCAGAATAGGAAAAGAAGTTGTTCCTATTGGAGATTTGGGAAATTACAGAATTATATTAATTCTTGAAAACATCGGAGAATCTAAATTACACAATCTCATCTTACTTGATAAAGTTCCAGATTCGTTCGAATATGGTTCCTATTCTATGACTCCTGAAATAACAGATGAAGTTGGTCAGGACACATTAAAGTGGGATATCGAACTTTTGGATGTGGGAGATAAATTGGAAATCACTTATGAAATAACGGGTACAGGCAAATACAGCCCTTCTGATGCCCAATTAGCGCTTTAATATTAATAAGGCATTTTTTATTTTTTTTATTTTTTATATTTTTTATATTTTCAATAATAGTTTAATAAACGTAGGGATAATTATTAAATGAATAAATAACGAAATTTAATTTAATTACTACTTTTAATAAGTCTTGAGAAACTATGTTAAGAAAACGTTATCAGCTGAATTGGATGTTTGAATGTCCAGATGCGGTTTTAACTTGCTCAGTATTGAAATGTAAAGATAATAATTTTATAGTTTTTGGTGGGCATGATAAAACCCTTTATTTGATGGATGAACAAATGAATATTATTGATGATAGAGCATTTGACGGATGGTGCAGATGCAGTTATCCAATAGATCTTAATGGAGATGGATGCGATGAGATATTAGTAGGGGCTGGTGACGGTAATTTTATGGTTTTGAAATTAAATGTCGAAAAGAAAAAGCTCGCAGGTTTGATGCGTTATAAGTCTTCCAAGAGGATTAATTGCTGTATCGCTGGAGATTTAACTCGAGATGGGAATATTGAACTGATCTTTGGAAGTGATGATAAAACGCTTAAAATTTTCGACGATATTAAATCAAAAGAGCCCAAATTTATATTGTACTATGACTCTTGGGTCACAACTTGCACATTAGGCTTCTTAAAATTACCAGATAATGAGGATGCTATTTATGGATTATTAATAGGCACAAAAAATGGGTTAGTTCAATTAGCTCAATTTCAAGATAACATGTTAAATATTATTTGGCAGAAAGATTTTTCCACTCAGATCAATGATATCAAAGTTGGAGATGTAACAAATGATGGATTTAATGAAATACTCCTATGCACTGATGATTCCCTTATTAAAATTTTAACTAGTGAAGGAGAACCCATTAAAGAGATTAATACTGAAGAAGGGCGTCCAATTTCATTATTAATTGAAGATATAGATGGTGATAATGCAAAAGAAATTGTTGCAGGATGTGCAGATGGTTCTCTAAAAGTCTTTCATAATCCATCATTAGACTCACATGAATTTGAATTAAAATGGAAGACTAAGGTATCTACATCTATTAAAAATGTAAGTTACCTTACGGGAAAGGATAAGAATGTAAAGCACATTGTATTTGGAGGGTATGATCGTAAAATTAGAAACGTCACTGATTTTGAATGGGGTCAAAAACAATCAATTGAAATCCCTCAAAAAATTAAAACTCATGAAATAAAAGAAAGCAAAAAAAAGGATTTAATTAAGGAAATTGCGAAAATAAAAGAAGTTCCAACAAATATAAGAGAAACTATATTCAACCATTTACAAGATCAGGGGCATTTAAAAGATTTAATGAAAGAATTATCAAAATTAGGCTATTCCGAGGATGAGATCTTAGATGAATTCGCACTTCTAAAGACACAGAAATCAGTGATTTATGAAAAAGTTACATATCCGGTGTGGAGTTTGCCTAGTGAAGAAATTGAGAAGAAAATGCCTGAAGAAGTTAAAGCGGAAATCTTAGTTGAAGAACAACCAAAACCTAAGGTGCAACCATTAGTTATTGAAAAATCTGTTGCACCTAAAAAAGACAAATTACGAGCAGCTTTAGAAACTGAAACTAAAACAAAAGTCACTGAAGAAAAGGTTAGTGCTGGAGGATCATTAGAAGATACAATTATTGAATATTTAAAAGAGCAGAAATTAGTGGCAACTAAAGCACAATTCGTTAATAGTATCAAAGAAAGAGGTTTTTCTAATAGTGAAATTGAAAAAAAAATAAATGAATTAAAGGAGCAGGATAAAATTCAATATTCACGGGCTAAACCAAAAGGTTGGAGTTTAATCGAATAATTATTCTTGAGTCTTCTTTATAAAAAATTCTTGTATTGTTTCTTGAAAAGGTTCAAATTGATTTAATTCTGTGAAATCTGCTTCATTATACTTTTGAATAAATAATTGTAGTACTGGCTCTACCCTTTCAAAGAATTTTCTAACAAGTTTATCTGATTTTTTTTTTGATTTATCAACCAATCCATATAAAATTATTGGTTCTTTAACACGATTATCTCCTGATTGGATCTGAGCAATCTTAAAGATAAACAAGATATTCCCTGATTCTAAATATTCCATAGAATTATTTTTAAAAGCAGTATCTACAAATATATTAATCGCTGAAATAAATGCCCCTCTAAGATCCTTATTTATACCACTTTCTTTTTGAACTGGAATTTTTTTCATTATATGACTCACAAGGACAAAGCCCCGAAATACAAAACCTAACTCGTAAAGTTCCTTCAATTTAGAATCAAATAAATTAATTAATAATTATCTTTCTAAAAATGATTGTTAAAAAATTAATGTTTATTTTCATATTTAATTTTAGACTAAATGCTTATATATACTATTAAAAAGAACGAGTTATAATATGATGCTAAACCTTGATAAACGATTTGATGAAAAACTTAAAGATTTAAAAAATTCATTACCCAAATTGAAAGTAAATGCTAACTGTGCAGAATTGACTTTAACAAGCGTTCTTGAAATATTAGGAATTGACAATTACATCTTTCATAATGTTGCGATTCCATTAGCTGGCGGATTTGGTGGTTATAAATCAAAAAAAGGATGGCAAGGAGCTTGTGGGGCTGTTTGTGGTGGATGTTCGGCAATGGGGGCAATAATGGGTGGACAGAAAAAAATGGAAAATGAAATGATGTTAAAAGCCTATTTAAAAGCAGCTAAATTTGCTAGTGAGTTTGAAAAGGAATTTGGTTCTGTAGTATGTTCAGAACTCTGTGGGTATGATTTTAGTCAACCTGAAGGCATGACAGAATATATCAGAAGTGGAACTTGGAAAAAGAAATGCTATCATTATGTAGTGTGGGCAATAGATCAGGTAAGAAAATTCACGCAAAGAGAATTAAAAAACAAATGGAAATAAAATAATCTTAAAGCAATCTCTAAATACAAATTTTTTAATTTTTTGAAATTAAAAGTTTTTTATACTAATATTTGTTTATTACAATTATTCAAAAAAAAAATATTGATTAATAAGGTTAGGAATTAATTTTATGAGTGAAGAAGAGTCTCGTTTTTGTCCTTATTGTGGAGTTGAGCTAGAACACCCTTACTGGGCTCACATTCAAGCAAAACATCCAGAAAAATATACCCAAAAAGAAACTTGGATAAAATTATGGCAAGATTATCGAGGTTTAGGGATGGATGAAGAAACATCTTTAATGGTAATATCAGAACTGTTCAATGCAACTCAAGAAGAAGTTAAATCTTTCTTAGAAAATGCTAAAGTTCTGTAATTTTTGTTTTTTTTTTAGATTTATTTTTAAAAATTAAAATAAATAAAGAAATAGTTTAAATTTAAATCACTAATATTAAATTTCGAATTAGAATTCTTCTTCTTCTTCGTCTTCTTTTAAGAGTCCTGCTTGTTTTAACAAATCTTCTACGCTATCTCGAGCTTTTATTAATTGTTCATTTTCATTTAAATTAAGTTTTTCAATAGCGTCATCGCTGAATTCCATTATTTTCTTAATAGCTTCAGAAGAGAAATCTTTGATTTTTTCAGATGTTTCCTCTATGAAATCTTTTCCAGATTCGCCAAAGACATTTCCAAAGAAATCGGTAAAAGATTTATTCAGTTTTTCTATGAAGTTTTCTTTTTCTTCTCCTTCATCACTCATTTTATTTCACTTATTTTTAGAGTAAATTTATTTAAATAATTTATTAAAGTATTAAAATTCATACTTCTTTTTCGACTTTATGCGGCAACACTTTTATATTTATCTCTAATATTATAATTTCTTTTATATATCATCATCTACGTGTGTAGGTTTTAAAACCATGTAGTATTTTTTGATATAAGGGAAAATATATGAGTGAGAATCACTTTCTACATGGATTTTTAAACCCAAAAAGCGTCGCTATCTATGGAGCTAATAATAAAGGTAATTCTTTAGCGGGGCTTCAAATAATGAATCTAATTAAGTCTGGTTTCGATGGTACCGTATATCCAATACATCTAAAATTAGAATCTGTAATGGGATTTAAAGCTTATAAAAACTTTGCTGATCTTCCGGAGGTTCCTGATCTTGTAGTCATTGTTCTTCCAGCTAAACTTGTTCCTCAAATTTTTAAAGAATGTGGAGAAAAGGGAGTTAATCGGATAGTTTTAATTTCAGGAGGTTTTCGCGAATTAATTGGTGAACGTAAAAATACGCTTACCGAAGAGATCAACGATATAGCTAAAGAATATGGGATAAGATTTATAGGTCCTAATTGTTTGGGAGTTTATAATAATTGGTATGATGCAGAAGAAGAAAAGAAGTCTTTCAATATCTTTATTTGGGAAAATCTCAAGAGGAGCAAATTTTCAATCGCATCTCAATCTGGTACTCTTTCATGTCATATTTGGTATGATCCTGATAATTTAGATTTGGGGCTGAGTAGATCTTTATCTGTTGGGAACGAAGCGAATATAGATATTGTAGATTGTTTAGAATATTATAAAGACGATAAATACACAGAAATAATTGGATTATACCTTGAAGAGATAAAAAGAGGGAAAAAATTTTTAGAATTAGCAAAAGAAATTACTCCAAAAAAGCCAATTATCGCAATTTATGTAGGTGGTTCCAAGGCAGGTAATCGAGCATTGCAAAGCCATACGGGCTCTCTCGCAGGAAATTCTAAAATATATGAAAGCGTATTCAAAGAAACAGGTATAATAAAAACTGATTATGTTCAAGAATTTTTAGATATTGCTCTTATTTTTTCAAATGGGATAATACCTAAAGGAAAACGACTTGGTATTATAACAAATTCGGGGGGTCCAGGGGCAATGGTTGCTAATAATGCTGAAAATCATGATTTAATAGTTCCAGAATTTTCAGATTCACTTCAAAAAGAATTGAAAAGTACTTTACCCCCAACTGCGAGTTTTAAGAATCCTGTAGATTGTACTTTTGATATGGATCTACCTTATTTTTATATTACTCTACCTGAAATATTAATGAAATCGGGAGAAATTGATGCAATAATTCAGTATGGTGTAGTGGGATTCCAAGAAGTTTTGGATGATTATCTTAAATATGATAAAATTGCTAAACATGCTGAATTTCAGCATCAACCTGATGAGGTTATAGACAAATTAGCTCAAAAACTACTCCTACCAACACTGAAAAATTCTCAGAAATATGCCGTCCCAATATTATATGTTAATCCAATGAATTTTAATAGCCCATGGTCTAAAAGACTCAGGAATAACGGAGCTATTCTTTTTAGATTATGGGATAGACCTGTAAATGCTCTTGCAAAAGTGTGTGAGTATGTAGAATATAGAAAGCAATTTTCTTAATCTAATATAAACCTTAAATTAAGATTTTTCTGATTTTTAAATAAATTCAAATCTCAAAATAAGAATTCTAAAAATAGTTATCTGAAAAAAAACAAATTAAAGTATTGTTTTATTACACGAAATATCAAATTAATGTAATTAAAATCAAGTCGTGAAAAATATGAGTGATGAGCGAAAAAAACTTTGGGAACCATCTAAAAAATGGTTAAAAAACGCAGAAGCAACTCGCTTTATTGAATTTGTCAATATGAAATATAGACAAAAAATAAAAGGAGGTAAAGATCTGTATAGATGGTCTGTAGAGAAAATCCCTGATTTCTGGGAGGCAATGTGGAAATTTTCTGGAATAATTGCTTCAAAACCTTACGATAAAGTTGTAGAAGACTTAAATGTATTTCCTGGTACAAAATGGTTTCCAGGAGCAAAATTAAATTTTGCTGAAAACCTTCTGAAGTATAAAGACGATCAATTAGCTTTTATATTTCAGGGTGAAACAAAAGTATCAAAACAAATGACTTATGTGGAATTAAATAAAACGGTAGCTCGTTTAGCAAAATCTCTCAAAGAAATAGGAATTAAGGTTGGTGATCGAGTTGTATCATATATTCCAAATCTAATTGAAACACCAATAGCAATGCTCGCGACTACAGCTATTGGAGCGATTTGGGCTTCTTGTGGGGCTGAACTTCAACCAAGTGCAGTTATTGATAGATTCAGTCAAATTAAACCTAAAGTACTCTTTACAGTTGACGGATATTATTATAGAAACAAAGTTTTTAACATAAAAGATAATATTAAAGTGGTTG
>JAHQWK010000002.1 GCA_029856145.1 Promethearchaeia archaeon
ATATACAACTTCCTTTTTATAAATGGCTCTTCAAGAATTTATTATTGAAGTTATTATAACTAATAAAGAAAAAGCTCGTGATCCTGTAGGTGAAACCATAAAACGAGACCTACTTGCAAAAAAAGGTTATGATATGGTCTCAAATGTTAGAAGTGGCCAATACTTGAGGTTTAATCTTGATACTGAAAGTGAAGAGCGAGCTAAAAACATTGTTGAAGACTTGTTAAACAAATTGAGAATTTATAACCCGGTAACTCAAAATTTCAGGATTTTAAAACTAAAAAAAGAAACTTGAGAAATTATGAGTATAAAGATAGCTGTAATCCAATTTCCGGGAGCTAATTGTGATTTGGACACTATTCATGTATTAAAAGATGTTATGCATATCAATGTTGATTTAATCTGGCATAACTATTTTAAGGAGTCTAAATATGACGGTGTTATTTTACCCGGTGGTTTTTCATTTGGTGATTATTTAAGAAGTGGAATTATTGCGGCTCATAGTCCTGCAATTGATGAAGCAAAAATAATGGTAAAAGACGGGAGACCTGTAATAGGTATCTGTAATGGATGTCAAATCTTAGCTGAAGCCCAATTCCTTCCAGGTGCATTTTTACATAATGAATCTCTCAAATTTATATGTAAATGGGTAAATCTAAAAGTAGAAAATAACAAAACTGCATTTTCAAATAAAATGAATATAGGCGATGTTCTTGCTTTACCTATAGCTCATGCAGAAGGACGGTATTTTAATGATAATGTGAAAGAATTAGAAGAAAATAACCAAATTGTTTTTAGATATTCTACTGAAAAAGGTGAACTTACTAAAGATTCAAATCCCAATGGTTCATTAGCAAATATTGCAGGAATTTGTAATTTAGAACAAAATTGCATTGGATTAATGCCTCACCCTGAACGTGCCTCAGAAGCAATTATAACTCCAAAAAGAACAACTCATGGATTATTATTTTTTGAATCTATAATTGAATTTATTAAGCGGAGGATCTCCTAATGACTAAGATAACTTTAAATAGAGAAGAAGCACATGTAGAGATGACAAAGGGAGAATTTGAAAGAGTAAAGGAATTATTGGGTAGGGAACCAAGTATTACTGAACTAGGTGCATTTGATGTCATGTGGTCTGAGCATTGTTCTTATAAATCATCACGTCCAAAATTAAAATTATTCGAGGATGCTGAAGCAAATTATGACTATGTATTGGCGGGTCCTGGACAAGACGCAGGAGTTATCGATATCGGAGATGGATATGCTTTAGCATTTCGAATAGAATCTCATAATCATCCATCAGCAATAGAACCTTATCACGGAGCTGCAACAGGGATTGGAGGTATTATAAGAGATATTCTTTGTATGGGTGTGCGACCAATCGCATTATTAGATCCTTTGAGATTTGGTAAACTAAAAAACAATCCGCATTCTCAATGGTTATTTAAATATGTTGTAAAAGGTATTGCTGATTATGGTAATTGTACAGGAATACCAACTATCGGTGGAGAAGTTGAATTTGATGATAGTTTTGAAAGTAACTGTTTAGTAAATGTCGCATGTATAGGATTAGGGTCAATAGAGGATTTTAAACATGCTCCAAGCAGAGCTTATAACCCGGGTGATTACGTTATCCTAATGGGAGGGTCTACAGGGAGAGATGGGATTCATGGAGTAACATTCGCATCTCGTACTTTAACTGAAATGTCTGAAGCAGACCGCCCTGCTGTCCAAATTGGGGATCCATTTACTAAAAAAATGATTATAGAAGCCACTTTAGAAGCAATAAAGACAGGTTTTGTAAGGGGATTAAAAGATCTTGGTGGAGGGGGATTAACCTGCGCAACCAGTGAATTGACAGGAGATGGCAATACTGGAGCAAAAGTAGATTTAAGAAAAGTATTTACAAGAGAACCTGGAATGAATTCTTATGAAATTATGCTCTCAGAATCGCAAGAACGAATGGCTTTCATTGTTAAACCAGAAGGTTTAGAGATTGTCCTTGATATATTTAGAAAATATGAAATAAATTTTGCTGTAATTGGTAGAACAGATGATTCAAAAGTTCTCAAAGTATATGATGATGATAATCTTGTTGTAAACATGCCTTCTAAAGCACTTTCTGAATCACCCATATTTAAAAGGCAAGAAAAACGACCATCTTATTTAGATGAATTATTAGTTCAAAAAACTCCAAAACCATCTTTAGGATTAGATGAAATAATCTATAAATTAATCGCCTCAGAAAATATTTGTAGTAAGGAGTGGGTTTATCGACAATATGATCATGAAGTTGGAGTTAGATCAGTAGTGAAATGTGGAGAAGGAGATTCAGGAGTTTTAAGAATAATTGGTACAGATAAATTTATAGCTGCGAGTGTTGGCGTCAATTCTAAGCATTGTTTTTTAGATTCATACGAAGGGGCTAAAGGAGGTTTGGTTGAAGAATGTGGGAATGTTATAGCAAATGGAGCAAAACCAATGGCAATGGTAAACTGCTGTAATTTTGGAAATCCTGAAATACCTGAGTCATTTTGGTATTTTTCTCAAGCTGTTGAAGGTATGAATGATTTTTGCAGAAATTTGAGAATTCCGATAGTGGGGGGTAATGTATCTTTCTATAATGAAGATGAAATCAAAAAAATCGCAATTAAAGCAACACCCTCGATAATGATTGTAGGGCTTATTGAAGGTGAAGAAAATATCATCACTCTTCCGTTTAAGCATGCTGGAGATGATATCTTTCTTATAGGTGAGACTAAAGCAGAATTAGGAGGTTCAGAATATCATTCAGTTATTTATAATCTTGAGGGTGGAACACCTCCTAGGGTTGATGAGAGAAAAGTTAAAGATACGTGGGATTTTCTTTTTGAGTTATATAAAAGAAATCTTGTGAAGGCGAATCATGATATAAGTAAGGGCGGACTTATTATTACAATTGCTGAAATGTGCTTCAAACACAAATTGGGGGCAGATTTAGATTTTTCAAACAGTTATGGTGAAAAATTAGAGGCTGATGAATTTCTATTTAGCGAATCAGTAGGAAGATTCATTATAGAAACGGATCCTAAGGATTATGATACCATTTTAGAAATTTCAAAACAATTTGATATTGAACTTAAAAAAATAGGTAATATAGTTGTTAATCCAGAAATTAATATTAAAGGATTAAGATCTCAAATTTTTAAATTAAATATTGAGAAAATGAAAGAACTATTTGATTCTACAATTCCAAGCCTAATGGAAATCTAATTTAATATTAAAAAAAATTAATTTCTATAATATATGTTCTCATATAACATTTTTAATCTAAAACCATAAATATGAAATAATTTTATAATTTCTTAATAAATGGACAACTACGTATGTATTTATTTATTTTTAAAAATTAAATATGGATAGTAATTATGAGTGTTCGATGCCGAGCTTGCATAAAATGTAGAACATATCTTGTTATTCATCCAAGTAATCCTGTCAATCAGGTAGAAATCAAGAGATTTGAAAAGCAGCATTTAGGTCATACAGTAGTAACTGTTGATCTTAATGAAATAAAGGGTAGTTATAGTTCTTCGAAGAATAATAAAACAGAAAAAACTACTAAGGAAGCGGAATAATCTCTTTCTTATTCTTAAGTCTATTAAAAAAAGAAAAAAAATTTAAAAATGAATTAATTATTGTTCTATCTGTGTACCACACCATTTACAGAATTTTTCTGTCCCAGTAAGTTTACTTCCACACAATGAACATGTTTTTGCCGTAGCTGGAGTAGTTATTGAAGGAACACCGATTTGTCTTCCTTCTATTTTTCCCCCACATTTAGGACAAAATTTAGAATCAGGTTTTATTGACGCATTGCACCGTGCACATTTGGTTTCTTTTTCAACAGTTTTGGGAGGAGTGGTTTTATATGGTGATACCTTTTTTTGGTCTGGTGTTGTTGGTGCTTTAAGTTTCAATTTTTTCTGTCCTCTTCTTGCCACCACTGCAGCTATCAGTATAATAACAACAACTACAAGTATAATAATTAAGATCCATTGAATATTAATCCACCTGTCTTGAGCGGTTAGACCTGTATTATAGGTTACATCAAAAGTAATGACCGTTGATGTATCAGGAGGTGGAACATTTATTGGTTCAAAATAAATAAAGAAATACCATTCTCCTGCTTGAGGAACTATAAATGTTTGCTGCGGTATTGAGCTAGTTGTATTAATATGAAAATCGGTCTGACTAAAATCTACTACATCTGTAGCATTAAAATTAACGCTAAAATCAACATCAATACTTGTTCCTCCCCTATTTTCCCATACTACAAAGTAGTCATTTTCGCTTGTAATTAGCAAAGACCCATTTTCTGCAGGTGTATTCTGCTCATTTATATAAATGCTGTTTTCTATATCTATTATTTGGAAATCCACCAACCCAGATGAGTTAAACTCATAATCGATTGAGGATCCAGGTTTTAAATACATCCAGACATTATCATGCGTACTACCGCTCGGTATAGTAATTGGTCCGTTGTAAGGTATATGCATTGTTGTTAAAGGTATATGTTCAAATGGACGATTATCAATAGCAAAATTGATATTAACTGATGATGATTGAACAGAGAAAGTCATATCTCCTTCTTCAACATATTCATGTTCAAACCAAAATTCATTGAAGTATAAAGTTTCTGTAGAGCGATAATTAACATAACCATCTACATCTGCATTATTAAATGGAAATAATAATGCAACACCCGCTACTGGGAGGATTATCAATGTAAGAACAATTAAAAATAATATCCCACCACCCATATAGACAGGACTATAATACCAAGGTCTATAGTAATGTCCCGCCCAATACGGTGAATACCACCATCTATAATACCAAGGTCGATGATACCACCAATAAGGTCTATAATATCTACGATGTGGTCCATAATATCTATGTGAATAAGGACCCCTTGGAGATCTTGATGTTACTCTTGTGGCACCAGTTCTACCAAAGGGTCTTCCACCACCACGATATCCGCCTCTAGATGAACCAGAACCGCCTCGAAATCCACCACCACGGAATCCTCCGCCAAAACTACCACCACGGAATCCTCCGCCACCACGAGATCCACCGCCACCACCTCGGGGCATTTTTTATTTTGACACCTCACTTGTTATAGCTTCAGGTCCTACTTCGCTGCGGAAAATATAGTCTCGATTAATAGCTAATAGAAATAAAATCATCGAAATAATTGACATTGTTAATCCTACAGGATCAATAGTAATAATAGGTTGTGGAGTCTCAATTGCAAAAGCTATACCGAACAAGATCCATTCAAAAACCATAAAGAAAACAACTAATCCGGGTACTATAGTTCTTAAAATCCGACCTGTCTCTAAATTTCTAGTATCAGAAAAACTTGTGTAGATTATTGAAAATAACCCGATCATTCCAGATATCAACATAAGAATACTAAATATACCAATTACAAGCCATATTGGATCATTTAAGGTAAAAAAAGATATCCAAATCCCTGCACCTCTTACATCAAATAAAGTGAAAAACAATGTTGGATCCCCTACGATTGGTCCCATGCCAAGTAAACTCATAAGATCACTATATTTCCCGGTAAAAAATCCAAAAATTCCAGCTAAAGGTAAAATTATGCCTAGTGTGAATCCTATAATTGCACACACACTAGCAAACCAGAATTCAGCTACTTTAGTATTTCTCACTGGAATAAGACCAACTTCATCTACATTTTGATCAGGAATGAAACTCCAACAGTCATGGATAGAGCACACTCCTACAAGTGTTTCATTCTCTACTACGGGTACCACGTTTACGTTTAAATCACGCATTCTCGTAAATGCGTCAGTAACTGGTGTATCTAAATTCACTGGAGTTATTTTATACATTATAGAAATAACTTTTTCAGTTTTAACATCGCGCCCTTCTGCCACAGCATTTTGAACAATATCAAAGTCGGCGATAACTCCAAGAACTTTTTGATTTTCTCCTTCAACAACTACCAAGTCTGGTACTCCCAATTCTTTCATCTTTTTCGCAGTATCTTGAATCGTTGCTTTAGAATCAATTATCCCATATTCGTCGTTAATCACTAGATCTCTAACAAAATATTCTTTTAAAGCCATGGATTAAACATCCCATTTATTTTTAGATTAATTTTTATGAGGAATACGCTAAATAAAGTATATAAATCTTTCTGTTAAAAAGCAATACTCTTTTAAGAAAAAGAAAAAGAAAAATCGGACTCTTTATCTTTCATATAATGTAGTTAAAACTTGAATATGTTAGTTCAATTAAATCAATTTTATTCAAAAGATGTAAAAACTATTCTAATAAATGTTGTAGAATATGGCCTAATTGCTATATTTAGCATGATATATATTAGATAGTATCATCTGAATTTAATTAATTCTTTTAATGAACTAAATGAATCAATAATTAAATATGGTTTAATCCTCGATTTAGTTAAATCAAAAAATTGTCCTTTTCCGGTTTTAACTAAAATTCCTTTAATTCCTGCATTAATTGCTCCTTGAATATCAGATTCAATATCGTCACCAATTACTAAAACTTCATCGGGATTGAGATCTATTTTTTCTAAGGCTTGTAGAAAATATTCTTTTGAAGGTTTTCCAAATATTTTTGGAATTACATCAGCCGCTTTTGCAATCATTTGTACAAAAGAGCCCGTATCTATGACTGGTTCACCTTTACGGTCAAGATAATATTTATTGCCTTGTGTTCCAAGAAGCATTGCACCCTTAAGCACATATCTAAAGGCTAAATTTAAGCGATTAACATCCCAGTTATCATGAAAATCACCGATAATGACAAAATCAGGGATCTCAGAACCTTCCACTTGTCCAAATTCTTGAAATTCTTTTGCGACTTCATCTGTTGAGACCAAATAAGACTTTTTATTTATATGCTTAGATAAAAATTCTTTCAATGCAATAATTGGGGTAAAGATCTCATCCTCATTTATGACAAATCCATAATCTTGTAAAATGTTTAGAACTGTCTTTGGAGATTTACTATCAGTATTCGTAAGAAAAAGTAGTTTTAAGCCAGCTTCCCGAAGTTTAGATACAGTATCAATTGCTTCAGGAATTGGCGTTCCTTTAAAATAAAGAGTCCCATCAATATCAGTTAGGATTCCTTTAATATTTTTTAATTTGTTTTTTTTATCCATTATTATTATAAAACAAAATGGTACTTTAAAGAATTATCAAGGTAATTATAAATGATCGTGAAAGCTTCATTTCACGTATTTTATAATATCTTCTAGTATTTTCTCAATAATGCTACAATATTACCTGAAAAATCTCTTACATTCACATTAACATTTATTTAAAGAGACATTAAAGTTTTTAATGGATATTTCAACATCGAATAATCAAGAAACTTTAATATAGGGACTAATCTAAGAATAAAATGATATATTACGATGCTTTTATATATTATAAATGATTTTTTCTTATTTTAAGTTAATGTTATTCATTTATTCCTGTTTATTTCTTTTTTCATTGGATATTCGATCTCCGATATATTTAAATAGTAGTCTTTTCTTTAATATCATAAGTTTTATCAAAAACTGATATATTGTGTGGAGTTAAAAAAAATGTTCTTTGGCAAACGATTTAGTGGCTATCATGGTGGACTTTTTTCAGGCTTAGATATTTTAGTACTTTCAATAATTAGAAATAAAGAAGGAAGATCTGGATATGAAATCATTCAAGAAATTAATAAAAAATTTAAACCAATGTGGAGAGCTTCTCCTGGAACTATTTATCCTTTATTGAATAGACTAGATAAAAAAGGATTCGTTGACACTGAAGAATACATTGATGAAAATAATCGTCAAAAAAAGGTCTATAGGATCACTTTTCAAGGCATTGAGAGATTAAAAGAAGTCTTAAAAAATAACTTTGAGCCAAGTATGAATACTCTTGGAGATTACATTCGTACAGTTGTAAATGCTTGGTTACCACATGAAAAAGGAATTAAAGGCGTTATGTCGTGTTTCCCCTTTCATTGTGCACCTATTGATAAAGAAATCAACCAAAAAGATTATTCTCTGACAAATATCAATAGAGTTGTAAGAATTGTCAATGATTTAAAATTTAGTAAAGAGAGGATTTCAATAAGAATAGCGGAAATTGACAGTGAAATCAAAAAGTATGAAGATATCTTAAGAGATCTAAAAATGGAAAGAGAAAAGAATACAAAGACAATTCCGATTGTGGATGATGAAGAGTATGAGAATTTTTAACTTTCACCAATTTAATCTATGGAAAAATAAAAAATAAGGAGGAAAAAAGCATGAATAATGAAAACTATCATGGACCGAGGGGGTTTGCTGGTTGTTTCCATTTTGGACCTCACGATGTGGCAAAAATGAAAAGAATGGCTAGGCATTTTATGGGGGGTTTTATGGGATCTCATATCCCCTATAATGTTGAAGATCTTGGAGATCGCTATTTGATTACTGTTCCATTAGCAGGTCGTACTAAGGAAGATGTTAAAGTATCATTGATTAATAAGCATATAAATATTAAAGCAGAGAAGCCTAAGATTCCTGAAGGAGAAAATGTGAAAGAAAAACCAGAAGGAGAGAAAATGCCCCAAGATTGTTGTGTTCCATTTTTTGGAAAAGGTTTTACATTTATAAATATGGATACGGACATTCCATTGCCTGCTGATGCAAATACAGATACACTTGTCTCCAAAATGGCAAATGGTCTCTTGAAAATAACTATAGAAAAGAAGCCAGCTAAAAACATTGATATTAGTGAAAACTAATAAAAATTATAGAAATTAAAGGAGGAGCGCTTTAGAATTAAGAAATTAAAAATTCACGGGGAGTGATATTATAAATTTTAACTCTAAAGCACCCCAATTAATAATATTTTTTTTTTCCTATTTAAATTGTTTTTTAGTATATTCTTTACTGAATAATAAAATTATTTATACAACTTCTTTCTTAAAGATTTTATAATTTAAAATCTAATCTCATGTTATAAGAATATACTTAAAAATTTGATTTTTATGAAGTTAAAAAAAAACAAAGAAAAAGATTCTCGACCTATAAATTTAGTACTTCTTGCTGTATCTTTTATTATATTTAGTGTTTTAGGTATTGTATTTATTACTCAGATGGAACTTCATGCGGGATGGGCATGGGAGGAACTTAGGGAAAGTTATCCGGTAGATGTGTATGCTTTTGAAACCGAAGATTTGAATGGAAATGGTGTTAATGAAATCATTGGTTATGCCGATATTGATGGAACTGATCGCCCAGAGTATTATGATACACTTAATTTTGGAGGAATTTTTTGTTTAGAAGGATCAAATGGAAATGTTTTATGGGCAAGGGAGTATGACGGGCCAGTGAAAAAGGTATTTCCTATAATGGATGTTGATGGAGATGGAGTTAAGGATTATTTTACAAGTAGAACTTCGGTAGGTGCCAATTGGACAGTCATTAATAGTCACTACGAACCACATATACTTCGGAATTTCTACACAAATCAACTTATTAATGGAAGTGACGGTACTGACATTCCTATTTTAACTGGAGATGGACTTAATTTCACTAATTTTTATGTTCATGATTTGATAAGTTTTAATGATTTGACTGATTCACAAGAAGATCTTATTTTATTGGAAGGGGAAGGCTATAAGGTTGTTGATGGTAATCATACTTGGACGGAGTATAATTGTAGTATTAATACTTATTTTATAAACGGAACTAAAAAAAATAGTATTTATGAAGTTTTTGATGGCAGTATTCGTTCCGAAGAATTTCTCCCTGCATTTGAATTATTTCAATACATAGATCAATCTCATTTGTTATTTCTTAATAGAGATTCTATGTTTTTATATAATCTAAGCTCAGATAATATGCTAGATGAAATTTATAATACTACGTTCTCTAAATCGATCAATGATTATGAAATCATTGAGGACTTAAACTTAGACGGAATCCCAGAAATATTAATTGAAACTTGGGACGGAAATATAACCCTTTTAGATGGCTTTGATGGTGGAGAGCTCTACAACATTTCAATAGGTATTGAAACGTGGGATACTCAAATAACGGAAATTCATAGTGCTGAAGGTGATGGTATCTGTTATTTCTTGATAAAGATGGGATATAAAGTTGAAGATGAAGAATATAAATTAATACATATATACTCCCTGACAAACACATCTCATGAATTAATATGGAATAAGGAGGGGCCGCGTAGAAATTTTGATGTCTTCGTTTTAGAGGAAGATTTTGATGGAGATTCTGTTGATGAGATAATTTATTATGTAAGTCATCGACCGATTGTGGGATTTGGGGAGGTAAATCGCTATAAAATTATAAGCATTGTTAATGGAAAAGAGTTTGCTCTTATAAATACAGGATATTCTGGTGATTCGGTAATTACAATTAGTGATTTCGATGGAGACGGCAAAAAGGATTTTGCACTTGCTGGAGATGATAGTATTATAGCACTTTCTACTCGAAAGCCATTGGGATTATGGTTATCGCCAATGTTTCCTTTAGGTTTCCCTCTATTCGTTGTTCTTGCAATATTACTAGTCGCAGGGGTAATTATTATTATATTACGAGGAAAAAGATTACAATATAGACGCCAAGCTGTTGGGCAATATAAACTCACTGTTGCTGTAAATGTTCTCGCGATTGGGTTAATGACTTTAACATTCATACTCTTCCTGATATTAATGAATGTTTTTAATAATACTCTAATAACAGGTTCTAATAATTCAAACATAGTAATTGCGTTCTTACTTGTTACCATTATTTGGTATGGTACACTACCATTAACCGCTGCTCTTTACAATCGCTTCGCTCCACAATTTGCTTATGTTTTTATTAAACTAAGGAACTTATTCTTTAAAGTTTCTAAAGGCTATAAACACGATATACTTGTATTGGATATGGGAGATAGAAAGGATATTGGTCTCATCATTCAACTCAAAAGGTTAGTATTGCCGTTACTTCTTTCAATAGCAGTCGGATTTTACACATATGATGCATTAACCACTTTATTTAAATACCCCACGACTTTCACCGTATTTGGGTCCACAGAATTCTTCAATTTCATGATGGGGTATATGTTGTTTTGTATTTTACCAATGATATTCTCATTTCTATTATTTGCATTTTTCATTTCAGGGAATTATTTACTTGATGACGCAGGGATTGTATATTACCGTGAAAATAAGAAATATCGCCAACCTGGAGATATTGAACCTATAAGTATCTGGGCACAATCTATTGTTAAAGGTATTGCTGGACTTTCGGCTTTAATTACATTTGGTGCATTTCTTAGTTCTGTAGATTTTTCTGGGTTTTTTGGAGAGGGAGATGCTTTTAATCTCATTTTTGGATTTCTTATTACAATAGTTATGTTTTTCGGTATTCCGTTTTTAACAGCTTTTTCCTATATACTCCTTGCGGGAGAAGTCATGGAATTAAGTGCTGAAGAAAATATCAAAAAACTCTATAACATCATGGAAAATAATGGATACGATACGAAACCTCATGATATTACAAAAATTTATCCCTCTGGCTATGAAGCTTCAAAAAGAGAAACTTCGGAAAAAAGGAATGAAGATAATAGTATTCTATCTGAATAATTTTTTACTTAATTTTTTTTTTATTTGCATTTTAAAATTTGCATTTTAGGAAACTAAGTCTGTTCTATACGACTTATAATAATGTTTATTTGCATTATAGTAGAAACGATAGACTTTTTTTTTCAATTTCATGTTAAAATTCACTTTTTAAGGATTAGATTTTGGATATATTATCGTAGTATTATACTCATATATTTACTTTTCAAAGTTTGTAAATTATAACAAAAACTATAAGTTTTGAATATTAAAAGGGGTTTTATAAAAAAAAATGAAATTAATAACATGTCATATTCCAGAAGCGTATCTAAGTGGAATAGAAGAGCTTGTTAACATGAACCTTTATCCTAATCGTTCAGAAGTGATCCGTGTAGCTATTCGCGATTTGCTTAAAACTGAACTCAGTTCACTTTTGAGAAAACCAGAATAATTAAATATATTTTTTTCTCATTTCTTTTTCATTTTCCTTGGGATTAAAATTTTATAAAGATAATTTAATTTTCATTAGTAATGACTTTTTCACATACCGATTTCGAATATATTGATTGCCATACTCATTTTTTTCCACCTAAGATTTTCAAAGCGATTTGGGAGTTCTTTGAAAGCCCAAATGAAGACCTCAAAATTCAAGGTTGGCCAATTATTTATAAGCTTTCCCCAGATGAAATGGTTAGATTCTTAGAAAAGCAGAATGTCAAAGCTTTTACCACATATAATTATGCTCATAGGAATGGTGTTGCAAATTATATTAATGAATGGGTGAATGATTTTTGTAAAAAGTATAAACATTCAATTCCTTTCGGTTGTGTTTGGCCCGAAGATAAGGATCGTAAGGAATATATAAGAAAGATCTTAGATGATTATAATTTTTATGGAATAAAGATCCAACCACTTGTTCAGAATTTTTACTTGAACGATGAGAGAATGTATGAAATCTATAAATTACTTGTAGATAGAGATAAATGGCTATGTGTTCATATTGGCACTGCCCCGTATAGGAATGAATATGTGGGCTACGAGAATTTCATAAAATTCTTAGAAAAATTCCCTAATATGAAAATAATTATCCCTCATATGGGTGCTTTTGAATATTCGAAATTTTTAGATCTATTAGATAAGTATGAGAATCTCTATTTAGACACGACAATGATTTATATTCCAGACAATATTTTTCCTGAAAGAACTACTAAAAGACCTAAACCAGATACCTTATTATCTTACCAAGATCGTATATTATTTGGCAGTGATTTTCCCAATATTCCTTATGATTATGAATATTCTACGAAAGGATTATTAGAATTTGATTTGCCAAGAGAATTTTATGAAAATATCTTCTATAAGAACGCTAAGCGATTATTCAATATTTTAAAATAATGCTAGGCTTATTGCCATAACAAACATTCCAGTAGCAATTCCTAAAAGTAACTCATTTTAAAATTATGAAGTTCTACACAACAAAAGTTATAATCATTATTTAAAAAATAATAAATAGAAACTTGTATAATCTGAAATTATAAAATAGATCGAAGATAGTGTTGTTAAATGCGAACGATAACTGACGCTGATAAAATATTTTATTTTGAAAAGAGTTTCTTTACTATGGATGGTTTATGGATGCTAGAAACGGAAAAGGAAGTAGGGTGGGATACTGCTCTAAAAATTGATAAAGCAGTTTGGATTAGGCTTATGAATATTACTTTTAGAAGGATTAAGAAGTATTTAAACATTGATAAAAATAACCTAAATGATTTAATTGAGATTCTTACATTCCGATGGTCTATTGAGGGTTGGAAATATTCAATTAATCAATACTCTGAATTTGAAGCAGTAATTGAAATAAATGAGTGCCCCTATAAAGCAATAATGGATAGAAATCCCGAACGGCGAGAAAAAATCTCTTTAATTTGTAAAGATATGTGTATTCCTTTTTATAACGCTGTTTTAGAAGATTTTAATCCAAAAATAAAATTAGAAAGGAGTAAATTTATGGGTTTAGGAGATAATGTTTGTCATTTTCATTTTAGACAAAGAGATAAATAAGTAGCCTTATTAATTATCTATAAATAGTTCTAAAATGTCTAATCTGATTTCTCGTTTTTGAGATAATCAAATTTGCCTCATTTTCTGCTATTGAAAATATATTAAATATAATATCATCGATTTCTCTTAACACACTATAAAACTTCTCTAAATCGATGCTATCATTTTGTAATAATATGTTGATCACATCTACTTTTTCTACAATTTTATTTTTAGTATTATTACCTGGTTTAATGATAGGTAAATGTCTAATCATATACTGATTTAAATTAATAGTTGTATCTTTCTGATTATTAATTGCATAAATACAATAAAACTGGATTAAGATTGAATTAAAAATGGCACATAAGTATTTAAGTTCACTAACATCGTTATGAAGTAATGAATAAATTGATGATGTAAAACATATATTTTCTTCTGTATAAATTGCTTCAGGAATTATATTATTATGTTTAATTAACAATTTCGGTTCCTTATAGTATTCATAATCATTACCCTTCAAGATCTTTGGATCTAATTCTTCAATATTAAAAGTCTTATTTTTTTTGAAGATATAATAATTAAAATCGTTTCTAGCACTTACAAAAAAACAAGAACCACTAATATCTTTTCTTAATTTTCTTTTTACTATCTCTAACCCCTTTTCTTCTTCTCCCCTAATCATCCTTGGAAAATCTACAGAATTTAAATAATTTAGATCTCCAATCTTTTCTATTTTTTCAATTAATTGATATATCTCTTCGTTTGGTTTAATCCTTATACGATTCAATTCGACCGTTTTTGATTCACAATATGGACATTTCTTCTTAAAAGTATAAACGTAAAATTTTTTGGACGTTAAAAATAAGGGGCATTCTAAATTGAAACAAATCTTTAAGGAATCTACATCTTGATTTGGATAGGTAATAATCTTAGTTCTAGGATAATCATAAATGATTAAATCTTTTCTAAAATACTTACTTTCGTTTTCATATATTATTATTTGAACTTCATTAGTTGCTCTCTTAAACATTTTGGAGCCAAGATCAAAGATTTTAAAGATATTTGCTTTAGAAAGGAAATTACTTCTAAATTTAATATAACCTTGCCTTAGAAGGAAACTTTTTGGAACCAAGAAACCGATGACTTCATTACTCCATTTTAAAGCTTTTAGTAAAAAAGCACAGTAAATATCCTTATAAAAAACATTTTCTTTTTTAAGAACTTCTTTTTCTTTCTGATTTAAAATATTCCCGTAAGGGGGGTTGCCAATTATTATATCAAATTTTGGAAATTTTGAATTGATTATGCTATTTTGTATTCTTAAATTTGATTTTAGAATTGATATTAATTTTTCCATTCTTGTTTTGTCCTCATTATTATACCACCTTAGAAGTTTTAAAATGCACAATTTAATCGCATATTCATTAATATCAAATCCAAATAGATTGTTTAGTATTTGCTTTTTAATTTGAATGTCAGGTAAGTGATAATTTAATTTGAGAATAGTATTATAAAGAATATGAGCGGCGCTTAAGAGAAAAATACCTGAGCCACATGCTGGATCGCAGATTGTAATATTTAATAGTATTTTTATTATCTTTTGTTTAAGATCTTGATCAAATTTAAGAATTTCATCTAGACTTTGTATATTTTTAATATTTTGAGTGTGATTATTTAATTTTTTATTAATTAAACACAGTAAAGTTTCTGTAACTATAAAATCTGATATGCTTCTATTTGTATAAAAAGTACCCTCTTTCTTCCGTTTGTGATATCCACTTAAAAATTGTTCTTCAAAACTATCAATTAAAGGAAAAAGGCTACGTATTTGTTGAAAATCATTAGTCTTTATAGATTTATCAAATAATCCAATAAAGTCTTTGAATTTTTCAAAATTTTTTTGTTTTTCCACTTTCAAAAATTACAAAATTCTTTTGTATATCATCTATAATTTTCAATTTAAAATATTTTATTGTTTATGCGATATTTTGTTTATATTTTTATAGTTAGATTACCTTAATATAATAGGATACTATGACTAATGATAAAGAGGAAGAAAAGGATTACTACGGAGTTGCTCCAATTAGTTCAATAGTTAAAAAAATGAAAAAAGAATATGATAGAGACAGAAAGGATTGGAGAGTCATAGGTTCAAATGATAAAGATGGCAATTTGGATACTTTTATAACAAAAAAACCCAATGCTTATTGGTTAAAATCAAAACAATTAAGTCCCTATTCAGCCTTGAGTATGGGCACGGTCGCTAGGAACTTAGATAAAGATATTGATGAAAAAATTGGAAAAAAGATGTCATCAAACGATATGTTTCGTTTATTTGGTATGATTGTTCCTATTAAAAAAGACCAGAATGTAATTGCTACCGGTATTGAAAAATATTCTCAAGAACATGGTAATTATCTTAAGAAATTAATAAGTGATCGAGATCCAAATATAGGCCCTGCATTAGGAAGGCGTATTGATAAGGAATTTTCTAAAAAACATCCACAACGACGTGGCTTATATATTTAAATAAGGAGTTATACTTTCTCTTTTAATTTACCTAACTCATCTTTACTTTTAATTATAAAATCAGTATTGCTAGTATATTTTGACGCGTTGTTTATTAATTCTGTAATAATTGTTACTATTAAATCAGAACCAGATTTTCCAGTACCTCCAGCAAATTCTTTTAATAAAGGTACTTTTAAATCTTGAACATAGAAAGTAAGGCCTTTTGAAATCTCTTCCATCATTAATTGGTAAGCAAAATCGGGGCTCTTCTCTCCTTTCATTAAAGGCTCATCAGGATCTTCGAAAGTATAAGATACTTCTAGCCATTTATCACCAGCAGTTGGTACCATACCATAAATGTAATCAGTAGTATAGAGCCATAATGGTGTTCCATTATCGAAAGAAGAATCTACAATTGCTTTAAATTCCTCACTCATTCTTAATCAAGACTTTTAAAATAAAATTACTTCTATTAGATAAAGTTAAGTTAATATATTTAATTTTATTATGATCTTATCTTTTAAGTTTATGCAAAAAAGAGGATTACATAAAAGTATTAAGGGAAAAAATCATGCGAAAACTAGATTATCAAAAGATTATTTCTGAAATTCAAGAATGGATAAAAGAATATGTAATTTCCGCTAAAGTTAAAGGAGTTGTTGTGGGAATTAGTGGAGGTATTGATAGCGCGGTCACAACAACTTTATGTGTTAAGGCACTTGGTAAGAAAAATGTCATTGGTCTAGGTTTACCATGTTCATCAATTCCCCAAGATTTAAACGATGCAAATAAATTGGCCAAAATTTTAGGAATTAAGTTTATCATATTAGAATTAACAAATACTTATAACGAATTTTTGAAAAATTCATCCTCTTTATTTGAATCTAACAAACTAGCAACAGCAAATTTAAAACCACGATTAAGAATGATGGCTATTTATTTTACCGGTCAATCTTTAGGAAAGTTTCTGGTTGCTGGTACCAGTAATAGAACGGAAATAGCTATTGGTTATTTCACTAAGTATGGTGATGGTGGAGTTGACATTGAACCAATAGGAGGTCTTTATAAATGTGAAGTAAGAGAGAGCGCCAAAAAGCTCAATATCCCAAAAGAGATCATAAATAAACCACCGAGTGCAGGATTATGGGAAGATCAAACAGATGAAGATGAAATTGGTTTAACATATAATGTTTTAGATGAAATTATCTTTAGGATTGATAATGATTTAGATTTAAATGATTTAAACCAAGATAATGTAAAGAAAGTAAAGGAAATGATGAAATCAGCGCATCATAAACTTACAATGCCGCCTACTTTCAGGATAAAGAATAATTAAAGATAGTTTAAAATTATAAACTTGAGATAACACGTCTTATTTTGTTAATTTTCGATGTTATACCATTTAGTCTTCCTCTTAGTTCTTCACCCTGCTTTTTGTATTTAGAATCATCAATAGAACCTGTGCTATAAGTTTTTTCTAATTCTTTAAAAGTTTTTTCTAGAGAATAACGTTTGCCCTCAAGAGCAATTAATTCTTGATATAAGGAATCTTTATCAGAAGGCAGTTCTTCTTCAATATCTGGCTCAGGTTCAGTGTAGCTACTAATTTTAGAATCAGAAGCTTTAAATCCAACAAAAGGTATTGTATCACTT
Source organism: Promethearchaeia archaeon (assembly GCA_029856145.1). Classification (GTDB taxonomy): domain Archaea; phylum Asgardarchaeota; class Lokiarchaeia; order Sigyniarchaeales; family SOKP01; genus Loki-b32. The sequence goes on from JAHQWK010000002.1 coordinate 17,851, forward strand.
TTTTCTTCCTTTTTCTTTTTCTTAACTTTTACTGGTGTCGAACTAAAAGCATCATCTAGCGTCGGTAGTTTTTTAGATGGTTTTTCTCCGACTGAAGAAAATACGTTAAATAATTCAGTTCCAGTAGAGTGAATTTCTTCATCTTCAATTTCTTCTATACTTACTGAGGTAATTTTAGGTTTTGTTGTAATAGCAGGCCTTTCAATAATTTTCGGTTCTTCAACATTTTTGGTTTCTTTGATGGTAAATGGTATTTTCTTTTCTTTTTCTGAGGTTTCAACTTCTATAATTTCAGGTACTAGTGATCTTTTCTTAGGTTTTTCAGGCATTATAGTAAAATTTGGTGGTTCTCGTGGTTCTAAAGGTATCTCAGATTCTTCAAGAATATCTAAAATCGATTCTGGGTCTTTCGAAATTTCTGAAATAATTTTTTCTTCTTGTATTTTTTGAATAAGATCCTCTTTAATCTCGGGTTTTTGCTCAAAAATAGAATTATTTTGTTGTCTTTCTAATTCTTGTTCAATTTTTGATTGAACTTGCTCAATCGATTTAATTCCAATTGCTTTTTTAGGTTTTTCTGCTTCAGATTTTCTTGGAGCTTTAAGTTGAGGAGGGTGATCAGGTTTTTTGATAACAGGAAGCTTAATTTTTGGTGGAGGTAATTTCACATCTTTTTTAGGAGTAATTTTTTTTATAACTTTGTTATGAGAAACTTGATGAATTGTTTCATCTTTTTTCTCTAACTCTATCTTTAAGACATCTATTTTTTGTTTTAGATCATCTATTTCTCCTTTAAATTGTTCAGAAACTTTATCTACAATCTGATCTATATCAAAACTAGCGGTCTCTAAATCTTCATGTAAGCGAGCGGTTGGAGACTCTTTTATATCTTCTTCAGGCGCAAATTCAGGAAGTTCATCAGTAATTTTGATAATTTTTTCAATATTTTCAGGCAACTCAGATTCTAAAAACCAAAGTTCCAAAGTATCCCAGTTATCTAATTTATTTAATGTTTCTTCAAATAAAGCTAGATTCGCTTCTACATTAAATGTTTTTACAGATTTTAAAGTTTGAATCTGGTTAATTAATTTCTCTCGAGCTGTAATCTCATCATCCGGAGTTGGTTCTCCCTTTGTCAAGTATAAATAAATATCTTTAATTTCTTGTATTATTGAATTGAACTTTTCTTCTTCGCTCATGAAAGATTACTTGAATGGTTTATTTTAATTATCTCTTAAAATATCTCTTTAAGTATTTAAAAACATTTCACTAATATATTTTTTTGCGATGTCAAAGGAAATTGAATCTTGAAAATTCATTATAAATATTTAATCTAATTAGAGAAAAATCTGAAATTTTAATTAAAGTCCATATCTCTTTTATCTTCAAAAACATCTTAAGAATTTTTTAGTATAGATGTAGAAAAAGTGAACTGAATAATTTATTTTGACCCGGCTGCTAAGAAAATCTACTTAATTATACCCTACGACCTCTATGGCCTCCCTTTCTACGGCAATGGTCATGCGATTTGGGAGTTACTTCTTCAATTCTTCCTACTTGTAACCCTGTTCGAGCTAAAGCACGTATACAAGCTTGTGCTCCTGGTCCAGGAGTCTGAGATTTGTTTCCTCCTGGTGCTCTCACTTTAATGTGTATTCCTCTAATTCCTTTATCCCGAAGATCATTCGCTACTCGGAATCCTGCCTGCATTCCTGCGTAAGGATTAGACTCATCTCGATCTGCTTTAACTACCATACCACCGGAGCATTTTGCGAATGTTTCCGCTCCGCTAAGATCTGTGGCTGTAACAATCGTGTTATTGTAAGAACTGAATATATGAACGATTGCCCATTTAGTTTCTTCTTTTTTACTCATTATTTAACCCTACTTAACTTTTTTCTTTAATTGCCGATAAAGGACTTTTCGGAGCAAAACTGATAAGATCTTCTTCCTCCCTTTTAACAATATAGGAAGGAGCATTTATTTTTTTTCCCTTTACTTGAATGTGTCCGTGAGTAATATATTGTCTTGCTTGATAAATGGTACTTGCAAGTCCTTTTTCATAGACAAAGGTTTGGAGTCTTCTTTTTAAAATATCTTCTGTTGTAAGAAGAAGAACATCTTCAAACTCTGCTTCTGAGCCAATAATACCTAGTCGATTTAATTTCTGAATTAAAGTCTGCTGAGCTTCCACAGCACGTTCTTTAGATAACGCTCTAGATTGTCGAGCAATATGACGCCAATTCCCTAAAATAGTACGCATTTTCCAGTATTCTCGCTTATTTCTTAGCCCATATTTACCGAGGAACTCGAGTTCTTCCATTATTCGTTCTTTTTGAAATGGATGTTTTGGTTTTTTAAATTTTTTCTTTAAACGTCTTGGATCTCCCATATTCTCACCTTAATTTCTTTTTACGTTTGGTCCCGTTTTCTTCTTCTCATGACACCCACAACTAAACCATGACGGCCGGTACTTTTTGTTCGTTGACCACGGACTTTTAATTTTAAGTGATGTCGGACCCCTTTATAACTTTTGATTTTTTTCATTCTATCGACGTCTCTTCTGACAGTTATCTCCAGCTTATTTCCAATAACATGAAGATCCTCACCAGTACGTAAATCTTTTGGTCTGTTTACCATCCAATTTGGAATACCATTTTCAATTGGATTTAAGATTATTTCTTCAATTTTGTTTAGATCTTTTTCAGCAACTGCTCCTATCCTTAGATTTGGATCTATTTTTGCCACTCTAATAATAGCTTGGGCGAATCTTCTACCTATGCCTCTAATTTGTGTTAAACCATGTTCAACTTTAGCATTTCCATCTACTTGTGTTCTTAGTTTACGAAAAAACAGCTTTTCACGGAAATTTTTTGGGCGAATAGCGGATAAAGAACTCATACGAACTCATTCAATTAATTTAATGTATTCTATTTTGATTTAATGTTAGTAAATACAGAATTTAATATTAAATTTTTGGTTTTACTTAAGAATAAGTTAGAGGATTCATAAATTTCTTAAAACTTAAAAGTCTAATAATTTGGAACTCTCTTATTTTCTTCTAATTTTGAATTTATATGTTTCTTACTCTTAGTTTTTTTGGAATTAGCAATTTTTTCTAATAGAGGTAAACCGGGTTTTACATCTCCAATTGGTTTAGACTCAATTAGTTTGCTTTTAATTAACTCATTATATAATTCTTTTCCTTTTTCAGTCCTAATAAGCACTGTGTTCCATCCTGAAGGAGATCCTATAGATCCAATTGATATATCTGCTGACTCAGAAGTTAAATCATAACAAATTTCACAGTCTTCTCGAGCTAAGTGCGAAATTTCTTTAATTGGGATATTTAGTTCGTCTCCTTTTTTGGTATAAACAAAGAATTTCCCTTTATTGATGTCCATCTTTTTCGCATTGTTAATGTCAATATCTAGTTTCTTACAAATATTTAAAAGAGATTCATACGAAAAAGATTCCATACAAAAGATACCAATTCGATATTCTATATTATTTAATGAGGAAAATCCGATATCATATATCTTTGATTTCAGAAGAGCCTGCATTTGGCATGGTACACCTACAACCGCGATTTTTTTTCCAGTAAGCTCGTTTTCATTTAATAATTGTAAGTTAGGATTGTTCACGTATTTAGTACCTGCTGAGAGGAGGATATCTTCCTTGTTTTTAATTAAAAAAGGTTCAGGTCGCCATAAAGTATTGCTCATTTTAGCTCCAATAGCCAAATCTATTTTGTTTTTTTCCAAAAGATAGTGTATACAAGTGCTTGAAATACCTCCATCTTGACATATCTCAGAAATCTCTTTTATTTTAGTTCTCGCTGAATATGCTTCAATATAATATCCAATTTTAGTAGAATCTTTAATTTCAGAGGCATTCTCTTGTACCATATTTAAAACTTTAACAGGTAAATAAGATCTAGGACAAACAAAATAGCATAATCCGCATCGAATACACTTATCTTCATCAATTTTGCCAAAACCATTATAAATTCGAAGACAATTTACGGGGCAGATTCCCGCACACAGTCCACAACCTGAACAATTTTTAGATTCAAATATGACCTTTACAGGTTCATAAATAGTTTTGAGTTTTGAAATTTCTCCTTCATAAACTTTGATTGAAAAGTCTTTAAAGATGAGTTTTTCGGGATTATTTTCATCTCCTTCAAGTTTATCATATATCTCTTCTGCAATTATAAGTTTTTCATTTTTAAGAAGTTCCAATAAGCTCAATGTTTTATTTAAATCAATGGAGCTTATTTCAGAAAATTGATTTAAGGTTTTTAGATTATTTTCAGAATTATTTTTTAAAAAATTAAATAAAGTGTATTTTAATTTCTCTTCATCTAACATTTTATAAAGGATACTATCATACTGTGATTCACTATAGATTCCAGCTTCTAAAATGTCACGCTTAGCATCAATTAGCGCTCGAATTCTATATGAATCTAAGGCATCTGCTAGATTTTTTAAATATTCCCATGAAAGATTTTTTTCAAGACTCATAATTATACTTAATACTTTTTAAATTCAAATTTTTCCGAAAACCCGGGCCTCGGGTTAGTTTCTCTTCAACTAAAATTTTTTTGAAAAGATCATTCTATTTCGGATTATATTTTGGTAAGGGAGGGAGGGCATGAATTCTGGATGAAATATCTTCAACTGATTTTATAAACTTTTCAACTTCTGCTGCTGAACAGAAATATTGCTGAATTCTTTCCTCAGAAATACCTTCATGTTTTAACAATTTCTTTAAAGTGAGAACATGTTCGTATGTATTAATATTACCATTCCCAAATTCACATTCTCCTTCTTTTCAAGAAATTATTGCAACACCATCAGCACCGTTTAAAAAAGCTTCCATAATTAAATGAAGTCCTATTCGCCCAGTGCATCTCACTCGAATGAGATGAAAGTCTGTTGAATATGATTTTCTTGTAACTCCTGTTAAATCTGCTACCGAATAACCTCACTTATCACAGCCAAAGGCTATAATTCTCCTTGAAATATCATTTTTTTTATTGGACATTATTTTTTACCTCTAATCTGTCGATTCTTCAATACTTTTGGGTGATAGTTCTATTAATTCTACTTCACTGCATCCGATACCTTTAATTTCTTGAGTAAACTGTCTATCACGGTAATATTTTAAGTCAATAGCTCTTGCCGGACAAGATGATATGCATACGCCACATCCTTTACATTTTAAATCATCTACTTCGGCAATTTCATTCTCATTTACCTTTATCGCTTCATAAGAGCAGAGCTTTTCGCATCTATGGCATCCCATACAAAGATTCCCATCTACTTCAGCAATAATTAATTCTTGTTTAATAGTATCATGAGATAAAAGAGTTGATACTTTACTCGCAGCCGCCAAAGCAGAAGATACTGAATAAGGAATATTTTTTGGACCTGCAGCACATCCAGCAATGTATATTCCCATATCTTTTGTTTCTTGTGGGTATAAACATCCATGAATTTCAGAGAGGAAACCTCCTGGACCTTTGCTTAATCCCATTACATCTATCATTTCTTCAGTTCCTTTTGAAGGAATCATTCCTGTTGATAAAACAACTAAATCAGCATCTATTTTTACAATTTCTCCAGTTAAAGATGAGTATGCTCTAACTTTTAACTTATTTGTTTTATTGTCTTCTATAATTTCACCCACTTTTCCTCTAATCATTCGAATACCCGATTCTCTTATTTTTCTATAGTATTCTTCATTGCCCTTATCTGTTGTTCGAATATCGATATAGAATATAATAACATCCATTTCTGGATATTCTTGCCTTAATAATTGAGCATTTTTAAGCGCTACGCTACAGCAAACAAAAGAGCAATAAGGATTGGCATTTATATCTCTAGATCCGACACATTGAATCATTACAACAGTTTTTGGTGTTTCTCCGTTGGAAACTCGATAAACGTGCCCTCCAGTAGGTCCTATAGGACTTAATATTCGCTCTAACTCTATTTGTGTAATTACATCAGGATAATATCCATAATTATATTCATTGGTCTCCCATATTGGATATTCATCCCACCCTGTAGCAATAATTACCGCACCAACCTTTACATCTATATACTCTGTCTCTTGTTCAAAATTAATTGCTTCTGCAGGACATATTCGTTCACAATTTTTACAATCAATACATACACTTCTATCCATAACAGCTAATTTGGGTACCGCTTGAGGAAAGGGGATATAGATAGCACATCTTTCACCAATACCCCTATCAAATTCGCTAGGAACTTTAATAGGACAATTTGTTGTACATAATCCACATCCCGTACATTTTCTTTCATCTACATAACGGGGGTTTTTACGAATCTTAACATTGTAATCCCCAGGAATACCACTAAATTCCACAACATCACTATATGTAAATAAATTTATATTTGGGTGTTTTGATGCATTTACCATTATAGGTGCTAGAACTCATATTCCACAATCATCTGTAGGGTAAATTCTATCTAGTTGTGCCATTTTTCCGCCAATTGTAGCTTCTTTCTCAACCAAATACACGGGAATTCCTTGATTGGCTAGGTCTAAAGCAGCGTTCATACCAGCAATACCCGCACCGATAACTAAAACCGCTTTTTCTACAGGTATTTCTTTTCGAGGGATAATTTCTAATTCTCGTGCACGATTAATTCCTGCTTTAACCAATCTTATAGCTTTCTCGGTTGCTTTTTTCTTATCATCTCTGTGGACAAAACTACAGTGTTCTCGTAAATTGACCATTTGAAAATAATAGGGACTTAAACCCGCTTCAATTAAAACTGCTCGATAGGTAGATTCATGAATTGCAGGCGTACATGCGGCAACTACTACTCTATTTAGATCTTGTTCCAAAATATCATTTCTAATTGTATTTTGTCCTGGATCTGAACACGTAAACGAGTTAACTTTGGAAATGACTACATTTGGTAAGTTTTCTATTGCGTCTTTAACTGCATCACAATCAACAGAAGCTTTAATATTCACTCCTCACTCGCATACATAAACTCCAATTCTAGGTTCATCCATGGTCTGTTTATCAGACATTTTTTTCACCTTTTTGTAAAGTATCACCACAATTTTTTGTTAATTTGAAATTTTGCACTAAATTTTATTGAGTTTTGAAATTAATGAAATAATTTATTTTTTCTGATTAGACTTCAATAAGTGGTATTAATTATTTTCTTTTATTTTATCCCTTAATCATTTAATTTTCAATTAATCCTTTATAGGACTTCTCGTGAATTTTTTATTGAAAAAATAATTACTTATTAATATGTCAGAGGAAGAAGAAAAAAAGAAAGAAGATTATGCAAAAGAGTTTATGGCAGAAGAAGGTTTAAAAGGAAAAGCAAGAAGAATTAAAATAATAAAGATTATTGATATGGTGGGTTATGATAAAAGGAAAATTAAAACGGCATTAGCTCGTTCCACTATAACTGATAGGATTCAGCATGAATAATATCAATTTTTATAAAAATATTTTTGAATCAACTTCACATTTTAATAAAATAATATTTTATAAATCTTATATTACAATTTCCAAGATAAATTAAAGGAGCTAAATTTTGCTTGATATTGAACTATTCAGAAAAAATATCGATAAAATAATTAAGTCGGAGAAAAAAAGATTTAAAGATACTTCAATTGCAGAAAGAGTATTAGAATATGATAAAAAGTGGAGACGAAATTTACAAGAATTACAAGATTTAAGGAAAGAAAGAAATGAAATTTCAATTAAAATTGGAGAATTTAAAAAATCTGGCGATAATAAGAAAGCCGAACAATCAATAGCTAATTCAAAAAGAATAAAAGATAAAATTGATGAATTAGAAAAACTGAAAATTGAATATTTAGAACAGCGAGAAAAATTTCGATATATGATTGGAAATATATTACATGAATCTGTTCCCATAGGCGAAACTGAAGAAAAAAATGAAATTTTAAGAACTATTGGGAGTTTACCAAAATTTAATTTTAAACCACTTTCTCATGTTGATTTAATCTCTAAAATTGGTGGAGTAGATACAAAAAAGGCTTCAGAAATAGTTGGATCAAGGTTTTATTACTTAAAAGGAGATTTAGTACTTCTTAATTTAGCTCTTTTGAAATTTGCTTTAGATAAATTAATAAGTAAAAATTATACCCCTATGTGGACTCCCTTTTTTATTAAGCATGAAGTAATGAAAGCTGCGGCAGAATTGACAGATTTTGAAGAACAATTATATAAAATTCAGGATGAAGACTTATATATGATTGCTACTTCCGAACAGACATTAGCAGCTTATCACTACAATGAAATAATTGACCCCGAGAAATTACCATTGAAGTACGCTGGAATTTCATCATGTTTTAGGAGAGAAGCTGGATCACATGGAAAAGATACCCTAGGAATATTCAGAGTTCATCAATTTGAAAAAGTTGAACAATTTATTTTCAGTAAACCAGAAGAATCATGGATATATTTTGAAGAATTAATTAGTAATGCTGAAGATTTGTATAAAGAATTAAAAATTCCATATAGAATAGCAAACATAGCTTCTGGAGAAATAAATGATAATGCAGCTAAAAAATACGATTTAGAAGCATGGTTCCCGGCTTCAGAGACATATCTTGAATTAATATCATGTAGCAATTGTTTAGATTATCAAGCAAGGAAATTAAAAATACGGATGGGAAAAGTTGGTTCACAGCAAGCGAAAGAAGTATTACATACTTTAAATTCAACAGCAATAGCAACTGAACGTACAATTTGTTGCATTCTTGAAAATTATCAAAATAAAGACCATTCAATTACAATTCCAGAAGTACTTCAAAAATATATGAATGGTAGAAAGATTATTAAAGCAATAAAATAAAACCTAGTAGGATAAAATGATTGAAAAAGATCTTGAAGATTTTGAGGAAATCTATAAACAACGGGTAAATGCACAATTTTTTAAAATTAAAAAAGTTACCAAGAAATTAATCTTAGAGGTTAGAGAGAATTTAATTGAAATCAAAGTAAGTTTAGATCACTTCTTAGAAACTGGAAAGGATAAAATTGACCAAAAAGCTCAAAGATCATTGAATTTCTTTTCTGATCGTATTAGAAAAGAGATTAATGAGATTGAAATCCCTGAAGAAGAATTAAATTATGATAATATTAATGATGTAATAAATTCAATTAAGAAGCTATTTACTAGCATTAATGAAATTGCTAAAAAATCTTTACCAAAGTTTCATAAAGAAGTACAAGCAGAAATTAAAGAGTTAAATTATATTACTCGAAAACTAGGGAAAAAACAAGCACAATTAGATGAATTCATGAGAAAAAAATATACAGATGTCAAAAATGCAGAATATTTACTTAAGAAACTACCAAAGCTCTATCATCTTAAAGAAAATATTGAACATGCAAAAGTAGATTTGGATGAGTTTGAAAATGAGTTGGAGGAGCGGAATAGAAAGCAAGAGGATTTAAACTCAGAATTGGTAAAGATTGAAAAAAATGATCTATTTAAAGAATTAGAAGTTGAAAAAGACAAAATATTTCAATTACAATTAAAAATTAATGATGAAATCGGATTTAAAAAAGCTTTAAAGAAATTAAAGTTTGAATTAGAAAAAAAATCCATTCACATTTCAAATATTGATCTAAATTACATGAGGGATTTTCTCAAAAATCCAATAAAGATGTTAATTAATGAACGGAAAGATTTACCTAAATTTACAGCTCTTATGGTCCAATTACGTCATACGTTAGAAGAAAATAAATTAAATCTTAAAACTGAAACGAAAGAAAAAACTATTGACCAAATAAATGCAATTTTTGATGAAAAGAAACTACAGGCAAATATTGAAGAATACTTGCAAATAAGAGATAATATTAATGAAATAGAAAAAAAGATTGAGGATGCAGGATTAGCTCAGAAATTAGAAGAGGTAAAGAATCAAATTTCTTCGAATACTATAAAACTCGAGCGTGTCGAGGTAGATTTTAATCGAAAAAATAAAGATTATATTAGATACCTTAACGCTCTTAAAACCGAAAGAGAAGAATTCCAAAATTCAGTCGAAGAAATCTTAAATGAGAAAGTAAAAATAAATATAACATTTTCTTTCTAAAATATTACTTTCTTCTTGTAATTTTAAAGCTTCGATTATTATTGGCGTCAATTTTTTTGAGAGTTAATTTTAAATTATTTTGTAAGAATCTAAAAACATCAGTATCCATTAAATTAAAGACTTTTAAGTACTCATATCCTAAAACTAAATCTTGCTTAATATCTATATCGAATCCCGCTCTAAAGGAATCATAAAGAGCTATTTTATCTATCCCTTTCTTAGAAGCATTACTAAGCAAGGCAACTAAAGAAGGTATTTTTGGATCTGAAAAATAAGATGAAATGATATCAGGAGGTTTCCGTCCAAAAATAGAAATACCAGCAGAATGGATTGCAGGACAAATAACTAATTGATTCTCTCGGATTAATTGATTAATTTCATAGAAATTTTTTGATGACACTAATATCAAATCCAAAAATGAAAACACCGTTTGCTTCGCATCAAACTTTTTAATAGCTATATTGTTAATATCTTCTATAACTTCATCAAATGATTTAGGGGGGGATGTTAATTCCTCTTTGATCCCAATTAAATCATAATCTTTAGCAAGTTCTAATATCTCAGGAGTATTGCAATATACTATCTTTTGATCGAAACAAGTTACATCTGTTAACGTCTTTCCAAGATCTTTGAACATAGCAATTGTCAATTCTTTAAGCTGTTTATTGGAAAAACAATCTTTCAATCGACTTTTTGTTCTTGTGAGGGGGGCAACAGGAATTAGTAAAATACTCATAATATATGTTTATTTAACCTCGAAACCAAAATATAGTGTAGGTATTATTGTCAAAAATGAGTTTTAAAATTTAAGATTATTTAGATTTTATTTAAAAGTGTTTAAAATCTGAACTGATAAACTCTCGAAGGCTTCATCTACATTCTTATTTAATTTTGCGGAGGTCTCAAAATATTTTACTCCAAGACTTTTTAATTTATTTTCAATCACTTCTTTATTAACTTTTCTTTCTAAATCTGTTTTATTTCCCACTATAATGTATGGCACATCTCCACTTAATTCTTTTAGTTTTTCGATCCAAAAATCAATTTGTTCAAAGGAAGTAACTTTTTCTAAGGAAAAAATAACCATCGCTCCAACTGCTTGAACAAAATAATATTCATTAGCCCAAAGTTTATCTGTTTGCCCTCCAATATCCCAAAAGTAAAGCTTAAAACCTTTATCTTTAATATCTTTCTTTAATTTTGGGTTTTTTATATCCAATTGATCTAAAATCTTAGTCAAATCAATTTCTTTTATTAGAAAATTAGCTCCTATGGTTTGATGATATTCTTCACTAAATTGACCATCAACATATTGAGCTAATAGACTAGTTTTACCAACACCGGCGTCTCCGAGTAATATAACCTTTCCACGATAAGACATAATGCTTTTCCCCTATTTACTTGAAAATGTTAAATAATTATGTTTTTGACTTTAAATTATATATTTTATTAATTATTTATTTTTAATTAAATTAAAAAATTTAATTTTTAATGGGCGTTAATTGTATAATTTTACATTCGCTTGTAATAAAATGTTTAAACAAATGTTCATATCCTACAATTTGTTTTGGGGTACCATTTTCTAGCCATAATCCTGAAGTATATTCAGGTGCCTCTCTAACACTATCTAATGTTGTAAGTAAAAATTCATTATCTGTTATTAATAATCCAAAAGGTATAACGTTATCTCCTTCAATTGAATGAATATTTATTGAAATCTTCAGTAATTTTTTAATTTCTTCTTTTAAAAGTTCATTATATTTTAAAGCAATTACAATTTGAATGTCGGAAGAGAATTTCTTGTTCCAAAGTTCTTTTAGTACCCAATCATATCCTCCTAATTCTTGCATAAGCAAATCAGGTGTGATAATAAAGAAAACTCTTTCATTAGCAGAACTTATTAATTCTTTAACTTTTTTCCGAATTTTCGAACGAGAATTTATTGACCAAACTCTTGGTTCTGATTCTTCTTTGTCGATTTTCAATTCGCTAATTATTTTTTCTAATATTAAAGTATCCTCAATCTTTGCTTTATATTCTTCACGGATTACCTTAAAGATTCTTTCTATCGGAATTACTTGATAATTAGCTCCTCTTTTAATTGGTTCTTTTTGAATAAAACCTTTTTCTATTAACCTGTTTAATGAATCATACACTCTTGCTCGATCAACGCCTGAATATTTAGCAATATCGGCAGGACTTAGGATCTTGAACTTACACAATGTAAGTAAGACTTTAGAATCGTTTTTAGTAAATCCTAATGTCTGAAGAGCTACCTCAATTTCAGATTCATCTAACTTTTTCGCGTTCGACATAAATAGTTAAAAACTAAAGATCAAATCTAATAATTTTTTTTTTAATACTCTAATTCAACATTTACTATTTTAATTTTTATATTTGAAAAAATCATGAAACTACAATGTTTTAAGTTTTGATGATTCCAAACTATTAATATTTCTTTATAAAATGTTTATATCTTTATAAAAGATTAAAAAAATTGATCTACTTTAATTTTTCATAGAAATCCTTATCGATATATTTAACAATAGTGAAAATAAAGAAAAATTAGAATTCAAGGCTTTACGAGGTCAAATTTATAATTTTTTTAATTCTCAATTCATTAAAATTTTAACACAATTTAATTAGTGATTAATAAATTATCAACTGGATCAATTGGATTACTAATAATAGTAAAAATTCAAAAAATAAAGAAACCACGGCTTTATTTAATAAAAATTAAAATTCGTTTTTAGTCGGAAAAATTAATATCAAATTAATAAAACGATCTCATTTTCGATTCAATATGATCTCTTATTGCTCTTTCATAATAATATTGATTCCAATCATAACATTTATATAATAGAAATGTGTAGTTATACATAATTAACATCTAAAAAATAAACTAAAATAAACTAAATAAATAGTGGAGGAATAAATATGGCTAAAAAGAAAGCACCTGCTAAGAAATCTGAAGGATATATTGCTAAGGCTCCAATAAGACGTTTAATGAAAAAAGAGGGAGCAGATCTCGTAGCAGCAGAAGCTTTAGATAAGTTAATTGACTTCCTTGAAAAGAGCGCAGCAGCAGCAACTAAAGATGCTATTAAAGTTTGTAAAGCTGATAAACGTAAACGAGTAACGGCAGCCGATATTCGAGATGCTACAAGATAAACGCTTCAGATTTATATAATTAAGAAATTTTTTTTCCTTTTTATTTTGTTTAATGTTAATAATTCTCAAAAAATTCTTTAGTTAGATATTTACTAATATTCCTTTCTAACTTCTTTTTAACAGCATCTAATCCTTCGGGTAATACACGTGTTTCGCCCACTATATCTATGAATCCAAGTTCCGAACCGTATCTTGGTACTATGTGAAAATGTAAATGCTCAATACTACCTCCCGCATCTCTCCCTTGATTTATACCTATGTTATACCCTTTAGGATTGTATAAATCATTTATTAATAATTGTAATCCTTGAATCGTGCGAAATATATGGAGAATCTCAGATCTGGCAAGATCGAGGATTCTTGTTTTATGTTGTGAGGTAGCAACCATTAGATGGGCAGGGTTATACGGATAAAGGTTAAGAACTACAAAACAAATGTCATCTTCATAAATTTTTAGGGATGTAACTCTATCATCATTATCCCTCACAGCACAAAGAATGCAATCCACATTTGGTCTTGCTTTTCCTTGAACATATTCTATTTTTCCAAGTGCTTGTAGCCATTTTTTAAAAATTCTTTTCACCACTAGATTTAAAATTGAAATTATGAATAGAGAGAAAAGTTAGAGTCGGAATCGAATTCTTTAGATTTCAAAAAGTCTTCTGGTTTTATTTTACCAGCACAATATTCTGATAATATAATGTTACTGTAAGCGGCGCAATTAAAAACCTTTCGAACGGTTTTGAAAAAAGAATTCTTAGAAAATTTTTCATTGCTATCAAGAAAATATTGATCTATTATTTCAAACCTGTGATTTTTTATATCTATTCGAAAAAAAACATCTCTTAAAAGAAAGGATTTTCTTAAATCCATGAAAAAATTCATTTTTTTATTTTTTTCTAAAGAATCTAAAGCTTTTATATGTGGATCTGAGATTTGAATGCCTAAACTCATAATAATTAAATTTTTATTTTTAGGTCGAAAAACTACCATATTTCTACCAACTTGTCGTCCTAATGGATCTTTTCCAGGAGGGAAAATAAATCGAAACCCAAACTCTACTTTAGGATCTGTTATCTTTTCTCGTAATAATCCTTCATCTAACAAATAATCATGGATTAAATGTTTGATTTTACTCTCTTTGCTCGACATTATAATTCAGTAATGTTAAAAATGAAGTGAATTTTATATTTTTTTTCTAAAATAATATATGTTTCTGCTTTTATCAAGTCAAGAAACAAGTGAAAATTAATATTTTCCCTTCGGTCTAGGTTGAGGTTCAATTCCAGCGGATTTTAATACTTTAATATTACTTTCCAGATCTTCAATAGGAGTACAATATATCACTTGAAGAGAATCTAAGTCGACATAGATCTTGCCAACAATACCTAACCCCTTTAGTTGGTTATCCTTATCAACAAAAGTATGATCTATATTCATTTTAATCGCTTTCTTACCTCCTTCAAGTTCCACTAAAGAGGGTTGACAAGCAGTAAAACCAGGCCCTCGATTTTGAAGTAAATAATTCATTAAAGCAAAATCTAATTCATCATTGATTTCTCCTTTCTCTTGAATGATTTTAATTATACTTGGATCTTGCATCTCAAAAAAATATATCTTATTTAGTTTAAAATGAGTAGAACTAGTTTTTATTTTTTTGGTTAACCCAATAAAAAAAAAAATATGGAAAAAAGATTTAATTAATCTCTTTCTTCACAAATAACCTCGTCTACACTGTGCAAAGCGCAATTATTCATTCCAAGTGTTTCAGTTACGTCCTCAAGAGAGAGATTATTCCCCTCAATGTGAATATGTAAAGAAGCTGTTTTTTGATCTAATTCATCTACTTTAACACTAACTCTTAATACTCCAGTAACTTTCATTAATTCTTTAGCCACAATATATGAATTGGGTTGATGAGGTTTGAGAACATCCAAAAGAAATTCTACTTTCATTATTTTATTTTAAACCCTTGTATGTAATTATATAATAATAGATTTATTGATTATTTTATTAATTTTTTTTTTAATTTATAAAAGTTTCTCAATTTCTTCAATTAATTTTAGTGGTATTTCATTTTCTTTAATTATTGTATCTGCCATTTGAAGTGTTTCAACTTTTGCTAATTTTGTGTGTGTAGCTATAGATTGAGCCCCTACATTGATAGCTGCTTCAATGTCTCGGAGATTATCTCCAATTACTAAAATTTCATCTGGTTTTACATTTAACAGTTTACAGATATGAGTTAAATGATCCGGATGAGGTTTTAGATTCGTTACATTATCTCTTCCTAGAATTATGTTGAAATAACGTAATAAATTCACATTTTTGAGAGAAATTTCCGCATTTTTTTTTGTATTAAAAGTAAAAATAGCTTGTTTTAGATCTTTATTTTTGGCAAATTCTAATACTTGATCTATTCCATTAATCATTGTAGCATTTATTGCAGCTTCATATTCTATTTTATTAATCTCATTATCTACTTCTTCTATTATTTCATTTATTCTATCCTTAGAGAAACCTTCTTTTTCAAAAAATTCTTTAGCAAATTTCATATTTTCTAAAATAGAAATTCTTACTGTAAGAAGAGGTTTAGGAACTCCAAATTTTTTTAAGATTTCTATAGCTATTTTCCGCGCTCTTAGATAGTCAATTTTAAAATGAATGAGTGTACCATCTAAATCCCAGACAATTGCTTTAATAGGGTTTTTTTTCTGCATTTAATATACCAAATCAGAATAGATTGGTCCCTTTGGTGTTAATTGAGATTTTTTCAGTTTCACTTGATTAATATTAAAATCTCCAAACTCCAAATCTCTATTTTCATTAATTAAATTCTTAAGTGTGTCAAATGTTTTATAATTTATTTTACCTTTTTTAAGTCTTCCAATAGTTAAATGAGGTTTGAATTTAGTTCTTTTATCGCGTTCTATTTTTAATTTATCAAATAGGAAATCTTCAGTAGAATCTTTAATATTCTGTAAGAATTGAATATTACCTATAAGTTTTATCCATAGAACTGAAAACCTATTAAATTGACCAACACCTTTCAAATGATATTTTAAAGTTTTCCCCTGAAACAGTTTTTCATTAATTTCTTTTTGCAATATCGCATAAATTTTTGGTGCTAAAGGTTCAGGTATATTTCCTAAAAACTTCATCGTAATATGAAGATTTTCTGGTTCTACAATCTTAATCTTAGGTTGATTTTGCTTTAATCTTTGAGAAAATGTGTTAATTTTCTCAATAGTTTCTTTATCTTTTAATTCAATAGCTATAAATGATCTTAACATTTTTTTCCCCAATACTTATAAATTCTCCATTTTTTTTCTGTTAATTGGTTTTTATGTTCATGGATAATATGAATTTCTTTTAAATCTTCTATAGAAGAAGATTTTATAATTTTAATTATATCTTTTAAAAAAAGTATATTCATTTTAGCTCGTGTATTTGCGTCAGATGAGGCATTATGTGGAATTAAAATCATTCTTATATTTGGTTGAGCAATTTTTATCTTTTTCAATCTTGCAAGAGTTTTAGAATCGATAGGTTCTATGGGAAAAACATCAAAAGCGATATTTATTTGAATTTCTTTATTTTCTAACATATTTACTAGATTTTCTAAATCCAAAACACCCCCCCGCGCTGTATTTATAAGTAAAGAATCCTTTTTCATTAACTTTAGTAAGTTTTTATCTACTAAATTTTCAGTATGGCCATTTAAAGGCACATGTATACTAATGATATCTGATTTCCTAAAAATATCCTCAATATTTTCTCTAAATTCGATTAATGGATAGTCTTTCTCAAAGTCTTTCATTTGTCTAATATCATAATAAAGGATTTTAACACCCCAGGGAGATAATCTTTTTACTACACCCTTTCCGATTTCACCCAATCCTATTATACCGAGTGTTTTGTCTGTAATTATGGAAGAAAGAGATTGATCTAAATCCCATTTATCATTGGGAGTCCATTTTTCATTCCATACATAATTATGAAGATCAAGTAAATTCCTTAAATTAGCCATAATTAGAGCAACAGTATAATCTGCTACCGTCTCATGAAGAACACCCGGAGTATGGGTAATCAAAATATCATCTTCTTCAACTCTTTGGATATGATTGTATCCTGCTGTTGATGTGGAAACAACAAAAATATTAGAATTTTTTAAAACGTCTGAAGATATGATGTGACTTAAATGGCATCCAAGAATATCTGGATTAAAATTCTCAACTTCTTTTTTAATTTGAGCCTCTGATGGAAATCTACCGTTAAAAATATTTACTTCTGAAATCTTATCTAATTGTTGCCATAAATTTATAATTTTTTTACGTAGATTTTCAGAGATTTTTTCATTTGAGCCAATCTCCTTATCTGAAAAGACATTGGAGGTGAAATATATTTTTGGTCTATAAGTCATATGCATATCCCGTATTATTGACTATTTGAATTATTTGATTATTTGAGAATATTTGTATTTTTGTTATTCTTAATATTTATTAAAATTAAATTTAATTTATAATTAAAAACTATAGTAGTGGTAGAAAATGGCTAAAGTAAAATGTCAACAATGCAAAAAAGAAATAATTGGCAGGGCCAAATTACAAGAGTTTGACCCAATCGAGCCTAAGACCATGCACGTTTTCTGTTCCGCATTTTATAGAGAAAAATGGATTTCTGCTCAAGAAAAGAAGAAAAAATAAAATATTCCCTTATATTACCTTTCAATTTTCCCTGGAAGGTAGAAATCATATTTTTTGCGAAATACTTTAGTTTTTAGATATCTATCAAATTTTCTAACATTTTGAAAAATTACCCACATATTTGCATCGCTTTTATAATATTTTTGAACTTCTGTTAAAGTTATTGGGTCAATCTCAAATTCATTCGCTTCTTCTTTAAAAAATTTATTAACGAGTCGAATTAAGTTAGGAATTAACTCAGACTTTTGCTCTTTAAAAAAATTCGCTACTAAATCAATTGTGACTTTTCTCCAATCGTAATATCGGGCTATTGTTTCTTCTAAAAAAAGAGCTTTTAAAAGCCATCTTAAAAATGAAGGGGCACTCTTTAGAAAAAGTTCTGCCTCCATAGCTTCTTTCCCATTCATGCGAAACATCGGAGTACTTGTATCTAAATAATATAGTTTGGAATCATCGTTAACTTTTGGCTTATTTGAATCATAATCAATTAATGCAAAATTAGAAATTTGCCCATCAAGTCCTAAATCGATGATTTTATTCTTTCGACTATAATTCCAAACTTTATACATCTCTTTCATAGCAAGGAGAACCAATGTTTCTACTTCTTTGCTGCTAACCTTATGAATTATTTTATTACCTACTGAATCAGGATTAATTTTCTCCTGAACACAATAAAACTGAATTTTTTCGTTTTCATCTTTAAACCAAGCAGTATCAAAATGAGGTAGGTTTAACCCAATTTCTTCCATTAAAATTCTATTATATTCATTAAACGCCCATATATGTCTTTTTACCTGATTTTCATTATCAAAAATAGGGATTCTTTTATAAGCTAAACGTTGAGGATCATCTGACAATTCAAAAACCAAACTTATTTCTCCATAACCTAGAATTTTGATAGGGACTTTCCCTCCTTCGGGGTTAACCGTATCAATTGTACGTTCTAATTCTTTTAATAATTCTAAATTCACTTTCATAAAAAATCAATTTCAAAACTAGGAATATACCTTAATCTTAATTTAACATTAATGTTATTTATAAGTATAAAATTTATTCATTTCATTTTCTTTATTGAATTATTTATAACGCACTAAATAATTTTCCATATTTTAATTCAAAATATATAAATATTCAATTGAAGGTTATATTATTTAGTATGTCAATTTCATCAAAAACTATAAATGTAATCCTTCTCAGTGGTGTAGTTCTTTTTTTTATTGGAACCTTTTCAATTATTTTTTATTTCATAATGTGTTTTGTAATTGAGATAATTATATCTGCTTTATATTCTATTATTGGATGGTTATTATTTGCTATTGGAGGATTTTTTATTTTAATAACACCAAGGAAGTATTACCATACTATAAAAAGGGGGAATAAGAGACCCTTGGAAATAGAATTACTTATTATAGGTTTATGTGGATTAATATTAGGTACTTTTATATCTATAGCGGTTGATATTTATATTTATAGAAATGATGGGGTATTTCCCTTTCGAACATTATTATTTTTTACTGCTGGTTTTGTAGGATTTATTATAGTAAAAATAATACGGAAAAAAAGGTAGTAGATGAAATTATTTATTGCGTTATAAATAATAATAAAGAAATATGCATAAGTTAAGGGATTTCAATTCAATTAGTAAATGCCAATATCCATCAGAGGATTTGAGAGAGAAGGAGTAAAATTATTTATATGTTAAAATATAAAATTTAAATAGTTTAGATTTTAGAAATTTAAAGTGGATTAAATTATATGGCTCGTCCTTTATGGTTTGTAAAATTAATTAAAAAATCCTTTCCAAATATTAAATTCATTGCCAAATTGACAAATTTACCTATTTTGGGCACTTTATTTGATCTTCTCCTTTTTAAGGGTGATGATATAATTTATCTACCTCAAGATAAAGTTATTGAGGTTAACAGACCCTTAGGAGAATTTCATGAATACGTTTTGCCATCTCAAGTCTTGGAATATTTTATTGAAAAAGCTAAACACCATTGGATCATGAACTTTTGTATTTGTAGATCCAGTATGAAATGTCAAGATTATCCCATCGATTTAGGGTGCCTTTTTCTTGGAGATGCGGTTTTAGATATCAATCCACAATTAGGAAAATTGGTTTCTAAAAAGCAAGCTTTAGAACATTTAAAAAAATGTAGAGATGCTGGATTAGTTCATATGACAGGCAGAAATAAATTAGATGCACAATGGCTCGGGGTTAATCCTGGAGATAAACTCTTGAGCATTTGTAATTGTGATCCATGTTGCTGTTTATGGCGTATAGCTCCAATTGTAGCCCCAAAAATTGGATCTAAAGTTAAAATAATGCCTGGGATAAAAATTCAGGTTACTGATAAGTGTATAGGATGTGGGACATGTACAAAGGGAGTATGTTTTGTAAACGCTATAGAATTAATAAATGAACATGCGGTTATAAGCCAAGAATGTAGAGGCTGTGGTCGATGTGTTGATATATGCCCACAAAAAGCAATAAAAATAACAGTCGAAGATGAAAATTATGTTAAAAAGACAATTAAGGAAATTGGGAATCTAATAGATGTGACTTAATTTTCAAAGCTTAAGTTTTTTTTTCCCAGAAGTAGTTTTTTAATTTCAAATTGTCTACTCGAGTTCTCTCTTTTAACGCAGATACCGCTTGAACTGCTTCTTTAATTGAGTGAAAAACAGGAATGTTACTTAATTCAAGAGATTCAATGATTAAGGAATACTTCTCAACATAAGGAACAAAACATACTAATGGCTTGTTTTTATAAGAGATAATATTAGCAATTCTTCTACCAATTTGAAATGAGATATTTGGGGGATATGGGAGTAAGAGTAATATGATGCACTCAATTCTATCTAAATCTGATAAGTATCGAATTATATTTTCAATATCAGTATCTAATACTGAACCAGTTAAATCAATAGGATTATTAAACGATGCTATTTCTCTAGCAACTGGATTCATAAGTTCTTTCAAATCTCTTTTTTCTTGATGTGAAAATCGTACAGCGCTTAATCCATATTTTCTTAGCATGTCCGATGCTAATACAGCATGCCCTCCAGAAACAGATACTATTGCGACATCGCCATGAATTATAACATTCTCTCCAAACGGATTTCTTTTTTGCGATAAGACATCAAATACTTTTAAACTTGTCAATAACTCTCTTTCAGATTGGGGTTGAACAATATAATGTTGTCTTAAAGCATCATAAATAAGTTTATAATCACCTGCTAAACTTGCTGTATGTGATTGTGTAGCAACTTTTCCTTCTCGCGTTTTTCCCCCAAAAAATACTATTACTGTATCATCTGACTCTTTTGCTAATTGCAAGAATTTTCTTGCTCTACCTTCTTTGAAACCTTCTAAATAAAATGCAATATTTGATGTTTCAGGATCTACTTGACTGAAGTATTCTAATAACATAGCTTCATCAACAACAGCACGATTACCTATAGAAACTGCAGTTGATACGCCGATGTTTCTCTCGAAGAATTTATTGAAGAATTGATCGACGAGCACGCCCCCTGATTGACTAATTAATGCTACAGAACCTTTTGGAGGTCGTGTGATACGTTCTGTGGGCAGAAAGATAGTATCGACTATTGGTGGAGCGTAAACTCCTAGACAATTTGGTCCTAATACTGCAATATCGTTTTCAAATGCAATCTTCTCAAGTTCTTCTTGTCTCTTCTTCCCTTTACCACCAATTTCTGCAAATCCCCCTCCAATGATAACAGCTGCAGGGATCTTTAAATCAGCACAATCTTCAATATAGCCTAAAGTATCATCAGGTCCTACTGCTACCACGAGTAGATCTGGGATTTGTGGTAATTTATCTAATCGTTCATATAATTGAATTCCTTCAATATTTCCACCATTTGGATAAATTCCATATACTTTTACGTCCAATTCAAACTCGTTTTTTAATAACACAATTCTTCCAGGACTTAAAGGGTTTTTCTTACTGATACCTACTACAGCCATTGATTTGGGTTTAAAAAGTCTTTCTAAATCCATCTTAAACAAAACGTAAATATTAGGTATATAAGTTTAAGATTCTAAAATATTTATTTTTGCCCTAAATTAGAATTCAACAAAGAAAGATTTTATAATTTAAAAAAATGGAAATTTAGTCTTTAACAATATCTTTAAAAATATTAACAAATGCCCTAACATCTTTATTAACGAAATATATATCTAATGGATTTTTTCTTTTTAATACAAGCATATAATATGGTAAAGTTGTTTCTTCTAGCATTATTGGTTTGAATAAGAAGTATTTTTCTGATCTTCTAACAACAATCTGATCCTCTTGTTGTTCTAACTCCATATCTGAAAAGACATCATTAAGCGTTAGAAAGTAAGCAATAGTACTACTCAATATTTTTTTTGAGTCATCGCCTTTAAAACAAGAACCTAAAATAATAGAATTTTTATCGATTATGATTAAACCCTCACAATCTAATTTCCTCGCAAATGCTTCAACTGTCTTTTGTATTAATTGCTTTTTTGGATATAACTCCAATAATATCTTAGACATCGCATTTATGATTGTGTACGGGTCATATATCGAAGTGCTAAAGAAATTTATTTTTTTATAATTCAATGTCTCCATTATTTCTTTCTTTAAATCACCTATTTGGTTTTGTATTTCTTTTTGTACAGTTTGGATTAATCTAGGATCATATTTATGAAAAAAAATATTAATATAGGGTTCAATGTTCAATTCAATGAACTTATCAACTACATCATAAAGGTAACTCAAAGACTCATGTATTCGAGAAGCATCTAATATATCTATAACATAAATTGCAACTTCTGTGTCATCAAAATATTTACCAGGATTTCTTAAATAAGAAATAAGATAACTCTTTTGTCCTCCCAAATCCCATTCACTTATTTCCCTTCCTAACAATTTAAATGTTCTTCTTTGAGCTCCTCTAGTTGGCTCGATTAAAGCTATTGTCGAGAATTCCCTCTGCAGAGTCAAAATTATACTTGTTTTGCCTGCTGCATCCAAACCAGTGAAAAGGATCTTGTAAGTCCTTTCCTCAGATGGTTCCTCTTCATGAAAAAATTGTAAAGAATCTTCCAAATGGATTTCACCTCTATTACCCTTAATAAAATAGATAATTATTTAATAATAAACATGATGTATATTTCCGCCTAGAATTATATAGATAATTTTGTATTTAAATCTATTTTAAGTAAAAACTATAAAATTTTTTTAAATTTTGGTACAAACTCGAAAATTACTTCAACTAATTTATTAAATCCTTAATTTCTTTAATTTAGATATGCCTCTATTTATTCGATCTAATATTTCATCAAGCTCATGTTTTTGTACTATTAAAGGTGGCAAAATCTTGAGAGTATCTTTTTTATTATTACAATAATCAAGCAATACTCCTTCTTTTATTATAGAGAGCATAGCTAATTGACTATCTGTTTCATTGTAGAACTCAACACCCAACATAAGACCCCTCCCTCTAACATCTTTAATTAAATCAGAAAATTCATTTTTTATTCCTTCTAATCCGTTCTGGAAAAGCCTTCCCATTTCTTTAACGTGATTTAAGAACTTTTGATCTGATTGGATTTTTAGCATTTCAAGAGTGATTGCACATCCAATATCAGAACCCCCTGTAGTGGAAATATGAATAAATGGATCATCTTTATAAACAGCTTTTTCAATAAATGGTTTATAACTACAAGTAGATAGTGGATAAATTCCAGCTGTCATACCTTTTCCTAATACCATGAAATCTGGTACTACTTTTTCATTTGGATAAATTCCTCCGTATATTGCCCATAAATGACCAGTTCTACCTAACCCTGTTTGCACTTCATCTATAATCATCATGGTACCTGTGTCATCACAGATTTCCCTTACTTCTGCGAAATATCCTTCAGAAGCAATCAATATACCTGCAGTAGCGGGAATAGTTTCTAATATAACACAAGCAATATCATTCGTTACGGCTCTTCTCATAGCATCAATATCATCAAATGGAACTTGCTTAAATCCTGGAAGTTCCCAAAGGAATTTATCTCTAAATCCGGGATCCCCTGCTGCTAAAGCAAAACCAGTATGACCATGATATCCACCTATAGCAGATACGCAACCTTTCCGTTTTGTATACGCTCTTGAAAATTTGATAGCACAATCTATTGACTCCCCTCCTCCAACTCCAAATGTGGTTTTGCTGATATCACCTGGCAATAAATCAGCAAGTTTCTTTCCTAAAAGAGCTCTTTGTTCAGATAAGAGGATGTGATCGCCAATATCTAGCCCTTCTTCCAATGCATCTTTAAAGATTTGAAAAATTATTGGATTTTGATGTCCTAAGTTATATACGCCTCCAGAAGTACGACAATTTAAAAACTCTAGAGGAGGTTCACCGGGTTTTGAGCCTTCCAATGTTCGCATTTTAACTCCCTCTCTCTCTCCTGGAATAACTCCTAACCCAAGACTTTTGAAAAATCGAACTTTAGGGCCATTTACATGCTTCATGTATAGCTTGAGTAATTCTTTTTGAGGAAAAGTCCCAATAAATTTTTTCTTAGGATTCCCTTTCATAATGTTAATTAAAACGTGGAAAAATATTTTAAAATTTTGAAATTACATAGACAAATTACATTAATCGATGAATAATAATAATCATAATTTTAATAGAATCAGTAAATAGCTGAAATTATGAAAATATGCATAATAACTATATTAGAAAAGAAAAAAGGAATAATAAAAAAATCGTTAAAAAAGTCTGCCGAATTTGCGTTATGGTTGATCTTTCACCTAAAATTCATAGCCACATTTCTTACATACATGTTTTTTAGCATACATGGGAATATGACCAACATAACTTAAGACTTTGCTCTTATCTTCCACGGTTTTAATGTTACCTCCCACAGCGCCGCACATAGGGCAGGTAATTCGTTCATCACTTGCAAATCCTCCCGCACCTATTTCTGGGGGTTTCAATTCTTCTAACTCAGATTCGACATCATGAAGATGCGCTGCTGTGGATTCTAAGGATTGTTCTTTTTCAGTGACTCGGTCGCTTAATTCTTGAATTTGAGCATCTCTTTGTAGGAGAGTGTTATTTAGTTCGCTTAATTGTGAATTAAATTGAGTAATTTCACCTTGAGCAGTTGTGAGCTTAGAATTTAATTCTTCAACTTTATTATTAGCATCATTAAGTTGATTTTCTAAATCAGAAGCTTTTTCTAATTCTGAAGATATATTTAATATTTTTTCATTGAATTCAGCAATTTTTGTCTCATTAATAGCTAATTTGTTTTCTAGATCTTCAGATTTAGATTTATATTCTGCTAATTCCGTTTTAAGATTATTATTTTCAGTATTTAAATCCCGAATTACATCTTGATCATCTGTTTTAGTCTTTTCAAGATCAGTTTTAGTGTCTGTTAACTGGTTTTCTGTTTGTTCAAATTTACTACTAGTTTCGTCTAAGTCATTCAGAGTATCTGCTAGTCTATCTTTTGTTTGAGCTAATTCATTTTTGGTGTCAGCTAGTTGTTTTTCTAGATCATTAACTTTAGATCTGAGATCTAATAAGAATTTTCCTTCAACCGATAATTTTTTTTCAGGTTTTGCTTCTGCTTTTGCCCAGTCGATTGGCAATTTTGATAACCTCGATTTTAAATTTTGAATTAATTTTATGAATTAAATTTATTAATAATATATAAATCATAGTGTATTAAGTTTTTAATTATTTTTACTTTTAGAGTTCAATTTCTTAGATTAAGTATTATAATTTAATTATTTTCAAAATTATAATATATTATAAAGAAATCAAAAATGAAGAAAGATTATTTAAATGGAAACTACAGATGATTCACAATTCAAGATTGAATATATTTCTACCTCAGGAGTGTTTAAAACACCGTTTACACTGATTATTCTTCTACAATTTATAGTTGGATGCTTAATTATTATATTAATCAATTTATGGTTCTATAATGATCTTTATTATCTCTTAACAGGAAAAAAAATTATACCATTTCTTTTAATAGGTCAGTGGTGGGAATGGTTTCTCCTTCCTCTGAATATTTATGGTAATCTTCTATTATTTGCATTTTCTATTATTTTATTCTCAGCAGTAATTTTTAAAATTTTAAATAAACTGCATCCACCGGAAGAGGGCATATTTGAAAGAGGCAGTAAAGAGTGGAAATATACCCATCGAAGATTTTGGACCGCATATTTTCCAATTTGGCTAGCAAGGTCTCTACCTTTGCCATGGTCAGATATTTTTGTTTATCGTTTTCTAGGGGTTCATATAGGAAGGAATGTGGTTGCTTATGAAGGATATATAGATCCAGAATTAATCGAGATTGGAGATTTTACTATGACCTCACTAAATATTTGTATATTTTCACATCTAATTTATCAAGATAGAATCTTTATTAAAAAAGTAAAAATAGGAAAAGCGTGTATTGTTGGGCCACACACTATAATAAGCCCTGGGACGGTACTTCAAGATGGAGCAATTTTAGGTGTAAACAGCTATACTTGGATAAACCAAGTATTAGAAGGAGATTTGATTCATGTGGGAATCCCTGTAAGCATGACACTTCCAATTCAATCAGTTGAACAATCTCAAAAAAAAGCAGAGAAAATAAAAAGTGAATCGTTGGAAGAAACTAATCTCGATAATAAAAGCAAAGGTGGAGGGAGCAACTAGCATATGTTTCAACCAGCAAGTTTAAAAGGAGATTCTCCAACTCCAATAGATGAGAGCATTAGAAATAAATATCTTACTCTATATTTTGTCACAATTATTTTAAGTTTTATACCTTGTGTGTTGTTTGAATGGATTTATGCTGTTTTTCTTTGGAAAGAAGGATTGTATTTGTTGTTCATTTTTTTATTTCCTTGTAATATCTTAGTTTTAATTCATTTATTACAAGTAAGTGCCATTTTATTTTCTGTTTTATTTTTAACCGTATTAAAACTTATATATCCTCCAAAAGAAGGAATATTTAGTAGAAATATCAAAGATAAGAATTATTTTTATTGGAATTTGAGAAATATTGTTAAAAAATGGCCACTTTTTATTAATGCTTCAAACCCATTTCCATGGTTCAAAAATCGGTTTACACTTCGATTTTTTGGAGTAAAAATTGGAAGAAATGGAATACATGATAATAGTTGGATCTCCTCTGAATTTGTTTCTATAGGTAAAAATGTTATTATTGGAATGAATAGTAATATTTTGAGTTTTGGAATTGAACAGGATAAATTTATTTTAAAGAAAATAGTTATAGAGGATGATGTTTTAATTGGAGCTAAATGTGTATTACTTCCAGGAACTTATATAAAGCGAGATACAAAATTATCTGCTCATTCTTATACAAATTTCAATCATGTATTACATGAAAAATCAATATATATAGGTCATCAGGCAAAATTAAAAGAGAATTAAAAGAATATGATTTCTGAAAAAAGTGTGAAATTAAATACTGAAAAAGAAAAAGTATCAAAAAAAAGAATAGTAATTGTATCGGATACCCACATCAGTCGAGCTAGAGGACCTTTTAATCTTCACGCTTATAATTTAGGTATACAACAAATAAATAAGATAAAAGATGTTGATCTGTATTTACATCTTGGAGATATTACTCATACCGGCACTCTTTTAGAATATGAATATGCTATGGAGCAATTCAAGAAGTTTAAACCAATTTCTGAATGCCCATTAATGATTCTAATTGGAAATCATGACGCTATGAATGTTGGGTATCTTTTGTTCGAGGAAATGATCGGTAGAAGGCATTATGAATATGAAGATGATGAATTATATATAATTGGAATAGATAGTACTAAACCAGACTTGCCGGGAGGGATTATTCATCATAATGTAATTGAAGCAGTAAGAAAGAGATTAGATAAACCAGAACGAGAGAATAAATTCAAAGTAATATGTTTTCACCATCAACTCATCCCAATTCCATATACAGGGAAAGAAAGATCTGCAATTGATGATTCAGGAGATATGCTAAAAATGCTTCTAGATACAAAAGCAGATTTAGTGTTAAATGGTCATAGACATACTTCAAATTTATATACTGTGAGTAGTAGTGAAAAAGATTTATTCATTTTTAATGCGGGAACATTTAGTTGTAATAAAACAAGATATCGAGATTTGTTTACTTATTCTATCATTGATATAGACCAAACCAATCTTACTTTTAAGATAATTCCAATATTGGATTCTAATGCTAAAAAACAAATTCATCGAAATGTTAATTATTATCTCCCATTGGAATTAAATAAAGATCAAAAGCCGATTTGTAAGTTTATACAGTTTTCACATTCTTTAATTAATGAAGAATCGAGAAAGGAGATTACTAATCTTGATAAGGCTATTGAGCGAATAAATAGAATTGAGGATGTAGATTTAGTCGTCCATGCTGGAAATGTAACTCAAAATAGTTATAAAGAAGAATTTAAAATAGCGAAAGAAAAAATAAGTAAATTAAAATATCCATATTTAGTTGTACCAGGAAATACGGATTCAAAACCGCCCGCTTGGGAATATTGGGAACAATATTTCGGTGAATTTGATCCTTTATATGAAAATGATAAATTATATTTTCAAGGATTAAATTCTACCACTCGGGATTCCACTGAAGGTTTTATTGGTAGAAAAAAAATGAACAAGTTTATAGAGAAGGTTTTATCTCTTAGTCATCAAAAGATATTCGGAGTTTGTTGTTTTCATAGTTTAATTCCTACTCCTTTAAGTGTATGGAGGACAGAATTAATAGATTCAGGTGACGTACTTTCTCAATTTGCACGTTCACAAATTGATCTTTGTTTAAATAGTTCGCCCAGTATTTCATTTAATGTAAAAATTGATCATACTATCTTTTCTAATGGGGGAAACCTTAATCTAAAACGTTTTAATGAGACCTTTATTGAAGTTGACATTTATAAAAAAGGGAATGTTGTATTAAAAGAACATGATTTGAAAACGGGTCTCGTAAAAACAGTTGGTAATTATAATATAACTATTTTTATTTAATTATAATTAATATGGTTATAGAGTGTTTCACTAAGTTCAATATAAGCGCTATACTTAATAAAAAATAACCTTAATAAGGATATTTTTTTTATAAAAATAGGCAATACATATTAATTGAATAATAGATATCAGAGGAAAAACATTTTTATGGCTAAAGTGAAACTTAACTTATTAAATATTTTTCAGCTTAGAATTAATAAAAAATCTATAAACTATGAAGGCAAAACCGTTAGGGATGTAATCTCTCAGTTTTTAAGCGAAAATAGAGAGAAACTCGATGTTGAATTATTAGATAAAGACAAGAAAAAGTTTAATTCTCATGTACTTATTCTATTAAACGGTAGAAATATAAAATATCTGAAAAACTATAAAACCAACCTTAAAGATGGAGATGATCTCTACTTATCTTATGCTTTAGCTGGAGGTTAAAAATTTAAGGTTTTTAAACATTAAGCTTAAATAATAAAATCATCATTATTTCTTTGCCTAAAGTGATCATTTATTAATTATTCTTAATATTGAATATTTTAGAAGACATATCATTAAAAACAACATATTATCTATTTGGTGATTTTTTATTACAAAAAGAATTTCAGTAATAGGCCTCGATAACGCCGGTAAGACTAGTATTATAACAGTTATTACCAGACGCTTCGGTTTTGAAGATGAGATAGCTAGATTAACACCAACAAGAAGAATTGCCCGCGATTCATTTAAATTTCTTGGTATTGAATTTACGAGAATGGATTTTGGAGGTCAAAAACAATATAGAGAAGAGTATTTAAAACATCCAAAAAAATATCTTAGTGGAACAGATTTAATGTTCTATGTTATAGATGCTCAAGATTTTAATCGGTATATAGAATCTATAGATTATTTAGAAGAGGTTTTACTTTTTTTCAAGGAAGAACAAGATTATGTTCCAATCTGCATTCTTTTTCATAAGTTCGATCCCCAACTTGTAGATGATGTACAAATCAATAAAAGAATTCTCACTTTAAAGCAAGCATTAACAAGGTACTCTAATGATTTTGACATATTTTTCTTTGAGACGACAATTTTCGATATAAAATCAATTATGGATGCCTTCTCAAGCGGGTTATCCATGTTATTCGAGAAGATGGAAATGGTTTCACAATTATTTTCAGAAATTAGTAAAAACTATAATTCCATTCTTATAGCATTATTTGATTCTAAGGGGGTAACTCTAGGAGAGTATTATAGGTCTCATCTCCAATTGAAGGAAAAAATAAAGATTTATGAAATTTATTTAGAATTACAAAAGCGTGTAGTTGCCGAGAATAGAACCCTTCTTGAGTTTTCAGATAAATTTGAAAGTGGAGAAAGGTTTTCAGGTATAATTGAAGTTCTCCAATTCGGAAATCTTGATTTTTATTTATTATTTATTGTCGAAGAAGATAAAGCTGATTTAGAGAAAACAATATCACTTATAGATAGAATTGAATCAGCAAAACCTCAAATGAAGAATCTTATTTTACAAATAATTCAATAAATATTAATAAAAGCGCAGCTGGAGGGATTCGAACCCCCGAGCGCTTTCGCGCACCGGCTTTCTTGATTATTTGACCATACCAAATAAGACTCGAAGCCGGCGTCTTACCATCTAGGCTACAGCTGCTTTCCTATTTTTTTAAATGATTTTCTAATAATCTTAAAATATGATAAGTATAAATTTATTTCTCTTTTTTTAAACAGCAAAATCAAATACTAAGTATTTAATTAAAAGAAATTCCTTAAACTGAATAACAGGTAATTTTAAGACGAAGGAACATAAATTTTCAATTTTAAGGATGAGTCAAATAATTTAATCAAACCTTCTTCTTCATATTGTTTTAAGAGTAATTTTACTGTGGAGACTCTAATATCATATCTAAGAGCGATATCTGTTGCTAGAATTGTCTTTTTCTTTAAGATTGATTCTTTTATTTCTTTTTCAAGCTGTTTTGGAATAAAAGCATCTCTCTCAACAACATTTATTTGTTTAGTTCTTCCATATTTTCTTCTTAGGTTTAGCGTAGTCTTTCTCACTATTTGCTTTTCTTCCTTTTCTGGCATCAACAATCACATATTATTAATTTAAATATTGAAAATAAAGGCTGAATGAAATTATAAATATTTAAAATTTAATAAAATTTTTGTTTTAATAGTAAACATTAGATTTCTAGGTTTATTAGCTAATTAAAATATTCAGACTCAATAGAATTTGAGCGATAATTATAGTTTTAACATTAAAAGAAGAAGACCAGAAGAAATCTATAATAATGCCTCAGACTACTTTAGAGGAGAAATCTTAGAACAATATGCTACCTCTAAAAATATTATGAAAATACAAGAAAAAATTACAATCCGAGCATTAGAGATTTTAAATCTTAGTGAAAAAGATGTTCTTATTTTGGATGCTGGTACTGGTCCCGGATTTACAGCAATGTATTTAAATGAAATAGGATATAAAACTGTGGCTATTGATATAATATCAGAGTTCTTAAATTATTATGATATAAAAACTTTAAATCCCGTTGCATCAGATATGTGTTTTCCACCTTTTAAACCGCATATTTTTGATGCTATTATCTCAATTTCCTCATTGCAATGGATCTATAGAGAACTAAATAATAAATCGATGAAGGATCAGATAATTAATCTAGCAAAATCTTTCTATATGATTTTAAAACCCAAAAAAAAAGTTGTATTTCAATTTTATCCTAAAAATAGAGACATTCTTGACAGAATTGGTAAAATATTTTTAAATGAAACTGCTTTTACCGGCCACTTTATTATAGATAATCCTAAAAGCCCAAAGAAAAGGAAGATTTTTTTGTTTTTAGAAAAGGATTGACATTTCTTCATTTTCTTATTCTTATTTTCTAATGAAATTCCAAATTTTCTTAAAACAGAATTAGTTTCAGTATTTTTTTATAGATAATATTAAATTAAGATTTTTCTATATGTTAGTTAAAAAAATTTAACCACAAACTTATAAAAAAATGATTAAAATGAATATTTCTAAAAATACTCAAATAAAAGGACTTAGTGTTCTCTTTCTTATTACTATAATTCCTTTAATATTCGGATTACTACCAAATTCAAATGTAAATCTAGATAATTCTGTCGAAAGTGGACAAAATCAGGAACCAAAGAATTTACAGCTAGGTTTACCACCAACTT
The DNA here is from genome assembly GCA_029856145.1 of Promethearchaeia archaeon. GTDB lineage: Archaea > Asgardarchaeota > Lokiarchaeia > Sigyniarchaeales > SOKP01 > Loki-b32. The sequence goes on from JAHQWK010000002.1 coordinate 50,112, forward strand.
CTTATGATTGGTGGAACAATTCGTGGAATTTCCGAGTTCCTGTATCAATTGAAGCAGTAGGGAGCCAACAAGAGGCACCAGTTGAGCTTTATATAAATTTTACTGAATACTTTGATGATTTAGATATACAAGATTCTGTGTTAAATATATCAACTATCCGTGTAATTGAATATTTCTCAAGTTCCAGTTATTATGAAGTCGAGAGTCAATTTGACCCATATTTAAATTCTTATGATAGCCAAACCAATGCAGCAGGAGATTTAATTTGGATATTAAATGGTACAACTCCAAACGGGCAAATTCGGGATTTTTTTATTTATTTTAACAATGGAACGGATTTTAAGATTACCGATCCAAATTATGACACTATAAGGCTTTGGCATGAAGGTTTTGAGGATTATCAGTCTGGAGATATTGTAAGACCGATTGATGGACAAGATAATTATCATCCAACTTTCTGGGAAATCAGTAATTCAACTTCAGCAAGAGGAAGTTCCTCTCTGCGGATTTGGGGAAATTGCTGGAAAATGTCTCCTACAGGTTCAATGCCTGTAAATTCAGACATGAGAGTTACTGCAAAAATGAGATTTGACGATCCGAGTATTCAAAGAGAAATTTCTGGAATTGGATTCGATAATTCCCCAAATAATATTCCTAGTAGTGCAAATAGTTATAATATACGAGGTTCCCAATCTTGGGGTGCTGCAGGCGGTTATAAATTTAGAAATCAATATTACGCAGCAAACACCTTTTTCTGGTATACATTCATTCCTAGCACGGAATTTTCTTTAAGTCCATTTACTCACATCGTTTATGTAGCTGATGATGACAGTTGGACAAGTCTTGATTTGTATTGGGATGATATTTCGATATGGAATAAACCTGTCCAGACAACTCCAAATAATTCAATTCAAACAACAATGGGAGATATTCAACCAATCGCCTATACATTAAAAGTTATTTGTAAAGATGAAGATAGTAATCGTGTTTCTAATGCTCACATTTACTTAACCAATAACAATTTTCCTTCATACAACCAAGATCATGAAACTGATGAGAATGGTGAATGGACATTTGAAGGAATAGAAAAGGATGCATTATATAATATCACAGCTAACTATACGCAAAATGGTCTTACTAATCCAAAAACGGCTACAGTATTTTCTTATGAAAATTATCCAATTACCCAATTGAACAATCGGATTATTGCTTATCTTAACTTAGCAAAATTCAACTTTGATATAAAAGATAAAGATAATGATTCGATTCAATATGGTTTTGTTCTACTCAAAGATGGAACAGAAACTGTAGGAAAAACGGTACTTAGCGATTCTGGGACTGGATCCATTACATGGGTAAATACCACAGCTTATGACTACGAAGCTTACTATGATTATGATTCACTTCCAGATATATCAACGTATAGATATTCAAATTTACTGATTCATAATAATTCGATAATATCTAAAGATATTGATGTAAATACTGAAATTACAAAAACAACTTTTAATGTTACTGATAGTACTGTGGAGAAGGTACCTTTTACTAATGCTAAATTAAGATTTTATAACACATCTGATTATGATATTGAGCACCAAATAATTGCTAATGTGACAGTTGATATTAATGGATTAGCCACATTCATCTCATTCAGCAACACTTATGGAACTTGGGGAGATTATACAGTAGATATCTATTTTGGTGGTTCTGAACAAGACTTTCATGTTGTTGGAGGTCCACCTTTAGTACATGAGCATGATTTCATTTTAAGGACTGAAAACTATACACAGATTGAAATACCTTTGAATAAGGATCTATATAATTCTACTGTGAATATAATAAGTTATACTTCTAATGTATTTTGGGGAGATGATATTACAATAAACTTCAATTTTACAGCACAATATCCTCTTGGGCCAACGCCCACATTAGTAGATCCAGATGAACTAACCATACAAATGTATGAAGAACAAATAACTCCTTATGGAGGAGATGTCGATATTCTAGCTTCGAGGATTTCTACTGGAGTTTTTAGCTATACATTTAATACAGGAGATTTCAACTTAAATGGAGATTCTATTTATTACTTCAGAATTACTGGAAATTATAAGAGTTATGTATTTATAGCTTTAGATGTAAAATTCATCTTCATTCAGGGATTACCAACTGGGATAACATATTATGACTATTCTTTAACAGAGTTAACTGATCAAAGATTTTCAGTAATATTTGGCGAATCTGTCAACATAACTGTTGATTATTTTAATAGCTATACCAATGCTTCTTTAGATGGAGCTTATATTACATACGATTGGGATTATGGTTCTGGAATCCTCCTTGATGATCCATTACACGCGGACCTATATTATTTTGAATTTGATTCTTCAACAACACCCAATAGCGCTGAATATATAATCGATATTGAAGCAACACTTACAAATTTTAGCACTATTGATGACTCAATTATTGTCGCAATCCAACCTAGACCCACCACTATTAATGGAACAGCTACTCTCTTTCAAAAGTCACCCAATATCTATGTTTTTGACTCCGTTAACTATTTATTTGAATATAAAGATGCCCTACGAGATATTACACTCGGAAATTTAGATGTTATTAGATATTATTGGAATAGGTTAGATGAAAATGGAGATCCTCTTAGTGGCTCTGGAAACGAAGGAAGCGGATTTTTGAGCAGTGGACCAAATAATTTGTATATTCTAGATTTCGATACAGAACTGAGAGAAGTTGGAGAATATTCTTTATTTGTTACAATGCAAAAAAATAATTATGATGTCAGAAATGCCATTATATTATTAACAATCAGCAAGAGACCGATAACTATGGATTTGAGTGCTACAGGATTATCTGGTAATAGAGTAAATATTGTTCAGGGGAGATTGATTAATTTTAGTATTATTCTCACTGATGAGACTGATGGAATCCAATCATTAACTGGAGCAAATGTAACATTATGGCTCAATGGAAATGATATTTCAGTGGATGAAGTTCTTGGTTCACCTGGGACATATGAATTAATCTTCCCTACTGGCAATATAAATGCCTTCTTTATGCCTCAAACATTAACAGGTCAAATCACAGTGGAATTAGAAAATTACGAGATAGCTCCAAGATCTATTACAGTTGTAGTAGGAATGACAGAAATTTTCCCTGGATTTCCAATGTTTTATTTCTTGCTAATAGTAGGGGCAGTAGTAGCAGTAGCGGGTAGTTTAGCCGCATATCGCATGATTCAAAGAGCTCGAATCCCTACATTTGTGAAAAAAGTAAGGCAGATGAAAAGTATTATCAAATCCAAAAAGACAATTTCAGATTCGCTTCTATATCCTTCAAAAGAGGAATATATCATAAAGAATTTAAGAGATAAATGGGATCAACTTGGATTATCATTAGAAGATATTTTAGGTTTGGAAGAAAAGAAGAAGAAGAGTTTGCCAGAATTTACAGGAGAATATAAAACAGGTGAAGAATAATGCCAATTGGATTAGTTGTAATGAGATGGAATGAGAGAGTGGGTACTGAATTACTGAACAAGTATCCTGAAGAAATGGAAATAACAGATAAGACACTTATGCAAATATATAGTACTCATGAATACAGTGGAGAATCTGGGTTGGTTAGTTTAATGATTGGATCCTTAAACATTGCTTCTTACTACACAGGCCCAGAAAATGAATACTATGTAATTCTCCTATTAAATATTGATGAAGATCCAGATTCTTATGAAGAAGGTTTAATAGACGTTTCTCGAATTATTATACAAAATTTAGATGGCGATGCTTATTTTAAAATGATACCTTCTATTTTTCAAAGATTATCTGTGTATCCTACCCTTAATATTGAACAGAAACTTGCATTCACATATTACGATAAGGTTAAACGGATGATTATTAACCGTTTAAGGGAAGATGGTGCTGTATCTAAATCAGAGATTACAATCTGGTTAAAGGATCAGTATAAACAAGGTTTTCTCAATATAAACGCAGATATAATGGAATTAATTAAACGTGATATAATTAAACAAGTATCTGTAAAAGGAGTTCCTTCAGAATTAATATTTCTGATAAACGACATCGTATGTATGCGTGTTCCACCCGTGAAATTAGTGAAAGATCCGTTAGATCGCGGTTTACCTTCTAGACTAGTAGAAAATTATAAAACAGAAGTTAAAAAATTCTTTCTAGACTATAATCCTACAGAGGCAGATAACTTAAGGGTATTAGATGTTCTTACTAATCCTCAAGCTTATGAAACTCTACGTTTATTAAGAACTGCAATTGTAACGAGGAATGATCTAGAAAAGCTAAGAAAGAAGGGTATAGACGATCTCGATAATATATTAAAAATGCTTTGGGAAACTCAAATTGTGCAAATCTTTCGGGATGAAAACGAAAATGAATATTATGCACTTCTTTCTGATTTTTATTTAGATCTGATATTCCCCAAGTATCTAATGAATGTTATAAAAATGAATTATATCAAGAAATCAAAAGCCGAACCAGTTCTGATAGAATATCTCACTATACTTGAAGATAGTTATATTAATAGAAAAGCAACAAGAAAATCTAAAACATAAAAATTTTTTTCTATTTTTTTATTTTTTTATTTTTTATTCTTTAGAGCTTTTAAATCTTAGAAAAAAGGATGCTTAAATTTTAAATGCCGGTACTGGTCCAGAATTTACTGCTATTTATCTAAATGAAATAGGATATAAAATTGTGGCTATTGATATTATTTCAGAATTCTTAAATTATTATAATATAAAAGGGTTAAATCCTATTGCCTCAGTTATGTGTTTTCCTCCTTTTAAATCAAATATTTTTAATATTATTATCCCTATCTCTGCTTTACAATGGATTTATAGAGATATTAAATATGAAAAAATGCACTTTTTGTTAAAAAGTCTGTCTAAATCTATTATTCAGATTTAAAATCATTCTCTCAAGTGATAATTCAATTTTATCCCTAGAATAAGGAAATATTGGAAAAAATCGGTAAAATTTTTACAGAAAACACTGCTTTTTATGGAAATTTTATAATAGATAATCCAAATAGACCGAAAAAGTGAATGATTTAACTTTTACTAAAAAAGAAGACATAATTTGAGAGTTAGACTTGATATTTTATATAGAACTCTTTTCTATTTTGTATATTAGAACTTATTTATTTACATAATATTTTATTTAACTTCTCCCATGATATTGTTAAAAATTATATCTAAAAATTTCAAATTAGAATGATGATTTTATGACAATACAAAATAAACATAAATATCGATTAAAACAAGCATCATTACTGTTGATAATACTTTTTTTAAGCCTTTTTCCAACATATTTAGCAAATTTTTCTAATTTTACAAACGATATTGAGAATAACAAGAGTACTGAAACTTTTAATATAGAAAACCTAAATCCTAGTGTTTTAGGTAATGATACTTGGTGGGATACTGATTTTGCTAATCGCCGATTAATCATTATTACAAATCCTTATGATGCTAAATTTACTGATTTTGGAGTAAGTGCGACGTTTAATTATGCAGAATTGGGTAGTTTAATTCAATCTGATCTAGATGATATAAGAATCGTAGAGAATGGTGTTTTACGAAAATATTACGTTGTTAAAGATTACCCCTCAACAAATTTAGCTACTGTATGGTTTGACACTAATGCATCACAATCTACAACTGAAAGAGACACCTATCTTTATTTTGGAAACAGTTTAGCTGGAAATACTGAAGCTAGTACTATGATAGATAGTTTTGGTTGGGTTAAAAATGGGGATTTTGAATTAGATAATAGTACTGATCAATATTTTGATCCTTATGGATGGACTTTTTCTCATGATCAAGTTGATCAAATTAAAGATATAAGTGATGCAAGGGAAGCTTCAAATTATTCATTGGACAGCTATATTAATTTTGAAAATAATCTAGTCCATATAGATGATCTTTCTACATCGGCTGAAAGAGTAGAATCGGGATATTATGCTTATAAGTGGGGAGCTCAGGGTTCCTTGCTCCCTCAAGTAGCATGTAAAGATTATGTAGGAACGTTTTATTCTTATCCCTTTAAAGTTCCAATAATAGAAGGAGGAGAAATTAGTTTAAATCTTTATCGCAATGTAAGAACCTGGTTTTTCGAAGACCCAGATTCTTCTCTCCCTACAATTTCTGAAGATGGCTATTTTCTAAGGATGTGTAATGGATCAGATTCAAAATATACAGCTGATGTCGATTTGCATGAAAATATTGGAAGCGGTTATGATAGCTGGTTGGAAACATATGGAGGATTTGCTTATATTTCACCAAATAAGAAAACATTGAGATATCATGATGAATTAAAGGAACATTTTGAATTAGACCCTGAAATATATACTAGATCAGACACGAGTTCAGATGGAGATTTGACTGGTTCTTTAGAGATTGATGTTACTGATTATATGGGTGAAGAAATATTCATAGAATTTGGCACTTGGGGTCCAGAAGATGGCGATGTTCAAACGATAAAATCAGGATTCTTTCAAGTAGATGACGTAAGGTTTAATTACACATTATCAGCAGAAGTTCAAGAATTACAAGCGCAAGTATCATCAATAGATGTAATTGTAAAAGATATTGATGGAAGGAGTGTTCCTACAGCAGATATAATGATCATTGACAATTCTTATACGAAAGGATCACCAAATTATAACGTTGCAAACGGAACAACTATTAACGGGAGAATTACTTTCAGTAATATACCTATTGGTTATTATAATATTACTGCGAATTATACGTTAGGTTCTCAGAAAACTGAGGTGTTCAATAGTATTAAATCGGGTATAGGTCCATATTATTTTAACGGAATAAATTATACTGTTAATATCCAACTGGATATATGGACTATTGATTTTGAAATAGTAGATTGGGATGGTATTCCATTGAAATATAGTTATATTGAGATTAATGAAAGTCAAGGAGGACCTTTATTAGATACATTAACACTTGATGATACTGGAAAAGCAACTTTTCGATGGTTAAACAGCTCGAGTTATTATTATAAAGTTTACTATAATAATGACGATTATGGTAGCAATTTCAGCCCCGTTCCTTTAAATGAAAGTTACATATATCGAAGTGATTATATTCAGGACAATGTGAAATTTAGACATCATACTATAAATGTGAATGAAACTAGTATAGGGAGCTATTCAGTAAGTGAGCGTTTCTATACAGATGGGTCGCGAACTACATTAGGGAATAAAAAAATAATTGAAGCTAGTATTACTCTGACGGATATGGAAAATTACATGACAGATATTTCTATTTATTATATAGATAAGGATGACTTAATAGTAGGAAATCGTATTTATTATAAGGAATATATTAGTTCTAATGTTACAGATGATTTGATTGAACTTGATATTTCTCATATAAATAATGATCATTTAAAAAGTGATAATTATGAAGTATATGGATTATTAGTTGAGGTTAATGGGTTTAATGCTACACTATGCAATGGTATCGTTAAAGTTGATTTAGTTGAAACTTGTAATGTTTATACAGAAACCCCAATAGCTCGATTAAATATTCGATTAACGTACTTTAGCGATATAGATAAAGAATATAAACCATTAAGCGGAACTATTAAAGTGATTGATAATGCTACTGGACAGCCTTTAGTAAACCTTTCGGCATTTTCAAGTAGGGATGGATACGCCTATGCTCCAAAAAATTCTTATGAAACCCCCTTTTGGTATTTAATCGGGAGGGTATATAATTTTTCAATAGATGTTCCTGATAATCCAAATGTGGATTTTAATATTACATATATCGATCCACCGCAATGGATACCCGCACCTGGAGAAAAAATTAAGGAATACAACTATACACTTTATAAAAACTCAACAATCACTTTTAATGTAATACCAGAAACAGTTGTAAATTTTACACAATATGATACATCGTTCAATATGTCTTATAGTACAAGTGAAGTATTATGGGGAGAAAACATGAATTTCTGGGCAGAATTTTTATTTACCAACGACAACTGGCAAACCTCAGATTATGTCTCAAAACCTCCTGGTAGCTGCATTTTAACAATAAGATTAGCAGGCTCAGAAGAGATCTTGAGAACCGTAGAGATGGATTATCTTAGTAATGGTAATTATACATTAATCTTTAATTCTGGATTGATTTCAGCTGGAAATGATAGGGAATATTATGATGTTGAAATAAACGGATATCACCCGATATATGACAATCCAACTCCGCTAGTTTATTTAGTAAAAGTAATAGCAAAACCAACGACAATGAGCGCGCACGATTATGATTCACTTGCGGTAATACCCTCTAAAACATACTTAGTATATTATGACGAACTCATAAATATAACAGTTAGATATTCAGAAACTGAATTTGGAACTTCTTTAACTAATGCTCTTCTAAGTTATGAATGGATCGGTCTCAATCCGATTAGTTTCTTTTCTGATCCTTTAAATAGTGATTATTATACATTTACAATTAATACGGCAGATGCGCAGAGTACCGGTTTAAAAATAATTAGTATAACAGCCTCTTTTGAAAATTACACTACACAATCAGACTTCTTAGTTTATCTTAATATACTTGATAGAAAAACGACTCTTAATGACCAATCTGAGGACTTATATTACATTAGTTCAAGGGTATATGTCCAAGATCAGAGAAACTTCATTTTCACGTACCAAGACGCCGATACATTTGATATAATTGGGGATTTAGCTATTTCTAATTATGTTTGGGAAGAATTATATGATAATGGAACAAAAGTTCCTGGTAGCTTTGGTTCAGGAACTTTAACTCAAAATTTAAACCATAGCTATACTTTAGATTTTAACACGGAATTAAAACCAGTTGGATACTATTTCTTGTATGTTACCTTAAAACAAGACAATTATGAACAGAAAAATGCCTTTATTTATTTGGAAATAATGCTGAGAGAATTTTCAGTTACAATCCAAGAACCTCAGTTAGGGAGTAACAATCAAATTGTTATAGCTCAAGGTAGTGATATTGATTTTGAGATCCACTTATGGGATGATACTAGAGGAGAAGAACTGCAAAATGCGATTGTTAAATTTAATTTTAGAGGTACAACTTATATATTGGATCCAATTCCAACTGAACCAGGTGCTTACAACACATCAGCATTAACCAGAGATATTGATACATTCTTTATGGCACAGACTTTTGTAGGGAAAATTTACATTGAAGCCGCTAATTTTACTAGCCAAGAATTCACAATCACTATTACAGTGAAAATGCAGGAGATATGGCCCGGAATGCCAACCTTTTACTTCATTATAATAACAGCCGCGATTGTTGGTGTTGTAGGAAGCGTAGTTGGATATAGAGTTATCCAACAAGCAAGAATACCCAAGCATGTTAAAAAGATCAGAAAGGTTAAAGGCTTGATAAAATCCAAAAAGAAAATCACTGAATCATTTTCGGTATCAACTAAAGAACTAATGATGGTAAAAATATTTGGAGATGATTGGAAGGAAATTGGGCTCTCAATCGAAGAAGCATTAGGAATAGCCGACCTAAAAAAGAAATCTTCATTAAAAGATAAAATAACAACGGAAAGAGGTGAAAACGAGTAATGCCTATAGGATTAGTCATAATGAGGTGGGATATAAAAGTAAGTACAGAAATCCTTGCTAAATATCCTGAGGAACTTATTATTAGTGATGAGACTTTAATGCAAATCTATGCAGCACATGAATATACAGGAGAACCAGGCATGATAAGTTTATTAGTTGGACCTTTAAATATCGCTTCATATTACACAGGACGAGAAAAACCACTTTATATCATCTTACTGTTGAATTTAGATGAAGATGCTGATACCTATGAAGGAGGTTTATCAGACATTTCACGGGTAATATTCCAAAATTATGAAGATAATGCCTATCTGGAGATGATTCCGTTTCTATTCCAACGTTTATCTATATATCCTCATTTGAATGAAGAACAAAGTTTAGCCGTCACCTTTTCAGATAATGTAAATCGATTGATAATAGAGAGATTAAGAGAAGAGGGGGTTATTACTAAATCAGAATTAAAGATATGGTTAAAAGATAGATATAGAGAGGGCTTTTTTGATGTTGATGCAATTTTAATGGAATTAATTAAAAAAGAAATAGTAAAAGAAACATCAGTAAAAGGAATGCCTTCTGAATTAATCTTTCTTATTAACGATCTTTTCATGATAAGAAGACCTCCAATTAAACTACTCAAAAATCCTGTAGAACGTGGACTTCCGGAGAGATTTCTCGAGGAATACAATGTTGCAGTAAGAAAATTCTTCCAAAAGTATCGTCCCTCAGAAGAAGATAATATTAAAATTTTAGATGAAGTTATTGGAGACCCCCAAGTCTATGAAATTCTGAAACTTCTAAGAATTTCAATTGTTACTAAAAATGTATTGGAGAAACTCCGTAAAAAAGGTGTCGATGATATAGATGGAGGCTTAAAGAAATTATGGGAAAATCAAATGATTCATGTATTTCAAGATAGTAAAGGAAATGAGTACTATGCTTTAATTTCTGACTTTCATAATTCAATAGTTTATCCTAAATACATGTTAAATACGATTATTTATCAATATAGAGTAAAATCAAAATCAAATAGTGTTTTGATCGAATATCTAAATGTTCTTGATGATAATTATCGATCTATAAAATTTAAAGCTGAAGTACAGGAAGAAGAATAAAATTTAATACTTTTTTTTATATTTTTATCAATATTTTTTTTAAATAAAATAATTATAATAATTTCTATTAATTAGTTAAATAACCTTTCAATTTATTTGCTTTTTCATGAAATTCCTTATAGAGATTATCGTCCCCTAATTCAAGGCATAAATCAGAAATTTTTTCAAAATACTCAGCGGTTTGGGCAATATCTCCATTTTCTAAACTAAGTTTTGCTTGATGGATTAGTTGATCTCTTTCGAATAAAGGTTTTAATAACGGTGAGGCATCAGTACTAACCTCTAGGATATCTGCTATAATTTGAATCATCTTTTCTCGATTATCCGGTTCAATTGCAACCATTGAATATGTTTTCAAACCAAGTATTTCTTCAATTTTTTGCACATTTAAGGCATCAGTTAAATCTTGTTTGTTCCCTATTATAGCAGTGTGGGCATGGGGGGCATGTTCCTTTACTAATTCAATAAAAAATTTACTTTTTTCTACATTTTCCAATGTAGAGTCTGTAATGATAAGAACAGCATCACTACCAAGAATAAACTCATTCCATAGGTAGCTAAATTGTTCTTGTCCAGCAAAATCCCATAAGTGAAAATATAATTTTCCAATTTTAATAGTTGAAATTTTTCCTGTAATAGTAGGAATATGTACGGATGGGATCTCAGTAGCACATATTAGTTTCGTAGTAGTTGTTTTTCCAACACCTGAAAATCCTACTAAAGAAATCTTTGTCTTAAGATTTCTATGAATGGAATCTATTATTGGATCAAGTAATTCCATAAGAGATGTATCTAAATTATCTAAAGCATCACCAAATGTATCTAAAAATTCGCTTTGAAGATTTGCTAGTTCGCGTTTAGTTCGTGAGAGTTCGTCATTAATATCAGTTATAAACATAAACGTTAATTTTAAATCCTCTTCTAATGCAAAAACTAATTTGTATTTAATATAATCATAGCTGTTAAGTTCTATCCCTGTACCTTTTGTAGATACTTCGATTATCTCCTGATAAAGTTTATTAAAATCCTCCTCATATATTCCTTTGCCGAAGTTCTTATTGTATATTATTTTTTCATCCTTTAAAATATAAACTTGCCTTAACATATTTCCCCGTCTAATTCTTATAAAATTTTAAAAATAAAGAAGTCAATTTATCTTTTTTTAAAGTTACAAATATAACTTTACTATTTTTCTTTGATTCTACAATCTAAATTTAAATATTTAAATTTTGAGAAATTGAAAAATATGAAAGGCATAAGATAGAATTATTGAAATTATATTTAAACTCAAAAAAAAGAAATAGATGAATGGTTGCATTATTTACATGCATTTTACAACTGGGTATATCATTTCATGGCAAAATTTTGATTTTATTTCCATTTATTCTAATAAAATCTTATTTGAAAAAAGAATCGTTTAAGTGTTAACAAACTTTTCGAAAATAAATCATTTATTTCAAATTATGTACACTCTAACTTATGTCTTAAAAATTTGTTGTAAAACTATCAAGAATATATCGTGGTGTTACTCATAAATAAAAAGTTAAATAGGAAAATTTGTATAATAAATGATAAAAAACTCTTTTTTTAAAAAATTTAAAATAAAAACAATCTAATAAATAAATTGATAATAAACATGAATAGACTAAATAGAAAAACAAAAAAGGTAATTTCTGTAACCTTTTTATTGATTCTTTCATTGAGCTCGGTTTTAATTATGTTTCCATCAAATGTTTCGAATTCAGTAGATTTTAATGAAAAAACAGAAGAAGACAGAGAATCTAATCTTATCCGTCCATTATTAAATGCACCAATAGGAGAAGATCCTTGGTGGAACGTATCATATCAGTGGCGACAATGTATAAATATTACTAATCCTGGAACTTATAATTTAACTGATAATTTCATGAGCATTCAGTTTGATTATGCTACACTACGAGATAACTATAATATGGATCCTAATTTGTACGACGTCAGAATAGTAGAAAATAATGTAGTAAGAAATTATTATGTAAAGAAGGACTTTCCTAGAGTCGATTATGCAACCATCTGGTTCGAAACTAATTCTACCGCTGGTGAATCTGAATATGACACATTTATGTATTGGGGAAATGCCTCTATTAACTATCGTGGGAGTAAGCATGTTGATTTTGACCCATCTGGAACAGCGTGGTGGAGTTTTGAAGAAGGTACTGGAGTTCAAGACTCCGCTGTAGAAGATTCATTGGGTCTTGCTGATGGTCATCTCTATGGGACTGGGGGTAATTATCCTGTTTATGATTCAGATAGTGCCGTAGGTTCTTATTCTCTTGAATTTGTTGGGAATAATGATTTTGTTTATATAAATGATTCATTGCATTTTACAGAACCAAACGAAATTTCTGCGGTGACTGTCAGTCTTTGGTTTAAAACCTCCGCCAATATAGGTGACTGGACACAAAATTGGGCTTTTTTCGATTTTGATAGATCTGAGTATTTTAACTTCTTTATAAGACCAGATGACGGAACATTAGGTTTTTGCAGTGCAGCTTCAGGATATAGTGGTCAGAATGATTTTTATAGTAGTACTACAGGTTTGAATGATGGAGCGTGGCACTTTGCTTGCATAGTATATGATGGTTCTGACAAAATTATTTATGTTGATGAGGGTGTAGAAGATGCAAGATGGGTAAATGCAATGGGTGGACGAGCTTTCGGAACAGGAACTGATAGATGGGGCTTTTTTGGTGATGGTTCAGAGGCAACAGGAGTAAATGGTGGGAGAAACAATAGGTATTACGAAGGAAATATGGATGAAATTAGGTACTTTGAGTATGCAGTTGCACCAGATGAAATTCAATGGTTGGCAAATTATTATTCTGTTGATATAGATCTATTACCAGTTACAGAACGAGCAGCTGCAGTGACTGTTTTAGTAAAAGATATTGATGACCGATTAGTTCCTGGAGCTGAAGTCTCTTTATGGAAAAATTCTACACATATCTTAGAAGTAGATGGAACTCCCTATACAGAATATACTTTACTTGATGGCACTGTGTCTTTTACAAAAGTTCCATTCGGATTTTACTACATTAGTGTAAATTATACTCTAAATTCAGGATTGTATGAAGAAGTAGTATATGATAGCAGAATTCAACCTCCTGGACAAATAGAATTTAAAGGTTTGATTGTCGATGTCAATGTTACTGCGGATCTTTGGACAATAGATTTTGAAGTAGATGATTGGGATGGAGATCCATTTAACTATGGATTTGTAAAGGTAGGTAATGCCACTGATTATGTGTTAGAGACTCTAACCTTAGATTCTGATGGAAAAACGACTTTCCGGTGGACAGATCAACCCAGTTATAACTATACTGTATATTTTGATAATATCGATTATACAGAATATCCAACTCAGTTAAATTATAGTATTATTACATACACAGGTCAAGATATTTATCTTGAATATGTGAAAACAAGTATGTCTAAATTAGATATACGAGTCATTGATGACACAGAGACCGTACCTGTTGAAGGTATTACTGTTAGAGTTGAAAACAGCACATCAGGCGAACATATAATAGATCTTAAAACGGATGATAATGGTACTGCTTATGGATTGATTAATAGTGATTTAGAATTTTGGTATTTAAGAGAAACTCTTTATAATTTTTCCTTATGGGTGGTGACTGAACAACGTACATTTAGGGTAAATTATTCAGATCAAGCCTTTAATCCGGATACGATTTTAGATTACTATGAATACACATTAAATTCAGCTTCTTCCTTAGTATTTGAATTAGATTTGAACTACCAAAATAGATTATCTCAATTTCAAAATGGAAGTCTTGTTGCGGATTACAGTATTACTTATGGCCAAAATATGTCATTTTCCATAACCTTAGAAACTTCTGATAATGGTCTACCCGGACCCTGGACAACTGATGATGGTGTTGGGACAACAATTAGTTGCATAATAAAAAGTACTGCGATTGGAAACCCAACAGTATATACAGAGGATATGAAATATACAATAAATGGAATATTTACCATTGAGATTAACTCAAGCAGATTTTCTGCAGGAGATTATGGTAAATCCTATATTGTAACTCTATCAGGAATAAAGTCATATTACAATAGTCCAGAAGATGTTTTATTCGTTATATCGATAGATTCAATGGCTACTGGTATGAGTTTCCATGACTATTCATCAATGCCTGATGAATTGCTAACTAATGAAGTTTCTCAATATTATGATGAACTGATCAACATAACAGTAAGATATTATGATTTCATCAATGATGCTCCATTAGTCGCGGATACATTTACATATGATTGGGATTATGGCTCTGGTACAGTAAATCCTGATCCATTAAATCCTGGATATTATACAATTGAGATCGATACATCAGCAGCAACCAATGTTGGTAAATACCTTATTGAGATTACAGCTGGACTTGAGAATTATACAAAGATTGATGACGAGGGATTTTTTATTAACATCCTATCAAGACCTACAACTATTAACGGTGAAGATGGAATTTTATATGTCTCTCAAAATATCTTTATATTTAAAGAACTGAATTTTACTTTTAACTATTTAGATGAGATGAGAGGTACTCCTATTTCAAGCTTGGACGAGATGAGTTATCTTCTACAAAAACTTGATGAAAATGGTGTTCCTATTCCTGGTACAACAGAAACAGGATCTCTAGTTGAAGGAGTAGACGAATTCATCTTAGATCTTGATACAGAAACAAGGGAAGATGGAGAATATTCAGTAATCGTAACTCTAGACAAAATGAATTGGGATCATAGTATTGCTATTATTTCCTTAACCATCATGAAGAGAGAAGTTGACATTGATTTACCTGAACCTCCATTTGTAGGTTCTAAAATAGAAATCGCTTCAGGAGCAGCTTTAGATTTTACTATAACTCTTACAGATCCAAATAATGAAACACATCCTAATGCACCAGTAAGAGGAGCAAATGTTTATTTAACTATACAAGGCAGAGATATTCCTTTTAATTATACTGGTAATGGCGTCTATGCAATAGAACGGACTGTAATAGCTGATGCATTCTTTATGCCTCAAACATTTACAGCCACACTTAATATTGAGAAACAATATTTTTCTACATCATCAACAAGTATTACAGTAGTAGTTAAAATGCAAGAAATTTTTGGAATTCCGACGTTCTATTTCTTGATGATTGTAGGCTCAATTGTAGCCGTAGCAGGTAGTTTAGTTGCTTATCGTACTATCCAAAGAGCTAGAATTCCTACCTTTGTTAAAAAAGCGAGAGAAATGAAGAAAAACATAAAAGGAAAGAAATCAATTTCAGAATCGCTTTTGTACCCTACAAAAGACGAATATCTAGTGAGGAAACTAGGAGAAAAATGGGAAGCAATTGGATTATCATTAGATGATATAATGGGTGTAAAAGGTAAAAAGTCAAAGAAATTACCTGAAGTAAAGGAAGAATTCACAGGAGGTGTTGATTAATGCCAGTAGGATTAGTAGTAATGAGATGGGATGAAAGAGTTGGAACTGAAATTCTTGCAAAACACCCTGAAGAAATTAATGTAACTGATAAAACACTCATGCAAGTTTATAGCACTCATGAGTACAGCGGGGAATCCGGAATGATAAGTTTAATGATTGGTTCCTTAAATATTGCCTCATATTATACAGGGCCTGATAAAGGATTTTACATTCTTTTACTCTTAAGTCTTGATGATGATCCAGATTCGTATGAAGGAGGATTAATAGATATTTCACGTATTATTTTACAAAATATGGCGGATGATGCCTATGTATCAATGATCCCTACACTCTTCAGAAGACTTTCTGTTTATCCTACACTGAATAATGAGCAACGACTTGCTATCACATATCAAGATGAGATTAAACGGATGATCCTTAATCGTTTAAGAGATGAAGGTGTGGTTTCTAAGTCAGAATTGATGGTGTGGTTGAAGGACCAATACAAGCAAGGCTTTGTAGATTTAGAAGGAGTATTGATCGAACTTGTTAAGCGTGAAATCGTCAAGGAGACATCAGTCAAAGGTATGCCCTCAGAGCTTATATTTTTAATACAAGATGTTGTTGCTTTGAGAGTACCTCCTGTTAAAATGTTAGATGATCCCGCTAGTCGTGGTCTACCGGCTCAACTTGTAGAAGACTATAAAATAGAAGTTAAGAAATTCTTTCAAAATTATCGTCCTACAGAAGGAGATAATCTTAGAATTATAGATATTCTTATTAATCCTCAAGTCTATGAAACGTTGAAGTTATTAAGAACAGCAATAGTGACTAAGAATGACCTTGAGAAGCTAAGAAAGAAAGGTGTTGATGATCTTGATAACGTATTAAAGATGCTATGGGATACTCAAATGATTCAAGTTTTTCAAGACGAAAGGAACAACGAATATTATGCCTTACTCTCAGATTTTCATATGAATCTAATTTTTCCAAAATATCTTCTAAACATTATTAGGAAAGTATATGACCAGAAATCAAAAGCTAATCAAGTCTTAATTGAATATCTTACAGTTTTAGAAAATTCTTACTCAGACATTAAAGCAGCAGCTAAAGCTGAAGCAAAAGCTAAAGTATAATTTATCTTTTTATTTTTTTTTTTACTTTTATTATCGCAAAATTTTTGAATTCTTAAAGATAATTCTTTGTAATAAACCTATAATTAATTTAAAACTAAAAGTGATTAAGATGGAAAAAGACTCTTTTCCTTCCTGTGAACAGTATTTTGATGTTCCAGAAGCGGTTGGGTTAGATGGAATCGATTTGGAAAAATATATAATTGCCTCATATATTATTAAACGACCTAAAGGGCAAAATGTCAATTATTTATCTCGCTTTGCAGCAATCGAACAATCTACTGGAACATGGGTAAGGGTTCCTGCTGAAACTGAGGAAGTTAGAAAACATCATGTCGCAAGAGTACTAGGTGTCTATGAACTCCCAATGTTTGAATATTATATTCCAAAAGATATAAAAGAAAGAATATATTTCGTACAAATTGGATTTCCAGTAGTAAATATTAAGGGTATGGGAATTCCAATGCTTTTTACAACAGTTATTGGAAATATTAGTATTACCCATGGTTTAAAACTTGTTGATTTAGCATTTCCTAAAGCGTGGCTGGAAGATTTTAAAGGTCCAAAATATGGTATTGATGGTATTCGAAAACTAATGAATATTCCTGAACGACCTCTTTTAAATAACATGGTAAAGCCTTGTACGGGTCATACTGCAGAAGTTGCAGCTGATTTAGTTTATAAAGCTGCAGTCGGGGGTTGTGACGTAGTGAAAGATGATGAACTTATTTCTAATCCCTCCTTTAATACTCTTGAAGATAGAATTGTCAAAGTTATGGAGGCTGTAGATAGAGCAGATTCAGAAAAAGGAGAGAAAACTCTTTACACAATTAATATTACTACTAAATTCCCAGATATGTTTGAATACGCAGATAAAATGATAGAATTAGGAGCTAATGCTTTAATGATAAATTATTTAGCTACTGGTTTCGAAGCCTTAAGACAAATAGCAGAGGATCCTTCAATAAAAGTTCCAATTTTGGGCCACATGGACTTCGGTGGTACTTACTTTGGAGGAGAATGGACGGGTATGACAAGTATGTTAACCTTTGCGAAGTTACCACGGATTTGTGGAGCAGATACAGTGGTTATCCCCGCACCTTATGGAAAAGCAGAAATTCTGGAAGAAAGATACGAACAAAATCTTAAAGCACTTCGATATCCGCTACAACATATTAAACCAACACTACCGATGCCATCTGGAGGAATTACACAAGGGATGGTGGAGAAGTGTATAAAAGAAGCTGGAAAAGACATTCTTATTGGTAGTGGCGGTGGAATCCATAGCCATCCTGATGGTCCAACAGCAGGAGCTAAAGCATTTAGACAAGCGATAGATGCTGTAATGGAAGGAAAAAGTGTTAGAGAAGTTGCTAAAGAGAAAAAAGAACTAGGAGTAGCACTTGGTGTTTGGGGTACTGGAAAAACACAACTAATTGAATAATTAAATATTCTACTTTTATTTTATTTTATTTTATTTTAATATAAGAATCTTTCAGAAGAACCTTTATTTTCTGATCAAATTCATCTGAACTAATTTTGTTTCCAAGTTCATTACCTCTCAGGTCTAAAAATTCTAGATTTGGTAAGCTTATAATATAATTTAAGTTTTCAATTTCACTGATATTATTATTAGTTAAAATTAAGTGAGTTAAGTCTTTTAAGTGGATTAATTCCTTAACATTTTCAATCCTACTATTTGAGAGATCAATTTTTTTCAGAGATTTTAGATGTTCTAAGCCTATTATCTCAGAAATTGATTGAATATTATTTTTCCATCCAAAAGGAGTACCTTTAACTTCATATTCTAAATAATCTGATAAATCTAATTCTTGAATTAATCCATTTTGTGGATCTAATTCATAATATACATTAGGATATTGATTTATCAGATTAACGATCATTAAATAATTAATTAAAATTTCTGCCAATTCTCTATGGGTAAAAGAATTTATTTTCTTAGTTTTTATGAATTTTTTAATTACTTTTTTAAATTTCTTATTTTCAATCCTTTTTTCTTTGTTGAGATATTTAGTTTTTATTATTTTCTTGATTTCATTAACTAGAATCAACTTAGATTCATAAGAATTTATTTTTTCTAATGATTGGATTATTGTTATCAAGCATTCATAATCTATTTCATGTTTTATAGCCCATTTCAAGGGATTAATCACTTTCTCAAGGAATTTATGTTTCATAAATTTTGTTGCGGCATTTCTTATCCTACTATTTGAATCAGAAATAAGTAGGTTTTCTAAAAAGCTAAATAATTTATTATTAATTAGCCCGATTTTTTCTAAATTTATAATAGCTTTTAATCTTACATTCTCATTTTCACTATTTTCAACTAGTGAAGTTAGTAAATCGTAAGCAGTATTTTTATTTATACTCATATTCCTAAGATCTTCATATATTTCTTCAGGATTTAAATCCATTATGTATCATAAGAAAAATTAATTAAAATGAATGCAATTATATTAGGTATAAATAATAGAAACTTTATTATTTTCATAATATTTTCAAAGGGATATTAAAATGATAAGCATATCAAAAATTATGATTTTACGGTCATTAACATTATCATTATAAAAATTGCTGAAGAGAAGATATCTTCAGCTTGATTTTCAATTTTTCAAAATTTATTCATTTTGAATTAATCTAATTATATACATTGTGTTCTTAGTAATCTCAAGAAAATAAGTTTAATTAAAGTTGAATGGAGGAAATTTTCTTTTGCTGTTAAAGTTCTGCACTAATGCGATTTTTAACTCATTAAAAGGTTTTAAATTTCCTGAAAACACTGTTGCTGTTATATCACTAATTTGAGGATCTAATAATTTTTCTACCTGTTCCACTTTTTCTAAATTTCCCTCTGAGAGCATTGAAAGAAAGTAGTCGTTTTGATATTTCTTGAAAGTTAAAAATCGATATTTTTGAAAGCCTAATTTTACTGCAATCCATCGAGGTGTGGCACCAGTATTTCCTTGGGTATTAGCAGCAATAGCTTCGATTTTTGCTGTGAGCATTGATTCCTTCATCTCTTTTTCTTCTTCTGGATTTTCGAATTCACCTAGAGAATCAAACTTTAAGTTTTCTTCCCCTATTAAAAATGAAATCACTCCAATGGACATTGAAGATAATCCTAAATAATCAATTCTAATTGAATCTTCTACATATGGAATTTCTTGATCTGTAATTATCTCTTGGAATCTAACATATTGCTGTAAAATAAACTTAGTTCGTCTTTTAAATTCCATTTCAATTTGATATTTCTCAAACTTATCTAATTCGTCTGGATTCTTACCATGTAGTAATTCTGAGAAATGATTTGACATCTGTTCAAGGATCCATTTGCCTTTCTTATCAGGAAATCTTCCATAAACTAGATAAATGATATCATTTTTTTCATAAAATTGACATTTCTCTTCTTTTTCTTTTTTTTCAGAAATAAGGAGCATTTTATCAAGTTCTCCTTCTAAAATGCCTGTAGCGATATTATCCAGGTTATTTGTTAATTCTAATAAATAACTATAATTAGAATTACTACAGTAAAGTTGTGTCCTTTCAGTTGTTGTAATTCCCATTAATTTCACATACTCTCCTTTCTTCAATTTGATTTTATCGCTATCTAAATTGATAATTAAAGGTTGTTCCTTAACTCTTACTTTTGTGCCTAATTTCGAAGATAATGTGGTAGCTTTTGTCTTAAATTCTTTAGGTTGAGGTTTTTCATCTTTCTCTGTAGTTAAATCAAATAGATTTGCTATAAATTTCTTGCATCGAGGACATAAACTGTTCTTCGGATAAGGCTTTGATATTACATATCTACAATGTGGACATTCAACCTCGCTCTGCTTTTCTTTTTGAGGGAAAAAAGAATTAGAAATTTTTACCAACTCACCTAATAATTGAAATAATATTAATTTAATGGGATTATAAGTATTTATTTGCTATTGTTCTAAATGCATTTAAAAAATTATTATTATCTTCTTCTGTTCCAATAGTCACTCTAATATAATTATAGAGCCCTGGTTTACTAAAATGCCGGACCAAGATTTTCAAATCCTTTAGGTCCCACACAAACTTTAATGTTTTAGATTTATCTTCAAATTTTACAAATATAAAATTAGCATCAGAAGGTAACACTGTGATACCATCATATTTATTTAACACTTCAGTAAGTCTCCTTCTTTCTTCTAAAATTTTCTCGTTATGCTCTGATATCTTCTTGTTATGTTTAATAGATGATAAAGCTGCTATATATCCAAGATAATTAGTATTAAAAGGTAATTTAACTCTATTCATCTCCTTGATGATCTCAGCATCTGCTAACGCATAACCAATTCTTAAAGAAGCAAGAGAAAAGCCTTTTGAAAAAGAACGATACACAATTAAATTCTGTGCTTTTTTTAATAATGGTAAACATGTTTGAGTAGAGAAATCTGCATATGCTTCATCAACAACAACAATACCAGGAAAACTTCCACAGAGCTTTAAAATTGTAGCATTTCCAATAGATTTTCCATTTGGATCATTTGGAGAATTAATAAACATTAGTTTTCCTTTAGCTGAAAACGCATTGTCAGGAATTGAAAAATCCTCATTCAGTTGAATTTCATTAATCTTAGCATTATAAAGTGTTGCGAGTACTTTATATAATCCATAAGTCGGATAAAATATCACTATTTCATCTCCAGGGTCAATAAACACCTTAAATATGACATCTAATATCTCATCTGAACCACTTCCAATAAATATTGAATTACGATTCGTAAGTGTATCCTTATCTCGTAATAGAACATTTAAGATCTCTTTCCGCAACTCAAAAGAAGTTGGATCAGGATAAAGTCGTAATTTTTCATTTATAGCTTTCTTTAAATCAGTTAAGACTTCCGGGATTGGAGGAAAAGAATTTTCATTTGTATTTAATTTAACCCAGCCATCTTCCATAGGTTGTTCAACAGGCTCATAAGCGGAATATTTCCTTAGATTTTCTCTTATCAATTTATTTAATTCCATTCTTGTACCCTTTTATAAATTTATAAGATATGATTACTTCAATGAATTTCTCATGCAATTAATAATTTAATATTTACATAATAAAATTTATTATTTACCTTTTGATTTCTCGATTTTTGGTTTTTCTGGAATTTAGAAATATTAAAGTTCAAATCTTAAAATTTTTTTTATATAAAATATTAAAAAATATGAAAATCTAAATTAAATCTTTAAATTAAAAAAACTTCGAAAACTCAATTTTTAAATTTATTAACACTATTTTATTTATAATATAAAGTCATGATTAAATAAATTATATAGGTGATTAAGATCGCTTCATATGCGCTAATGTTCGATGCTCGTCCAGGCGGGGAAATTGTCCCAATTAAATGGAGTAAAGACAGTTTTATGCCAGACACTTCGATAATAGTTTTAGACGAGGGTAGTGAAAATGTATATTTATGGCATGGTACTAAACAAGGATTAGTAGCTCGGAGAACTGCTCTTAGACAAGCGGAATCGCTTAAAGGACATGGATATACTGTTGGTAGAAGCATAATTGGTCGGGATATTAAAAGTATTAAAGAAATCGATGCACGAAAAGTGGGAAAAGTTCCAGAAGATACACAAATGGATGAAGAACTTCAAGAAATATTAGATAGGAAATTTACTGAGTTAGATAATTTTATTATTACTTTTAAAGCTGGGGCAGTAAAACCTGTTGCTACCGTAAAGGCAGAACCAAAAGTAGAAGCGAAGCCCGTACCCTCTCCTTCTGTATCAAAACCAGTTAAAACAGAAACAACACCAGTGGTTTCAAAACCGGTTACACCCATAAAACCAAAGGAAGCAGGTTCTGAATATGATGTAGCTGAACCAATGCCTTCAATTAAAACAGAGACAAAACCAGCACCAGCAATAAAAGTTTCAACAACGAGTCTATTAACTGATGCGAAAGTAGCATTTGTTTTTTCAGCGATTTTAGAACATTATGATGACATTTGGATTTCAAAAAAGTCAGATGGGAGCTTTGCTGTTGAGCAAATGGACGGTCCAATATGCCAATTTTTGATAAAAAGCTCAAAATTAAATTTTACAGCTAATAGTTTTTCTGGTGTTGATCCTAAAATAAAAACAGCAATTCAAAAGAAATTTATCGAACTCTCGAAAATTATAGGATAAATTATAATTTTTATTATATTCTTTTTTATTATTATTAAGATTTTAGAAGAGTTATTCAAATTATGAGATTCAATAAGTTATCACAGTTATTTTCAGAACTCGAAAGTACTACAAAAAGACTTGAAATGATTGATATATTATCTAAATTTTTTAAGGCGATCAAAGAAAGTAAAGATTTTGAAGATTTAGATAAAATCATTTATCTTTTACAAGGTCAACTAACCCCAAACATCAAACAATTCCCTAAAATGGGAATTGCTGAAAAAATGATAATCGAAGCATTATCTATACACTCTGGAGTCGATGCTAAAAGAATAAAGGAAGTCTTAGTAAAAAAAGGGGATATTGGGGCTGCTGCTGAATTAATTTTATCAAAAAAAAAGAAACAAAAATCATTATTTGATTATAATGAAAATGATGAAAGTCTTGGAACTTCTTTAAGAATTTCTGAATTATACTCTGAATTAAAAAAAATTGCATTATCAGAAGGTGCTGGCTCGCACGATACAAAGCTAGGGATATTAAGAGGATTAATGAGAAAAAGTTCTCCATTAGAAACGAAGTATTTACTTCGAATCATCACATCAACATTGAGAATAGGGGTTCAATCACCAACTATAATAGAAGGATTAGCTCTTGCTTTCACTGGCTTAAAAGAAAATAAAGATGTTATTGAAAGAGCATATAACTTATATCCAGATCTGGGTGAGATAGCAAAAATATTAGCAGAAAAAGATTTGGAGGAAGTAAAAAAGATCGATATTGAGTATGGAACACCTATTCTCAGTATGCTTGCTTCACGAGAGGTTTATACCGATTTCATTAGTAGGTTAGGTTCACCTTTCGTTGCGGAATACAAATTAGATGGAGAAAGGCTCCAAATTCATAAAACTGGTAATAATATAATCCTCTTTTCAAGACGTCTATTGGATATTTCAGATCAGTATCCTGATGTTTGCCAGGTCATTAGAGAAAGTATACAAACCGAAAATGTGATATTTGAAGGTGAGGTTGTAGCAATGGACGCAGTCTACGAAAAGATGCTTCCTTTTCAAGTTTTAAGCCAGAGAAGACGAAAGTATGACATTGAAGATATAGCTAAGGAAGTTCCAGTATGTTTGTTTGTATTTGATCTCTTAAAATTTGGTAATGAATCATATGTTGATAAATCTCTTCCAAAACGAAGGAAAAAACTTGAAGAGATTGTTGAAGAGAGAGATGAATTAAGGTTAGTTAAATCTGTATTGATAAATTCCATTGAAGAATTACTTGAATTCTTTAACAAAGCTAGAAAAGAAGGAACAGAAGGAATAATGGCAAAATCTTTTAAGGATGACTCAATTTACCAAGCCGGAAATCGTGGTTATAATTGGCTTAAATTAAAAAGTTTGGAAGGAGGAAAACTAAAAGATACTATCGATGTAGTCCTAGTTGGTGTTTTTTATGGAAAAGGTCGAAGAACAGGTGTATATGGAACATATATAGGTGCAGTTTATGATCCTAAGAATGATAATTTTATAGCTTTTACTCGTTTCTTTTCAGGATTAACTGATGAATTATCTGAATCATTAACAAGGGATATGAAAGAATATAGTGTGGAAAAAAAACCAAAAAATGTCATTTGTGAAGATAAACCTGATGTATGGTTAAAACCTGAGGTAGTAATGGAGATAACAGGAGATGAGATAACTATTAGTGATAAATATGCTACACTTGGATATTCTATGAGGTTTCCCGTCTTTCTAAGATTACGTCCCGAAAAAAGTTCAAAAGATATCACAACTGTAGAGGAGATTAAAGAATTATATGAGACGCAATAATTGATAAGTTATTTGTAAATTTTTAATCCTTTATTTTGTAAATTTTTAAGAGATTCTGGTATTTTTCTAATAAAATTATTGAAGTTTAAATTAAGAACTTTTAATGATGAGAGATTGCCTATTGTGGTAGGAAGAGATTTTAAATTATTCCCCCATAAATTTAACTCTTCTAATGAAGAAAGAGAGTCTATCCATTCTGGAAGTATTATGAGATTATTCCAGCTCAAATCTAATTTTTTAAGAGAATCCAAATTTTTAAATGGTTTTGGTAAGTATGTTAACTTATTATTCCTTAGAATTAATGTTTCTAAAGAATTTAGTACACCAATTTCATCAGGAAGAAATTTTATATTATTATCATAAAGATTTAATTCTTCAAGTGAACTTAAATTGCTTAGTAGAGAAAAATCGAGGGTAATATTATTCCCTCCTAAACCTAAAGTCTTTAAAGATTGAAGATTATTAATCGAATCTGGAAGTAGCTTTAATTTATTTAAACCTAATTCTAATTTATTTAACGATTTAAATCCTTCCATTGATTCTGGTAAATTATTTAACTTATTTCCATGTAGATCCAGAATTTCTAATGAATTCAAATTAGAAATTTCATCTGGAAGAGATTTAATATTATTGTGTCTTAAATCTAGAGTCTTTAATTTCTTTAATTTTCCAATAGCGCTTGGAATTTCATTAATGTCATTGTATTTCAAATATAAGTATTCTAATGAATTTAAAGAACCAAAGGATTCAGGTAATCTCCTAAGATTATTATTACTTAGATCTAAATAAGTGAGATAATTAAGACTACCAATTGTTTTAGGTAATTTCGCGATTCTATTGATTTTTAAATCTAATTTCTTAATATATTTAAGAGTTGTAATGAATTCAGGTAACTTTCTTAAAATTTTCCATCCAAATACATGAGTACTGATTCCTGATAAGTCTAATGACGTTACTAACCCATCATTTAAGCTGTAACTAATATCATTGAATTCCTTTTTAAAATATTTTATTAGGATATAGTTGCTTAGGATTTCTGAAAGTCGCTTATGTGTGAAATTATATATTTTCCCAGTATTAAATGTATTTTGTAGACTTTTATTAAATTGATAAATATCATTGTTTTTTATTTTATCAATTAAAAATGATTTAGCTTTGTCGTTATTTACTATACCTAGTGTAGAGACAATAGATATCAGACAATTTATGGAGGATTCATGTTGGAATGCCCATTTCATTGGCTTTAATGCTTTTTCAATAAAATTTTGTCTGATAGCTTTTATTGCTGTATTTCTAACTTCTTCATGAGAATCAGATATTAAAAGATTTTCAAACAGATTAAAAACTTGTTCTTCTTTTGAACCAATTTTTACTAATATTTCAATACTTTCAATTCTTAAATTCGGATCATCGAAATTATTAATTAAGGCAAATAATTGATTTATAGCAGATTGTTTTTCCAAATTTCCGTCTTTAAATTCTTTATAAATTAATCGGGGAGATATTTTCATGAAAATTTAATAATTAGATCTGTTTTTCTTTCAAATTCTTTTAAAAATGATGGTAATTGTTCAAATCGGTTGAAACTTAGATCTAAGATTCTTAGATTAGATAATGACCTAATAGATTTAGGGAGTGATTCAAGTTGATTTCCCCATAGATTTAATTCTTCTAATAATGAAAGTTGACCAATCCATTCTGGAAGAAAAGAGAAGTTATTCCAGCTTAAATTAAGTTTTTTAAGATTTTTTAAATATTTTAAGGATTCTGGTAATTGGGATAAATGATTATTTCTTAAAACTAATATTTCTAATGAAGTTAGATTGCCTATTGAACTAGGTAATTTATTGATTTTGTTATCATATAAATCTAATACTTTTAATGGTTGAAATAAAGAAATCCATTTAGGAATTTTCTTTAATTTATTTCCACTTACACCTAATCTTTCTAATAAAGTAAGAGATTTTATATTCGATGGAATTTCTAAAAAATTATTCCACCCTAATTCTAATTCTATAATCGAATTATTCAGTTTAAATTCAATTGAATTCAATTTATTTCCATGTAGATTTAAACTCTTAAGGTTCTTAAGTGACATTATCGATTTGGGGATTCGGGTCAACATGTTATTTCTTAAGTTCAAAGTTTGGAGTGATACTAGGTTACTTAGAGACTCAGGAAGATGTCTTAACCTATTAGATTTTAAGCTTAAACTTTTTAACGATTTTAATTTGTTAATAGATTCTGGAATAGTAATTAGCTTATTATAACTTAAATCTAAAGATATTATTGTATCTGATTCATTTGAGATTTCTGAAAGTTTTATTAGATTATTAAATCTTAAATCAAGTTCTTCTAAATGTTTTAGATAGGATATTAAATCTAGAAAGTTTGATATGAAAATTCCCTGTGGATCAACATTTGTTAAATCTAATTTTGTTATATAACCTAAATTATTAAATTTATAATTAACAAATCCAAACTTAGCTTTTAAGGATTTGATGAAATAATAGTTTATTAATATATCCGCAAGAACTTGAATATTAAGACCTTCGATTTTGTTATTTCTGAAGATATCTTTTAAATTATATTTATTTTCTTGGTTATAAAAATAATTTAATTTTTCAACTAAAATTAATTTAGATTTCATATTATTAATCTTAGATAATGTTGAAATTATAGTAACAAGACAGATTATTGTTTTTTCATGTTCAAGAGCCCATTTCATCGGTTTTAATGCTCTTTCTAAAAAGAATTTTTGTATTAGAGATGCTGCCATATTCCTTATAACTTCACTAGAATCAGAGATTAAAAGATTCTCTAAAAGTTTAAATATTTTATCATCCTTAGCCTGAATTTGTTCTAAAATCTTAATACTTTCTAATCTTGTATAAACATTATCAGTATTTTCAATTAGAGTAATTAATAATTCAAGAGCGGAGTCATAATCCAAATATTTTTTCTTTAAATCCTGATAAATTGAATTTGGAGTTAAGGGCATAAATTAAATTTTTATATTAAATATTTTATTTCTTAAACTCTTTCAATTACCATTCCACCTAATCGAATAGGTCCGCCAGTAGCATTATAAATTTTTTCTGCTTTTCTTAATTTGGATTCACTATGGGAATAAATTCTAAATATAAGTTCCCCGTCTTTTATTTTTGCGCCTTGTTTTTTAATTATTTCCACACCAGAAGTTTTAGAGCTAGGGCATCCGGCTGTTTTTGCTATTTGATTGATTATTGAGTTATTTACATCAACTATATATCCTTCTTTAGAACTAAAAAATTCCTTAATATTAGGACCTACTTTAACATCTTCTGGCGTAATTTCTGGATCCCCGCCTTGAGCTGCAATTATTTTTTTCATCTTTTCATAAGCTTTACCAGATTGTAATATTTCTTTCGCCATAGTTTGACCCATACCTTTTTGAGCTTTACCGCTCATTTCAAGAAGCATACCTGCTAAATCGGTAGACTTTTCTATTAAAGAATTGGGTCCAGCAGAATAATCACGTAATAATATAAGTGCTTCTTTAGCTTCTAAAGCAGGACCTACAGCATGACCAATGGGCTGGTGAGCTAGTGTGAGTGCGCATTCTGTTTCAATTCCTACATTTGCAGCAATTTCTTTAAATAAATACGCAAACTGCCTTCCTTTAACAGGTGTTGCAAACTTTGTTCCTTCACCTACCGGTATATCAAGTACAAGTTTTTTAACCCCTAATGAAAGCTTTTTTGTTAGAATAGAAGGTATCATAAGGCCAACTGGATCCATATGCAAAGGACGCTCAATTTCTATTAATATATTATCTGCTGGTGCTGTTTCAAGTGCTCCGCCCCATATAATACACGCATTTTCTTCTGTTACAATTTTATTTAATTCTTCTGGAGTAAAAGCAACAGGAGCTAGTACTTCCATGGAATCTGCCGTACCGGAGGGTGATGTAATAGCTCTTGTTGAGGATTTTGGAATAGTTAGACCCGCAGCAGCAACAATTGGCACAATGATTAGAGAAACTTTATTTCCTGGAACTCCACCTGTGCTGTGCTTATCATAAACATCCATTCCAAAATAAAAAATCTCTCCGCTCCTAGTTTCTGATAGTGCTAAAGCTGTCATTTCTTCATTATCCATCCCATTAATAGACACGCCTGTTATGAATGCTGCCAATTCTATTCGCGATAGGGATCCAGAAACCACATCTGAGATAATTCCATTTATTTCTTCACTAGATAATTTTAGCCCTTTTATTTTTTTTTTGATATATTTAAACGAATCGGGTGGATCAGCCGGTTTTACTGAAACTATTGTCTCGTTTTTTAATTCATTTTTTTCTCTTAAGAGATTACGAAACACTCCAATTTCACCCGATTCAACAATAGTACCTAAGTAATCAATTTGAATTATTGCCACCCAATATTTTTCTTCAATTGATTTTGACTTTATATTCTTTACGAAGACACGTTCTCCTGCTTTTTGTCCTAATTCTTGAGCGTCACTGATATTTAACACAATGTCCTTAGCATTTCCCGTTTCAAAATTGATTTCTTTAACTTTTAATTTCATTTTCAATTCTCTATTATTTGATTATAATATAAATTAGAAGATTAGTACAAAAAAATTTATTCATAAGTTTAGAATCTGTTTTTTAATCTTTATTTAACTCTACAAGCTCATCATTTCTTAAATAAACTTTAATTGTAGAAAGTTTCTTTCGATTCTTAAAACATGCAGGACAAAATATGGGATCACCTGTTTAATCAGAATTAATTCTAATTTTATCTGTTGGAGAAATCCATTTCTCAAGTAGAATATAATCACATCTATCACAAACAATAACATCAAAGCTAAAATTTCTCTTTTACAAGATAGGAACCTATGATAACTATAGAATTTAATCGTAGAGATTCATTGTTAGAAGTTAGCCATCCTTTACATTTCTTAATGATTTTATGGGGAAGCAATGAGCTATCATGTTCAGCGATAATACTAAAGATATAACATACTGGAACACGAAATTTCATATCACTTCCATAACCAAGTAATTTCTCCAATATTTTTGGAATTTTCTTAAACTGAGAAGTTTCCCAGAGGGAATCTAAATCTACTACAAGAGGATATATTTCCTCGAATTTTTTAAACTCTTGAGCTTGAAACATATTCTTCAATTCCCATTATTTATATTGTCTTTTAATTCTAAACTCCCTTTCAAGTTTCTGAAGTCGTTTTATATCATTATGGATCTGTATTATCGGGTCTTTGGAATAAGTACGCGGATTTTTTGAATCGAATCTCTTAATAAAATGTCTTAACTTTTTCTTCTCTCTTCTTAACGGTATACTCATCTTAGTTCTATTATAATAATGGCGATAAAGGGCTCCTGTTAGAAGAGTCGTAAAAATGATCAAAAGGAAATACGGGAAAAACTGAAAGGGGTTATATTGGAGTATATCTAAGAAAGTAAATGAAGGCCAAAATACCTGAGATAATTTGATAACAAAAAAATCTGCTATTGCAATTAACACTAACATGGGTATATACTTCTTAGGCAAAAGTCTTATTGGAAAATGATATCTATCTGGAGCTAAAGACTCTTCTACTGTGGGCGTTTTGTAAGTACCTTCTCCTGCTTGAATGGGAGTTAAAGTCTCCTCCTTAACTGCTGAAACCTCTTCTACTTCTATTATATGTTCTGAATGGAGAATATCAATGAAATCTAAAAATGTTCTATGTTGGTCAATATCTGATTTAAAATGCCTAAATTTCTTTTTGAACTTACTCTCAAGGGAATCAATATCACTTATAATTTCGAACCGTTCATGAAATTGATGTTTTAAATCTGTCTTTATGTCATAAATATTATCTGTAGAGTCTGGTGAATCTACTAATTTAGAGGTATCATCTATAAATTTGTCTATATTAAGCCAATATTTATAATATCCTCCATCTACCAGACATAATTGAAGGATTTCTTCAAATTCAATATCTAATAGTTCGGAAATCTTCTGAAGTCGTTCAAATAACGGATCTGAAATAATAGTTTCTATTTTTGCCATTACCATCAATTTTGTCTTCTAGTTATAGGATATATAATAAAAAATCAAGTAAAAATAATTATGTGTTTTTCTCAATTTGATCATCTAACTTAACAACTTTAAATAATCTTACACAATGACTAAATGTGGTATGATTAACATTAATATTTAGTACGTCCTTCATTAACTGACTAATGTCATTTTGGGATAAGTCTGGGTTTGTTAGCGTTATGCAGGTGGCAACAATTATAGGTTCTCGTGTCCGAAATCCAATCTCGTTCGCCATCTCACATATTTTCTCAATGCTATCGCCAATAGTTTTAGGCTTGGAGGCAATACGAAATAATTTATGGTTAAGGTTTAAAGATTTGATGTGATACCTTAGTATTCGAAAGATTTCCTTAGCATAATGGGAATCTAAATAGGGAAATTTACTGGCATATTGGGTAAAGGTTCCTTTATGACTTATTTTCTGGAATAAACAACTCAAAGAAGAACTCCCTGAAACATCTATTAGTCTCGAAATATCGACTAGTGAGGCTCTGGGGCAAGCGAAAGCAATAGATACTCCAACAATTCTTTTATGATCTCGTTTAATATTTCTTCGCTTCAATAATTTAATAAAGTAATTAATGTTCTTTCTAATGGTTTTTATATTCCTATGAATGAGAAATTCTGCTCTTGATAGTAGATTATAGTTACTCTGTTTCTTAGTTATCCTTTCAATTATAATATTCAGCAATAGATGGGATCGCTCATTTAAATTTTTTGTCCATAGAGAAGATCTCTCAATTAAAGGGGCAATAAGAGAAGTACTAGGGCAAGGCACTGGCTGAAATGTCATCAACGACACTAATTTTTTTCTTAATAAATATGCTGAATTAATGGGGGATTGGAAATTGGGAATGTCTAATTTTGGGATAATATACTTATTTATTTTATTCGAAACTGAACCACTCGAAACGCAGATCCTTTCACAAATTTGGGCCATATTGATTGAAGTAATCCCTGAAACAATCAATGTTAAGACTAGAATAACGCCCGCACTAAGTTCTTCTGAGGTAAATTGGAGTAAGGGATAAAAATGGTTATAGAGCAATTTAGCGTTATCAGTAAAATGGTGGTGCAAGTCAAAATAGCTTACAACATCCTCTATAATTGCAAAAACTAACCTAGAATTATCACGATTTTTAAAATCAAGATACAAAGGAATTAAATTTTTCATGTCTTTTACAAGTTGACTATAAGTTAAATCAAGATTCTGGGAGAATATATGCCTATTAACCACTACAGCATTTACTTTTAAAAACATATAGAGAATAGGGGGAAACGCAAGATCTATATTGCGATATTTAGTATATCTCCTTATTTTCGAGTGTACTGTATTAAATACTGATATAAACTCTTCAAATAAATGACTGTATTGAATTTGGTCTATGTCGGTTAGAGTCTGGATAAATTGTTGCCTGAGTACATTATAATTATTCTTGTTAATTTGAATAGATTGAGTCATGCAAGATGAATCACCTATTCCTTTATAAAGAAAAAATTGGAAAAAAAATGAAAGAATAATCTGGAAATTATTTTGGTATCTGAAGAAACCCAAAATTTTACTATTCTGGATTAAAATTAGCTTAAATAAAGGCTTAAATATAATTGGAAATATATCTTCATAACAAGAGATAAATAATCAATTCTAAATTAGAGATAAAAATATGGAGAGTAGTGCCATTACTACTAAATGTGTGAGATGTGAGTCAGAAGAAAACATAGAAAATTATCTTCATACCACACCTGATTTAGCGAGTTTTAGACGTATCTCAAGACATGTTACCAGGTATACTACTTACAAAGGAACGGGAGGAACTGGATATGTACCGGTCTGTTCTCGGTGTATTAAAAAGTTTTCTAATTGGAAAATATATAATAATATTAATCTTGGTTTAACTGGAGTTATCTGGTTATTTTTTAGTCTTATGTTGGTCTTATTAATGATAGCGGGCCCAACTTCATATATCCCAGGTTTAAAAGATATACCCTTTGAGATCATTATAACTGGATTTGGAGTCTCTCTGACTCTGGTTATAATTAGTGTAATAATTTCTTTTTATCTTAATATTGTCTCAAAATCTAATCCAAAGAATATTATTAATATCAGACGAAGGACGATTCGAGTTAAACCTATTGGAGGCTCTAAATGGATTCCTATACAAGAGTGGATTCCTGAACGCCCTCAGGATTTTCAGACGCAAGGTTCCTTAAATTTAACGAAAATGACAAGTCTAGAAGACCATGTTATAGAATCTAAAGAAAGAGAATATGGAGAACATTGTGAAAACGCATTATATGATTACTTGGAGAGTAATCGAGGGACTGCGTATACCGTTAAAGCATTGGAAAAAAAATTGAAGGATTTTATTGTAGATCCAAAAGAAAGAGAATATGGTAAAGAAAATCTTGAAAACGTCTTAAATAAAATGAGAGGAGTAGGGAAAATACATTCTATTAAAAAAAATGAGGAAACACACTATTTCTTCCCATGAATTTCGAAATCAATCTCTTTTTTCAATTTTTTGTTTATATAGATCTAATGATCTAGAAATTCGTGTCTATTCAAGGAAGAAATATCGATCATCCGGAGGCAGAGTATAAGAAATTTTTACCCTTAGTTCATACCAAAGAGGGTACCTATATCTTTCATCCTGGATTCATATATCAATCTTTACTAAAAGAGACAAGCATATCTAAAAGCGATGCTCAAAAAATAACAGAGCAAGTGGTTCGATTCTTAATATCGGCAAACTTGAAGCTGATAACTGCCCCTCTTATTCGAGAAGTAGTAAACGTTCATTTGCTTAAAAATGGATTCGAGACAGAACGATTACTGTATACAAGGATCGGACTACCGTTCTATGATTTGAGAGAGATATTAAATAATACTAATGATAATGAGGATGTTATACCTGATCTTATGAATTGGATAATTACAGAATACCATGCGGTAAATAAATTAATTCAAGAAAAACATCGAGAGGAGGAGAAATGAACATTCGAAAAATTGACACACACGTAGTAAAACATATTGCATCGATGGCATTTTGGTATGTGATAGGATTTATCACATTGGTATTAATTACAGAGGGAATCTTACCTATGAATAGGGATTTCGGAAATTGTATGGGAATATTAGTAGATATTATGATTTTCTTAATCATCTTAGCCGATCTTATGGATATCAATAAACCTACAAAACGGGAAAAAACACGCAAATATTGGAGAAAGAAAGATTACTGGGATCTTTAAACCATCTAACTATACTAAAATTTGTCGGAGTCTTGAGGTTTAAATCTCTATAAATCAATTTTTTCTCATGTGAGCAAATATTCTTCTTATTATGATTGGGTATTACAATTCCAAAAGGAAAAAAAAGATACATACGGGATAGAAAGAACTCTTTAGGACTATATCACCCTCAATTTGAAGCATTTCTTAAAGAATGGAAGAAAAAGAATTTTCCAACTAAAGAAAAGAAGGAAAATGAAAAATAATTTGGATATTGAATCAGAGTTAAAAAAAATCGAAAGTAGATTTAATCACTATTTAGACAATTGTAGTAGATTCTATGATAATATCTTTATTATAAAGATGAACTCGTTTCTCTCTCAGTTTCCCTCAAATATCGTAGAGCAATATAGGTGGATGCGAAATGGTGGAACCCAGAAACCGGCTCTCTACTTTCAAAACCTCAATAGGATCATAAAATACCATGCAAAAAAGAATAAGTATACCATAATAAAACCGTATAATTTAGATGTATTTCTTAATTAAGGTTCTGCAACTAACTGTCGAAATTATTAAATTTTCTATATATGAATCCGAGAAAAGTTGTCAAACAACTGGTATTTTTTGCGAAAAGAGAGTTTAAGGAAAAGAAGCCCCTTGCTGTTCAAGTTTTACGAGTAAAAAGTGAGCAGATTTTTACGAAAGGTGGCCCATTGAAAGAATTAAGCGTAAGGCGTGTTGTAGGGGCGTTCTACTTAGTGGTGGTGGAATATAAAGAGAATATCAGAATTTACTATTATTCCAAAAAGGGGGAGCTCTTAAAGGCACAAAATCTTGAGAAAAATAAAAAATTGATGGAAAATATTAATAAATCAACCATACGAGAATTTCAAATTGGTAATCTTAAACAGTAAAGAAAGAAGGAGAGGAGTAATTAATATTACTCCTAGTTGTTATTCTCACGACAGACAAAAAAGGATAGTTCGAGGTAAGGCAGTGATTAAACAATAATTCTAATGAAGGTATATAAAGTCCACCCAAAAAGATCAAACATGACAACTACAAAGGGTTTGACCATGATCCCATAATTGATCTATTTTTTCTCCTAATAATTCATTTCTTG
The DNA here is from genome assembly GCA_029856145.1 of Promethearchaeia archaeon. GTDB lineage: Archaea > Asgardarchaeota > Lokiarchaeia > Sigyniarchaeales > SOKP01 > Loki-b32. The sequence continues at coordinate 85,915 of JAHQWK010000002.1, forward strand.
TTTTAACTTCTTGCTCAAATTTATCAAATTTATGCATATCATGATTCCAGTTCTCTATCATTTGTATCGGATATAGCTTACAAAATTTCTCTGCTATATGATTTAATTCGTAGAGTGCTACTTTTTCTTTGGTCTTTGTGGAAAATGTCGCTACGAAAAGCAGGTCACGTTTCTCAAGAATCTTGTACTCGAATTTGTTGGTGGTAAAGCGTAGTAAGGTTTCTTGTAACCCTGTTTGAGCAAAACTATACAAAGCACTGGTGAGTCCTCCTAAACATTGGTCATCGGTGTTATGATGTATGATCTTACTGAAAAGAATCAATCCATATTCCTTAAGAATCCATAAATCTTGTAAATGTTTGATCACGTTTAACCCTCAGTAAAAAAATACCTGTTTTCTTACCATATACCCTTAACAATTCATATATTTTTACATATATTTAAATGTATACTCAAAAATTTCAGATTAAATTGAAGAAAAAAATATTGGTTAATGAGAAGATTAACTTTTAAAAAAATAATTTTTTACCTTACTTTTAATTAACAATTAATTTTATCTATAATTTCAACTAACCCATAAAGCTGCCCAAGAATTTCTCCTTCAGTTCCAAAAATTGGCATTTTTGCTAATTCACTAGATATGATTGGATTAATTTGTGCTATATTTTCTAAGTCTGAAACTTAATCCTATGATCTTAATATATTACTCTTTGTCTATTTAATAAAATATATATAATAAAAGATGCATATAAAAACGTAAAGTAATTACTATTAAAGAGGGACGACTATTGGTCGATTATCCAATTCTTTCAAATTGTGAGATAAAACTTACCAAACTTGTCTACGATATTCAACCATCATGGGCAGCAAATAGCCCCGCTCTTAGAGGTCTGTTTCCTGGCTATTCTGAGATTCCTTATTTATGGATGATTGTGTTTAAAATTGACGGTCTTCAAACAAGATTTGTAATAGAGAAGGTTGGAGGGAGATTTATAGGTAAATTCCAATTACAAGAAGGATGGGAGATACATGTCGATGTACGTCCGGGCTCTCCAGGTGGGATAACAAATGCAAATTTTGGGCATGGTAATATAGGAGGTGGAATGGAATATGGTGATGAGAGAAATATTGAATCAATCTTTGTAACAAATATCGGTTATCCTTTTAAATTTCGATTTGGTGACCTTGTTCCTATACCCTATTCTGTCCCAATATTTGACAAATCGGGTAATATACCCGCTATTATTGGATGTATTACGCTTTTATTCCGGCAATATGATACCCCAAATAGCGCTGTTTTGGAGGGTGCGCAAACTTGTGTTGAAGCAATTAGGGATGGGCTTAATAGTTTGATTGTTGACTTTGAACATGATTTTACAGATTATATCAATCAATTGGACTTTACGGAACCCCCAGAAGTTATACTTCCTACTGAGGAAATAGATGATCTGAAAGCTGTTGTAAAAAGGAGAGTAACACAGGCGATTGAAAGAAAAACAAGAGAAGAAACATCGGATTGGGATAAATTTCTTTATTGGATAGGAGTGAATATGCCGGATGAGCTAGTTGGGATTGGAGATTGGATATGGCAAACTGATGATCTGATAGATGACTGTATCGCAGTTGAAGATACGCGCAAAGCTACAAGATATATTACATGGTTTAGTGCTGAACTAGTTAAAGGCACACAGCAATTTCACTGGCCAGACAGCCCTGATGAAATTCCAATGGAAATAAAGAAGGAAATTTTCGGGGAGTTAATTGCTGAAAAGATTAAATGCTTTATCGCCTCGGCAACATTTGGAAGTGAACTTTATCCGAGATTAAACTTATTGCGAAATTGGCGTGATAAAGTCTATAATAATAATAGAATTGGTCAAGAATTAATCCATCTATATTATGAAAAGTCTCCTTTTTTTGCAAATATAGTGTCTCGGTCGAAGCATTTGAGAATATTAGTTAGAAGAATTCTCAAACCTATTATTAATTCCATTCATCGTCATCATCCGAAATGGCAGCATTATAGAAGTAAGTAATTTTTTTTATTTATAATTTCAAATTCTTCTTTCTCAGCTCTTTTATTCGTTTATATTCTTCTTTATTTTTCTTCTTAATTTTCTTTCTATGTGTCCAATCGTGGCACGGTTTACATATTATTATCACATTTCTATGATTAGACCATCCCACTCCGCCATACCAATTAGTATAGCTCGTATGATGATAATTAGCACTAGCCAAAGATTTAATTTCCTTACATTTATCACATAGAAACTTATTATTTGGTATATCTAATCCTTTCTTTTTCCATTTCTTACGCCTTCTCTCTAACGCCTTTATTTTGGTTTGTCTCCACGCTTCAGTATGTAAAAACCTTCTATACGAGTTTTTATAATTTTTGCCCATTATTTCTCACTTCTATTTAGTTATTTATTAATAAACTCTAAATCTTTTTAATCCTATCCAATTTTCTGGCAGAATATCTCTCTTAATGAGAAATGAACATTTTCTTCGTGATATAGTTCACACTCTATCGTAAATAAAAAATATAACCATTCTGTCAAAGCTACAATAACTTTTCTTAGGTTTGCGATATAGGATTTAAACATACTATCATAATATTTTTTACTTAAGGTATCACCATCCCATAAACTAATGAGGGGAATTCTCCTTATCTGAGCCGATTTCAATCTAAGAAAGATGCGTTGTGATAGATCGTGAGCCTTAAATTTCCATCTTTCAGATTTCCGTTCTATATACCAGAGATCAAATCTTTCTTGAAGAAAAAAGAGTATAAATTGCAATCTCTCAAATTCATCTACTATTTTTCCATTTCTTCCTGAGGGAGTGAAGGGAATTTCGGGGTATTCATACATATCCAAAATATTAATGATTTCTTGAGTGATGTCTTGAACTGATTTTCTCGAAGAAAAGTAAGAGCAAACCATTATTTTCACCTAACTATTGTTTTTACATGATTCGCAATTAACTTCTTCGAATTCTTCCAAATCACTTCGATACACTAAGATTGAACCTCTTCTACCACAAACTTTACAGTGAGTTTGTTTTCTAGTATTATTATCAATATACATCATACTACACATTATTATTAATAAAAATATATAAAGAAAAAATGGCTATATTTTTGTCTTACATGATATACTCTCAAGGCATAATATAAATTAAAACAGAGTATGGAATTTCATTAAAATTTCTTCAAATTGTAAAATGTCTTAGAGTTTGAAAAAATTCAAGCTTTCGCCGAACAGTTTGATAGAAATCAAACTATAGAGCAAGATTTATATATATGTCTATCTAATTTATAAAATAACAAGAATCCGAGAGATTATTAAAGTTATGAGCAAAAAAATGAGAATACCGACCATATGTACCAAATGCAAGTGGTTTAATGTGATAGGGTGTATGTACGATGAGGAGTTAGGGGATGGTTTTAAGCCTAATATTCAGTGTTTCGAACCTGTTAATAATCCTTCGTATCCCCCTACAAGAGAAATTAATGATAAATTCTTTGAACTCTATTACAAAAAATTATATACATTAGAGCACGCGTTTATAACACAGAAAGGAGCATATAATGATGGTTCTGTCTTTATATCTGTACTTGCACGTAGTATCGAACTACTTGAAGAATCTAAGAAAGAGTTTATATCATTGCAAGAAGCATTTCGTAAATATCCTAAGACTTTTGAAGATGGTTTTAATTATTTCAATTAATTCATAGCGACATAAAAAGCTATCATAAGAAAATATCAATAATCTTCCAGCCCCTTGTAAATTATAATACTGAACCATCATTATCTTCATAATTTTCCATATATTCTTACATTAATCACAGGGCAATGGAAGATAAAGAGGTATTAATTGCATATAATCAAGAATTGGGGAGAATCTTTAAGATAGGTTATGGACTGCCAAAAAATCCCAAGAATTATACCTGGCTTTGCAAAAATTGTAAGAAACCTGTCTTTTATAATGAACATTTAAATTGTTTTAAGCATCGTGGATTGAAACCTGAAGGATTCGAACCTGAAACAATTGAACATAAGACAATGAAAGATTATTGGTATAACATCTTTCCGAAATTTAATCCTATCTACAAACGTGAAAAAGAATATTGGTTAGAGGATCAAGTCGCGGATGTCTATTTTGAAACCAGAGAAGAAAAAAAAGTAGCAATTGAATGTCAAAATTCACCGATCACTTCTAAAAAGCTTATAGAACGAACGAAAAAATATGCAAAAAAGGATATTTACGTGCTCTGGATATTTAATGGTTCAGGTACGTGTGTATCTGAGCATAAAGCACCGCTTAATATGGATAAAGTTAGAGTGTTGGGAGTAGAAAAGAGAGTTCAGAAATTATATGGTGGACGAGTGTATTATATGAATGTAAAAGGAGAACTTACCTTCGAAGAACCTTATGCACTTCACTACTCTCCGTATTTTGAAAATCAAGTATCAGAAACCAGTATTTATGGTCATGATAAATATTATAAAGAATTTCAAAGTACCACTCATGGTTATATTTCAACCTATAAAATCGTATATAATGACTATAATGGGTATAAACTTGCACGATTTATGGATAAGAATGTGAGTATATCCTGTACTGAACAACTTCTTATTTGTATAAATGAATATTGTAATAGAAAAATGAGAGAAGATAATCTTGAAGAAGGTGAAGAGGTCAAAATACCGGTGGAATATCTGATTGATCTTGTTAAGGAAGAATTCGGATATTACTTGCCCTATCTCATTCTAAAAAGGTCGAAACGGATAAAAAAAGTGAGATCTGAAAAAGTCTTGGATGATAAGTATCAAGTAAAAGATATAATAACAGTTAAAATCTAAAACATTATAAAAAGGATTTTCTAAAATTGTAAGAAGCGTTTAATAAATATCCTAAGAAAGTGGAAACTGAAATGAGATATTTTAACTAATTCCTTACTATCTTGAAAAGGAAAAATAGGGATTTTAGTATAGATGATTTGATTTTAGATCCTTGCATTTTTGAATGAATTCTGAGCATACTTTACATCGAGAAACATGACAATGCTCGTTCTTTGGCAAGACGCAGAGATGAATAAATGGACATGAAAAAAGATCATTTTCAGGATAATTTCTAATTTCACTTGTCATAATTATTTTACATTTTACCTTGGCCTTTTTTAAATAAAAAAATCAGAATGTAGGATTTTAAAACTCTGGAGGGTGTAAAATTTTTAATTCCTTTTTTAAGGGGTTTTTCTTTAAATGTAAAGATTAGAGTTAAATCTATTTGAATTCAGTAGAAAAGAACAAGAATAAATCAGAAATTAAAAGAAGAGACTTACTTGAAAAGTCCTTTTTCTCTCAATATCTATCATTTTTCTCTAAAAATTCCTGAATTTTATTAATTTCCTGCTGTGAAAACACAGTATTTATTATATAGTTATTAATAATAAATTGGTTCAGAGGTTTCGTATCAGAGATATTATATTTCTTAGCAACATGGCGAACTTGAAATCTGAGTAAAAAGGATAAAAAATGCAAATAGGTGTTATTTATATGTTTTTTGTTATCATGGAGTAATTTGTTAATTTGAGCATTGGCCATTTCTTCATGGGTGATTTCGTTTCTAAAACTATTGAATTTTAATAACTTATCTTCGAGATTTTTGGGAAATTTAAAATTCTTTATTCTTGGTGGAGTCTTGGTTATTCCGTTTTTTCCAAAATTATCTTCATATAGGACATCAAATTGTGTGATAAACCGTAGTACAAATCTAAACTTGTCTGAAACTCCATAAAGTTTTACCCAATCTGGAATTTTGAGTTTTTTCATGTTTGAGTTAATAACTTGTCTGATTAATTCTGGAATGGGCTGAGATGTTTCCTGTTCCTCGATATTTTTCTTTAGTAATTGGAGTAAATCAGAAAGTTCATTCAATATTGTTAATCGTATTTTGGAAGGTCTTGATTTATCCTTACATACCTTATCTAATTCATTCATTCGTTCAAGAATCCAATTTTTATATGCATTCCAATTCGTTTTTAGGGAAGGAATTGGAGGTATGTCTGATTTATGTTCTGGCTTCAATAAAGATGGCTGTGAAGTAGAGGAATCTTGTAGAGGAAGATCTAATCCTAACTTTCTAACAATATTTTCAAAATCTACCTGATCTGATTCTGTAAGTTGATAACCTGATATATTCATCTGATACCATTCTTCCACAAAATCATTTGGAATTCCCTCTTTCCAATGATGATTTTTCAAATATCCATATAGTTTCTGAGGGTTATATAATTCATCAAGCTCTAAGTGGGCAGGATTGACTTTTTTACTTCTATATTCGTGTAATAATTGGATAAACTCTTTTCCAAGAGCTCTATTTGTGGAAATAAGTACTTCATATTCATCTGAAAAATCGTTTAACTTCTTTGGAGTCTTAAATTTCATGTCTTTGGTATCTGGAATATTTATATCATAATACTGGCTGGTAAATTCTAATATTGAACTCCAATGTTTCTTATCATATTCACTCAAAATATCAGGTAAAGTTTCTAAAGTACCAGTTTGATTTAATTCTTTGAATATTCGAGTAGCAGCAATTTTAATTTTTTGAATATTTTCCTGCAAAATATCTTCATCCTGAGAATCTGATATTAGAGAGGTCTCAAACTCTAACTCTTTAGGAGTAAGGTTATAATTTAAAAATTGGTTATTTTTTTTATTGAAGAACACAAATCTACTTCCATTCGCTAAATTACTGATATTTTCATTGGAATTTATGATGCACCTAATACCGTCTAACGCCATCAACTCTTTTACTTTCCCTCTATCCACATTAAAAATAAAGTAAAGAGTGGGATTTTGAGAATAAGAATTTGAGCTTTCAAATTCTAAGATCTCTTTAAGATTATGTAGTGCGGTGGATTCAAGATCAACTATGTTATATCCTGCGGTAAATATCTCTAACCCATGGAGATGCTTTAAATCCACATAGGGAAATACCACTAGATTTTTCTGTTGAAAAAATAAGATATTGAGAAATTCCGGTTGGATAAAATCTGATCCTGTATCCATATTATCACCTTAAATTAAAATTAAATAAAAAAATGGAATTTAATCTTCCTTAAAATAATGAATAATAACTTGAAGTATCAAATCTGTAAACGATTGTACCACATTTTCTCCTTGTAATGCTTCAGCGGGATATACTACCAATGTACCGTCGGGATATGATTCTTGGAGTGGAAGGCCCAAATGTAATTTAAAATCTTTTACTGGAATTGCATCCTTTAAATCTCGTTTATTCAGCTGTATTAAATAGGGAATTTGTTTCGGTTTCGCAAAACTTACCAGCTCTCTGAAACTTCTTTTGTTCTGTTCAATTTTTTCTGGATTAGAATCACCAATAAACATAATGCCATCTGCCCCATCTAATACATATTCACGAGTTGAGAGAAATCTTTCTTGTCCAGTACATGTCACCACATGGCATATAATATTAAATGTAACATCGTGTAGTGTAAAATTGAATAGTAAATACAATGAATCCTCCCAGAGTGTCCTTCCTTCCGTAGTTTCAATAGAATATCCCTTAGTGAGCTTCAACAGATCAAATTTTTCTCTGAGCCTGAAAAAATTGGTGGTTTTCCCACTTTCACCTGGACCCCAATATACGATCTTAAATTGAATCATGTTCTGGGAATCATTAAAATCAAACTCTTCACTCACTTCCACTTCAATCTGATCTAATTTATCTATATCTCTCTGTTCTAATTCCATTTAATCACCTGAGATTTTGAATCTTAAGAAATGGTTCCGATCTTATCTTTAAATATCTGCTTCTTGAGCTCTTTGATATGTTCTTTAATTTCTCTTTCTGGCATCTTCAGAACATTTTTCATGTGCTCGTTTTTCTCGATCTCTTCTTTAATTTTCTGAGCAAACTTACTCATCTGAAGGATCATTACGCCTAAATTTACCTCGTTATCGGTTAATAATACAATAAGAATGTCTCGTTTTCCTTTCTTCTGAAGCTCAATGTTTCCTATGGATTTGACAAATAATCGCATATCACTGTAGATAATTGTGGCACGTTCTAACGATTCAGTTTCAAAAAAATCTTGCCCTTGCCGTGCGACTCCGTATAAAGCTGCTCCAATCGAGCTTAAATCCCAATAATTCAGCTTTCGGTCAAATCGGGAATCGATGGCAATAATCTTTGCATCTTGATCTATTGTTATTAGACCGTAGATATATCCTTTTCGGGTTAATATCCCGTAGTTATATCTAATATCGTCTAACACTTCGGTTATTTTATTTTGGTATAAAACCTTTGGTATATGAGTTAACGTCATTTTTTTCCTTATATTGTAATTTTGTTAGAAGAAGATAATATGAAGAGTATTTAAAGAAAAAATTAGGAGAGTCCGAAAAAATAGATATAAATAAGAATCCAAATAATAATATCATTATATGTCAAAAATCCATTAGTTTAAGAAAATGTCAGAATTTAGTAAATATTTAGATTTAGCACAGAAATATAGCAAAAAGAGGAAGTCTAAAAAAGCTATTGATAATTGGAAGAAAGTGGTTCAAATAAAGCCAGAATTTCAAGAAGCATGGATATTAATGGGAGAAGAGTATGAAAAAATTAATGATATAAAATCGGCTCTTAAATGTTACAATAAAGCGTTAGAATATGGGCACATTTATGAAGCAAGAGAGCATATACAAAAACTTGAATCGTCTAAGAACAAATTAGATATAAAGAATTTAACAGGTGCTCAAAAAAAGAGAATGTCTCAACTTTTTGATAAGATGACTGGCATATTACCCACACCAATTCCTGGAATAGCAATGCAAATTGCATTTCCCGAAAGAAAAGCTAATGTAAACATAATTAGAGAGGAATTGTATAAGCAAGGGCTCTTAGAATTAGCACAAGAGAATTATGACAAAGCATTAAAAAGCTGGAAGGAATTCTCTCTTAGAAGACCGGATTCATTTGAAGTGTGGAGTGGGTTGGGATTAGTCTATCTGAAAATGGGAAAGTATTCCGAATCTATTAAGGTGATAGAAAAAGCATTAAAAATAAATCATTCAAATCCGTTAGATTGGGAGAGATTAGGAATCGCAATCGTTTTCGATGCTCAAGAAAAACATGGGGAAGATTATGTATTGAGACATGTCATGCCAAAATCCATTGAGTATTTTGAAAAGGCATTAGAATATAGTGATCCGAGAAGGATTGACCTATTGCATAAAATAGGCATCTCTTATGCGTCTATAGGCAAATTCAATAAAGCTATTGAATACGTGGAGGAATATTTAGAGCAAAAACCAGATGATATCGAAGCGTTAAAACATCTTGAAGCGTTAAAAGAGCAAGCACAAGCATTTAGTAAATGCGTAGAATGTGGACTTAAAAACGCAATAGGAAGTGAAGTATGCTCTAACTGTGGGGCAAACTTACTTGATGATATATTTGTGGCAAAGGCATTATCTACTCCTTTTCATTCTAAGGAAAATGTAAATCTTTTTGATAAAGGAATGAATTTCATTCAAAATAGAGATCCACAAGCTGCTATTAAATGCTTTCAAAAAATTCTTAAAAATGAACCGAATCATGCGGTCACATTGGAGAAATTAGGACTTGGTTATATCACAACCAATCAACCCCAAGAGGCAATAAAAACCTTTGAAAAATTACTCTCGTTAGATCCCGATCAAATGATGGCCCTAGACAATCTTTCTAATTTATATTCTCAGACAAATAATAGTACCAAATTACGCAACATTATAGATAGAATATATAATGCAAAGGACAAATATACTAACTATATAATCCAAATTGGAAATGAGTTTGCAAAAGAGGGAGGCTTCAATTTTGCGGTGAAGTATTGGGCAAAAGCATTTACCTTCGATCCAGAAAATAAAGACTTAATCAATAAGTTAGAAGGAATTATGCAAAACCAAGCTTATTGGAATCGAATTCCACCCCCAGTCCAAGCAACAGTAAAACAGTTACTCTCCACCTCATTTACTTACATTTTGAAAGGATATAATGTTGATATCGATGATATAAAGGCGCATAGGAAAGAACAAGAAAAAAACTATCCCGGGTCGGCTACAGGAGGAAAAATAGAAAATAAAGAAGTAGGCAATCTTTATAATAAAGCAGGGTCACTGAAAGAAAATCAAAGGTATTCAGAAGCTATAGCCGTTCTACTTGACGCCGTAAAATTAGATCCTGATGTTCCAATCCTTTATGAGCAAATAGGAGTCAATTATCATTTAAACAAAGACACTCAAAATGCAATAAAATACCTTGAGAAATCAATAGAGTTAAATCCCTATCAAGTATTAGCATGGGAGAATTTAGCTGCTATCTATAATAATCTCGGAAACACCAGAAAGGCAGAGGAAATACTTAGAAAATTAAACAGTTTTGGTCCTATGTACGCAAATTATATGATTGATAGTGGGAAATCGGCGTTTCGAAAAAATATGATTCAGTCGGCAGCACTTTGCTGGGGAAAAGCATTAATGGCGGATCCTAATAATAAGGAGGCGCAAATCTATTTAACAATGCTCAAGCAACGCTTCACATAGATTAAAAAAAAATAGATATTATTAAAAGTTTTTATGACAATAACAACATATAAGTTGAAAATCCTCATAACATTATTATTCCTCCGAAATATCAAATTCTTTTTTATTTCTTTTTTTCTTTAAATAAATTCTAACTTCAATGCTAATATATGATAAAAAATTCAAAATATAGTCAGTTCTTCCCTTATCCTTCATTTCGCTTAGAACAAGAAGAGATTATCGAAAAAATTGAACGCAGTACGAGGTTAAACAAAAACACCTTACTCGTCGCACCAAACGGAACAGGAAAAACTATTATGGCTTTAAGTGCTCTTCTTCCAGTAGCTTTAGAACGAGGGTTAAAGATTATCTATATGTGTAGAACCCACACTCAATCTGATAGAGTTATTAAAGAATTAAAGAAAATTCATCATACGTGCCCTAAAGGAAACTTAAGAGTATTTGGACTTTCGATTCGTGGAAGAAATGAGATGTGTCTAAATAATACTCTGCTACGACTTAAAGCAAACCCGTCTGAAGCGATGGCGATTTGTAAAAGTCTGAGAGTAAATAAGAATTGCGCATTTTATCGAAATATAAAAACATCTACAAATGGCTTCAAAAACTTGGATATGTATCAATTTACAGAACCTGTAAATGCTGAGGAATTAATTAAATTATGTAAGGAAAAACGCTATTGTCCTTACTTCTTGTCAAAACGATTCTTAAAAGATATACCTATTATCGTGTGTAACTTTCAATGGATATTTAATCCGGATATCCATTTCAGGTTTCTAAAATTGTTAGATACGAGCCTTGAAAAATGTATTCTAGTTATTGATGAGTGCCATAATATCATCGATGTGGCCACACAAGTAAATTCTGAAAAATTAATTCCTTACTTCCTTACATCATGCCTAAATGATATGTATGATCTCAGGCTATCTGAAAAGTATGTTCAATTTGTGAATTTCCTAAAAAATCATTTGTCACAAAAAATACGAGATTTACGTTCTGGAGAATATGCAATTAACGCTGCTGAGTTTTTATCAAACCTTTGTAAAAGATTAAAACTTAAGAATTTTTCAGAGTTTCCCATTTTTTTAATGAATTTACTTACAGAATATGACAGCAAAAAAGAATCACTTAAAAAATCTGATAATAAAGAAGTATCAAAAGATAATATCAAGTATTTGGTTAAGTTCTGGATGAGATGGCGTGAAAAGTGTGATTCTAAGAAATTTTTCTTCTGCTATCATGTAAAGAAGAGTGGAAGTAGAAAGTTTATTGCCATGGAAATCGTGGCATTGGATCCTCGGGATATTACCCTACAAATATTTAAGAAAAGCTATGCATGTCTAAATCTTACCGGCACTGTAAATCCCTATGTGTATAAACATTTGACGGGATTACATTGGAAAAAAGAGGGATATACTGAAATAATTGCTCAATCTCCGTTTAACAGTCGTAATATCTTAGCGCTGATTACTGAGGGGGTGAATACAGCAAAAGATAATCGAAATCCCTTCATGTATCGAAAAATACTTGGAAAAATAGAAGAAGTAGTGGCAAATACTCCTGCTAATATTGGTATTTTTTGTGCCTCCTACACTATTCTAAAAGGCTTAACTGATAAATATCACCAACCTGATATAGAATCCATAATCCGAAAATATGGGAAACGAGTATATATTGAAGAATCGAACATTTCTGCTTCTCAAAATAGTAAAAAACTTGAAAATTTTAAAAAAGCTTCTAAAGAAGGTGGTGCTGTCTTATTAGGAGTTTGTGGAGGGAGGAATTCTGAAGGGGAAGATTATCCGGGTGATTTTATGAATGCAGTAATCATTGTCGGAATTCCATATCACCGACCTACACCACGAGTAGAAGCGAAAATTAAGTATTATAATAAAGAATTTCATAACAAAGGGTGGATGTTTGCTTACTTAAATCCGGCAATGCAGAGGGCAAATCAAGCTTCGGGTAGACCGATTCGTAAAGAGTCAGATAAAGGGGTTATTGTGTTCATGGATGACAGGTTTAAAGATAAGATGGGATGGATTTCAGAGTGGGTAAGAAAAGAAATAAAACTTGTTCTTGATAAAAAGGGAATCTTAACTAATAGTATAGGAAAATTCTGGAGAACCTAAATTATCTTTAATTTTTCTTTAAATATCTAGAATTCAATTTCTAGATAAAAAATGAGATGAGGAATTATTACTGAAAACCAAACTCAGATTAGTATTTTATTCAAGGAAATGCAAGAATATGCGAATAAACAGGATGACGATAATATTTTAAAATATATGGACAGAATTCTTAAAACCACGCCTCAAAATGCTGATGATTGGGAGAAGAAAGCGTTCGTTTATAAAAACATGAGAGAGCTGAAGAAAGCTGTTTCTTGTCTAGAGAAAGCTATAGAATTATCGCCTAACAATTCCGGTTACTACGAGAAAACGGGTAATCTACTATCAGACCTTATACAATATGAAGCTGCATTAGGATATTACAATAAAAGTGCTGAGATCTCTCCTGAATGTGGAGCTTATTGGAATAATCTCGCGTTATGTTATGACAATTTAAATGATTATAACCATGCTAAAAAGTATTATGAAAAGTCAATCAAACTAGATCCAACTATTCGTACTGTATGGTATAATCTAGGGGAATTATACCTTAACAATAATGAAATTGCGAAAGCAAAAGAATGCTATGCTGAATTGATCAAAAGAGATACAGAGAACGAATTTCTGTTAAAAGTTGCTTTATTCTATAAGAAAATAAATGCTTATAAGGAAGCTACTAAATATCTCCAAAAGCTTGTTGACTTAGAACCTGATAATGATGAAGCATGGTTTCATTTGGCTCATTCATATGATCAACAAAGAGCCTATGATTTGGCAATAGAGTCATATAAGAACTGTGTAAACCTTAATCCTCGGAATTATTCTTCTTGGAATAATTTAGGGCTCATGTACGCTCTCAAAGAAGACTTTAAAGAAGCAATTAAATGTTATAAAAAAAGTATTCTCATAAACCCAAAAAGTGATATAACATGGGAAAATCTTCAACTTGCTTATTATGGAGTAGAAAAATTTGATAAAGCAGAATTATGTAGAAAAAGAGTAGAGCAGTTGAAAAATGAGGATGACGAATTACATGAAAATAAAACAAGATCTAATGATGAGAGTAAACAATATTACATCTGAAAACAACTGAAATCTTAACTCTTATTTTTTTTTAGCTTATATGTACCCTAACCAAGAACTTCAAGAGTAGATTTTTTCGTAAAATTAAGCTCTTTTTCATTTGTATATGAATTTTCCTTAATAACTATATTAGATAATTTAACCTTATCTCCGTCGGTAATCAATTTTACACACTCAACCGCCTGAAGTCCCCATATAGTGACTTTAATTGATGCCGACTCATCTGATAGCACCAATTTAAACAGAAAGGACTTATCACCATTCTTTAATGTTAGTTCCTTAAAAAATTCGACCTCAACTGTTCCGGTAATGAATCTAACAAATCCTTCCTTTTCATAAAGGCTCTGAACAGTCCATTTAGATTTCTTTTCTTTGCTTTCTCGTACAGGCGTGCTCGAAGGTTCTGAGGACTTGTTCTCTGAGACTTTTAATTCTACAATTTCATGAATTTTCACATTTTCAGGGGCTAAAATAATATTTCCTTGTCTCCCTAGATGAACTTCTAAATTCCCGTCCCTTCCCTTCTTTGAATATGCTCCAACTACTTGAATTATCTCACCCTTCTTAAAGAGCTCATTTTCCATTATTTCCACGCTTTCATTCCACAAGACAACTTTTATACAATCAGAGTTATCACAGATCTGAAATGAACCCACACGTCCCGGAGTATTATCTTTCTTTACAAAATCTCTGACCTGATACACAGCCTCCACTCGACCTGCTATTACGATATTTCTCAAATTTTCCAGAACTGAGGAAATCGGGATAGCAGAATCGTTATAATCAATGACCTCTTCAGCTATATGATTTAAAATCTCCTTATCTTCTCTCGAATCTACATCGATCCCATGCTCTTTTGCAATCAAGTATAAGATAGCTCGCTTTGTCATAAATCCTTGAAATTCGGTCTCTTTTTCGTTTACATGTTTGGTGAGTTCCTTTTCACTGATTCCTGAGTTCAATAAAGCTTGATATATCTCTTCAGCTCGTTCTACCATTTTTTTCACATTCATTTATTTTATTCAAAATTAAATTTTTGAAAATTAAGTCCTTTTTGTAATTTACAGTTAATCCAATTTTATTTCGCGTTCTATGAAAGGCATATGCAGAACAGCTACATAATACTCGGAGGTTAGATTGAATGATTTTACACTCAGAACGAGAAGAGCAATCATCTAAAAGGTCAGTAACAAAAACCACCACTGCGACTTGAGTCATGATTTGAGGCCTAAAACATAAATGATCTAATTTCAGCTGCAATCTCCTTGCATTCTCTCTTGCCCTTCTATAGTCGAAAACGGGAGCTAATCGGTGAAATTTATGTAAATATATACGAACCTTTATTCCTTGATGTTTAGAAGTAAGAAGGTTAGCATTCTGTTTAAAGAACTTTCTAATTCGTACAAGGTTAACCAAAAAACGAGTAATAAACCTATAAACTAACACTCTTGGAACGTTTAAAGCTTTACTTATCTGAATGTACTCGGAATCTGTGATTGCACGTATTTTTTCCTTAGAGGTAACAAACCCGATGTTCCTGAAAAGATAATCCAATACAACAAGGCGAAGTGCTTCTGTGTCTTTAAAATATTTTGTATAATACTCGTTAACATCCTGAGCCTCAATATCTGGCTTCTTTAGAGTCTGAGTCATGATTTATCCAATGATTCTATTTAATCTTATATTATGAATATAGCAAGAGTATTTAAACAAAAAATATCAAATGATGAGAAGGTGAAAACTTAAATCTAAAAAGTGATGATTATAAAATGACAAAAAGATGGTTTGTGTCCGGTGTAAATCAACAGTGAACGTAATACCGGTTGAGAGTGACATGTTTAACGAGGAGGCTAATGAAGGGAGAGTTCTCGAATCTAATTTATGTGATAAATGCATAGAAGACTTTTCAGAAAAATATTGTACGTGGAATCAAAGAAAGTTAATTAGAAAAAAAATGTGTGTGGTATGTATGGCAGAAGCAAATATAAGTTCATTTACTCTTTTTTATGCTGATGATGAAGCTGAAATAATAGTGGAAAAAGTAAGTGCTTTTTGTGAATCATGTCTAAGGGGCGTACTGAAGGAATACTTCCAATTTGAATATGGAAAATCTGATAGATATATACCCGCAAACGTTCGAAGTGAAGTATGGGAAAGGGACGGGGGTAAGTGTGCGGAATGTGGCAGCAGAGAGAAGTTGGAATTTGACCATATAATCCCATTTAGTAAAGGAGGTAGTAATACCGCGAGAAATATTCAACTTCTATGTGAGTCATGCAATAGGCAAAAAAAGGATATAATATAATTAAGACTATTTAAACAAAAGAATTAATAATTAGTACAAATATTGTGGAAATTGTGGACCTGAAGAAAGAAGAACAAAAAAATGTTGAGGTAGAGGGTACTTTTGTTTATAAATACACTTTTACTAATCCTATCAGTGATGTATTTGAATTATTATTAGACTTACCAAGTCTATTATTTTATTCTTTTGAAGAAACTAATGATTCAACTGAAGATACTAGATTAGTTAAATACGCTATGCTTAGCGAAGAAGCATTATATAAATTTAAAATTATAGAACAAAAACCAAATAGATTAATTATATATGATTATGATTTTATGGGAACTATGGTTGGGGAAAGAGGAAGATTGATGCTTAAATTTCATGAGATCTCTAATGAAAGTGTAAAATTAATTGTACAGCATCAAATTATTGATTCAAAATCTAAACGATGGGAAGGAGAACACAAGAAAAAAGTTGCTGGGCTTCCTCCAGGGTACCAACATCTTTCAAGGAACCCATTCAATGTGCTCGAACAAAACTGGTTAGGAATGAACTTAGATAAGAAACTAAAAAGACAAGATATTAGTAAAATATTTGTAAGGTGTAAAGGGAAAAGAATTATAGTTGAAGAGGGTAGCCTTGCAATTATGCAAGGGTTCACTCTAGTCTTAGATAACCTTGGTATCATTGATATAAAGAGTGAAGTGGAAGGACTTGAAAATTTCACTGAATTAACTGACTTACATCTTAATGGTAATAATATTAAAGAGATTACAGGTCTTGATAAGTTGGTAAATTTGAGAAATTTATATTTGAATGCTAATAAGATCGAGTGGATAAGCGGATTAGAAAATCTTTCCAAATTGGAACGCCTTTATTTGAGCGGGAATAATATTCAAGAGATAGAAGGTCTTGAAAATCTCACCAATTTAAGGATCCTACTCCTTAACGATAATAAAATCTCCAATATAAGGGGAATGGAAAATCTTGCAGCTCTTCAACATTTTGAAATTATAAACAATCCAGTTCCTGAAGATATAATAAAGGATTTAGGCGGGTATGCAAAAAGCTACTTTGGTAAAGAACTGGATCATGTACGATTTCCGCAAAGATTTGTAAGATATTGTCAAAAACCAACCTCGGAAATAGATTTAAGGGAATCTGAAAGAAAAATGGAAGAAGAAGCATTAAAGAGGAAAGTAGATGAAGTTCTGAGAAGTTCCCAAAAGATTCGCCTTAGTATGTTTCGGAATGCGTTAAATTTAGATAAAAGTAAATTTGATAATAGAATATTAGAATGGACCAAAGAATTTAATTTTACAATTGATGGAGATTTTCTAATAAAACTACAAACCGCACAAGCTCCTGAGTTAATAATGGAGACAAGTTGGGAAGATAAGAGTTGTCCAGCTTGCGGAAAAAGGATAGTCGATACCCAACAAAAAATTTGTGAATTTTGTGGTACAGAATTATAAAAATTTCAAGAATAAGTAATTTAACTTTTATCTAATTTTCAGATTCGTATTTAATCTAATGTTAATTGGATTTTTTTAGGCATTTTTTTGTTTGTAGTAAAGAATTTTCTACATTTTTCGTAGTTTCTTCCCAATTTTTCAAGGTTATTCATTACTCGGTCTTTATTTAAATGATGTTCCTCACACATCAGAGATTTTGCTCGTTCTTTATTAGGATGATTCCAAAGAATATTATCAAATTGAGTATTAATTTCAGGAACCAATATGATTTTTCTTACTTTCTTAATTAGTTCAGGAGTAAGCGCGCTAAAATTAAAATTCTTCCTTTCATTTACTATAACGGATGCTAAACCCTTATATTTCCTAATAAGAGTTAATGCTTTTTTTGGTCCAATACCCCTAATCCCTGTAAAATAATCCGAACCTTTTTTAGGTGACAAGTAAATCTAATTACTCATTAAATTTATAAATACAAATTTTTTAAATTATTATGTGAAATATCATGACGATAGAAGGTTGGATTCATCCTGTCCATACAGAATTCGAGGCTCGGAAATTAGTAGATTTCATTAGGAATCATAAGTCATTGAGAGTTATAATGCATGTTGCTATACTTAATGGTACGTTGGAGACGCGAGATAGGCGAAGAGTAGGTCAAGAAAACAAGAGAACTTTGTTAATAATGTATAATTCTTTAGGAGAACGAGAATTTTTAGAAGATATGAGAAATGACTTAAATATCAGTATTGAATCTTTGTTTACTTTAGACGATTTAAAAGATATAGATAAAGAATATATAGGGGATGGTGTAGATATTGAAGATGAAGATGCCGTTGTGTGGAAGATTAGGAATGTCGATTATATAGACTGGGAGGACTATTATGATTATGATAAGGATAAAGTTATTTCTGATTTTTTTCACGGTAAAGAAATTATCACTATTTCATGAGTAAGCGTTCTAGGACAATTTTTAGATTAATGTCCGTTTTTCTCCTATAATTCTTCAATACCCCTTGCCAACAAAACAGTTAGTAGAATCTTATAAGTGTTTTATAGGAGGACCTTTAAAGAAAACTCCTTAATTTCTCCAATTTGGTTTTGATCTGGATCTTTAAAAGTCGTTTTTATCTTAATAGAGTAATCTCCTGCTTCTATTGGTTTAAGACTAATTTCCCATTTCATATTTTCATTTGTTCGAAGTGAATATATTTGTTTTTTTAATGTCCCTCTCATTACTTTAAGATTTTCAGGAAAATCTATTTCTATGTTAAGATCTAAGGCTTCACCCTTACTTTTATTTTCAATAAGGATTTCTAAAGGGAAAGATTTGCCAATTAAAGGAGGTCTCAAATTTTTTATAGAGATATCTAATGTGGGAGGGGGAGATATTAGGGTTGGATATAATAATTCAGAATATTCATAGAAAAATTTCAAATTCCCATTTAATTCTGAAGTTAATAAGATTGGACCAATAGTGGGATTTTCCATTTGAAAATGTGGCTTAATTAGTAGATTTATTTGACACGTCTGACCCGGTGTTATAGTAATAGGTAATTCTGGTTTTTTATGAAATGTAAAATTATCAGTAAGTTGGATGCCAATTTTCATAATTTTTAATTCCTTTAAGTTATAATTGTAAAAAGAGTTTTCTGTAATATCTAATAGAGGCTTTGTATCAATATTCATTGTTAGATTTATGACATCGTTAGTTGTATATATTTTTTTATCCAAAGTCAATTTAACGATTAATGAAACAATTGTTTTAGCTATTACTAAGGCTGATTTTGCTAGATTTATTTCTCCCTCATAAAATTTCGAATTTTCAAAATCCTTTTCAATTTTTTTAATATATTTCTCTTTTTTATCTTTAGTAGCAACAGTTAAATCCTTAACTAACTTAATTAAAGCACTCTCTTTAAAATAGCTATCATCTACAAAACTTCTAATTTTTTTAACAATATTTAATCCTTCTTCTTGCTTTCCTTCAACAAATAAACATAAATAAGATAAACTTGAAAACACTACGAAAAGTTGATTTATATCTGAAGAATTGCGTAAACTAGGGATATAATTAAGAGATTCCTTGAAGAATTGATAAGCTTCAGAAAAATTATTATTAAGAAGAGAGGCATTTCCAGCATTCCTTAAAAATTCTAAACCCCTTAGATATTTATCCTCATGAATAGCACTCTTAGCAGCATTAAAAAAACATTCCTTAGCAATTTCATAATTCCCTAACTTTAAGAAAATATTTCCAACAGTATTATATGATTTCGCAGCTCGTTTATATTGCATTGCTTTATAAAGTTGCTCCGCTTTCTTTAATTGTTTTTCAGGATCTTTTCCCATCTAAAACTCACTTCAGTAAAAATTATTAATAAATAAGAAAAGAATTTGTAAAATAAAAAGTTAAAAGAAAGACAGAAAATTTTTAAACAAATTTAAAAATATTAATTTCCGAAACCTTCACAAGGTTAGTCCCAATTCAACTAAAATTTATTTGAAAAGATCATTCTATTCGGTTTTCGACTTTTTTGATTCTTTCTCCTCTTTCTTAGAAGGATTAGAATCTTTTAATGGATTGCTGCCCAAATTTTTAATTGTCTCTGAAATACGAGTTGCTTCACTTTGAAATTTTACGCCTTCAGCGGCACTGCAGTGAAACATTTGAATTCTTTCTGGTGAAATTCCTACTGTTTTTAAAATTTCTTTTGCATAACTAACATTCCTTTCGGCGACCAAATTACCTGTTTCATAATCACATTCACCTTTGTATCAAGCACCAATGGCAATTCCATCAGCACCTTTACCTATTGCACGCATCATTAAAGATGGGGTGACTCTTCCTGAACAATTAATTCTAACGGGTCTTAATGTAGCAGGATATTGAGCTCTAATCGTTCCAGCCATATCTCCTGCTCCATATCCTCATTTCCAACAAAGGAATGCTAAAATCTTTATATCTCCATTTGATGTCTCGCTCATAAATTTCACCTCTCTATACCTCTTCTAAAATTGCGTCTATTTGTTTTTCATATTGTGGTTCTCTATAATATCTAAGGGTTATGGCTTCTGAAGGACAATTAGCCAAACAACTCCCACATCCTCTGCATAATATCTCATTAACTTCCGCTCCATCGTCTTTTAGACTTATAGCATCATATGGGCAATTTAACTCACATAATCCACATTTTGCACATCGTTCTTTCTCAACAGATGCTCGGATCAGTAAAATCCGATATTTATCTTTGCCCATAAGTCTGGCAAGTGAAGATGCTGCTGCTCTACCGTGAGCTATAGACTCAGCTATAGATTTTGGACCTTGACTAACTCCTGCAAGTACGATTCCTGGAATTTTTGTATCTATAGGATTTAATCTAGCATGAAATTCTTTAAAGAAGCCATCTTGACTAGTTTCTAATTTAAGTATCTTTTCAATTTTATTAACCCCAGTAGCAGGAACCATCGATGCTGAAAGTATGACTAGATCAAATTCTAATTCCTTTAAACCACCAGATCCTAATGTATTTTGCATGATTATTTTTAGATTATGTGTTTTTGGATCTTCCTTAATCCTGCTAATATTTGTTCTTATATATTTAATACCTTCTTTTCTTGAGAGTGTGAAGTATTCTTCATAATCTTTTCCCGCAGCCCGCATATCCATGTAAGCAACTGAAATAGCCGCCTCTGGATAATGCTCTTTAATTAATTTACTGTTTTTTATAGAAATCATACAACATACTCCAGAACTACAATAAGTATTCATGTTTAAATCTCTTGAACCAACACATTGAATGAATAATATTCTCTTTGGTTCTTTTCCATCCGAAGGTCTGACTAAATGTCCTATTGTGGGTCCATTTGGAGCTAGCATTCTTTCAAGTTTCAATTGCGTTATTACGTTGGGATATTTATTATAGCCTAAATATCCAGTTGGTGGTTCAAATTCATCCCACCCAGTTGCGACTGCAATTGAACCTACTTCTACTTCAACGATTTCATCTTTTTGATCGAAATCAATAGCGTCTAGCTCACATGCACCTTTACACAATTCGCATTTGATACATCGTTCCATATCGATTTGAGCTAAAGAAGGAACTGCTTGAGCAAATGAGGAATATATAGCCTTCCTTGGATCCATTCCCTCGTTGAATTCATTATATCCATATGCAGGACACACTTCAAAACATGCTCCACACCCGTTACAATCATTTGTTACATACCGAGCTCTTTTTCTTATTTTTACAGTGAAATTCCCCACAAAACCAGAGACATCTTCAACTTCGCTATATGTATATAAATTTAGCCCCGGTGTTCTTGCTGATTGTAGCATTACGGGTCCTAATATTCATATACTACAATCATCTGTAGGAAATGTACGATCTAGTTTAGCCATTTTACCCCCTATTGTAGGACTCGTTTCTACAAGATGTACCTCAAATCCTTCTTCAGCAAGATCAATCCCTGCTGATAATCCTGCAACACCACCACCTACAATTAAAGCCTTTTTTGTGATATCAACTTCTTTAACTAATATTTTTTCTAAAACAGAAGCTCTTGCCACAGCAGATCGGATTATATCTTCAGCAACTCTTTGGGCTCCAGGTTTGTCCTTTTTATGTACAAAACTAGAATGTTCCCGTATATTTGCAAATTCAAGATAAGATGGATCAAGTCCCATTGATTCTAACACACTTTTGAAAACTGGTTCGTGAGTTTTAGGAGTACAAGACACCATAACTAATCTATTTGAATTACTTTCAATCATTTTTTCTTTTATAAATTCTGCACCGGGTTCAGTACAAAGACTAATATAATCTAAAGCTTCAACAACACCTGGAAGGGTTTTGGAAAATTCCGCTAATGCTTTTGTATCAATAATTTCAGCGATATTTATACCTCACTGGCAAATAAATACAGCAATCCTTGGTGTTTCTTCGTCATATTGAACTGTTTCGTCTTTAGTTTCTACCATTGCCTATTACCTTTCGATTTTTATTTAGTATTTTCCTCCAATTTATTTATCTTAATATCAATCTAAATACAAATGTTATAATCTAATTAAATAAATTTAAATCAAAAATGTTTCTTATATCTTTTATAATATTATTAGTTAAAAATCATTTTAATAATAAATTGAATTTTTAAAACCTAAAACGAATTTCAATATTATGGTAATTCTTATGCTTTTTCAAATTCCTTCAATAGAAGAGATGATACCTATTATCATTGCTGTTTGTTTACTTCTTGGAGATATTTTAATTCTAAAGCTAGGTTTAGCAATAACCAAGGCTCAAGAAAAAACGGATTTTAAATGGGTTGCAGGCAGTTTTGGTATTCAATTTGGTGTAATTTTCTTTATTAGTACTCCAATGATTTTAGGTGGTTGGACAGGGCAATTAGCTGAGGGACCACCAATTCTATTGATAATCCTTACAGTGATTTTCTGTGCATTTATAGATTTAAATATAATAAATATCCTTCATAAAGTCGGTATGGTAAGATCTCTTATTATAGTGATATTGATCTTAGGTCCTATTACTTACGCTATGTCTCTTTTAGGCTCAAATTTAGGCGCACTTGTAGGATAGAGTTGAAATTTTCCTAAATTCCTATCTCTGCATTGATACTTTTATTCATATCAATAATTTCATATCTAGCTGCTTTCCCAAATTCCTCTGGAGGATATTGTTTATTTTTATTATACGCAAAAATTATTCCTCTTGAAGAGTTTACAAGACCTCCTAAACCATTCTTATAAAAGCCATGTTTTATGTCCTTCGCTTGAGCTCCTTGAGCACCATAACCAGGAATTAAGATAAATGAATTTATAACAACTTCACGAATTTTTTTTAACTCTTGAGGATAGGTTGCTCCAACAACCGCACCTATATTAGTAAAATTAGAAAATTTTTGTAAATCATTACTCCATTTATAGATTAATTCAGCCATTTGGAGATAATTTCTTTTTAAAATTTGTGCTTTAACCTCAAATTGTGTTATTTCTTGAGATATATTTTCCAGTTTTATGCTAAATATGTCTTGAAATTCCTTACTACTTGGATTTGAAGTCTTTACAAGTATAAACACGCCTTTTTCTTTATAATCCAAAAAAGGCTTAACCCCATCAAATCCTAAATATCCATTTATCGTACATGCATCAGCTTTAAAATTTTTAAATAAGCTATAAGCATATGCTTCAGAAGTACTTCCAATATCATTTCGCTTTGCATCTAATATTACTAATAAATCATTTTTATGAGCAAATTTTATAGTTTCCTTTAATGCACCCAAAGCTTCATATTTTTCATAAAAAGCTATTTGGGGTTTAACAACAGGGATTAATTCATATGTATTTTCAATTAAAATTTTATTAAATTCAGTAATAATCTTATTTGGCTCTTTTAATTCTTCGATTAGATATTGAGGAATTTCTCCTTCATTATCCATTCTGGGATCAAGCCCCATAGAGACAACAGACTTTTTCTCTTTTATAAGTTGAATTAAATCCTCTATAAAATTCATGATTTACCAAGCTTTATTTTGTGTTTTTTAATTAATAAGCAATACATTTAGTAATTGTTGGCAATGAATGATCCAAATTTTAGAAATTTTTGGCAATAATGGACTCATTTCCAATTTTACTTTTAATCTGCTTGTTATATGAATAATTTTTTAAGAATTTGAATTTGATGTTTTCTTTTCTTTAAATTCTTTACTCTCAATATCCAATTCAATAAAGGAGTTAAATTAGAAATTGAGGAAAATTAAAATCTCGATTTGAAACCTTATTATCAAACCTTTTTCATTTTTCTTTATTAAATTTCCTTTTCTATCAATTTCACTTTTACAATAACCACAAGTCCAACCGCCCCACACAACTTGTTTAAACTAGTTGCCCATCTAAAAAATGGCAAGGGATTTTTGCAAACTGGACAGTTTACCATATTATCATTACAAATAGAAACTATAAAAATCTTTGTGAAAAAGAAAAAAGTGCCCATCTTCTTTTTTAGAATAAAAGAAGCAAAAAATAGGCGACTCACAAACAGAAAAAATAGTACAACAATTTCTCAAATTGATTTGCCCGCCCTAAAGAGAATTTTTAACTCACGAGGAAACTTTTAGTTTCAGCTCGTGCCTCGCAATAAATTACTCGGTCTGGGAACAGCAGATTAAGAGGTAATTTCTTTTTGCTTCGCAAATCTACTTCGTGCAGACCAGAAATTAGCCCAAATTGTTTGCCTATTTTATTATTTAGGTACTGCAAACAACTTCTCTTAATCGCGATGTTAATTGCAATTCAGAAGTCGGCTTAATAAACAAAAATGGGCAAATTTTTAGATTAATTTGTCGAGCGTTTTGTATGTATGTTGAACAGCACTTTGTTCTAATGTTTCTCTAACACCTGTAACAATTGAAGCTCCTCTTTCAGCGTAATCTCCACTTGCACTTATTGTCGCTTGATATTTTCCCTCTCGTGTTACAGAATCAACTCTAAGTGTGCTTTCACCATTATTCTGAGTTAAATGAAAATTAAATGGAACTTTTTTCCCAATCAATAATTTAAGGACAACGGGTGTAACCACAAAATGCAGCTCGTAAAAAACATAAGCAAAAATCAAAGAAATGCTAAAATTCAAAGTCCAAATTTAGACCCTTAGTGAGCCACGGAACGCCCTAACGCCATAGAAAGAGGGCGCACTATTATGATACACGAAGAAATGGCCGTAGCGGCGATCAACAAAGATGGCGCCGCCGAGTTTTCTAATATCAGAAGGTGTTTTCACCCAGCTCGACGTCTTCGTATCGAAATTTCCAAGTTTCTGCAACTCTCGATATTGTTTTTCCGTTAAAAGCTCAATGCCCATGGCAGCTGCCATATCAATAGTGTTACCTTTTGGATGCACCCCTCGCTTTTCCCTCGCCTCCTGCCCTTCACGGTCGTAACAAACATTTCTGCGGCCTTTAGGACTTTCCGTTGAACAATCATAAAAAATGTATTCACCCGTCTTTTTATCATGACCAACAACATCCGGTTCACCGCCAGTTCTTTCCATTTCATTGATTGACCACAGTTTTTCAGAATTAGCTTCCAGCTTTGCTTGTACTTTAGCCCATTCAAGACCTTTATGGTGGTTCATATTTTTCTCAAAACGGGCTTTCAATGCTCTGAGTAGTTCTTCACGTTGTTCTGGTGAAAATTCTTTTTTGAATGCAGTAATTGATGGCTTGCGCATAATCATAGTATTCATTCTGAGTTTATAAAATTATCTAGGTAGGGAAGGACATTTTATGTCCTAATTGTGGTGAAAAATTAGAAAACAATCGACTTAATATCTGTTCTTACTGTGGTTCTAAAATCAATTAGTTTTTAAGTTTTCTTTTGTTTGTTTTCTTTAAATAAGTAAGTTAGAAGATCGCTCCAATTTTTTATAACATATTCAGACCACTCACCCCGATGCAAAGCTTTTCGAATGCCATTCATTTCTTTATCTGTAGTTCAGTCTATTTTATTTTTACTCTTCTTAAATTCTATTAATATTTTTATAGCATTTTCTAGTCCTCTCATACCTTCAAATTTATTTTTAGGTAATTCTGCTTCTCCAAAAATATATAAAAGTAGATCTTTAGCTATGTTTTTACAATAACTTCTATACTTAACACTTATAGTTGTTTTCCCATCAAACAGCTATCCATTGCCATTATTTTTTAATAAGATGATTGTCAAGAATTTCCAGAATTTTATAAGTAGGAATTGTCTATTGATAGATGTGAAAAATAATTATTGCCATTATTTTTCAAAATTTACATCAGTTATTATGTATTTTAAATAATCTTGGTAATGCTCTTAATATTTATTGACAATGAATGATCCAAATTTTAGAAATTTTTAGCAATGATATATTATTGTCAATTTTCTTTAATTTATAATAATGAAGAGACATATCTTATATTTTTTTGTAAAAAATAGTTATTATTTTAGTTAGAAAAATATTAGAATAAATAAGGTAAAGAAAATTATGATAGAAAGTATAAATCCAGCAACACTTGAATTAAATGGAAAAGTTAAAGAAACTGATTTAGAAAAACTTGACAAAATTTTTGAAAATTCAAGAAAAGCTCAAAAAATATGGGCAAAATTACCATTGAAAGCAAGAGCGAGAAAAATTATTAAAGTCAATGAAGTGGTTTCTCAACAATTTGATGAAATTTCATTATTAATTTCAAAAGAAGTAGGGAAACCACCTTCGGAAGCTTTCACTAATGAGGTATATGGCGTAGTAGACTCAACATTTCATTATTATATTTCAGTAGAAGAAATATTAGGAAAAGTAGAAGAAATTCCTTTAGGATTTTATGAATCCTTGGATAAAAGAAGTTTTTTACTATATAAGCCCCTTGGTGTTATATGTGTTATTGGTCCCTATAATTACCCTTTTGCTATACCTTTTCAACAAATCGTTCAAAGTCTTATGGCTGGTAATAGTGTAATCTTTAAACCCTCATCAGATACAGTTTTAGTTGGACAAAAGATTCAGGAAATTTTTGATAGTATTAATATACCTGAAAATCTTGTTCAAACCGTCTTTGGAGATGGTTCTAAGATAGGAAATTCTTTAGTTGACAAAGCAGATAAAATTTTATTCACGGGGAGCACCTCAACTGGAAAAAAAATAATGCAACGAGCAGCGCAAACTTTAACGGAGGTTACACTTGAACTTGGTGGGAAATCTGCAATGATCGTATTTCCAGATGCAGATATTGAAAGAGCGGTGTTAGCCGCAAGATGGGGTGTATTCACTAATTCCGGTCAAGTCTGCGCTTCAGTAAAAAGATTATATCTTCATTCAGATATCTATGACACCTTTTTAACTAAACTAATTCAATTAACAAAAGAATTGAAACAAGGAATTCCAACAGAACCAGGTGTGGATATTGGTGCAATGATAAATGAAGAACAATTAAACTTTGTAGATAAAATGGTTAAAATAGGTGTAGATGAAGGTGCTAAAATTTTAACAGGTGGTCAAAGAAATCCTAATTTTAAGGGTTATTTTTATGAACCAACGATTCTAGCTGATGCAACTAATGATATGAAAGTGGTTCAAGAAGAAATATTTGGACCTGTCCTAGTTGTATTAAAATTCACCAGTGATACTGAAGTTATTGAGATGGTTAATAACAATCAATATGGCTTGACCTCTTGTGTATGGACAAAGGATATAAAATTTGGTCAAAAAATAGCTGAAGAAATAGACACAGGTACGGTAATGATAAATGAAGTCGTTTATACTTTCGCTCTTGCACCCACACCTTGGGGAGGCACAAAAAACTCTGGAATCGGGAGATCTCATGGGAAGTTAGGATTTTATGAAGTTGTAAGGCCTCTTCATATCAATATTGATCAATATAAAGGTCCAGACCTATGGTGGATACCATATGATAACGATTATCAGGTTATTGTTGAGAATTTTAAAAATATAGCCAAAAGTCTAGTAGTACAGGATTTAGATGATTAAATGACGTATTACGTTTCACCAAAGTGAATTAGGGAAGAATATACTGAATATCAAAGGAGAACAAACGCATTGTTTCCGAATTTGAAAAAAAGAAAATTTAAGATTCAAAATGAAAAAATTAACAATCAGGAATAATAAATATTTATTTTCGGCTTCCATTTCAATGCTGATTTATTCTATCCTCGAAATTATAGATAGTATTGTAATTATCCTAATGGCACTAAATTTAATACCGAACCTTTCTTTAGTACTTAAGTTTTATGTTCCTATAATACAACAGCTATTAGAATCTCAACCTCTAACTTTGGCACCCATTTTCTGGGCATTTACCTTAATGCGAGTTATTTCCACGATCGGTCTTTTTAAAAATTTATTATGGGGATTTTGGATTGGGATAATAAGTTTAACGATTTCAATGCTCCTAGCTATTATATTTCTACCTTTTGGGGCTCTTGAACTTCTCGCATGTAGCGTAATCCTTATTCTACTAATAGTTGGGTTTTGTGATAATCAACCAATCTTAAAGATTAAGAAAGAAAACTATAAGGATTAAAATGATGAAATCCATACATAACTGATACATCATTGGCACTTTTCTCAGGTAGCATCCTCTCCCTTGAAGCAAAGATGGTGATGGTTCCGGAAAATTATAAAAATCTTTATATAATATTACTTTGTTAATTTAATGCGAACCCATATTGGAGGAGATCCCAAATTGATTTTCTCAATATCATATTGATTTACAAATTGAGTTTTTTCTTTTATAGCTTTAAATTCATAAAAATTGTAAGTCATTTTTATTTGTTTTTTTAGGAAATGCGGAACAAATCTTTTAATTAAAAAAGTTTCTCCTTTCAAATTCGCTTTTATAGAGATTTTACTACTCTTATTAAATCGTAAAATCTCTTTCATTGCATCCAATCCGCTTACAATCGGCATACGATGATCCATTATGATTATATCGGGTGTTTCAAGACCGTTTCTTATTTTCTCAATTGCTTCCTTGCCGTTACTAGCAAAATTTATCGTTTTAAATCCCGCTTCATCTAATATCATCTTATAAAGCATAAGCACAGAACGATCGTCGTCGACAACAAAGATTTTGGTGATGGGAATTCACCAATATTAAATATAATATAAATATTATATAAGAATTCGTTTATAATATTGTGGCATTAATAATCCTATAGATCAACATATAACTTCTTAGATAATGAATCCATTGAACATTACCATATGTAGAAGAGAAACCCGATTTTTTATCGCTTGTTTCGAGCATCTAATGGAAAGATTATCAATACCTATATAAATGCGACTTATAAGGTATTTAAAAAAGCATTCCCAAAGACTATTTTAGCTGATGGGAAAGAATATATAGGGTTATCTCCCTATTATATTTCTATATTGAGAGACTTCTCATTTATTGTTAAAAGTTACAATTTCATAATACAAAATCAAATATCAAAAAATAAAATCTTTACTGATCAAACTCCTTTTTGCCGAAATCATCAATTATATTATAGATCTCATCAATTAATTCATCCCAATCAACCATTTTTTGTTCTTGAGAGATCATATTCCTAATAGTCACCTTTTTTTCCGATAGTTCTTCAGGTCCTACAATTACAACTATTATTACTCCTAATCCATTAGCTCTTTTTAGTTGATTTTTTAGATTTTTAAATCTATAGTCTATCATGCATGGAAAATCTTCATCCCGAATAATCCTAGCTATTTCAAAAGCATATGTTGAGAGATCTTCACTTATAGAGGCTATGTAAATAGTGTCACTATAATCTTTCTCTTTAATTTCTTCGGGAATTAAATTATATGTTTTTAAGAATAAAGAAAGCGTATAAACTCCCATACCGAATCCAGTACCGGTTATCTTTTCATCTGAAAATATCGATAATAAATCGTCATATCGACCTCCACCAAAAATACTCCTAATATTTTCTTTACCAGTATCGAATACTTCATAAATAATTCCTGTATAGTAATCAAGACCCCTTACTGTCCCAGAAGAAAACATGCAATAATTAGAAATATTCACTTCCTCTATTAATCGTTTAAAATTGATTATCTCATTATAACCCTCAGATTTATAAAATTCTTCTGGAATATTATCAAACTTATTTAATAATTCTTCAACACTTTTAGCATCTTTTAATTTAAATATACCTTGAGTGATAAATTCATCTTGAAATGTATCAATTACATATTTTTCAAACTCGTCCTCTTCCATTTTATCTGATTTATCTAATACCTTGTAAAAAATTGGTAAATTATCTTCACTTATTCTAAGTATAAGCTTACAAACTGAATCCATGAATCGTCGACTATTATAGTAAATTTGAAATTGGTGGGAAGTAGCACCAAATTCAGAAAATATATCTACAATAATATTAAATATCTCAAGATCAGCATAAAGACTCTCTTCACCTAAAATATCTACGTTAGGTTGTTTAAATGCCCTTCGACGGCCTCTTTGTGGTCTTTCATACCTAAAACATGTCGGTATGGAAAACCACCTAATAGGCTTCTTAAGTTCTTGGCTTTTTTTAGCAATCATTCTTGCTAAGGAAGGTGTAAGCTCTGGGATTAAAATGAGTCTTTCTCCTTTTTTATTTTCAATAATGAATGACTGTTCATTAACCAATTCATCAGAAGATTTAGCCGCAAAAATTTCAATGGGTTCTAATTGTGGAGTTTCATATTCTTCATAGCAATATCTCTCTGCTACATCTCTTATGATTTCAATTATCCAATTGACTTCACGTAAATCAGGAGGATAATAATCATTCATACCTCTTAGGGGCTCTATAGAGAATTTTTTGGACATCAAATCACTTGCATTTTTTAAAACTATAATTACAATTAAATAAGAATGAAAACAAATATTATTTTCTATTTTTATATTAAATTATGATAAAATTAGTAGATATCTTATTCATAATATCAATGAAAGAAATATTCTTTAAAGAAAAGATTGTTTGAACAAAGTTCATGCTTGCCCACCATCATAGATAGTCCAACCAAAAGTATCTATGATAAATTGTCTTTCATCGGCGGCACCCGAGCTGTAATTTGAATTTCCACCGTGAAAGGTTACACCATCTTGCAAAGTCAATTGCGACCAACCGATTAACAAGCTATCGTAATTCGGTGTTGATAATGTAACACCCCAGAACATATCTTCCATATCTGTAACGCTGGAAAC
Source organism: Promethearchaeia archaeon (assembly GCA_029856145.1). Taxonomy (GTDB): domain Archaea; phylum Asgardarchaeota; class Lokiarchaeia; order Sigyniarchaeales; family SOKP01; genus Loki-b32. The sequence continues at coordinate 117,233 of JAHQWK010000002.1, forward strand.
ATCCCAGTTGCCGATATCTTGGTTGAATGAAGAAGCAATCCTGAACATAGATCCCATACTTATAACGTTGGAAACGTCCCAGTTGCCAATATCTTGGTTGAAAGAAGAAGCACGAAAGAACATTAACCACATGTTTTGAACGCTGGAAACGTCCCAGTTGCCAATATCTTGGTTGAAAGAAATAGCACTGTCGAACATAGACCCCATGATTATAACGCTGGAAACGTCCCAGTTGCCGATAGGTTGATTGAATGAATCAGCCTGATAAAACATGTGTCCCATGTCTATAACGCTGGAAACGTTCCAGTTGCCGATAGACTGGTTGAATGAAGAAGCTTCATAAAACATAGAACTCATGCTTATAACGCTGGAAACATCCCAGTTGCCAATATCTTGGTTGAAAGAAATTGCATAAAAGAACATAGACCCCATGCTTTCAACGCTGGAAACATCCCAATTGCCAATATCTTGGTTGAATGAAGAAGCACGACTGAACATGGACCCCATGTCTGTGACACTGGAAACATCCCAGTTGCCGATAGGTTGATTGAATGAATCAGCTTCATAAAACGTGTGTCCCATGTCTATAACGCTAGAGACATCCCAGTTGCCGATAGGTTGGTTGAATGAAGAAGCTTCATAAAACATAGAACTCATGCTTATAACGCTGGAAACATCCCATTTGCCAATATCTTGGTTGAAAGAAATTGCATAAAAGAACATAGACCCCATGCTTTCAACGCTGGAAACATCCCAATTGCCAATATCTTGGTTGAATGAAGAAGCACGACTGAACATGGACCCCATGTCTGTGACACTGGAAACATCCCAGTTGCCGATAGGTTGATTGAATGAATCAGCTTCATAAAACGTGTGTCCCATGTCTATAACGCTAGAGACATCCCAGTTGCCGATAGGTTGGTTGAATGAAGAAGCTTCATAAAACATAGAACCCATGCTTATAACGCTGGAAACATCCCATTTGCCAATATCTTGGTTGAAAGAAATAGCATAAAAGAACATAGACCCCATGCTTTTAACGCTGGAAACATCCCAGTTGCCGATAGGTTGATTGAATGAATCAGCTTCATAAAACGTGTGTCCCATGTCTATAACGCTAGAGACATCCCAGTTGCCGATAGGTTGATTGAATGAATCAGCTTCATAAAACGTGTGTCCCATGTCTATAACACTAGAGACATCCCAGTTGCCAATATCTTGGTTGAATGAAGAAGCACGACTGAACATGGACCCCATGTTTGTGACACTGGAAACATCCCAGTTGCCGATATCTTGGTTGAATAAAGAAGCACCTATGAACATAGACCCCATATTTATAACGCTAGAAACATCCCAACTATTCATATTTCCGGTATCACCAAGATTAGTGCAACCTCTAAAAGCTTGATAAAGCGTAGTTATTCCCGTTAAATCTAAACTATCAGAAGCAGTAATATTTAAATTAGAACATCCCCAGAAATAACTTCCTGAATTTCCTAATCCTAAGGCACCCCATTCTTTAACTTCAAGTAACTTTAATTTATCTCCCCCATCTTTAAAACTCCAACCAATCAACGTACCATTTATTATAATGGTGTAAACGCCTTCTGAATCATATGTATGAGTTACTTCTTCTTGATTCCAGCTTATAATAGTGTCATAATTTCCATCCCCCCAATTAACTGTAAAATCATAAAATCCTTGCGATTCCAATGGCAATTTAACTTGACTGCCATTGCTGGAACCTGGATTTGTTTTTTCTGTGTTCCATACCGAGATAAAGGTTAAATTAAGCCCTATTGTATCAATGAAAAACATATCTGAAGTTGTTCCGATATTTCCTGACGAATCGTTTGCCCAGACATGTATAGTGTTCAAGCCTTCATTGAAAGTGATGTATTGTGCGGAGTTGTAAGTCACGTTCATACCGTTCCAGTTGTACCAGATGGTATCGACCGCAATGTTATCAGATGCCGAGATATTCAGTAATTGCGTAGCTGAATGATAAGTGATATTCGCAGGACTGTTTATTTCCACTGTTGGGATTATTGTATCAATGGTAAATGTAATTGAAGTTTTTCCAATATTTCCCGCAAAATCGTTGGTCCATGCATATATGATGTTCATACCTTCTTCAAACGTGATGAATTGTGAGGAGGTGTAAGTTATATTCATACCGTCCCAATTATACCAAATGGTATCGACTGCAATGTTATCTGATGCCGAGATATCTAGTAATTGCGTAGCTGCATGATAAGTGGTGTTCGTGGGACTGTTTATTTCCACTGTTGGGGGTATTGTATCAATCTTTTTTGAAGGGATTAATAACACAAAAACGACAATAATTGAACTTATGATAATAAATGAAGCTAAAAAGATCATCAAAATTTTTCTATTAACCATTAGGTTATTGTCTAATAAATTTTATATAATGGGAATAAATAATAACATCAATATATATAAATGTTTTTATGATTGTTATTATTTCTCAAGTGAACTTGTGATTAACCTCGTAAATTAATAGTAGGAATATGCTAATATTATCTGCCAAAATGGCAAGCTGGCAGTAGAAAGTTTAACCGATAACATCCCTTGTTGTCTCGATAATCCAATTGTCTATTCTTAAATCTGAAGGATAATAGTCATTCATTCCTCTAAGTGGTTCTTTTAAAAATTTCTTTGACATCAAATCACTTGTATTCTCAATATCGATTATTACATTCTAAAAAGAAGGTTAGCAAATATTTTTTTCGATTCAACAATAAGCTTTTTCTAATTTACCATATGTAAATAAATAATATTTTAATTAAATTTTAATTATGATTTAACTAATTTTTTTGGAGAGATTTAAGTGTCAATAGAAGAATTTTACAAAGAGATTTCAACAGCTATTGTAAATTTAGATGAAGAAAAAGCTGTTGAATATGCAAATAAAGCCATAAAGGATAATATGCGGTTACTTGATGTAGTTGAAAAGGGATTTGCTGCGGGAATTCGGAAAGTTGGAGAGTTATGGGAAGAAGGAGAATTTTTCTTACCTGAGTTAATGAGAGGTGCCCAAATAATGCAAAAATGTTTGGATCTTCTAATTCCCCATCTTCAAAGTGCATCAGAAAAAATTTCACGTAGTACAGTAGTTATAGCTACCATCGAGGGTGATATTCACTCAATCGGAAAAACTATTGTAGCTACAATGTTAAGAGCTTATGGTTATGAGGTATATGATTTAGGAGCTGATGTTCCCGTTGAAAAAATTATAGAGGAAGCCATTGAAAGAAAGGCAGATATCATTGGAGTTTCTGCTTTATTAACAACCACTATGACTGGTCAGAAGAAAGTTATTGAACTCTTAAAAGAAAAAAATCTAGCTAATAAATTCAAAGTAATTCTAGGTGGTGCCCCTGTAACAAATACTTGGGTAGAAGAATGCAATGCTGATGGTTTTGCTGACAATGCTATTGATGCCGTCAGATTGGTTAAATCTCTTTTAGATAAATAAAAATATTATTACTCATAGAAGATGATTATATGTCATTCCAAGATTGGTTAAAGGATGATTCTAAGATCGTACTCTTTGACGGAGCTATGGGGACAGAGCTGATCAAAAGAGAATTAGAGCCGGGAAAGGTTTCAGATCTTTTAAATATTGAGCAACCAGATATAATTTCTGAAATTCATAAATCCTATTATGATGCTGGCTCAGACATGTGCCAAACAAATACATTTGGCTCAACTCCTATGAATCTAAAACGACATAATCTTGAAGACCGGATTGAAGAGATAATCGAGAATGCTTTAAAAATTATCAAAAAAGTCCGTCCTTCTGGATGCTTAATTGTTGGAGATATTGGCCCAACAGGAGAATTTAGACCACCAGTAGGAAATGCATCTAGTGATCAATGGTATTCTAGTTTTTCTAACCAAGCAAAATTATTAGAAAAAGGGGTTGATCTTTGGCATGTTGAAACAATTTCTGATCTTGAAGAAATGTTAGCAGCAATAAAAGCAGTACGAGATGTTTCTCAGAAACCCTTGATTTCCTCAATCACGTATAAAAAAACTAAAAGAGGGTTCTTTACCATAATGGGAGATTCATTAGAAAAATGTATAGAAGCGTTGAATAATGAAAAAATAGATGTAATTGGAGCAAATTGTACATTAGGATCCAAAGATATGCTTGAATTATTAAAGACTGCTAAAAATTTTACTGATAAACCTATTTCTGTTAAACCTAATGCTGGCCAACCAGTAGTTAAAGGTGATAAAACTTATTATAAACAACCCGTAGAAGATTTTGTTAATGACATTCGTGAAATGATCGAATTTGGAGCCAAAATTGTAGGGGGTTGTTGTGGTACGTCTCCAAAAACGATTAAGGAAATACGTAAAATTATTGATTCAATTTAAAAACAAATAATCTCAAGAGTGTAAACAAATGTCAATTATTAGACCAAAGATTAAAATATTAGATAAGGAACATAAACAAAAGATTTTGGAAGAAGCTAAAGTGATTCTCGAAACTCAGGGAGTTTTTATAGAGAATCATGAAGCAATTGACTTATTTAATCAACATGATATAAATCATGAAGGTTCACGCTATTTTATCCCACCGGATTTAATTAATAAATGTTTAGAAACTGTACCAAATGAAATCACACTTTATGACAGAGATGGTAATGAACATATTACTTTAAAGGAGGATAACGTTAATTTTGATCCTGGATCTGCTGCAATTTTCATACTTGATGAGGAAACAGGAGATATTCGAGAAGGGGTGTCAAGGGATTTCATAAGATTCTCAAAGGTAGTTGAGCATTTAAAATTTATTGATGCTCAAAGTACGGCATTAATTTATAATGATGTTCCAAAGGACGCTCAAGATTGGCATAGATTATATCTGGCTTTGTCTAATTGTTATAAACCCGTTGTAACTGGAACATTTCGCAAAGAAAGCTTCTCGATTATGCGAGAAATTCTATTAACGTGTAGGTTATCGGAAGATGATTTAGCTAGAAAACCACTTGCTATATTTGATGCATGCCCAAGTCCACCTCTTAAATGGTCTGATCTTACAACTCAATCATTGATTGATGCTGCTAGAAGTATGATCCCTTCTGAATTTGTTTCAATGCCTTTAGCAGGGGCAAGTGCTCCAATCACTCTAATTGGGTCAATAACTCAACATTGTGCTGAATGTCTTGCTGGAGTAGTAATTGTTCAACTCACTAAACGCGGAGCGCCCTTAATATGGGGTGGTTCTCCTGCCGTATTTGATATGAAACACGGTACAACTCCAATGGGTGCCATAGAAACAATGATGATAAATCTTGGAGACGTAGAGATGGGTAAATTCTTGAAGTTACCTACTCATGCATACATGGCACTAAGCGATTCAAAAATACCTGACGCTCAAGCCGGTTTTGAAGCGGGTATGGGGGCTCTACTAGCAGGGTTAGCCGGTATTAATATGATTTCTGGACCGGGAATGCTCGATTTTGAATCAACTCAAAGTATTGAAAAGTTAATTATTGATAATGAAATAGTAGGAATGGTTAAAAGATTACTTCAAGGTATTGAAGATCATGGATCTCCATTCGCCTCAGAAATCCTAAAAGACTATGAAGATAAAGAAGAACTTCTATCTCACTCATCAACTTTAAAGTATTTCAGAAAAGAATTATTTCTCCCAAGTCCAATAATAGATAGAATGACACGTGATTCATGGAAAGAAAAAGGGTCAAAATCCGCCAGAAAGAGAGCTAAAGAACAAGCTTCTAAAATTTTAAGTAAAACTTCCACACATCCAATTGAAGAAAATCTAACAAGGGAATTAGAAAAGATTGCTCTTAAAAATTTATAATATTCTCATTTACTTTTTTGTTACTCTATTTTACTTAATTTTCTTAACCCAAAAAATAAAAGCGGAACTGCACTTGCTATAGAGATTAACAAAAAAGGCATAAAAAAGTGGAATTTTGCTAAAATTGGAGAAGATGGAATAGGAAATGCTATAATTATAAATAAGAGTAGAAATTGAAAGGGTACTATTTGAAGTACCATTAAAAAAAGGTTATTTGATGTCATAGCACTGCCTTTTTCCTCAAAAGCAGGGCTTAAACATTGGATTCCAACGGCTTGAAAAATCACCACTTCACTGTTTATTAAATAAAAACTAAAGAAAAATAAAATTGTAAAAAGATCAAATTTTAGAACGATAGTAAAGAAAATTGTAAGCCCTAGTGACATTAATACATTAAATATTAACATTGCTAAGAGGTATGAATAAACTAAAGCATGAGTATTTCGAGGACTTCTTTTATATACCCAAATTAAATCCTTGGTCCCTACAAATATATAGCTTCCAAAAAGTAAGCCATAAAATATTCCACCTATAATGATAATCATCGTAATTAGTATTGATTGAATAATTAAATCATTAAAACCTAGAGTTGAGAATATTACACCTAAGACTCCTACTAATCCTATTAGATACACAAACTTCATTATACTTTCTCTTCTTCTTAAAAACTCTTTTAATTGAGTAAGCATCAATCCTTCCCATTTATGTCCAATTAATCTCCTTGTTAATAGATAGAATTTGTTCTCACGTTCAATTACTATAGAAGTTCTTTCTATACCTCCCTCTACTGTGAAAAAACTATCTGCTTTTTTATAAGCTATTAAAAGAATTATAAGAGGAATAACTATTACTAGCGCAATACTAAACCAAATGTTTAAAAAATAACTACTTATCAAGCTCGGGTCAATAAAATATAAAATTATATTAGTAAACCATAAAGAAGGATAGAGCATTAACCAATTCTTTAATTGTGGATTTGTCATTAGATATTCAAATAAAAATTGTAGTGTATATATTATTGCGACCATCGCTATAGATAGAAGAAATAACAAAATCCTACCCCAATCTTTTGCTCGATCACTTTTAGCAATTTTATGCTCCAACCAAGCAGCAACAATAGAACCTACTAAAGTTGCAAATAACACTAATCCAAAAATGCATAAATAAATAATTAAGTTTTGAATAAGACTCAAATTGATTATAGGGTTGAGCATTCCCGTTATTATTGGAGTAAATAGTAAAACACCTCCTACATAAATTGGTAACTTCCCTATAAATTCTCCTAAGAAAATGTCTCCTGTAGTAGCAGGTGACGCTAAGATAATTTCTTTAAAACCTATCTCAACCCTCCTATAAATACTGTTTATAGGATAAATAACAATTGTTAAAAAAAAAGCCATCAGTAGATATTCAATAATTAAGGCAACTGCTAAATTAATTTGTGGAATAGCTGCTATGAATGTAGGCATAATCAAATCAAAAAGCATTGGAGCTAAAAAGAAAGCCCAGATGATGAGAAATGAATACAAGAAAAAAAAAAATAAAACTCGGTGGTTTCGAAATTTGTTTGTTCTAAGCCTAATTTCGTTTTTAGCTATTGTTTTCCAAAGAGTCATTAGAATTTCAGTTTTTTTCTTTTCTCTTTTTTTTCCTTTTTTTTTCTTTTTCTGTATTATTTGGTCCTTCTTCTCTCCATGCTAATAGATCTTCAATTTTAGAAACGCCCATTATTTTTAAATATGCTTCCTCCAAATCCTTTGCTCCGACAGAATCAATAATCTCTTTAGGAGTTCCTTCAAGTTTTAATTCACCTTTATCAATAATTCCGATTAAGTCGCATAATTCTTCCGCAGCATCAAGAAGATGAGTGCAAATAAAAATGGTCTTTTCAGCTTTCTTAGCTAGTTCAGATATTAAATCTTTTACTATTCTAGCAGCAGCGGGATCCAAGTTGGAGGTAGGTTCATCTAAAAATATTATTTTAGGATCTTGTATGAGGGCGGCACATAAACACACTTTTTGTTTCATACCTCTCGAATAACCTTCTAAAAGATCATTTTCACGCCCTTCTAAATTAAATAGCTCTAATAATTCATCTATTCGTGATGATATTACTCCTTTAGGTAAATAATATAATTCACCTATAAATTCTAAAAATTCTTTAGCTGTTAATTTTTGATATAAGCCAGGTGATTCTGGTAAAAAGCCACAATTTATCTTAACTTGTTTACTTTGAGAAATAATATCATACCCTACAACCTCCGCAGTTCCAGAAGTAGGAGAGATTATTGCGTTTAACATTCTTACTGTTGTGGTTTTACCAGCTCCATTTGGGCCTAATAATCCATATGTAATTCCATAAGGTATGTTTAAGTCTAAATTATTAACAGCTATAATCTTACCAAATTTCTTGGTAAGACTCTTGGATTTAATTGCGTAATTATCAGAAATTATGGTTCACATCAGTTATTTTTTTTTCTTTAATTTTCTTAATCAATTAAATTTTACTTTATTAAAAATTAATCATCATCATATTAAATCTAAAACCCAATGATTGCGATTCATAATTTCTTCCATTCTTTGTGAGAATAAAACTTTATAACCCCTAAACCTTATTCATAATTACCTTGGATAGGAACATTAAGAAAGGTTTGCTAACAGGTTCTATAGGGATCATTTTTGTAGGGCTGCAACCAATAGTCGCTCTTTTAAAGCCAGATGCTATTGGTCCATATCTCTCAGGAGCTATGACTTGTTTAGTTGAAACTATGATTTTTTTTCCAATAATGTTATTTGAATTTAAATTCATGAATTCACGCACAAGAAAAATGAATAACCAAGAAAATCAAAAGAATAGATCGCATTTTTTAAAAGGTTGGAAAAAAAATATTTGGTTATTAACTTTTATTGGTTTACTATTTGCACTTAATCAAGTATTATATTTTGTTGGGTACTATTTTTCTAGAGCAATAATTGGTTCTTTAACTCAAAAAACTACTGTTTTCTTTGGGATAATTTTAGGATATCTTATTTTAAAAGAAAGAGTTACAAAACTACAAATTATTTTTTCAATTGTATTGTTTTTTGGATTGGCAATAAGTATTACTCAATTTTTTACTTTACTTAATATCGATAACACCATTTTGATTGGAGTAGGAATATTATTATTAATTACTTTTTTATGGATGGTAGGTCATACTCTAACTAAACCTATATTTAGTAGAAATGAAGCTACACCAATACAAATGGTATTTATTAGAAATATCATATCTAGTGTGACCCTAATATCAACTTACTTGATTTTCTTTACTCCAAATTTAAATCTTTTTATTGAACCCGCTAACTTATTGTTTTTTTTAGCAATGGGAGCTGTTTATGGGGCTGGATTAATATGTTGGTATTTAACACTATCTTACTTAGATGTATCAAAAGCTACTATCATATTTGCTCCAACTCCAATATCTTCGGCAATATTTGCAACAATTATTCTGGGAGAAAATTTAACAATTTTTCATTTATTAGGTACAGCCCTTATAATACTTTCAATTGTAATAATTATGACCCAAAAAGATAATAACAAAATTTTAGATATTTGATTGAGAGAGATTGATATATATATCTATATATATTGTAATACTATGAACATTTCATCGAATCAAGTTATTTCACTTAATTACGCAATTATTCAAAACATTTAAATATAGTATTATATGAAAATATATAAAGAAATATATGATTTTTTTAATAAGATTTATGTTAAACAACCAATTTTACTGATTGAAAATGTCTAATCATGAAATAATTATAGTTAAAGATTTAAAGAAATTTTTTGGCGAAGTTAAAGCTGTAAATGGTATTTCTTTTAATGTTCAACAAGGTGAAGTTTTTGGACTTCTAGGACCTAATGGAGCAGGAAAAACCACCACAATAAAGCTTCTATTAGGTCTCCTTGAGCCGAATGAAGGAGAAATGAGTGTTTTTGGAATGAATCCAGAAAGGGAGGAAGTTGAAATAAAGCGTCGTATAGGATACGTAAGTGAAGAACCTTTAATATTCAAGTCACTAACACCAAAAGATTTATTTAATTTCATAGCATCTATCCGTAATTTAGATGAGACACGCACTACTGAGCTTGCTAGAGAATATATGGAGAGTCTGGAAGCAATTGAATACTATGATCAATTAATCGCTACTTTATCCCATGGTAATAAGCAAAAATTGCAAATTATTGCCGCAATACTCCATGAACCAGATTTACTCATTTTAGATGAGCCAATTGCGGGTCTTGATGCCAAATCTGTAAGAGTTGTTAAATCCATATTAGAATTACATACTCAGAGAGGTGGTTCAGTCCTTTTTTCAACACATATAATGGAGATTGCTCAAGAGTTATGTGATCGAATAGGTATCATACATAAAGGAAAAATTGTTGGAATAGGGACATTAGATGAACTCCGTCAGCAAGCTGATAAAGTGGGAGCAACTTTAGAGGATGTATTCTTACGATTAACAGAACAAGACACTTCCGTTAATGAGATCGTTAAGAAATTACGAAAATCTTTTAAAATGAGAAATTATCAGTGATTTGAAGATGGAAGAAGAAAAGCTAAAATATTACAAGCTTGCACGATACCCAGTTCATGAAGTTTTAATGGAAGGACAGATTGCTAGTGCTGGTGCTCATCAAGCAAAATTGCTTGAAAAGTTTAAAAAGAATAAAAAGTATATTAAGCATCAACATTTAGCCCTCAAATTCGTGTTTGGGTTTCTATTTATAGTCTTACCTATATTTCCTTTAATAATTTTTTTACAAAGTGCAGATTATATTAATCAGGGAACGCATACAATCAGTACGATTTTTTTTGTCTCTTCGCTCTCTCTAACGATTTTTTTTGGGATGACAATACTTTATATGTTAATGTTAGGTATGGTTTCAATTAGTTCTTTTATGTCAGGTAATGCTTTCAAGTGGTTGCAGACTCTTCCTTTTTCTAAAAAAAGCTTAAAAAAATTAGGTTTAATGACAATTTTTCGCACTTTAGATATCCCTTTAATTATACTCATTGTAGGATTTCCAATAATTACATTTATCGCTACTCAGAATATAATTACATTTTTAATATCTATACCTGCTTCAATAGTGAGTGTTGTTTTCAGTTTTAGCATTCTTGTTATTGTCGGAGAAAAGATGAGTTATCTTTTTTCAGAATCAAAAACAAAGTCAAAAAGAGCGACTCTAGTGAGAACTATAACAATGATAGGGTACTTCATTATGATGTTTACTACAGGACTTATTTTTAGTATGGGAATAAATGCTGTTGAGGGGCTTTTTGATATTTTTAGTGCCACTGAGCCTCCTTTTGTTTTAATACTAATTTTAAGTCTAATTCCTTTCCTATTTGCCCCTGCATTTCTAGTGTCATTACCAACTTTGCAATTTCAAGTACATCCAATTTTAATCCTTACCACTATTACAGGATTTGCATTAAATATTATATTTACATGGGTTTTGTTTAAAACAGCACAAAAAGCTTTACACAGTGCGATTTCAACAGAAATCAAAACTGAAAAGATTGAAGAGAGAGAAATCAAATTTGAAGTATTGTCAACATCGCCAATTAAAGCGTATATTCGTAAAGATCTAGTCTCATCAACAAGAGATATTCAATCTTTTATGTTTGTATTTTTCCCTCTATTTTATCCATTGATATTGATTTTTTCAATGATAGGAATGTTCAATGAATTAACTTTTTCAACGGAAGTAATAGTGATAGTATGGTTTGTTCTACTTCTTTTATATGTAATTATTCCAATAATGCTAGTAGTAGGTTTTTTTAATATTGAGGAATCAGGGAGCTCAACATCGGCGTCTTTACCGATAATTCCACGAGATCAAGCAAAGGCGAAATTAATACTTATGTTGTCAATTCAAGGAGCCTCATTGATTATAACTTCGATAATTCTTACAATCTTAATAAATTCCTTTATGATAGTATTATTGCTGCTTGTATCCCTTCCAATTGCGTGGACGTTTCTAATACTTATGTTTTTAATGAAAATCAAATTATTTGGTCAAATGAAATATAAGTACGTAATTGAGGAAATTGATAAGAAAAATAAACCCTTAAAGTGGGTTGCAATGATCTCATCTGAAATTGGATTATTTCTGACAATTTTGATAACTGGAGTTATTTTATTGTTTATGTATGACATTGTTATATTATTAATAGTTTTAGGTGCAATAGGTCTCCTTGGATTAGCAATATTGATATTTGCTTTTATCAGGATGTTTCCAAGAATAGAGAGAATGTCTTACTATAAAACTGGGGGATTTCTAAGAGAACATCCAAATATTACGACTCTCGTCCTTTTAATATTATATTTCATCTTTCTATATCTTTCAAATTTTGTAGTATACCTACTATTGCTGTTAAATCCTGGTCTACCATCTATATGGATTAATTTTATAATATTCTTTATAAGCGTCGGTTTTTTAATTCTATTATGGCAAATCATTGTTCCGTTTGGACTGAAGCTTCCTAATGGCAAACAAGATTTTGTTGAGTACTCTCGATCAATAAGGTTAAGTAATGTCAAGCCACTATGGAGAAATATTATGATTGGTTTAGGAGCAATAGTAATGTATGGTTTTTCAACAGTACTGATGGGTGAAATCCTTGGTGATTACATTTTTGTCCCAAATCTTTATCTTCTAGGATTAAATTGGTTTTTATTTGTTTTAATGCTAATTCCTGGAATTTGGGAAGAGATATCATTTAGAGGAGTAATATTACAATTAGAATTAAAAAAATATAGTTATACAACAGTAATCCTACTTAATGGGATAATATTTGGCCTATTCCATTTTGTAAATGTTATTTTTGGACAAAATCTTCTATCGACTATTTACCAAGTCATATTTGCTGTTTCAATGGGAATTTCTTTTACTTATATGGTCATTAAAACTAAGAGCTTGCTACCTTCCATAATTACTCATTATTTAATTAATTCATTAGGGCAAATTTTTCTAACTACAATAATTACAGATGAAGTGAACCGTGCTTTATTCTTAATTTTCGCTGTTGGAGTTCTTCCTATGATTTTAACCCTTATAATAGTAAAACTACTTGTAAATGATGATCAGAAGCACCTAAAGAGAGTATTTTATGGATTATGGTTTATCGCAGTAGTATTATTATGGTTGCTATTTATGATGTTTGATGGTCCAATAGACTTGATTTTATTTAATGGTCCACTCAGTCTTCTTATTATAACGATAATAACAATTATTGTAGGTCCTATTTTGATTGAAATATTTATAAAAAAGGATATTTAAAAAAATTAAATATTCTACTTTTTTTTATTATTTATCCTTATAAAAAAAGAATAAAAAAAGAATCCTAATTAGTTTTTGATTCATTTATTACATGTCCTATACATATTTTTAAGTAGAAAAGATGGCAATCTATAAAATTGGAGGTTTTTTAAGAGAACATGTAAATACGGGAATTTTAGTGTTATTGATTCTTTATACTATTTTTCTGTTTTTGCCTATTATTATAATAGATCTTTTAAGACCTCTACTCTTCAATTTACCGATAATATGGTTTTTATTTATAAGGTTCTTCATAGAAGTAGGATTTTTAATTCTATTATGGCAAATAATAGTTCCTTTGGGTTTAAAGCTTCCAAATGGTAAACAAACATTTAGGCAACATTCTTTTTCAATTGGTTTAACTAGAGTAAAACCTTTATGGAAAAACTTGATTATTGGAATAGGTAGTTTTATTATACTTGGATTTTCAGCTTTGTTAATCGGAGAGATATTTGGTAATTATATATTTATTCCAGAAATATTAATTGCTGATTATAATTGGATGATATTATTTGTTTTTATGCTCATACCAGGTATTTGGGAAGAAATTGCTTTTAGAGGAGTTATATTGAATTTACAAGTGCGAAAATATAGTAAAACTACAGTTATATTACTTAATGGGATATTGTTTGGTCTATTTCACTTCATTAATATTCTATTTGGACAATCATTTGGCCAAACCCTAATACAAGTGATATCAGGTTCTTGTATAGGGATCTCATTTGCGTATATGTATATTAAGACAAATAGTTTATTACCAAGTATTATACTGCATTACTTGATCGATGCAGTGGGATCAATATTCCAAACATTCGTTTTTCCAAACAGTGTAAATTTAGTTTTATTTAAAATCCTCGGATTTGGAGTTTTTCCCATGATATTAATAGTCTTCTTCGTATTTCTCCTTACCAGAGAAAAAGTTGATTTAATTTCAAGAAAAGTTAAATAAGTACTAATTTTTCTTTTTTTTGTCATTTATTATATACCCAACGCATATCTTTAGAGTATTTTCTAATACTCCTTTTTCAATTTTATCTGGAGTATCTGTCTCTTGATGGTAAAAGTGGACCATCTTTAATAAACTCAAACCTGTAATAGTACTGGCTTTTATATTTGATTTTGAAAAAGCAGCAGCATCAGTACCACCCCCCATTAAACCTACAATCTTTTCAAGAAAACTTCCTCCTCCTAAGCTAGCAATCTTTGCTTTAACACCAACTAACTTAGCGGCCTTAATGAGTTTTTGAACTACTTCTTCACTATGGATAGTTCTAGTTGTGGGTTCTTTATCTGAAAAGGAAATGTTATCTTTACTTTGGATTGCATCTAAATTTATACATTCTGTATCATATTTTTGTAATTCTTCTAAGTGAGCTTCTACATAACGGTAAGCACCCCTTAAAAAAGCTTCTTCAGATCCAAATGAAATTATTCTTATTTCTGTGTTTTCAAGTATTATTTCTTTATAATTTTTCAGATATCTTCCAATACCTAATATTACTGCGATTGCACTTAAGTTGTCAACTGCACCAGGAACCTTGTTTGCTCTTTTGCCTGGAGTTACGAAGAAAAATAAGGTTAATAGCGGTATTGCTCCAATTATTAATAACCAAATTACTAAATTAAAAAAAATTTGATATATCAAAGTAAGATCTAGTAAGAATGTGAATATGGAAAGAATTATGAATAATACAGATGCAAAAAACCAAAAAAACAGAATTCCAAGACCCAAAAAAATAATTACTGCATAACCATACTTTAGATATCTTAGAAGATTAAATTGTAAAGCGCTATCATGATGTCCAGAAAAAATTATGATTTTTTTAATTTCACCTTTAGGTTTTATCTTACCTATAACATTTTGAGAGTCCTTTTTCTTAAAAATTGGATCAATAAATTCTTTATAACAAAAAAATTCCTCCCAAGCGATTAATAATGCTAAAAATATTAATAATGTTGATAAGATTGATAAAATGTATACCCAATATGAATCTATAAATAATTGGATTAAAAGAAATAAGCTGAATGATAGCAAACCCATTAATAGGTCTATTCTTATCCAACCTAATGCAGCTCTTGGATGACAAGTAAAAGGTTCAATAGTTACCTCATCACAAGTCTCTTCAAGTTCTTCTTTTATAATTTCAGCACCTTTAGCCTCTTGAGGACTACATGGCATTCGAGGACCACATTTATCAATTATCTGTTGTATGATATCATACATATAATCAGAATCTTCTTTTGAAATTTCAATTTCTATTTAACTCACCTTAAGTATAAATTAAATGATAAAAATTTTAAAATCTTAAAAACCTAATCATGAATTAATGAAATGAAGATGTTGGAAGAACAATATGTTTGCTTGAAATGTGGATATAATGTAATAAATTTTTATCCAGAACTCTGTCCATTTTGCGGAGCACCTAATGATAATTTTATTACGGCAGAAGAAGGTACTCGAAAATATAGAATTGTAAGTTCTAAAGTCAATGATAAAATAATTCGTTTGATATCTTATCCAAGCTTAGGTCTTAAACATTCAGCATATTGTTTAAAAGTTGAAGGTAAAAATATATGGATCGATTGCCCTTCTATTTTTAGTAAAGATTTAGAACCAATGGATAAAATCATTTTTACCCACAATCATTTCTTGGGAGCGTCTAATTTATATAGAAGTTACTATACAGCATTTATTTGGATCCATAAGAAAGATTCGGAACATCCACTTACTGCTCATCATCCATTTGATAAAAAATTTGAACAAGAATTTAAAATTATGGGGATTCAAGCTTTTCATATTGATGGCCATACACCAGGATTTACAATTTATATTTTTGAAAAAACTCTTTTTATTTGTGATTATGTGCTATTAAGAAATCAGAAATTTATATTAAATCCTTATGGTCCATCTAAACCAACTATGGAAGGCGCAAAAGAATTAAATAATTTTATTAAAAATAAGGATATAAATGAAGTTTGTGGATTTAACTATGTAATGGATTATCAAAAATGGGAAACAAGATTTCTTAAGCTTATTTCTTACGGATATTAATATTCATTCTAAAGTGTTATATATTTGATTTTTGATTAAAAATTGTTGAAAAAATCAAGAATAGAGTTGGAGAATTCTTAAGCGTTATTTAATTCTTTTACGTAGACTTTACTTTTTTATATTTTTTCGAAAAAGTAAAATAAAGATCATTAATTATTTTAATAAACTAATCTTAAATTATATTCAAATTATTAAAAAGGGAAGAAAAAATGGTTGTAGTAGGTGATTGGGGCTTTCAAAACAGATTAAATAGAATCATCAAGCCAAAATCTGGACGTTGCGTTATGTTGGCTATTGATCACGGTTATTTTGGAAATATACCAGGTCAATTAAAATGCTTTACAGATATGAAACCTTTATTTGAATACGCTGATGCATTAATGCTTACACGAGGAATGCTGAGGAACTGTGTTCCTGCGGAACTTGATGTGCCCATAGTTTTGAGAGTATCAGCTGGAGCTTCAATGTTAAAGGAGCTTTCTAATGAAGATATTAATGTAGCTGTGGATGATGCATTGAGACTAAATGTTTCTGCCATTACTTGCTCGATTTTTGTTGGCGGAGAATACGAGAAAAATTCTTTAATGAATTTGTCCAAGTTAGTCAACTGGGGGCAACAATATGGCATTCCTACTTTAGCTGTTACTGCAGTAGGAAGAGAGATGGTAAGAGATGCACGATATTTGGGGATGGCAAGTAGAATGGCTGCGGAAATGGGCTCTACTTTTGTAAAGACTTATTATTGTGAAAATTTTGAGGAAGTCACAAGTATTTGCCCAGCACCAGTAGTAATTGCAGGGGGAAAGAAAATTGAAGAAAGAGATGCATTACAGATGTCAAGGAATGCAATTGATAAAGGAGCTGTCGGTGTTGATATGGGAAGGAACATCTTTCAAAGTGATTCTCCCCTTGGAATGATTAAAGCAGTTCGAGCTATTGTTCATGATAATATTTCAGTAGATGAAGCCTATGAAATTTATAAACAAGGCCCTAAAGGCTTGTAATTATTTTTCTATATACTTTTTTTTATATTAGAACTTAGAGATTGTTAAAGGTCAGTAGGAACTAATTTTCTATTAAAGTCAACTTATTAAAGATTCATTTATTATCTAATGCAATTGGGTTAATTTATCAACATATAATACTTCGATGTCTCTTCCAAAAATAGATAACCTTGAACTCAGGAAAGTAACAGAAGATATTTTGCTTGTTCATCAAATAAAACCCCCATATTACTTTTCTTGTTGCGATGGGCTTATTATTCTTCCCAAAAAAGGGAGAAATTCAAAAACAATTATCTTAGACTTAAACATAGAACCCGACTTAATAGATCAAATTGATTATCTTTATGGTCCAATATCGAACTATGTCTGTACACATGCACATATGGATCATATGGCTCATATACATAAATGGGAATCTTTAGGTGCTGTAATCCATGCTCCGATTCCAGAACACACATATTTATTGGATCTTTATAATTTTTATGAAGGGTTTGGATTCAATAAAGCCATGGATTTTTCAGTTGTAAAGAAGTTTGGTGAATTAAATGGATATCAGAAATGTGATAATATTAGTCCTTTTAATCCAGGTGATATATTAGAGTTTGAAAATTCTATTATTGAAACGATTCCTTTTCTTGGGCACTCTAAAGCACATATTGGTCTTTTCCTCCCAAAAGAGAGAATTATTCATATTAGTTGCTTAGGTTTTGATCAACGTAAACCAGGACAAGATGGATTTGGTCCATGGTATGGTTTTGATGAGTGTTCTATAGATCAATATTTAAAGGATATCGATCTTGCTGAATCTATTTTTCTTGAAAAAACTGATTTTTTAACTTCAAGCCATTCTTATATCGTAAAAAGTCCTGATATAATTCCATTTACGTATATACGAGAGAAAATAGCGAAAAACCAAACTATGGTGGATCAAGCAATAATGTCGCTTAATCCATCTAATAAACCTGAAATTACTATTCATGATCTCCTTGAATTAGATATATTCTTCCCAAAAAGCAAAATGAAAGGATTTATGTTAGAAATCTATAATTATTGGGAATCTGGAATAATAAGTAAACATATAGAAAGGAGTGAATATCTAAAATAAATTACAAACTCTTTGTTATTCTTTGTCTAGTTCCAAAATTACTTTAATAGATTCGCCAGCATCACATACAACTTTAAAAGCTTCTTCAGCTTTACTAAGTGGGAATCTGTGAGTGATTAACTCTGTTACATTTATTCGCTTTGAAAGGATCCAATTATATGCTTCATCGAGATCCTCCGGAGCAGCGCCATAAGAAGTCATAATAGTAATTTCATTTCTCCAATATTTATTTATAGGGACATTAAGGAAAATCCATGGCTCTGGAACCGCAAAAAAAATAATTTTACTTCCGGGAGATGTACATTCTAAAGCTTGATTTGCTGCTGATACAGCTCCAGTACATACTATAACAACATCAGCTAATCTATAGTTGTTGATCTTTTTTATTTCCTCTGGTAAATCTTTACTCGCGTGAAAAATAAAATCAGCTCCCAACTCTTTTGCTTTTTGTAAGCGAAATTCATTGATATCTGTTGCAATAACCTTTTTTGCCCCCCTTAGTTTTGCTAATTTGATATGTAATAATCCAGATGCACCGCATCCTAAAATTAAGACAGTTAATCCTTTTTTAATATTTGCTAAACGTTGTGCACGACACACACACCCAAGGGGTTCGATGAAAACCGCTTCTTCATAAGAGACATTTTTATCTAAAACATATACTCCTTTTTTTTCAATATTGATTTTTGGGACTCTCACATATTCAGCAAAACCTCCAGGATCAAAATTTGTATTATGAAGTAGATTACAAGCAGTTTGATGCCCTTGCTTACAATAATGACACTCAAAACAAGGTACATGGTGCGATACAAATACACGATCTCCTATTCTAAGATGTTTTATAGTATCACTTTTCTCTACTATTTCTCCGGCAATCTCATGGCCTAAAATTAAAGAATCAACGCCCAACTTTTTCATCTTAGCTTTTCTATAATATTCTAAAATATCTGAGCCACAGATGCCAGACTTTTTTACCTTAACCAAGAACTCTCCTTCACCAATTATGGGTTTAAGCATTTCATCAGTTCTTATATCATCATTACTATAATATCTAACAACTCTCATTTTTCAAATACTCAAAATGAATAATTAAAATATATTTTATGAGTGATTATTTGTAACTTTTAAATTAAATCTATTTTATAGATTTATGTATTAAATGAAGTGAAAAGCAAATAACAATGCTTAAAGATTAAAGAGAAAAAAGAAAAATAATAAAATTAAATTAATTATTTCGCTTTTCTCCGTCGTAATAGTTTAAAGGCAATATCAGTTCCCATTCCTCGCTTATATGCTAATTCAATCCAGAGCATTGCCAGAGGTTCAATAAGTCTAGCATTTGTGAGTGGTCCAGCATCGATAACTTCAAAACCAAGATCGAGTCCTAATTGTTTCACTTTTGATTTTGCGTCTAAACTATCCCCACAAATAAATAAACTTGCTTGTTGGGAACCAAATTGTAATTTAGTTAAACTTTCTACTCCAATAGTATGAACTGCTTTTATTACTTTAGCCCCTACTGCCCATTTTGCGACTTTTTCTGCTGCAGATGGAGTAACTCCTATCAAAGTTCCTCCCAAATGGGGTGCAGCAGTAGTAGTAGAATCTACAATAATCTTACCATCTAAATCTCCTGCTGCTTTAATTGATTCTTTTGCTCCTGACCATGGAACTGCAAGAATGATAATATCACCAAATTTTGCGGCTTCTTCATATGATCCACCACTTGCATTAGATCCGATTGAAATAGCAAACTTTTTAGCTTTCTGAGGATCCCGAGAGCCAAACATAATCTGATAACCCTTTTCAGCCCAAATTTTACCTAGAGTACTCCCTAATCTTCCTGTTCCCCCAATTATGCCAATTTTCATAAAAATTCACGCCACATGAAATATTTAAAAAATTAGTAAATGAATTTTATATTTAACTACAGTATTTGTTTCACTGAATAAAATATATCTTTAGATATTTAAATCTTAGTTTGAGGTTTTATTTGCAAATAATCTTTGCCAATTAAATAATTTAAAAAGTAAGCACTCAATTCTGGAAAATGTAGAAAATAAAATTAATAAAAAAAAGATATATTAGTTGTTTTTGTTAGATTTGCTTCTGATGAGCATTTTAAAGCTTTCTTCATCAAGATCTTTGAACATTTTTAATTCTTTTGTTAAAAATTCACGCAAGGCATTTCTTATCGCCTCACTTCGAGAAGGATAAACACCCATATCATTTAAAATTTGAATTGCTTGTAAGTATTTCTCTGGTAAGTTTATTGTAATAATCTTCATTTTACACAACCCTTTTTACAAAAAATGTAAATTTTTTGTGATTACTCAATTTATACTTTATATATTTAGTCGGATGGTTTATAAATGGATTATATTAATCCTTTAATTGTATTAATCGCTTAATCGCTAACGAATATGCTTTTATCAAACATCTATTAAATGCGTAATAGTATTAACGCCCTAATATGCATCTTTAAAAATGAAATTGAAAAAGAAAATGAGTAATTATTCTGGTTTTGAGAATGATTTCACATGCAGAATTAATGAAAATGCGGATGTATACAATTCTGCATGCCCTACTTCTTTAATATCCTTCAAATAATTTATTGTATAATCTTCTACCCGTCTTAGATACGTTTTATCTCTTGCTTCATGATCTTGATCAAAAAATACATCAATTTTTAAAACTTTTTGATCGAAGCGACTAGGCATCTGAGGCATCATATTAAATGCAAAGACTAAATCTGGTTCTGATTCATTAGTAGAATCTACAACAAAGAGTACGTTTGGTTCTGCGACTGCTAGGAAACTTTCTAATGAGTGAAATATATCATCCACTTTAATAGTTAAATTTAAATTTCCATCGATGTCAAAAGCACTACAATCACTAATTTTAGGTAGAAGAAATTTTTCTTTACCTCGAAAAGCAAGACTCATTTCATTGGGATTTAGGAAATTTTTAATAATTGGATCATCTTTTTCTAGGGTAAATTTATCCGTAATAGCCTCCTGTTTCACATAAATAATTAGAGATCCTGCTGAGATTAAATTAATTTTCTGATAATATATATTGAAGATAGGATTGTAGGGTAAATTTATAACTTCTTTATTGCCACCTAACCCAATTTGAGCTAAAATGTTAGTTGGAACCTGACTAGTCAAGGTAAACAATAAGAAAGATCTAAAATCTTTCAATTCAATATAATTAGAAAAATTTTCAAAAATGTTTTTTATTTTATTTATTTTTTGCGTTAATTCATTAGACATTTTTATTACTTTTAAGGACACAATTTAGGTTAGTTGTATCATGGAATTAAAGATAATAATTAAATCTAATCATCTATATATTTTGAAAGAAATTCTTCTAATGAATTCTTGACATCTCGAGTGATATGATGCTCTATTTCACAAGATAGCTTCTCAATAGTATCTTTATCTTCTATTTTCAAAACTTTTGAGAAAAATTGGTAAAGAAGGGTGTGAATTTCATTTAATTGTCTGGCAATTTTTTTACCTTCTTCAGTTAACCTTATGGCTTTTCTAGGTTCCCACTTAATTAATCCTTTCTTCTTTAATTTTTCCAACATACCCGTTACAGAAGCAGGTTCTACATGAAGACTTTCTGCTATCTCTCTATTAGATACCCATCCACCTTTTTTAGATCGTGAGATTAAGTGGATTTCGTCTATGTATCTTTGATAACTTTCGGGAATATCAGATATTTTTGAATTTAATTTTAAACTTTTTTTCGCCATCTCTAAGTTATAAAATTGAGTATTTTCAACATAGATTTATTTTTATTTCAAAATTGTTAATACTAATTATTCTTTTTAATTTTTCTTTTTTTTTCTTTTTTCTTTCTAATAAAGATTTTATATTTTAGTTGTCCTTTTTATGATTATAATTCATTTAATTTTTCAATATATTGAGTAAATGGTAAAAAAATTCCCTGGTATATTATTTTTAGTAGTTGGAAATTCTGGTTCTGGCAAAGATTCAATAATTTCAGGATTAGTTAAAAAATTTCCTTCTAATTTGAAAAATATTTATGTTCCAAAAAGATTTATAACAAGATCACCATCTAAATTTGAAGAAAACATTTCAATATCAACTCAAGAATTCATAAAAATGGATAAGAAAGAAAAATTTGCATTAAAATGGCATGTTTATGAATTAGATTATGGAATTTCTAAAGAAATTGAGGATTATCTCAAAAATGGACACCCGGTTATAATTAATGTTAGCCGTACAATTGTAAAGCAAGCGAGAGAAATATATGCAAATATCAAGGTAATTTTTATCGAAGTCCCTTTCAAAATCACTTATCAAAGGATAAAAGATCGAAAAAGAGAAAGTGAAGATTTGTTAAAACAAAGAATCGAACGGGCAAGAAAAAACCAAAATTTTCCAGAAGCAGATTTTATTATAGATAACTCTGGAGATTTGGATAATGCGATTAATCTATTTCTAAATTATCTGTTAAATGTTATAAATAAGAAAGAAAAAGAGAAAAATTAGATAAAATTTTTTTAGAAACTAATATTAGATTTTATTATTATATCATAAAACCATTTATGGCTCGGTTTGTATAGTGGTTAGTATTGGGGACTGTGAATCCCTAGAAGTGTAAGAATATTCTTACTACTGGGGAAAGACGGGTTCAAACGGAAAGAATACTCTTCTTTTCGGAATAATTCCCGTACCGAGCCCTCCTCATTTTTTTAATAAATTAGGCAGTGCAAAAACTTGGCAGATAAAGAACCAGACAAACTTAGAGACCTTCCAGGATGGGAGAAAGTAGCGCCAATACCCTTATGTATGGGAGGAGACTATCGTGCGTTAACGTTTTGTTGTAAGCCGGGTTACTCATTGGCATTTGCCTTTAAATGCAGAAGAGATGAAATATTAAGCGAACTAGGCCTCAGTCCAGAGGAATTTATCAAAATTAAGGAGGAATTTTCAAAAGAAAACAATTGGGATTCTGAATTAGTTTGTTTTGGATCTCTCTCTTATTGCTGTATGAGACGAAATGGTTGTTCAAGAAGAGATCTTGCGTTAATAGAAAGATATCCTAGTATAACTTCAGAGGATATAATGAGAACTTATTTTAAGAAAAAAAAGGAATTATCAAAGAGAATTTTAGAAAATGTTAAGAATATTGAAGGAAAAAAGAAGATTAAACCATTATTAGATTTTTTTTGAAAATTAATTATCTTTAGGATCATTTTTTTAACCATCATCTAAAGCAAAATAGAAAAAATGATTGTCTCTATCACTCATGAGTTAGACCTTGACGGGTTAGGTTCACAAGCAATAGTTAAAAGATATTTCACTAATTTCAATAAAATTAATTCACATGAAATTCTATGCTATTATGCTCATTATACGAATTTCATAGAGATCACAAGAAATGTTTTAAGTAAAATCCCCTCTGAAGGACAGCTTATTATTTCTGACATTGGATTTAATGATGATTTTAGACAATTATTTCCTCTTTTTGAGAAATGTAAGAAAAAAAAATGTAAAATATTCTGGTTTGATCACCATATAGTAGATAAGGAAATTAAAAGAGAGCTCAAAGAAATTTTAGAAGTGTATATAAATGACCCCAATAGATGCGCTGCTGAAATTATCAAAGATTATTATTTACCAAATGATTCTATTGCCATAAAAATAGCATCATTTTCAAGGGATATTGATTTTCAAATTAAGAAATATATCAATGCAACAAAAATTCAGTCCATCATCGCATTCAACAGAGGAAATGAGTTAAATAAGAATAAAGAAAAAGTAGTTAATTTATTGGCAGATGGGACTTTTGAAAATGAATGGTATGACGAACAGTTAATAAAGATTAAGGAATGGGAAGAAGAACAAACTAAATTTGCTCTTACTCATATAAAAATAATAGAAATCGAAGAATTTGGTAAAATTTCAGTTTCTTATGCAAATCTCGGTGGAGGAAAAATAGTTTCAATATTAAAAGATCACTTTCCTGAGATAAAATTATATATTGGGATTGACTTCCGATATAATGAAATAATTATACATAGTGATTATGTTGATTGTGGAGAATTTGCTAGAAATTTTAAAGGTGGGGGTCATAGAAATAGAGCTGGCTTTGAAATTGATAAAATTTTTACTGAAAATAATGAATTCAGCGTTGCTTTTTTACGAAATATAATAGAAAATATTCTTAAATTTAAAATTAAAAAAGCTCAATGAAGAAATTTTGAATATTCCTTTGTTTTAGATGATAATAGGAAATTTTATAAATCACTATTTTTTTCACTTACTTAAGATGCTTCTTGAACAGGTTCTGCCTCATCCTCATCGGGATGATATATATATCAATGAGATAATAACTCCTCACGATAAGGTTACACATAGTGACAAACAAATGGTAAATCGCCTTCTTTTAAAGGAATTCGCAAGGAGAGGGGTAGAAATATCTGCTTAGAGTTATTTTTTCTTTTTACATTTAGAAAATTAAAAAAAAAAGATTAAGAATTTTATTTATTGATTTTTGTGCATATTAATGGAACTATATAGCCTAATATAAATGTAGCAAAAGCATATCTAGCAAATCGATAATAAACACTATCAATTGTTAAAATATATTCAAATGGCACGTAGACGACTAGCAAAACAACCATACCTATTACAATATTAATTATTTTCTTTTTGTTTGATAATTGTGAGGGATCATATTTAACATATTTTTGCTCCAATAGATATCCTACACCAAAACCTAATAATGCCCCTCCTACTTGAGCATAAGCACCATCATCAGCATAAAGGACAGGTGGTACAACTAATCCTAAACCAGCATTAGGAAATAATATAGTTCCAATAAAAAATAATATAATAGCGACTGCGGCTGTTAAAATTATCTTTGCAATAAAATTTAATTTGTTGAACTGCTCAGAGAGAAATGGTTCTGTGTATATAAATAATAATAAGACTCCAATACCAATTAAGGATCCTCCAATTATATCTTGAAGATCGTGTACTCCAATGATTATTCTTGAAATTGCAATAAGGAATATTATAACTGAGAAAATGATTGGAATAATTGGTAAATTATTATATTTATATTTATCCTTAAAATCCTTAGCTGAATATCCCCAAAAAGCAGTTGAGTTTTGCGTGTGCCCGGAAGGAAATCCGTAAGATGGTTCAGCAAAACCATACTCATCACCAACATTTGTTGCTACTGGTCGAGGATCTTGAAATATTGATTTGCACAATTGATTAAGATATTGAGAGAATAACAAAATTACAGCTAAATTTTTAGCATATTTCTTATTGTAGGCTAAATACAATATTGCTACGATAATTATAAAAACAATGGGTTCGCCAAGATAAGTTATTGCTTTGAATATAGCTTGAACAGTAGAGCTCGAACTATAGAAGGCTTCGTTAAGTCCACTGTAATAAAAAATTAATCCAACGACTAAGATAGCTAAAGAAGTAATTCCAATAATTAATAAAGCTCTTTTTGATAAATATTCTGTTTTTTCAGACATTTTTTTAAACCAATTTAAACTGATTAAAATCTTAATATGTTAAAGAAATTAATAAAGATTTGTATAAAATCGAATTTATCTGCTTTTAAAAATAGAACTAAATTCTTTAATGAAAAACCATATTAAATGAGGAAAATTCAATCAATCTTAATATCTGTTTGTTTTTCATCAAGTTTTTTAAGTTTAACTTCCAAAATACCATTAGTATACCTTGCTCGTGCATAATCTGAATTGATTGCTGAAGGTAACTTAACTTCTTTATAATAGCTCCAACCTTTAACCTTAGATTTCGAGGATATTGTTAAGGAATCTCTGGAAGCTTTTAATTCAATCTCCTCTTTCGTAACACCAGGCATTTCGCAAATAACTATAATTTGATCACCTTGTTCATTTACTTCTGTCAAAGGTTGTCTAACTTTTTTAACATCTGGTTCTCCAGAATATGGTTTTGCTTTAAGATTACCGAAAGAATCGATAATTGGTTTACCGTCAGGGCCAATATTAATATTAAATCCATACATTATTGGAAAACCAAATTTACCCTTATTTTTAGTAAATTCTTTCATAATATCTTCTGGTGAGAGATTCTGTAACTCAGGGGGCAAATTATCCATAATTTTTTCAAAAATATCTTTAAAAAGGTGTCGAAAATCTTTAGATCTAAATAATTTAGTTGGATCTATTGAAAATTTATTGGGATCACTGAAAAACTTGTTCGGGTCTTCAAAGAATTTAGAAAAATCAAAAGGTTCCCTTTTTTCCTCATCCTCATCTTCATCGTTATCTCTATTTTTTTTAGGCAAGTTTATTCCTCTCTACTATAAATACGAATTATTAATTATCAATTAAATTTAATAAGCAAAATTTTTAATTAAATATTATAATAGCTAAAAACTAATTAGCTTATAATCTAGAAAAATTGTTTGGATTAATAAATTTATTCTACTTATAAACTAAGTTAGAGTTAATTAAATTAAAAATATTGATTTGAGGTCTTATGTATAGTGAGCTGAGTGACGATGACAAGAATATGTATCTCGATGTCTTGAGTCAAGCACCAATAATGCCATTTTCAAATTTTGTCTCAAGAGGAGATATCGTAGATCCCATCGATATATCACGTCCTCGTGCTTTCATAGATCGAGAAGTGTATAGACTCGTGCAACAAACTTCTAGAGATAGATCTAGTAGATTAATTCCAATTTTGGGTTCAGCTGGGACTGGAAAAACACATGCTTATCATTCGTTCAAAGATAAAGAACGTGAAAATAGGAGAAGATTAGAAGGTGCTGAAGAATTAGAAGAAGTAGACGCTAGTAAATTTGCTACATCTTCTGATTGGACTATAGTATATGTTCCAAGTCCTCCCGCAAGTATTCGTGTTTTACTCCATGTATATACATGTATAATTGAAGAACTTGGAGCAGAACTAATTGATATCGTATCTGAAAAACTAGTTAAAAAATGGGGGGGAACCAAAAAGGGGATTTTCCAAAAACCTAAATTAGATGAAGTGATTCAATTAGGGATCAGAGAATTCCCCGGTGTATTTGCTGATTGTGTTAAAGCTTTAGTAACTTATCAGTTAGACAAAAACAAAAAACCACTTGCAGAAAGATGGCTTCTTGGAGAAAGTTTAGAAGATGAGGAATTAAGCGACTTAGGGATTAATTCAGTCCTCGAAGATGATGACATCTGCCTTAGTATGATTAAGATAATTACAGAGAATTTAGACAGAGTGCTTATCCTTTATTTTGACGAGTTAGAGAGCCCATATAGGATGTTAGGCGAAACTGCAGAAATAAAACTCCTTGAGATTCTAAAGAGATTATATAATGAAGTTAAAGGATTAGTTATAACAATAGCAGTATTGAAAGAAATATGGCCAAGAATTATCGAAATTGCTGATGCCCCATTGAGATCACGAATGGAACCTGAGCAAGAATTGAAACCATTTAGCTTAAATGATTTAAAAATCTTTTTCTCAAAATCAATGGAAGCATTCTGGGAAGATAATAACTTAAATCCTCCTTTATATCCATTATTCCCCTTAAATGAAAAATTAATCGAAATGATATATGAGAAAACAAAAGGGAACCCAAGAAATTCTATTAAACTTTGCAGAAGATTTATCGATAAAATAGTTATGGAAGAAATGACAGTCGATCAATTGTTGCAAGTTGGCGCAGAGATTGTTGCAACAGCAAAACCCAAAGCAAAAATTGAAGAAGAAGAAGTGATTGATTTTTCCAAACCAAGAGAAGTAATTAAAAAAACAATTGAGGAAATTTTAGCTGAGGAAGAATATTCAATAGATGTGAATCCACAATCTGTTGCCGGAGCTGCTTTAAAATGCATAAATATGGTAGGAGAAGAAAAAGGAAGGAAATTTAAAACGGAAATGGAGTTTAAATTCAAACTTGGAAAAAGAGTACAAACTCTAGCAGCTTTAATTCAAGCTGAAGGCAATAAATGGGGTTTAGAGATACCATCTATAAAAACTTTCGATAGAAGTGCTGGAGTAGCAGGATATTATGCTGCTAAAAGATTAAAAGATGCAATTGATGAGAAAGCAATTGATAAAGCTTTGTTAATTGTGCCTACTGGCAGTCGTGGGGCAAAATTTGAAAGTATTTTACAAAATAACCCAGACATCCACAAGGTTGAGTTAAATAATGAAATTGGAGAGAAACTAATTGCGAATGCGCTGAAATATCCTACATTAGAAGGTTGGCAAATTGCAAAAATAATTTTTCCTGATATTGGAGAATATCAACCTCCTCTAGTTGAAGAGACTCCATCTGATGAAGAAAATACTGAATAAATTTGATTTTTTAAATTTTTTTTAAAAGCTCTCTAATTTTTTCATCTATTCCATTTAATTCATTTGCTAATCTAGAAGCCCTTTGCGTGTTGTTTTTTAATTTTATCAAGATATCGACTAACTCATGGTCTTCAAATGTGAGTGAAATTTCAATTAATCTATCTATTGGCTCAGCAAAATTATTATATAAAGGTAATTGATTTACTTCTAAATTAGTTATTATTTTATCAACTTCCTTGTAAAGATTTTCACGTTCCTTTATTAAATCAGGGAAAAAACCTACTTGTTCCCCTTTATTTTCTAAAAATGAAGCGATCTCTTCTTCTTGTACGAATTCAGCTAATTCAGCGGCTTTTAGAAAACTTTTCTTTGCTTTTCTATAGAATTCTTGATTTAGTAAATCATCAGCAAGTTTTACTTCAGCTGCGAGCTTTTCAGGAATTTCTTCTCCAAGATCTATCAATTCGCGTGCTTCTGAAAGTTTTCCATCATCAAGCATTTTCTTTGTTCTATCATTGATGGTTTCTTTAATAATTTTCGGCTCTTGTAATTTCTCCATTAAGCTTAAAATTGAATTTATTGCATTATTTAGAATTTGTGTCATCTTACTTTTATCACTAGTATAATTTTGAACAACTTTTTCCTCAACGTTATTAAAAATACTTTTTAATGAGACCAGATCTTCTCCTTCTTGCAAGATAAAGCTCAGATAAAGATTTTCTTTTTCTAATGATTCAGCATTGATTTTCTTCGAAAAATATCGATTATTTCCTTCACGGATTGTTATATCTACCAATTCTTTTTTATCATGTTTTTCTGAAAATTCTTTTAAGATTGTTGGTGATATTTTATCATCTTGTTTTAAATAATATTCTGCGATAATATTGGGACCAAATGAAGGGTCGATTTCGTATAAAATTATTGCTCTTGGCATTTTATCAAATCTTTGATAATATTATTTTAGTGATTTAATATATTTTTTAGACTTAATAAGTAAATAGGATAATATTAGGTATTTATCTTTTAAGTAAAAATATAGATGGGATAAATTGTGGCTATTATAGATGATACGTATTGTGAAGCTTTTGAGGGACTTTGTTGCCAATTAATGGTAACAGCTCAAGATCAAGAGTTTTTGTATAGGGCAGCTACCTCTTTTACTTCATTACCTTCAACAGTTTTTGGAGATGCTGAAGGTGGTATCGTTAGATGGCTTTCCGAGAAAGAGACAATTGATGGAAGATTGGGTGCAATTGTCCAATTATGGGTAACTGGGACAGGAAAGAAAGCTACAGCTAAATTTTATGAACAATTAGGTAAGCGAATCAGACAAGGTATTTTAATAGTTCCAACTACTGCGGTCTTCAATTATTATCCAAGTAAAACTGATATGCAATTTAACATGATGAATAATGTGGGTCATTGTGGTGATGGTTGTGAGGAAATTATTAATAAATTTGGAAGAAATATGATTTCTGTTCCAATTATGATGGGATATGACTTTTTAATCGAAGAAGAACTCTCTTATGCTAAAGGCGTAATGGGAGGAAATATTTGGTTATTTTGTGATTCTGTGTATTCAGGAATAAAAGTAGGACGGGAAGCTGTTAAAATCATAGCTGAAATTGATAATGTGTGTACTACATTTGATGTATGTTCAGCTGGTTCTAAATTAGAAACAAATTTCCCTGAAATTGGGCCAACAACAAATCATCTGTACTGTCCTACATTAAAAGAGAGGTTACCTTCAGGAGAATGTAAAGTTCCTAAAGGTGTAAATTCAATTCCAGAAATTGTTTTTAATGCTTTAGCTATTGATACTATTGAGAAGACAATGTCAAATGTTATTGAAGGGCTCATAAACATGGAAGGGCTTATTAAAATTTCTGCTGGTAATTATGGGGGAAAATTAGGAACATATAAAATATATTTAAGAGAATTAAGATTGAAAGAAAGCTATTTTTCTTGAACTTTTTTATCAATTTTTTAGTTTGTTTTATTTATCCAGAGATAAGGGTTCTTTTTTTATTGGTTTTAAAGGAAGATCTGACAAATTATTATACCACTTCGGATATTTTTCTGAAAATATTTGATCAATCTTCTTAAGGGGCACATCTGCATAAGTCCCCCAGTCTCCTATATATTCTACAAAGATATTCCCTTCTGTATCATATGGTGCAAATAAAGCATCATTTTCTCCATCGAACTCGACCATAGGAAAAAATCCACCCTTAATACAAGTCTTTTTATCAAAAATGGGTGCAGCTTTTATCCATTTATCGTTTAAGTATAACTCACTATATGCATGGCAATGAAAGGCGTTTGTACCCATTAGATCAGCAAGTCTTTTAGATATTTTATGATTAATAATGTCAACCATGTGAATACGGGCAGGAATCCCTATAGCTCGTGCAAAAGTTGATAATAATGTAGCTTTAGACATACAAAAGCCATATTTTCTTCGCATTGTAACTGAAGCTTTAAGATTTGCTTTAACTTTTGGATAATATGAAAATGCATTATACTTTATCTTATCTCTAACCCAATAAAATAACGCTATTGCTTTTTCCTTATCATTTTTTAACCTTTCAGTAATTTCAACAGCTTTATTTTTCACTTGTTTTCTATGGAAATTAAGGAATTCAGTCGGTTGTAGATATATATTCAAATCCTCCATGATAATGAAAAAAATTAATCCTTTTAGAATTTTACTCTATAAATTTATAATAGTAGATCTATTGGTTTAAGACGGAGTAATGTTGAAATTAAAAAAACACCTCAACTATGAGGATTTATTTCTTTAGTATGTTTTATAACAATAATAGGATGACTTAATGTAAGCATTATTTTAAAATAGATTTATATCAATAAATTTTTATAATTCTATTATTACTTTAAAGTCGTGATTATAACAATAAACTTGTGAAATTTATTGATTGGTTTACTCCTCGTACGGTTTGATCCTCTGTTTGGACCAAACATATTTTTAAAGGCACCAGAATCTTTAGATGAGGAACTTATACAAGATATTCCCTCATTAATAGAACTCCCTACAAAAGGAGTATTTATTCACATATTTAAGGAGATTAAAACAGCTAATTTATTCTTTAAACAACCTAATAAGTTTGCTCGAGGAGGATATGAAAGTTTTTTAATCACAATTATTACCGATAGTAAAACTCAAATTAGTTTAATGCTCGCAAATAAGCTTCTTGAAGGTTTTGCTAATTATCTTATAAATCTTAAAGATGCTTACCTTGCCTTTGATTATGAACCTAAAGATCATAAAGCAGATCTGGATAAAATGAAGGTAATTGAGAGCTTCTTTTTTTCTTATTTTGAGTCTATTAAACCGGTGATTAAAACTTTAGAAATGGCAGAACAACGATATCAAACTCTATTTCAAGCAGCCCGGGATGCCATTTTCATAGTAAAACGTGATACAGGAGTTATTGTTGATGTTAATTTAGAAGCAGAAAGATTAGTGGAAAAAACTAAAGATGAAATTGTCGGTAATAAAGCATTAGAACTTGACTTATTTGATGAGGGATTAGTAGATCCAGACATGGTCCAACATTTAGTTAATCAACCACCGCCTATTATTTCAAGAATGAAGAAATCAAGTAGAAAGCAATTATATTTAGAAGTTAATATAAATGAGATTGAGCTAGGAGATGATTTTTTTATCCAATATCTTTTTCATGATCTATCTGATATTCATGTAGTAGAAGAGAAACTTAAAGAACATGCAAGAAAAATAGAAACGTTAAATAAATTCATTAGTATCGCGAATCAAGCCAATGATCTTAAAGATCTATTGAAAAAAACTGTAGATTATTTCATTGATTTTTTAAGCTTAAAGGGATGTTGTATATATCTAGTTGATAAGACACAAAATATTGCTAGAATTAAGGCCCATAAAGACCTTCCACAATTCTTTTTTGAACAAAATGATAATTTAAGGGCTACTGAAAATCCTTATGATATTGTTTTTACAAAAGGAGTAGCGCTTTTTAATGAAAATTTTCCAGAAATCATCAGAAAATTCTTTAAAGGGATTGAATCTATTTCTGGCGCTGTAATCCCCTTATTTTCAAAATTCGAGATAATCGGCTCGATAAATATGATTTTAAATCGAAAAAAACCCCTATCTGTCGAAGAAATGGAATTAATAATTACAATTGCCCTGGAAATCGGAGCAGCCATCGAAAAAATGCAAAATCAAGAAAATTTGAAACTTAGTGAAGCAAAAAATACAATTTTACTTAATCATATCCCCTTCTCTATTTTTAGAATCTCTATAGATGGGATTTTTCAAGATATAAAGTTGGATAAAAAAATTAAGAAAGTATTTGAGATAAGTACATATCCTCGGAATCTCATCGGAAGAAGTATAAATGAGATTTTATCTGATGAAATTGCTGAAGAGGCACTAAATAATATAGAAAAAGCTTTAGAAACTCAAAAATCAGTAGAAATGAGATTTATTATACCCTATCAAGATAATCAGATAATATTTCGTTCTGATATTATTCCTATTGGGAAAAATGAGGTATTAGTATTTCTACAAAATTTAACTAGAACCTGGTAATTAACTTAAAATCGTTCGTAATTTTTCAGCTTTCTCTAGTAATTCTATTGAAAGTGAATCATCTCCTAATTCAAGACAAATATTACTTATTTTTTCGAAAAGATTAATAGTTTCACTAAATTCGCCCTGTTCCAAAGCTTTCTGAGCTTTATCCATTAAAATGTCTCTATCAAAAATTGGTTTTAGTAAGGGTGAGACTTGTGTATCCATATCTAAAAGATCAGCTATAATACGGATCATTTTTGGTCTATTATTTGGGTCAATAGCTATGAAAGAGTAAGTTTTTTGACCCATTAATCGCTCAATATCCTCAATTTTCATAGCGCTAGACAAATCTTGCTTGTTTGCGATAACTGCTAACCGAGCATAAGGTACTACTTTATTCACTAATTCAAAAAAGTATCTACTCTTTTCGAGATTTTCTAAAGTTGAATCCGTCATTAAAAGAACAGCATCACTACCTCTTATAAATTTCTCCCAAAGAAAGTCAAATTGGTCTTGTCCTGCAAAATCCCATAAATAGAAGTGTAATTTTCCAATTTTTATAGTTGCAACTTCACCTGTAATCGTAGGTATATGTTGCATTGGAATTTCCTCTGATTTTATTAGTTTGGTGGTGGTTGTCTTTCCAACTCCAGAAAATCCAATAATTGATAGTTTTGCTTTTAAATTTCTATGAATTGTATCGACTATAGGATCAAACACATCATGTATTATATTAATGTTGCTTTCTTTGAGGATATCACCATAGATATCGAGAAATTTTTTTTTAAAGCTATGTAATTGTAGTTCAATATTCTTAAATTCGTCTCCTAGTCCAGTTACAAAAAGAAATATAATACTTAAATCTTTATCCACAATATATGAAAGTTTAAGCTTAAAAAAATCGTAAGATGCAGTTTCTTCAGCAAATTTTGAAAAAGCTGACTTTTTTACATTTAAATAGACATTCGTAAAGAGAGAATCATCTAAACCTTTAGCATAGTTCCGTTGGTAAATAATAATATCATTTAAAATTATATAGACTTGTCTAAGCATATCTATTTTCTAAGATTTTATTTTTATTAAGTATAATATTGACCTAATTCTTCTTTTACCTCATCGATCAACTTATTTAGGTCCTTCTCCTCTAAAGTTTCAGAAAAAAAGAGAATATCTTTAAAATTTGAATGGTAGTTACTGATATTCTCCCCTAACATATATAATATTTTAGACCCTGCGTTTATAAACTTACTTTTTGAAAGGGGTTCTTCAGGTGATTTACTTAATTTATAGATTGCTTCATATAAATAGTAAAGGATACTTGTATCAAAATCAGAAGAACTAACTTGAATAATGAGGTTGTTATCTTGATTAGAAACAACACAGATCGTTTTAGATAAACCATTAATAATCTTTTTAATAAGTTTCTTTAAATTTGAAGAATCTCTTGAATAATTACTGAAAATATCTGAAATAGCATTATAAACAGTGAATATTAAATTAGGATGTAAACTAGTAAAATAAATCGGTAATTCTTCAGAAAGATTTAATTGTCTTATTACTTGTCTTTTAATTAGCGCGAGCATGCTACCGATTTTTTTATTAATTAAAAGATCTATTTTATGAAGAAATAGGATAATTTTGGCATCAAATTCTTGTTTTTTCTTAATTTCATATATTTTTTTAATATCATCAATAATATCTTGAGAATTTTCAATCCAGCTAGGATAATCGAATATATATATAATAGCGCTAGTATCTCCAAATGTTAAGATTTGTCTTTGTTCATCTTCCAATAATAAAGGAAGGGATTGACCTGGTGAATCTAATAAACTAATTTTTAGATTCATAAAGTCAGGTACAGAATACTTAATTCCTATTGTAGCCTCGAGAGGAAATATTACTAACTCATTCGGGTCTTCTCCTTCAAAAATTACTTTTTTAATCGTGGTTTTACCTACTTCCGGTTTTCCTACCATTGAGATTTTAGTTGCCATAGTGATACCTCCTTTTTTTTAAATAAATAAACAGTTCTTTTTATAATCAAATAAAAAAAAATATATTTAAACTTGAGTGTATGAAAAAACTAAAGCCTTATTTTTAATAGAATTTGTCATTTATATCCTAAAGGCTATTAAATCGATAATATCAATTAATTTTATTTTTTCTTGAATCTCTGATCCTATTTCTTTATATGCATCACTTAAATTTCCTATGCAGAAAGGACAACTAGTGGTTAATATCTCAGCTCCCGATTCTACTGCTTCTCTAATTCTCTCTTTTGAAATCTCTATCGCTAAATCTGCAAATTGGCTTAGCACCACTAAATTCTCCAGCACCTCCACCTCGAGGAATAACAGGGATATTTTCTTGGTTTGCTACTTTGAGAATCTCGGAGATTTCTTGTGCATCCTTGGGACGAATAACTATCTCGGGAACACCTTGTAGAAGAGGGTCAACAGTTCTCGAATAAGCATGACGAACATAAATATCATTGGAAATAAATTTATCTGAAACAATTTTTTCTAATTTGTTATAGATATCTGACATTTCTGTATTATCTCATCAAATTTTTATTAAAACAATTTATAATAGAAACATTGAAGTACTTAAATATATTCCAAGATAAAGTAAAGTTATAAATTTAAAAGAAAACCGTAAATCTAAACAAATATGCAGTTAAAGGTGTAAGAAATTTATTACCGAGGGTACATTTTAATTCGGTTGAAAGCAATTGGTACTGAATGGAAAGTTGTAGATAAATTAACTAATTTAAAATCTGCAGAACCAGACGAGGATTGGAAAATTACGTATGTCACTCCAATTTATGGAGGTTGGGACGTTATGGTTGAATGCTCTTTTTCTAAACTAAGAGATATAGATAAAATTGTCACTTACTGTAGAATGGATAAAGATTTATCCCAGTGGATTGAAGAAACTACTACTCTTATGGGCTCCAAAAATGATTACCCTGGCTGAGTTTCCTTCTTGATGTAATTTGAAATAAAAAGTAAATTTTTTATAAATAGAATCTTTTCATATTCAATTTGGTATTGAATGTAATTCAAACTCTAACTTTTAAATAATAATATAGGAAATTAGGTTAGTAGGTCATTGGAAAATTCAAATAAATACATAATTATTGGAGTCATATCTACATTTTTATTTATCCCAATACTTTTTGGAGTTTATGTTCAATATATTTTTGTTAGAGAATTTGATCCTTTCTTAATTCTTTTTTTTTTATTTGGTCTACTTATACTTTTAACTATAGGAAAGTTAATTGAAATTTTTATTTTTAATAATGATAGCATTGAACTGATGCGAAAACACGATGTTATGAACGCATTAATTAACAGAAATAATAGAATAGTTATATGGTTATTTTTTCCTTTAACAATGATAATGGAAGAATTGATTTTTAGGTACTATTTAATTGGTTTCTTGAGTGATTCATTAAATTTAGACGTTATTTCTGTTATATTTATTTCAAGCTTAATTTTTTCATTATATCATATCCACACATGGTTTTCATTTAAAAATTTAACATTTTTACTAATAAACTTGGTATATCCATTCTTAATGGGATTATACATCGGTTATATATTCTTAAATTTAGGGATTATACCTTGTATACTAATCCATTATATTTTATCGTTCTATTTATACTATAATATATACAGAAGATACTTTAGAACTTAAAATAAAAAAGAGTTATTAAATTACATTTTTCTTAGGGCTTTTTTATCGATTTTACCAACCGCAGTCAATGGTAACTGATCTGAAATTTCAATAAATTTAGGCACCTTATATTTCGCAAGGCTTTCTTGAGCATACTTTAAAATATCTTCTTTTATTTCTTCATTTGCCTCATATCCCTTTTTCAAAAGCACGTGTAATTTAACTAATTCAGATCCTGGACGATCTGGGTCAGGAATTCCGATACACGAACATAGCTCAATTGCAGGATGTTTATTCATTTTATTATCGACTTCAACGCTAAACACTTTATAGCCTGAGACGATTATCATATCTTTTGTACGATCTACGATTTTTATATAGCCATCCTCGTCCATTATTCCTACATCTCCCGAATAAAACCATTCATCTTTAAGGGCTTTATTAGTTTCTTCTGTTTTTTTCCAATATCCCTTAAATATTTGAGGACCTTTAATAACAACCTCACCGGGTTCGTTAATAGGGGCTTCTTTACTTTTATCTGAGACATTTACAATTTTAACCTCAGTGTTTGAAACAGGGAGTCCCACCGTGCCTATTTTTCTTGTTCCCAGATATGGATTAAGGGTTACAATAGGAGATGCTTCTGTCATACCATATACCTCTAATAATTTATGTTTACCTACGACATCTTCAAATTCTCTTATACTTTCAGCAGGAAAAGGTGCTGCTCCTGAAACATAGAGTTTGAAAGAACTTAAATCTGCTTTTTTAAATTTTCGATTTTTTAGAAGCATTAAATAAAGAGTAGGAACATTTGCCATAAAGCTTGGATGATATTCAATAATTTTATTCGCAATATAATTTACATCTCTAGGATCTGGAATTAAAAGTTGAGTAGCACCATAGTGTACTGCGCCAAGATTGAAAAACATACCTGCTAAATGGAATAAAGGAAATCCTGAAATGAATATCTCCTTTCCTTTTATGAAATCAATTTCCCATTGGTGTACTACTTGTTGGAGGTTAATTATCTCATTCGCATGAGTCAATATAGCACCCTTTGGAGGTCCAGTAGTGCCACCAGTATATTGAAGAAACGCAAAATCTTCATGAGGATCTATTTTAACATTAGGAGATTTATCATCTGGATAGTTTGATAATAATTCTTTAAATGTAAAGAATTTTATTCCATCTAATGGAATTACCTCTCCAAAAGGTACTTTTCCTATTTTTATTAATTGTTCTTTCATAGAAGGATCTATATCTAAGGTATCAGCAACATTAGTGGTTATTACGATTTTAATGTCAGTTTTACCAGAAGAGAGAGCTTTTCGGACGCTTTGTTCATAGAAAGAATCTAACGTTACTAAAGCAACAGCTCCGCTATCTTTCAATTGATATATTATCTCATTAGGTTGTAATAGAAAATTCATTCCTGTGGAGGTACAACCAGCATAAAATGTTCCATATAACGCAATAATATACTGAGGAATGTTAGGTAAATGAATAGCAATTCTATCTCCCTTTTTCAAGCCATTCTGAAGAAAAAAGTTAGCAAAACAATTTATTCTTTTTTCTATTTCTTTAAAAGTATAGATAGTTCCTTGAAGATCGCAACATATATTATCTGGAAAATCATTTACAGATCTTTTCATCGAATCTGCTAAAGATATTATCTCGAAGTCAATCTCTGGCGTTACATGATCATCATATGATTTTTTCCAAATTTTAGACGAATAAGGGCTGCTTTCCATCCATTTTTCTGTCATATTTGATCAAATTAAAGATTTTTTAATCAGATTTAACTAATTTTAATAGTATTCTTATTGTCAGATCTATATTTAAAATTAATTTTTTAATTTTGAATGGAATTTAAGAAAAGATATATTTTTTTACAGTTTTTTATTAAATAGATTTCATTATTCAGTTGTCTTGAAAGAATTTTTATGAAAGTTTATTTCCGAGAACTAACCGTTGAAGACATTCCTGCTATTAAAGATATTAGCAAAGACATTTGGGATGGAGATGATTATATCCCGTATGTTATAGATGAGTGGCTCCAAGATAAAAATAGCATGAATTATGGAACTTTTAAAGATGAAAATAAAACAAAATTAATTGGATTCGGAAGAGTGAAGATATTTAATAATGATCTTGCATGGTTGGAAGGAGGAAGAATAAAAGCATCTTATCAAGGCAAGGGCATTGGCAAATTACAGCTGGGATATGCGGTGGAATATGCTAGTAAAATAGGGGTTAAAGTAGCTCAGTATGATACAGCATCCGATAATTTCGCCTCAATTTCTCTTGCAAAATATTACGGTTTTAAACATAAAAAATGCATGGATCTCGTTATAGTGAATTCAGATGAGATAAAATTTATTAAAAAAATATCTCCTAAAGTTGATAAACTAGCGGCGAAAGATGTAAAAGATATCTATAAGAAATTTGATATTGGCCCTGGAGACGAAATCTGTATAGGGTGGTCTTATATTCCATTAAAATATATAACTGATGATCATGGCTCATGGATATACAATAGAGATGCTATTTTACAAAAAATTGAATTTGGAAAATCTCATGATTACGAACTTCCATCAGAAAAAGAAGTTTGGATGATTGTCTATGGAAAACCAAAGGCAGCATATGAATTAATTCAATATACAATTCAAAAAGAGCTTGAATCTAAAGAGACTAAAAATTTTGAGGTTTTTTGTAGACCTGAATTAGTAGATCTCATAAAAGAAATGGGATTTAAATATTATGAAGATGAACGTTTTGGTGTCATCTTATTTGAAAAAGCATTTAGTTGAGAATATTCTTTCAATATTTCATCTGGCGGAATATATCCTCTAATTGTTTTTGGACCTTTAAAATATTTTACCTTTGGCAATAATTTAAAATAGAGTGCATTATTAGGACAATTTCTTAAACACCGAAAACATAAAATGCATTTCTTATGATTAATAACAGGGATAGTCTTGAAAAATATAGCATTTGTAGGACAACCTTTTTCACATGCTTTACAGGCTATACATTCACTACGATTATAACCAATTAAATAACTTGCATATTTATAAAATAGTTTTTCTAATTTTTGAAAATAAGCTCTAATGACTGAGCCAAATAATGTTGAGTTAGACCAATCTAAAACTCCTTCCTCAGTTTTAATTGTTATTGCTAGCTTAATTCCAAATTGAAAAATTTTATCTATTTTTTTTCTCGACCACTTAACATATTTAAAATATTTTGACTCGAACACTGAATCTCTTGTTGGAACAATGACCTCAATTGCACCTATAAATTTAAAATTCTTTTTTTCTAAAATTTTCTTAATTTGCTTGATAGATGGCCCAGGTAACCCTGCATTAGTATCAAATAAGAAGAATTTAACCTTTTTTTTTACCATAGGTAGTTTTTTAATCCACTCAAGCATATTTAAAGTAAAGGTCATAACATAAATAGGAGCTCCAATACCTAAAACTTCAATCTCTTCAAAGTTTAAATTATTTCGTTTAAGAGAATTAAAAGGGACCAATTCAGGTTCAAGATTAGCACATATTAACCCATTTTTAATTAGTTGTGCTACATACTTGGTGTTTCCAGAAGAAGAGAAATAAATTATAGGGATTTTCATAGTCTAAATAGAAAAGTATAGAAATCTATAAATTTTTTTTGGAAAATCCTATAATGCAGTATAAAACACAGGAAATAGTATTTATTCCTAAAGATTTAGGTTATAATAAAAATAAAAAAGAATAAAAAAAATTATTAACTTTCAATACTCATTTGGTATTCTTGAGTCTTCTTGCTCCCGCAATGAATACAGTAAGCAACTCCTGTTTCTGTTAACGAATGAAGCATCGTATCTGTAAATCTGCTTCCACATTCACTACAAAAAGTAACTTCAGGCCGAACTAATTGAGAGCTTTTTTGAATTGGTACTATTGGCTCTTCTTCTTTAACTTGAGGTGCTTGTTGCTGTTGCGGTGCTTGTTGTGGTGTTTCCGTATTAGATTGAGGTTTAGGTTTTCCCGAAATTGCGTAATATAATCCTTCAAACAATTTGTAAAATAGAAGGCCAATTCCTTTTAAAAGGTAATATACTCCTTTAAGTAAATAGTAAACTAAGTAACCTACACCTTTCAAGATGTAATAAACTAAAATTACAGCAAGAACTAGTACTGCAAAAACACCAATCAAGACAAGAACTTGCGCAAAGATTGGTTGTGCTAAAAACCAATTAACAATTTCTTGCCAAGCTATACCAAAAACATTAATATCTACCATATTTTTATCACTCTAATTGTATTATTTTTACTTAATTATGGGGAGATTTTACTCGAATTAAAAAAATTTGGAGTCCAATTTTTAAAGTTAGTAACTAACAATTTCTTAAAAATTGATATGAAATGGGATAACACACAAAACAGAAAATTATTGTAAATCTTTATTCAATTTTTGATTGAATTCATACATCATTTTAAATGCAATTATTGCATGTTTTATTCTGCTCATTATTGGAATGTTAACTTCTGAATTAGATAAAGATGCCGCTTTTCTAAGAAAATCAAAGGTCCATCCCGAACCAAAGCATACACAAACGCAGGGTTTATTAAATTTCTGTGTTAATTCTTTAATTAGATCAAATTGGTGCTTTGCCCATTTTGTAGCCATTGAACCCATCATTTGGAGTGGCCATCGAGGAACTGAAAAAATATATAAAAGAGAATCTACATTTTTGTCTTCAAAAATTACTTTTATTGATGGTTCAAACGTTTCAAATAAAGAAGGTCCTAAATCGATAGTACCTCCAATTGACACCCAATTAGGAATTGTAGATTTGATAAGAGAAATGGTATGTTCACTTAATTTTGCAAGATTTAAACCTTGTTTTTCAATCTCATCACAAGCTAAAGCACCTAAACTTCCCGAACCCGTAATAACTGCAATATTTTTTCCTTTAGGTAAAGGTTGAGTGGCAAAGACCTGAGCAATATTAAACATTTCATAAAAATTTTTAACTCGAAAGATTCCAGGAGTTTGCTTAATGACAGCATCATAAATTTTATCATTTCCTGCCATCGAGCCTGTGTGACTATTAACTGCTTTTGACCCTATTTCACTTTTTCCATTTTTAAGAATTAATACTGGTTTTTCCATTTTTTTAAGCATTTTTATAAACTGTTTCCCTCGTTTTGTAGCTTCTAAATAAAGACTAATAACTGCTGTTTCAGGATCTTTATTCAAATATTCAAGAAGATCAATCTCATCAACATCTACTTTATTTCCTATCGTAATTGTTTTTGAGAATCCAATTCCTTTATCAGTTGCCCAATCAACAAATATATTTCCAAGTACTCCTGATTGAGCAATAATAGCAATCCTTCCTTTAATCGCTTTATCAAAATCCATATCTGCTGATGAAAATTGATTATTAAAATCAGTCACTCCAATGCAATTTGGACCTATAATCCGGATACCAGCCTCTTTAGCAATTTGTGCAATTTCCTTTTCAATAGTAATATATTTTTCTACTCCGGTCTCAGCAAAACCCGCTGCTTCTATTATTATACCTTTTACACCCTTTTTAACACAATCCTTTACCGCCTGAAGAACGTATTCATTTCCAATGAGTATTATTGCTAATTCAATTTCTTCAGGAATATCTTTAATGTTTTTATATGCTTTATGGCCATGAATTTCTTTCTTCTTTATATTAACTGGAAAAGTTTTAAATTTAGAATCTAATAGATATTTTGTTGTAGCAAATCCAAATTTCAAAGTATCTGAGGCCCCAATTATTGCAATTGATTTAGGGTGAAAGAAAACATCCAATTCTGACATAAAATCAACCATTATAAAATGAGATTTGAATTAATAAGTATAATTGGAATAAATGATTATTGAACTTAAAGATTCGGTCATAACCAATAAAATAACTAAGTTTAAATATAACATTTTAGAGAAGGTAATAATACCAAAATTTAAATTTTTGAGATAGGGATTCTAATGCCAAATTTTATTAGGACAAATAAGATTCAAGTTATCTGTCCAATTTGTAAGACGAGAGATATTGTCGGTATACCTCCTTCAAGATTAAATAACAAATCTCAATTAACTACAATTTCAGTCCATAAAGGGTTAATTTGCCCTCATCACTTTCAATTTTTTATGGATAAAAATTTTCAAATTCGAGGATATCAAAAAGTGGATTTGGAATTAAATCAAGAAAACTCAAGAAATTTAAGGAATGGTGTAAAAGCGTTTAATCTATCTGAGAAGAGTAGTAATGATCTTTTTGAAAAGCTAATACTTGATGGAGATAGAGTTAAATTTCACCCTCTTAATAGCGATAAAAACATGGAAGCAAGGAGTTCAAAACAAAATATTATCTCAAAAAGGAAAAAGATGACTTCAAAAGAAATTTATGAAGAATTTTGGGAATTTATTGACGATGATAATGAAAATTTTCTTGAATTTATTATGAATGATAAAAGACGGACAAAAGCTCGAATCAATTCTAATATAAGTGAATGTATAACCATATAGAATTAGAATCCTGAAATTCAATATGAGAATTCTCTTTAATTTATTGATTTTTACATCTATTCTAAAATATTATTTCAACCTTTAGAAATG
This sequence comes from Promethearchaeia archaeon, assembly GCA_029856145.1. Classification (GTDB taxonomy): domain Archaea; phylum Asgardarchaeota; class Lokiarchaeia; order Sigyniarchaeales; family SOKP01; genus Loki-b32. The sequence goes on from JAHQWK010000002.1 coordinate 160,886, forward strand.
AAACATAATTTCTATAAGAAAAAATCATCGTTTGTATGAAAAGGATATAAGAAAATTTAAAATTCAGTACTTAATTTTCCAAAATAATAATTTTAAATATAAAAATCAAAAATTTGAAGATTAATTAAGAGGTTGGAAATTATGAGTTATAAACTTCCTACAGAGAAGGACCTTGATGCTATGATCGGCATTGTGGGTAAAGAATACGCTACAAATAACAAAGCGATTACTGCGTCTTACCTGGCGAAATCAGTAATGGGTTTAGAAATCTTTTATTCAAAATCGGATAATGACTAAAGAGCCAAATCCCTGATATCGTCATTCGACCTAAATTCGTTGAAGAGATTCGCAAAATCTTAATATATTGTTCCGCGGAGAAAATTGCAGTAAGTCCGGTCTCGGGGGGATTGTCTGGTGGGTTTTCGTGCCCAACAATCAAACCTGGCGGAGTGCTCCTTGATTTAGGAAGAATGAATAGAATTATTGAAATTGACGAGGAAAATCGATATTGTATCATAGAACCAGGGGTTACAAACGGTGAACTTTGGGCTTATATGCACAAAAACCACCCAGATTGGGCCCCTCCTATTCCTGATGGTGCTCCTCCTGCAGCAACCGTTATGGGAGACGCAATAGATCGTGGATTTTCATTGTATACATCTTCAGTAGGTCCACAAGGAGATAATTTTATGTGTGGAGAAATTGTTTTTCCAAATGGAGATGTGGTACGAACTGGTTCATGGGCGCTTCCTTTTGCAAAACCTTTCTATAAGTATGGACTAGGGCCTGATATGTGGTCATTTCTAATGGGCAGTCAAGGTGCACTTGGAGTAGTTACTAAAGCGGCTGTTAAAATATATCCTCACCCCAAATATAAAACAGTTGTAGTGTGGGGGATGTCAAATCCTTATGATATGCAAGATTTAACTCTTGAAATTGCAAAACAAGAATTCGGAATTTCTCATAACACAGTAATGGTTCAAGGAGGGAATTATCCTTTAGTAATGGCTCGTTGGCCTAAAGATAAAGTTCCCCATGATTATAAGTTCTTTGAAGGTTTAGGAATTCCAGAATGGTGGATGAATTGGGAATGTTGGGCTCAAACTCAAGAAGAGTTGGACTATGTAGTTAATAGAATTAATAGTATGGCAGAAGATTTTAAAAAAAGAGCAAAAGATCCTGATGCTATAAAACCTCAAGAACTTCATCCTAAGCAAATCGCAAGCAGAATGAAAAAACCAAACAAAATCGCAATTCCTTACAGTTTTTGGGAAGCTGGCTTTTTATTTATCACATGGTATACTCCATGGCCGGAATGTGGACACTTTGCTGATATGTATTGTAAAGCTATGGAAAAGTATGGATTTCCACCAGTTATGTGGATAGCAAGTATTGAACGGTGTAGACAAGCAATTTGTATGCCAATCGTCTGTTTTGATTCCACTAAGCAATCAGATTTAGAAAAGGTTCAAGAGATGAATAGAGAAACAACTGAATATGCTCTTAAGCAAGGTTGGTTAAATTACAGACCAGATCCATACATTCATATCCAAGCTTATTATCAAGCGGGGATGTATTGGAAATATTTAAGAGCCTTTAAGAAACTCGTAGATCCTAATATGATAATGCATCCAGGAAGACTAGCTCTTCCATAAATAAAGGAGGTTAATAAAAAATGGCTAAAACAGGAATGGAAAGATTAGAAGAATTGAAAAAAGATATTTATAAATGTATTCACTGTAAGGCATGCAGATTCGCTTATTCTGGCGAACCTGACAGAGAGGGAATAGGAGAATATGCAGGAAAGCAAAGTACTGTACTTTACGAAGGAATGGTAGACGCTTGTCCGGCAGGTATTGAGTATGGATGGGAAGCTTTCTGGAATGCAGGTAAAATGTGGATTGCCCGATCAATTTTAAGCGGGGACTTAGAATTTAGTGATGAAGTTAGGGATGTCATTCTACCATGCATTACGTGTGGTCAATGTTCAGCTCAATGTGATAATAAAATTCGTACTGTTGATATTATAGAGTCTTTAAGAGCAGCATGTATAGAATCTGGAGTGCCAATGATAGAAAAACATGAATTAGTAGACAAACTAGTGAAAGAGCGAAATAACCCATACGGTGGTGCTGCTGCTGATAGATTTAAATGGGCTAAAGATGCCGGCCTGGAGAAATTTATCAATAATAAAGATGCGAAAATTGCATATTATGTAGGATGTACTGCAAGTTACCGTCAAATAGAGGTTGCTGTTGCGACTGCCAAATTATTCGAGCTATTAGGCATGAATTTCACGCTAGTTGCAGACGAAGTATGTTGTGGAAGCCCATTTTTCAGGATAGGAGCAGTTGATACCGCACAGGGATTAATGAGGAAAAATCTTGAAGCTTTCAAGAATATGGAAATGGTATATTTCAGCTGTGCTGGGTGTTATAGAACGATTACCATTGATTACCCAAAATGGATGGCTGAAGACGAAGAACTTCCTTTTAAAACACAGCATGCATTTGAACTAGTAACAAGGTTAGTCCAACAAGAGAAAATCAAATTCAAACCAAATAAGGAATTAAAAGGAAAGGTGGTTACCTATCATGATCCCTGTCATACTGGTAGACATTTTGCTGTTGATATGGAACAAGATATTATCGCAAAATCTAAGAACCTTTTGATGGATAGCCGTAAAATCAAGAAAGCAATTGAAGAGTGGTATGAAGTTCCACGTGTCATTCTAAGAAAACTTGAAGAGGACGTAGGAATTAAATTTAATGAGATGTACCGTATAAAGCTTGATAGTATGTGTTGTGGTGCTGGTGGAGGAGTAAGAGCAGGATATCCAGAATTTTCTCTCAGAACCGCCAGTTTGCGATGTGACGAGGCAAATGCTGTTGGAGCAGACATTTTAACAACCGAATGTCCCTTCTGTTGGAGAAATCTCTACGATGCCAATGAAATGTACAATCACGGTATGGTTGTTATGGGTGTTCTTCAAATGATTACAGAATATAATCTTTTGGATATTTTAGAGAAGCCCAAAGAAGAAGATTTCTTAACACCATCTATTAGAGAGGCAATGGAAGAAGAACCTAAAAAATGAGCGAATTGCTCGTTTAAACTTTATTTTTTTTTTTGATTTTTGCTATTACAGAATTTTAGTTTCTGAATAAATTAATTTTTATTAAAGAAGAGAAGTAAGATATATATGAGAAACACGTGTTATTCTACTTTATAGATATTAATTACTTAAAACTTATCATATAAATAGAAACTAATTAACATTAAGTGAAATCACATGGATTTGAGAAGTAATCTAAGAAAATATCTTCCTCTAATTGGATTCATTTTACTTATAGGACTCGTTCTTTCGTCGTGGATAATATATCTTCCGAATATTCCTGAAAAAACACCAAGGCTTGCAAAAAGAAAAGCAATTATCCTATGTAGCGCAAATGATTTTTATGGTAGTGAATCTGAAGATGAATTTAATGGGAGCCCAGATGCTAATTTTACAACAAACACAGGTAATTGGTTTTTTACAGACAGTGAGACAAATAGTTTTCATGAATGGACTTCATTTGGAAATGAAACTTTAGGATCTTTATATATCAAACCTATAGGACCTGGTTTGATTAATGCTAGTCTAACATATAATTGGACTTATCCTTTATATGAATACGCGCTCTATAACATCTCTGTAAGTGTCCAAATTAATGAAACAGGGAATTTTGTAGGAAAAGGTGCTCGTATTGGCATACAATGGTTAGATTCAAGTGATATCCTAGTTAGAACTGATTGGTCGACTTATCTTAATGCTACAGGAAATAAATGGAGGAATATTAACATGGGTGGAGTATGCAACAATGAAACGGAAAATGAGTTATTTAAAATGAAGTTGATATTAGCTTTTGAAGGTGATTTTGTAGGAGCTGGTCCAACAGATAGTGTGCATTATGATGATGTTATAGTCGATCGATTAATACAAGTCAATTTAACTGATCCAACCGATCCGCCTCCAGATGGAAAAATAAATTCAGATGGATTTCCTGCTCAGGCACTTCAAGTTTATTGGATTTTAAAAGATCATGGATATACAGATGATAATATATTTTTAATGCTTTACCATACTGGAGACGATGTAATAGATATCGATGTGTTTGATATTTACACTAATGATTTAAATAGATCTGGAGTTCTTGCTGATATTGATGTTGAAAATGACGATGTGAATGCAAGTAGGTTTAAACAAGAATTGGATATATCTAATCCAGAGTCATTTGCCTCAAGTATTCGTGCTAAAGATCAATTGATAATTTTCATGACAGATCATGGGTCAAACGCAGTTCTTCCGGACAAAAACGCTACATTCCATTTCGAGGCAGATAATAGTTATATTAACGAAACAGAATTTTACGATTTAGTGAAAGAAATAACTTGCGAGAGAATGTTGATTTGTGTGGATTGCTGTTTTAGTGGTAATTTCCTAAATGAAAATAAAAACATTGGGCAAAGTTGGTATGATTTACCTAATTGTATTCTGATCAGCGCAGCATCAAATGTTTTATCTTGGTATTGGATTAACAATAAGAATCCAGATGGTTTCGCGGGATCATGGTTTTTTCATCCATTTTGGGAACAATTAGATTTGAATCAAACTATAATGTCAGCTTATAATTTTGCATTAGGATTTATTCCTAGTATTAATTTTCCAAAACCTGTTGCCATTATTCAGAATCCATTGATGAAAGATAATTTAGGAATAAATGATACATGGAGTTTTGATAGCGATCCTCAATTATAAATCTATTTTTTTAATCCTTTTTTGTTAATTTAGTAGTGAACTCTTTGATTATATTGAGTTTTTTAGATATTTACTATTTTCTTCACTTAAATTTATATTACAATTAGAATTTATTCTAAAATAATAATGTACAAATAAAAGGTCATAATGAAAGTAGTGTTTAAAAGACATAACAATGGACTAGTTTTTAATTTAATTATCTTCATAACACTTCTTTTAATAGGTGTAAATTCTCAAGTTTACAATGATTTAGGTAATCAAGAAGATAAAGGGGATACTATTAGCAATAAAGAAGCATTATTTATTACTCAGGGTCCTACTAATGATACTACCGCTCCAGTTATTACATTCATTCAACCAGACATGAATAATACTATAATAAGGATAAAATCTTACACAATAAAAGTAAATATCACCGATGAGAATCCACCACTTTTTGGGAATGTAACTTTTCAGATCTCAAATTTTACAAACTTTTTATTTAATGCCACAATGAATTACGACGGAGGAAATCAATGGAGTTTTAATTGGGATAATATTAGTTTATATCCAAATCGATTTTATAAAGGGTATATAATCCAAATTCTAGCTAAAGATTCCTCATCAGATGAAAATCTTGGAATGACGGGAGATTTTTATATTTATCTAAATGTACCTGGAGTAACTCCAGGGATATTAAATTTATTTATCTATATTTCAGTAGTTTGTTTTACCCTTGCTGCAATAATAGTCTACTTAAACAGAAAGGTTCTTCGTAAAATTTCAGACAAAAAAACAGGAGATACTAAATGAATCTATGAATATTAAATATTGTTTCTTTAATCTATATTTTGAATAATATACGATATTTAAGCTAAACAAAAATCCGAGAAATTTCTGTAAATTCTTTAATTATAAATATTTCTAAATATAAGATTTTCAATTCCAAAAAAATAAATGCTAAAATTTTCATTAATAACAAAACATAAAATAACGATTTTAGGAGTATTTTAAATATTGATTAATGTGGACGATAAATCTGCTTATCCTTATATAACGAAATTTAAAAAAGAGCCTTTTAAATCATTTATAAATATTAAAAGGAAAGACATTAAAAGTTTTTACTATAGAAATTATGATAAATTGATTGAATTCTATCAACACTTTAATCAAAACCTATTAAGAGTTCCCCAATTAAATTTGGAAGTTGTTCATTGGTTCTTATTACTTAGGAAATATCTCAAAGAAGATAAAAGAGTAAATAGAGAAGAAATATTTAAATTTATAAAGAAATGTGAAGTTCATCAATACGAAAGCGTAGGATTCAAATTTTCTCCTTACTCTGATAAAATTCCTGACATTTATTCTACTTATTTAGCTTTATCTTGTCTTAAAAATCTAGGACTTTTAAAAGAATATCTAACTTCTGAGAAACAAACCCAAATTAAAGGAGAAATTAAAAATTTCGTCTTGGCACACAAGAAAGGTAATAATTTTTTACATTGCCAAGATAAGGAATGTGAAACGTGTAAAAATTGTCAACCTGCTAGAATATTGTATTATGTATTGGAAATCTTCTCACTTTTAGGTGTTGATGTTCGTACTAATAGAGATAAATTTCGTTCATATCTCAGTGATAGAAAAAAAGACTCTTCATTAATTTTTAGACTTTTATGCCTTAAACACTTAGATCTTGATTCCGAAGTTAAAGACAAAGAATTACAATTCCTTCAACAGCAGCAAAAAGAAAGTGGCGGATTTGGGTTTAATCAAGAAGCTAATATTAGTATCACTTTCTGGCTAGTTTACATTCTTGAATCATACTCATGGTTATTAGACTATAATACCACAGGTATATATTCTTATATAAATCAGAAATTAGAAGAAAACTTAACTGTTCAAGAACAATGGAATTATGTTAAATTAATAGAAGTTTCAAGATTAGTTGTTCTTTTATCTTTGATTTGGCAGAAGTTTGTTGATGAAATTGAGAGGGTAGTATTTAAGCAATTAGAAAAAGAAAATTATATTGATATTATTCAACTAAAGACTACTTTTGGTTTTGCAGAATATATTGAAGATATAATTTCATATATTAATCTTAACTATAATTTTAATTTAGAGATTATAGATAACGAGGCTGAATTCAAGAATTATCTTAGTGATCTTAGCCAAGGAAAAAAAAAATACTTCCAAATTTTTTATGACAAACTTAAGAATAATAGTATAATTTCTCTTACAGATCTTCTAAAAAAGTACAAAACGTTTAATTATGAACCATTGAGATTAAGGGAAGATGTCTTCCCAATAATCAAAGAAATGGTCGATAGAAGGTTTTTTATTGGAAATATCAGAACAAAAAAAATTTTCTTAGGTTTTAAGACAAAACACTTATTTTATTTGAATTATCTTCTGAAGAAAATCATATTATCTGATATGGATTTGAATACAGAAAGATTATATGAAGAAAAGGAAAAACTTGAAGATATTAAGAATGATATTTATAACATGACTTTAAAATTACAGCAGGTCACCTCCCAGATACGAGAAGAGATTGAAAGTTATCTTTTAATTGATGAGATTGATTATGCAAGAGAGAGGTTAAAATATATATTAAGAAATGCTTTAATGGAAGCTGATTTTTTAAATGAAAATATAGAAAGTTCTTTTAATGAAATTCTTAAATATGTTAACATACAAGCAAGTTTAGGAGCAGAAATCTCTCAATGGAATAAATTATATTCTGTTTTACAAAAGAGACTATCAGATGTAGGCGCTTATCTTCAAAGTAAAATTCAAGAAAAAGAAAATTTAAGAAATTTAAATAGTTTATTAGAAAATCTAAAAGAAAAAGTTGGTATTATAGAAGAAGATTTGAAAAAAAGATTAGATTCTTTCAGAACGCTTTTTTGTGATACTTTTGAGAAGGAATATGATAATGAAAAATTAAATCTTATTATCCAAGATTTGGATAAAATGACTCAAAATGTAAGAAAATATGATGAAATAATATTTAACGTATCTCAACAGGTCACTACTACGGAAAAGAAAATTGTTAAGAAACATAAAAAGACTATTGATAATTGGATAAAGGTCAAAGATTTTTTCAATGCTGAATTCAATTATTATATTGATGGATTCCAACTTTTCAACATTAACTTACAAAAATTTGAGGAAATAAATAAACAAATAAGAACTGATATTAGTGAAATCGGTAAGAAGGCAAAAAGTAAAATAATGGCAAATGAATTTCAGGAAGCCTTTAATATTACAAAGAAAGAAACTGATCTCTTATTAAATAAGAGATTAGATGAAATTAAGAAAGTTCAATTAATATTAAAACAAGAAATAAAAAAAAAGCAAAAGCTCTATATACTTTATCGGCACTTACAAGACAAATTGGAAGTTTTAGAATCCAATGTAATCGAATTATTTACAAATCATGTAAAGGTTTTAAAGAATAAAATCATAGAAGAAAGAAATCGAAGTAAATTAGAAGATTTTGATAATTTTGTGTCTCAAGAAAGTTCTGATCTCAAATCTCAATTGAAAACTATAAAAAATAATTTAAACCTTTCTCCTAATTCAACAATTGAGGAAGTTATAAAGACATTCAATACGTTTAATAGCAATTATGAAAAAATAAATAAGATCTATATAAAAAAATTAAATGATTGTAGTAAAAATATAGACAATTTTAAAGAAAAATCAGAATTAAACATAATTCAATGGGATAAATTCAGTGATTTCTTAATCAACGAAATATCAGTTTTAAAAGATGAATATATTAACAATATTATTTCAAGTAAATTAAACATAATGGCTGTTGAGAAAAAAACAGATAATATTAAATTAGTTGATTTAAAGGATGAGGTAAAATTATCTTGTAAAGTTCTCATCAATAGATTAAAAGATATGATTGATATTTCAAAAATCAATGCCGAGCTTGATGAGGAAGAAAAATCTATTTTAGTATACACAAATTATTATTATTTAAATAAAGAACTTAAGAATTATATTGATAATAATTTATTAAAATTAAATCGGGAGAGAATTGGCAAAATTTTAGCTTTATATGACTCAAGCATTAGAAATCGGACTTTGAACATAAATATGTTAGAGCTCCAAAATAGAATCAAGGATTTAAGAATATTTAAAGATGTTCTTCCAAAACAGTTCTATGAAAAGGTTAGAGAGCTTCAAATCAATCAAGAAAGAGAAGAATTTATTGAAACCAAAAATAATTTTGAATCAATTTTAGAAAATGAAAGAGTAGCTATAAAGAATATAAAACAAAGTCTAAAGTTATTTAATAAGATGCAGAGTTTTATCAGTCAACAATTCAATACTCTTAACATTGGATTGAAAGCGTATACTAATAAAGTCTTCAAAGAAACAGAAAGTTATGATATTTATTTAAAAACCCAAGAAACTTTTGAGAACAATAGGCATAAAATTAACGAGGAATTGAAACAATCTCAAGATAAAATTGAAAAACAAATAAATTTAGTAGTCAACAAATCAGGTGATTCAAGTAAATTAGTCCCTGAGATTAGAGAGTTATATGTGAAAATAAAAAATGATTTTTTAAATGATTATAACAGCAAAATTCAAAAAATTAATGATCATTTAAACATGATGAAGATTGAGTCATTTCGTGAGCAGTTATTAACTCTTATTAATAAGAAAAAGATTCATTTAAGTCAATTACTTGGTAATTTAGAAAGAAAAGTAGAAGATAATATAGAAATTAAAGAATTCAAGAGGAGTAACTTTTTAATTCAAAAGAGAGCAAAAAGTATTGAATTGGAGATCAAGGAGATCACCAAATCCATCGATAATACAACAAAAGAATTTACTAAACAATCAAAAAATTTTAGACGAACATCTAAATTTATACTAGAAGATTTCAATAAATTCATTGACGAATATTCGGAAATTTTAACTGAAAAAGTTAAAGCTTTGGAACGTTTAATATTAAAATCATATATAAATATGGCTCTTAAAGCAGTAGCAAATGAATATTTAACAATTGGGTTTTTAAACAATGAATTAAAAATAAAAAAGCAAAATCTACAAGACCATCTATTATTTCTAATTAGTAGTGGAGAACTAAATGGTAAATATGACCCAAGATTTACTATATACTATGAAAATCCAGAAATACTAGAAGATTTAGATGAAACTGAACTAGAAGTCATAAAAAACACTAATTTTAAAATAAATATGATGTTACGTCATCTAAAAAATTTTGCGAGCCAATATGGTAGTATTATAGCTTTTTTTGCTTCAGTTGTAACAATTTCATATTATTTGTTTCTTTTTAGTGGAGGTAATCCTGCCGTAATCGCTTTACCTATAGTAATTACAGTGCTTCTTATAGTATTTTATTTTTTAAGAAAAGACAAAGAAGAAAAAATTAAGTAGCCATGGATTTTACTTATTTTATTTTTTAATTTATTTATTACAGATTAATCATAATCCATAACAAAATGTACTTGATTATCTAGTTTTTTAAGATATCCTAAAAAACACGCTTGATTAAAATGAATATGGAATTTACGATCAATGATCTCTTCATCGTGAGCAAGTTCTTGAAATTTATTGTAATCTAATGCCCTATCTATGCCATAAGTTTTAACAATATTTATTAATGATTTTATATTTTGATTTAAATAAATTTTTTGTTTATTACTTTGCTTAATTTTTTTTGATTTTAGTTTAATTATTTTTTCTCGAAGGTTTGATTCAGTAAATTTTATAAAATCGGAGTAAAATGTTACACCACACTGTTTAAGGTGGTTATATTCTTTGGTATCACAGAAATCATCTAATTGTGTGATAATTTCTTCTATAGATCGATTGGCTAAATGTTTTTGTTCTAATTTTTTTCTGTCTCTAAAATTTTTAAGAATCTCAAATCCCGAGCTTTGAACTCTTTGCTCAGGAAATTTAATGTTCTTACGTTCTAAAGATTTTGCTAATCTCAATTGCATAGGATCAGAAAGAACCGCGTTCATTGATTTTTCTTTTCTTCGAGCAACAATGTAAAAAGGAATGTCAACTGTTTCTTCAGTTACAAGTATATAGCATCTTCCTGGAGCATTTCTACCAGTTCTTCCCCGTCTTTGAATTAACCTGATTTCTGAAGGAACAGGTTCAAAAAAGATGATAGCATCTACATTTGGAATATCTAAACCTTCCTCAGCAACACTTGTGGCGACTAAAATGTTTATCAATCCTTCTCTAAACTTTTCTAAGATTTCTATTTGTATTCGTTGGGGAAATCCAATATCATTCATTTTAGTTGCTTGACCAATGAATTTTTCAATTTTCAGTTGTTCATTAAATTCAGTTTGTAATATATTTTTAAGAAATTCTGCCATTTCCCGGAATTGGGTGAAAATTAGTATTTTTTTATTTTTAAATTCTTCAATCTCCTCTTTAATAATTGATATAATCTTTTTTAATTTAGGATGGGATAGGTTTATATGATCTTCACTTTCAATTACGGAATTTATATAGTTAAAATGTTCTGAATTGGCAATTCTTTTGGCAGATAAGATATCCTTGTTTGCTTTGTAATTAATTTTATCTAAAAATGATTTAAAAAGAGAGATATCCTGTGTCTCTAATAAATCTTTAGCATGAAGTATAGATATACAACTTGAACAATATGAATATATAGAAGGGATATCAAGTTGGTTTTCTTTAACTATATCTATGATCCTTGGAGAAACATAATACAAAGACTCTAAATATTCATCTTCGGATAATTCTATTCCTTCCCCTTTTTCATATTGTATAGATAATGTTAAATCTCGAGCGATTCCTAGGAAATCCAATTTAGAGTAGTATGGCTTATTTGGAGCTATAAGATTATTTTTGACAAACCATTTCAAATAGATTTCGAATAAATTATACCAAACTGTACTTAGCTCTCTCAATTCAATAGGTAAATCTATTAAATTAATAAAAGTATCGATATCATGGATATAATCTTTTAAATCTTTATCTTCATAATTTTTAAAGACAATATTTTCAGTATATAAATTATCGCAGATTTGCTGAATGCGTTCATAATTCTTTCCGGGTGAAGCTGTTAGCCCAAATATTAAGGGATCCGTGCATGTGTTAATATATTCTTTTGAAATTAAGTTATACGCATAATTACCTTTAGTTTTATGAGCCTCATCGAAAATAATTAGTGAAACTTGTGCTAAATTATATCTACCTCTCATTAAATCATTTTTTATTACTTGGGGTGTAGAAACTATAATTTTTGAATTTTGAAATAATAAAATTCTTTTTTCTGGAGGGATTTTCCCTGTAAATAAAGTAATTTCATTTACATCAATATCAAGAAACTTTTCACAAGAAGTTTTATGCTGTGCAACTAATGGTCGTGTAGGAGCAAGGATTATTATTTTTGCTCTTGAATATTTTTTCAAACGATTAGCTATTAATAAAATACCAATTATAGTTTTTCCTAACCCAGTTGGTAAAACTACTAATGAATTCTTATTTTTACAGCTGTTTACTATATTTTTTTGATATTCTCTATATAAAATTTGGTTCTTTTTCAAGAATGGTCCATTTAAATATAGATTAGGTTCATCTTTCATATTTAAAATTACTGAAGATTATTTCCTTTTAAAAATAACATCGCTGTAAGATTTTTATAATATTAAAATGACTTCTACCTAATAGAAGCTAATTATTAATTTAGAAATAAGTTAATAAATTCCTTATATTTATAGAAAATAATATAATTAGTCTTTCTTAGTAGGAAAAAATATAATCTTCTTTTTTGTATCTACTCGTCTTATTAGGTTCTTATTTTCGAGCAGTTTTAATGTTAAAACAACCCAACCTCTAGCTACTTGACGGAGAAATCTACTATTATTGGAATAAATAGCTCTAATTATCTCTTTTGGAGAAATTCCATTCTCTGAATTATTATAAATTATATCCAATACTTGCTTTTCCCGGTCTTTTCTATGTCTTAATATATCTGCTATTCTTTCTCTAGGATTTTCTATTGGGCTCCCATGAGCGGCAAGAATTAATTTAAGATTAGATAATTTCTCAATTTTTTTAATAGTTTCTACATATTCTGCTATATCAGAATTTGGAGGTCCAAGCCAAGTAGTTATAGACCTTAAAATATTATCTCCCGAAAATAATATTCCTTTATCCTCGTTGTAAAGAGAAATATGGTCTATAGCATGTCCGGGGGAAGGGAAAACTTTCCAAGATTCTCCATTAATTAAGATCTCTGAGTTATCTTCAATAACATCCTCCGGATCATCTATATAAGATGCCCCAAATATCCTTTGATAAAACACTCTTGAACCAACGTTTCTTAAAAAATTGAGGATTTTACTGGTTGCTTTTTTTCGAATTCTCAAATAATCTTCGTAAGCATCTGTTTCAAAAGTTTCTATAAAACTTCTTTTATCTTTAATAATTTCCTGGCTTTTTTTCGTTAAAACTATATTTATTCCTAAAGCCTTTCTTATTCGTTTTAAACCGCTAAAATGATCAGGATGACAATGAGATACAAGAATTCGTGTGAGTTTGAACTCTTTGTTTTGCTCTTCAAAATAATTCTCAATTTCTTTCAACTCTTTAATTAAATATTTTACAACTCTTTTTGATCCATAACCCGCATCATAAATAATTCCATCTGAACCAGCTAAAACATAAATATTTTCTGGGGGTTTAATTACTCCAAAGGTCCCTTTTTCCTTTATTAAAAAAATACCCGGATATACTTCTCTCATTCAATTTTTATAAATTTCCAAAATATTTATTACTTGGTCTTATAAAGATAATAATTATGACATATGCAATTGTACTGTCATTTGATGATGATAGCTCTTTCCCCATAAAACAGGTGTTTAAAAAATTTTGCGAAGAAAAGATTAGTTCTATACTTTACGAGATAAATATGAAACCACATATTACTTTAAGTATTTATGAAAGTATTGATGCTCAAACTGCAAAAGATAGATTGTTCCTCTTTTGTATTGAAAATAAACCATTAAAAATTCAAATTAGTAGTATTGGATATTTTCCCTCAGAAGAAAGCGTACTTTTTTTAAATCCTAAAGCAACTAACGAGCTGCTTAACATTCAACAGAAGATTTTTAGCCTTTTTAAAGATTTTGAAGCTGAAATCTCTCCGATAACATGGGTTCCTCACTGTACACTCGGGATTAATCTTCAAAAGGAAGCTATTGCTAAAGCTATTGATATTATCAAAGAAGATATACTTATGACAAAAGAAAAACCATTTTACATCCAAGCTACAACAATTTCGTTAGTTAAATTTGAACGAGAAACATTAAAGATTGATTATTGGATAGATTATCCACTTAAGGGATGAAGATATTCATAAAAAAAGAAATTAGCAAAAAAATTGAAATGAGAATTTAATTATTATTTATTCATCTTTTTCAATTACAGTATTTATTCCTAAGTTTCTCAATTGGTGCTCTAGATCTGTTGTACTAAGAAATCCATTTTTTTGCCAAACTAAATATTATGACTAATTATTAATACGATTTAATTGATTGAAAAAGGACTTTCTATTTATTAATTAATCTTCATTCTTGGTATAGAATCAAATACTATTATGGATATAATATATTAAAAAATGAATGGTCAAAGGAAAATTGATGGAAATGATTTATATTTCTTTCCTAAATATGTGTCAAAGATAGAGGAAAAAGAAAAGAATTATGAAAAAATCGTTCAAAAGAATTTAGCTATTTTAGAACTTGATAAGGAAACCTATGAAAAACATGAATCTTTTGGGGATTATATTTACCAATATGGTACATCTCTTCTGAATAATGGTTTCCTTGTAGAAGCTGGATTAATATTGAGTGGCGTTTATGGATCTGAAAATTGGGATAATATGTTTCCTTACGCTTTATTGGAAAAAGCTCGAATAGCTGCAATTTTAGAAGAGGAAGAATTTTTATTTGATTTTCTAAGATGGACATTTGCAGCAGAAGCTTATTTTAAAGATTCAGTCGGGGGAAAAAAAGTATATCTTAAGAGAAGGATATTAATTTATTCAGCATTTGAGAAATACAGAGATTTACCTCGTTTTAGACAAATTATTGACCATAATTATACTGAGGAAGAATTAGACGAATTTTATAAGGAATTAGATGACTTCTTATGAAAGAGTTCAAGGATAACGAGTTCATTACTCTCTAACTAGAAAATAACAACAACATCCTGAATTTATTATCATAAATTTGATATTCTTCTTAAGTATTAAGTTTTATCTAATTAAAATTTGAGTATTTTGTACTTTTTATTATTTTTACTCCTTTTTTTTTAAGGACAAGTAGTTTTTCAAGTATTTCTTTATTAATGCAATTATTAAATTCAAAAATCTCTAATTTTTTCAAAGAGATAATAGGGAAGGCATCTCCTAAACTGTTTTTAGATGAACTATAGATTTTCAAATATTGCAGATTTGGGAAAATGTTGAAGATTTTAGAAGGAATTTCTAATAGAGATTGATGATAGATTTCTAATCCAACTATCGATTCAAGTTTAACTTTTGAAAAATCTATTGTAAGTTCTTCTAAATCACCTAAATAAATTATCAAATTTCTTAGACCTTTAAAAGCTGAGAATTTCATAAAAAAATGATAAGATTCTGCAGACATATCAAATTCAAAAACGTAAACGTGTCCATTTTCTATTGTTAAATATCGTTCCGAGGGGCTTAATCTGTGGCGGACTTTATCTTCATCAAATGATAACACAATATCATAAGTTATTCCTAAACGTTTCATATATTCAATAATATCTAATAAAAGAGAGCTTTCCTCAAAATTTAAACCCCCGACTATTAACTCCTCCATAGTTAAATAGTTGAGAAAGCCCTCATATTCTAAATAGTGTTTAGTATTATATGAACCATATACATACCTATGAGCAATTTCATCTATCAACTTTCTTTTAGCTTTTATATCACCTACTTCCGAAAGACGCTTTAATAGAGGGAACGCCAAATTAGTTTCTAAAAAATTCGCGTTATAATCATTCTCAGCCCAAACTTGAAGATTGGAACAGTGAACCCAGAATTCTGTTAACGGAGTTATACCATATTTTTCTAGATCCTCTCCTTCAATAATCTCAGACGATTCAATTATTTCATCCATAGTTTCTACTTCATTGACCTTGTTTTTTGGGAAATTTAGAATTGCTGTTTTACAAATAAGGAATTCTTCTCCACCAATGTAAATTTTAGTTTTTCCATTCTCCAACCTAAGTGTCAAATGACTATTTATTTCAAATTCTTTTTCGTCAATCATTCCTAATTTTAAAATATCAATTTCTTAAAATATATTTTCACTCTCTATGTGCAAAGTAAACTTCTATGTAAAAAAAATTTTATAATTTAATTATAAAAAGTGATATTCTTATAAACTAGATTGACTAAATTTATTAGAAAAATATAAAAAGAGATAAAGAAAAAAAAAAGAAAAGATATATTTTATCCAATTGGATTTTCAAGAAAACTAAAAGTACTTGATTGCTAATAAGATGTCGTCCCGAGTTACTTTCTTTCTTTTGGAATGTTTGGTTAATGATAAAGCAGTTTTTGTGATTTTTTCTGCTGATTGACCCATCCAATCAACTAATTCATTTACTGCATCGCGAGCAACAATAACTGCACCATTGTGTTTCATTAATCTTCTAATAGGACTCCAACTAATATATTCGGACATTTTATATTCCTCCACTATATTATTAATTTTTGTAATTTTTATTGAAATTTGTTATTTTTTAAGAGTTTGTTATATAGATATACATCTTTTAGATATTTAAAGATTTTTATTCAAGCTTAGTTTTATGGAGAAAAAAATGAAAAAAATACAACGACAAAATTCCAAAATAGGAAGTTGATCAATCTCGTGAAAGTTAAGATAATTTTATGGAATCTTCATATGTGTCGAAGTTTGAGAGTTTTATATATATTTTCACTTCTAATTTCTATTAAATAAATAAAGTGATTAATTTAAAAAAAAATAAAGAAAAAATAATCAAATTCTGAAACGCTGCATACATAATTTTTTTAAGATTTGTAACATAAACTTTTTTGAAATTTATTTCACTTAGAGCCTTCTATATAAAATCTCTAAGACTTTTTGATAATCAAGTAGCGGAAAAAGAAGTAAAACATATTTTAGGGTTAGGATTTCGATCTAATATATCATTAAGTTTAAATATTGATTGTTTTTAGATGAAAAAATATTTCAATATTTCAATCATCTAACAATAATGATCAAATATCAGTAAGTTAATTATTAACATTAATATATTCTATTTCAGAATCTACTATTATGAAATTTAAAAAAATCATTACAATCTTAATTTTAACTAGTTTGATTATTCCTTGCATCTTAATTCCATTTAGTAATGCAGAAATTGAGTGGCAAGTTAGTGAAGGTGATGAATTTACTTGGGTTGTCAAAGAAACCAATGAATCTTTAGGTTTTCTCCCGGTAAACTCACGTTATGAAATGACAATCACTTCAATCAAGTCAGTATCAAGCATGGGTGTAGGGGAAGCAACTGAATTATATGTGGATCTCTCAGAATATAATAGTGATACAGAACTTACAACTTCAATATTAACAAACCAGACATTTAGTACTTTCGATTCAGGAACAAATATCACTACACTTCATACCCCAATTGATGATCATTGTTTCTTTATCCCTCCTGCTTATCGTGATGGGTTTGTAGTAGGGCTATTAAGTTTTTATGGAGGGTTTTTTGATTCAGCATATTCATTAACCACACAAGGGGTATTTACTTTTTTTGGATGGGTAAGTTCAACTGATTTATTATATATGTGGATGTTTAACAATAAGTTAGTATCTGATAATTTAGCAGTCGTTTTCCTAGATAAAGCAGATGAATTTCAGTACTGGCTTCAATTAAAGACTATTCCATCAATCTCAGCCGGAAATATCTTTTGGATTTTATTAGGAGTCACAACTGTTTCATTGATTTATATTTATAGAAAGAAATTAAAAAATAACCACTAAACTATAACTTTTTTTTTAATAACTTTGATAATTTTTACCAAATGACCTGTTCATAATTACAATTTTTACATTCAATAGTTTTCCTCCTTTGAGGAAAATATGGAAAAATCGCACCACAGTTTTTACATTCTAAATCATAGACATCGTCTTTAGATTTTACAATCCCATTTGAGATAAGATGGTTTTTGAAATCATTTGAAATTTGCGTTAAAAGTGAGATTAATAGATAATGATTTGGTGATGAAGCAATTATTTCAATTTTATTTGATATAATTTGACCTATTACTAAAATATCTTCTTTAATCATGGATTCTGTTCCGTAATACCATAAGATTCTTTTTTTAAGGTCTTTAGCGACTAACTGAAAATTACTGATAAAGAAAAGTTGTTCTAAAATCTCAAAAAATATTTCAGGATCTATTTGACGTTTGATTCCTACACCCATACTTTTTATTACTTTTTTAATTCCTGGTTGTTGAGCAAACTCTCTAATGAAACTTGAAGGAACAACTTTAGGTTCGATGGTTATTCTATCAACGGTTATCTCTGCAGGTCTTGAGTCCAGTACTCTAATTGTATCTTTATTATTCACATAAGTCACAATTGTCCTTATTTCTCCTATATTATCTAGAGAATTTGGCGTAAAATGAAGATGAATCTGTTTATTGCTTTTTTCATTTAATTCATCGAATTCGAGATTTATTTGTTTTATATTTGTCTCAGTCTTTATATTTGGAATATTTATCGTAGGGGGAAAACACCTTGAAAATGTGAAAAATTCAGGAAATTTTATTTTAATTTTCATTTCAGTAATAGGTGCTGAACTTTGGTTATCGATGAGAATCGAGTATTGAAAATGACTGCCGAATGGTCTATAATCAGTCGCTAGTTTGATTTTGTCTTCTTGTTCAACTTTTTCAAACGAGTATGTATCGATTTCCTTAGCTCGAGTATCATCCTTAGTTTTAAAAAAAACTAAATCATGTACCTTAAGAGGGTTTTTGTCATTCTCTTTTTTCGCCATTTTTTTTTACATAAATAACAATTTTTTAAAGTCTAATATGAATTTTCGGAACCTTGATAATTAATTAAATTGTAATCTGATTTATATTTTTTTATAACTTTTATTAATTAATTATACTTGAATGTAATATGTTTGAAGAATTAGACACTTTATGGAGTTCGCCAACAATTAAACCTTCTTTTGAGTTAGTCCATGTTATTTTAGCGCTTTTTATATTTGAAGAAAAAAAGGAAGGAATTGGGAGATATCGTTTACAAAAAGAACTATCAATTGGTTCTGGGACAGCAAAATCTCTTATCAAAAAATTGAATGAGGACTTGAATTTTATAAAAGTTTTTACTGATGAAAATGTAATAAAAGGCCATATTCTCACGAAAATTGGCTTAGAATTTGTAAAAAAAATTAAGCAGAAATTTCCATTAATAGAGGCGGGAGACTCTTCGGTAATGAAAGATATTGTCATTAAGTCAGAAGGTAAGAATTCTTATTTTTGTTTCGTAAGAAATGCAATTGATAGAATAACAAATGGCATTGAACAAAGAGATGCTGCTATTAAAATTGGAGGTGTTGGAGCAACATGCCTATTTTATAATGGTAAAGATTTAATTTTTCCATCTTACTCCCTTTCTGAAAACGATAAAGAACAAATAGTAGTTGAAGATAATGTTTTTGAGTATATTTACTCTGTTATCCAAAAAAAAGGATCTCAATTAAAAGAAAATGATGTTATCATTATAGGGCTAGGTGACAATCTAGAAAGCGCAAGATTAGCTGCTTTAAATGCTGCTTTAACATTAACATAGTATAGGGGGTTAGATATCTCTTAATTGAAGTATGAAAAAGATATTATTCTATTTATTGATAAAGAAATTATTAAACACATGATACAATGTATTGAGAAAGCTTCTCCTAATGAAGCTTGTGGCTTAATTTTTGGTAAAATAAAAGAACAAAAAAAACCTAATAGTGAAAAAGATTATTCTTATTACTACAATGCCTATAAGTTTGAGTGTATTGAATCTTCACACAAAAGTCCAGTTGCTTTCTTAATGGATGATTATGAGAAATTAATAAACCTCTCTAGTTCATATTCTAAAGATTTTAATTATCAATTACTCAGTATATTTCATTCTCATCCAGGAAGTGCTTATCCAAGTGGCGTAGATCTCCCCTACATAGAAAGTTATTATAAAAGTAATATAACTAAATTTAAGCATTTAATTTGGACAATTATGAGTGCTGAAAGTAAAGAACTGAATGGATTTATCTATATTTTTAATGGACTTAAACAAATTTTAGTCCAAATTAGAAAGAAGTAATTTAACGCAATGAAAAGTTATTAAACTTGTTTGAAACCGTTTTTATCAATGGAACAAATTTGAAGCTCAAACCCAGAACCGGCATCCCTCTCACGAGAGGCACTTATTGCTGTTTTTATAAGTTCAATACCCTTAGCTTTAGTCAGGTTTGCTTTCCAATCTGATTCTAAAACACCCAGAGAGAACGGTGAACCTGAACCAAAGGATAGATATTCGTTTTCTTCATATAATGTGCCCAAAAGGTCAATTCCGTAAAGTTTCCCAGATTTTTCACCCAATGAATAACCACCTACAATCATCAATGCAAGAAAATAAGTACGCCCACTGAATAATATATTCCGACAAGTGCTAGCCACATACTTTGGGTCGGGAACTATTCCCTCTTCAACTTCCTTTAATCGCGATAAAGCTTTTAATTGGTTAACAACATACTGACAATCTGCTACACCACCGGCAATTGTGGCAGCAGTATATTTATTTATTTCAAATAATTTTTGGGCTTGTTTGGAGATCACGACTGTTCCGCCAATCGCTTGTGATTCTGTGCCAATCACTACTCCGTCTTTTATAATTATTCCTACTGTCGTAGTGCCTGTTTGAAGTATTTTTTCAATTTGTTTTTGATCCAATTGCCTAAGATTATTGTTATTTTCCATCATTTTGCGGTAAAGTAGAATCTTTTATCAATTATAGCTAAGTTAATGTTATATAGTAAATAAAAATTTTGTCTATATTTATTTTGCTTTAATAAATCATAATTAAGTGGAATTTTAAAAAAATTTTAAAGAAATACTTCCTTATCTTATCTATTAAATTGGATTAAATTTGGTAAATGCTTTATGGCACGTAGTCAAAGGAGAAGCAAAAGGAAATACACCGGAAAAAAGTATAAACACTTCAGAAAGAAGCGAAAAAGAGAACTTGAAGGTCCTCGAATTGATACAGCAATAGCTACAGAAAAGAAGAAAAAACAACGAGCAATGGGAGGTAATTTTAAACTTAAATTATTCGCTACGCAATTCATTAACGTTACCGATCCAGGCACCAATAAAACTCAAAAAGTTAGAATATTAGGTTTTGAAGAGAATATTGCTTCAAAAGATTTGAATCGACGGCATGTTCTAACAAAAGGAGCTGTTGTTGAAACAGAACTGGGAAATGTGAGAATTTCCAGCCGTCCTGGTCAACATGGAGTTCTTAATGGAGTTTTAGTTTAAATTTAACCTTATTCTTGAATTTTAATATTTTTTACATTAGCTTTTTTACCTTCAATTATTTCAGTATTATTACTTCCACAATTAGAGCATTTAAATAATTGAAGTCCTGTAAGTTGTGATTCTCGAGTTAAAGAAACTTCTGAGATTTTATTGCATTCTCGACATTTAATTTTACCGGGAGTAATTTTAATATTCAATTTGGCACCTTCTGCTATTGACCCCTTAGTGGCCATCTCAAAAGAACGTTGAAGAAGTTCAGGAACAATAAGAGTTAATTCTCCAATTTCTAGTATTACCTCAGTAATTTTTTTAGCATTATATTTGAGTGCTGTAGCTTCAGCTACTTTAAAAATATTATAAGCAAAAGCAAATTCGTGCATAATAGGAAATCTAGGTTTTTGATTGTAATTTTCTTATTTCTTTAGCAATTTCAAGCATTACCTTACTTTTTTTCTTCCCTTTCGCGTTTATTATAACTCTTCCAGGTTCTTCCCACCATGATTTGGGGTATTTATAACTTCTTTCAATTTCAGCATGATAACCTAAATTTGTGGCAGCTTTTACTATCTCTTCTAGATTAACTTTATCTATAGTGAATTTCCTTGGAAGTCGTCTACCATTACTCCGACTTCTTTTTGCATCAAAATATTGTGGCCAAAAAATTAAAAAAGGTTTTCTAGTCCTCATTAAGTCGTTAAATAAATAAGTTTTTGATGAGAATAATAAGAAGTAAAACTTTTTAAGTAATTTAAAAATTATTGGTTTAAGATTTAAGATTAAGTACAAAAAAGATTTAATTACCAGTTTTCACTATTCTTTACATACTATATTAAACATGTCTCTTTATTAAAAGAGATAATTTATGAAATCATTAAATAGAAACACCCGTTTAGTAAAGGGAGGGTGGTCTAGATTGGTATGATACTCGGCTGGGGGCCGAGTGGCCGGGGAAAGACCAAACGTTTCGGTGGTCTTCCGGAAGTTCAAATCCCCCCTCTCCCATTTATTAATCTACAGTTTTTTATTTTGTTAAAATTTATAAGTGGATCTAATCTATTTTTTGATAAAAAATAAAAATAAAAAAAGTTGAGTTAAAAGTGCCATGGAGTAAGTTGCAAGAATCTGATATGTTTATGCGTGTTGTGGCAATTGGTGGAGGAATTATTGCCCTAATAGAATCGTTATTGCATTTGATAGGAATTCTCGAATTTTGGAGTTTTGGATGGATTATTGAGGTAATTGCTATTGGCCTCGCAATACTTCCTATTTTATTAGGATTAAAGCCAATTCATTATACCCCTACATTCTTAGGCGTTTTTGGTATTCTTTTGATAATATTTTCAGTTTTCATTGGGGGACTAATCGTGTTTCTCGCAGCAATTATTGGAGCTATTACTTAATCCTATAAATATTTTTTTTTTATTTATTTTAAGAATCTTTACCTAATTTTTAAAAATTTTCAAATTAACCACTTTGAATTTATATAAATGCTTCGGATGAAGAATATGATTTTTCAACTTTAATTAAGAGTTTTGAAAATATTCTCTGATGGCATTAATATTCAAAAATGAAAAAATTGAACTATTTACTTAGCGCAAGTGCTAAAACTAAAGCACCATAGAATTCAGAATGATCTCCGACTCTAGAAGTATCAATAATAGTTTTATCAATACCCATATAAATGGCTCCGTATGCCTTACCTCCACCTAAATGAACTAATGTACGATATATTAAATTTCCCGAAATCCCATCAGGTGCGATAATTAGATTCGATTTATTTTCAACAGCATTTTCTATTAATATTTCATCATGAGTAATCCTTAAATTTGGGTATTTTTTCTTCATTACTTTAACAATTTTATCTGCATCTTGTATTGTTTGGTTAACTTTGTCTTCTCTTCCGATATCACCTAATCTTCCTCCACTTAAAATACTTATTTTAGGAACAATCTCGATTTCCTGCAATTCTTTAAGCGCTGATTCTATAAAGATAATTTTGTTTTCTATGTTATTACATTCATCAATACCAACCGGACCATAGAAGAATTGATGCTCTTTAAAAGTTTCCAATATTGCTAGTCTATTAAATTCTTGACCATTAAGATTTTGTTTAAGATTTTTTAGAAATTTACTTGAGCTTAGTGATCCTCTAATAATAGCTTGAATGGAATTGCTCATTAAAAAATCAATAATAGATTTTTCAGGATCTTGACATTCAACAAACTTTAATTGTGAATTTATTTTATTTTGTGGA
Source organism: Promethearchaeia archaeon (assembly GCA_029856145.1). GTDB lineage: Archaea > Asgardarchaeota > Lokiarchaeia > Sigyniarchaeales > SOKP01 > Loki-b32. Next base: position 184,565 of record JAHQWK010000002.1, read on the forward strand.
GTATGTGGAAGAGATCTATTTAAATAATCCTTTTTTCCGAAAAAAGAAATGGTAGATTTAAAATTTTTTAAAAAATTTAAACTTGCTGTTAAGATTTTCTGATTGTGGTATTTAGAATCTCCTAATCCTATTCCAATATTTATAGATTTTTTCTCTTTAGCCACTAATTCATATTTTTGTAATAAATTCATAATCAATGGTTTTGTGTTTTAGAAAGCATAATAAAAAATATATACTACTATTATTGTTAATGCATCATAAACCCCATGAGTTAAAATTACTGCTATTAAATTCTCATTTCTCCAATAATAAATTAATCCTAAAAATAATGATATTATAAAGTAAGGAATAAATGATAGAACAAATGAAATAAGCAAGAGTATTGGTGTATCTAAAAACAAAATAACTATTCCCAATACATGAATCATTGCGAAAACGAATGCTGTTATCAATATTCCTCCCATATTTCCTAAATTCCGCGTTAATCCTTTTTGCATAAATCCTCTAAATAATATTTCTTCAGAAGTTCCTATAATTAATATCATTATTAAAGATAAGAGAATTAAGCTGAGAATATCTCCTTCTGAGATGATTATTTCAACATCACTGGTAGTACTACTGAGATCCCTTATAATCTCAACTCCAAAAAAAAACTCCAATGTTATCTCAGTTAAAAATGAAACCATATAAACTAATAATACTCCTGCCACAGCAAATCCCAATCCTATTAAAATTTCTTTAAATAATCCTTTTCTAGTTAATCCTTTTAGAGTAAATCCTAATAATCCTAATCTATTTTTCAAAGAAGGATTTTTGAGATATTTCCCTACATATAATACAGGAACTAGTACAAAAATCAATTCGAAGAAAGAACTAAATATTATGAAATACGGATTTGCTATAAAATCAAATAAAGACTCTAAATTGAAAGAAAAAAAAATCATTATAGCAACGAGCCCAGCAATAATAAAATCCATTAGAAGAAAAGCCCCCAGGGATACTCCAATAGACGGCATTGTCCCCCATAATTCAAGATTTTTTGTATTAATTATATCATCATCAGAAATTTTTTTCGACTTATAAGAAACTGAAGGTACGTAAGGTTGGGGATATTTTTTTGGCAGAATATAAGGATTTATCGATTTCGTTGGTTTTAATTGTTTATATTCTTTGAGATAATTAAGATCCGTCCCACAATTAATGCAAAATTTAAGTTTCTGAATTTTTGGAATTTTATTACCACAAACAGGACAAAAAGCCCAAAATTTATCATTTAACTCTTTTCTATTATTAGAATTGGAGAATTTTTGCTCATTGTTAGGATCTTGAATTTCTTTATCAGTCATTATCAATTTACAGAAAGATATTTAATTACTAAAAGCTTTACATTTCAAATTAAAAATTACTAAAAGAAGTCTTCAAAATTGACTTTTAAATTCCAATTCTCATAAATTTAAAAATCCTATTAATTTCAATGTCACTTTGAAAAATTCCTGAATTTAATACTGGATGATGGCTGTATTTAGCAAGTTCTTCATCCCTTTCAACTTCTAATTCAAGTTTTATTGAGGGCATCCAAAATGTTTTATTACTATGTTGGTATTCAACCATTACCATATAAAGAAAGTTCCCTATTTTTTTCGGAATAATTTTAGTTTTGATTTTTGTTATTTCATTAGCTTTTAACCGTTTAATGCTTGTATACTCTAACTTAGATTCAAATGAATCAGACATAAAAAAGTAAATCTTTATATCCTTAATTTCACTAAAGTTAGGATTCTCAATGGAAACTGTTATGATTTCTGATTGATCTAACTTTAATTTTTTATTTTGTACTTTGAGATCTATAAAAAGAGGGTATGCTACAACTTTTTCTTCTAAATTAAAACTTAAATTAATAAGTTTTTTAAGATTGGGTTTTAACTTTAAACTAAATTGATTTTTTTGTTCTTCTAAAGAAAGAACTTGTTTACTTCTCGATTCTTCAAACTGTTGAAACATGTGATTAATATACTTTAAGATATATTTATCAAATTCTGAGTGTTTGTTTGATATTAACGAAATTAATTTCTTGTAATATTCTGCTTCAAGATCTCGAAGCAAAGGTTTCTCGAAAATATCCTTGATAAAATTTTTTAAGAGCTCATCTAATTGGATTAAACCATTATATTCAATTTCAAATTTCTCAATTTTCTTTCCATTCAACTTATTATCTTGCAAAATATCACTTATTGAATTCAATACTTCAACAGATTCAGAGTTATAGGCATCAAGAGCCTTTAATATCATTTTTTCTAAGAGATTATTGAATTTTTGAACATTTTTATTTTTGTACCTGATGAATTCTGTACGGTAAGATTCTAAATATTTAACTAATTTTCCAGAATGCAGTTTTAAAAGGCTTCTTTGATATCTTTGATATCTTTCAGAAACATTTTTAATCCAATTTCGAACACTATTTAGTTTCTCCATATTTTCTTCAGTATTAAATATAAGATTCTCTTCCAAATTATCTGTAGATAACAATGGGCAATCAATTTTTACTTTCTCTAATACTACACATGTATCGCGCTCTAACTGATATATGTTTTCAATTTGATTATATAAATTAAATTTCTGAAAATCATCTGCTTTGATTTTAATTAGCTTATCAAGTAAATCTTCTAATTTATCGGAATAAAATTTCGGATTCTTGTTTAAGATTCTTCTTAATATTGAGGCAAATTCAGAAAGAATAACATACATATCTTTTTTCTTATAAATATTGGAACTTGTATTTTCCAATTTAATGATATTACAAAAATCCACGATATTTTGATAGTTTTTCTCGGCAAGTTGATAGTATTTCGCACAATTCTCAAGATATAATGAGTTTTTTGCCAAATAACTATAATATAATCCTAGTAATGATTTATTGATAATAAAGGAATAATCTCTGAACTCTTCATATTTCTTTCTATTTTCATCATTTTTTATATGGGGTAATATGAATTCCTCAATAATTATCTCAAAATTACCCGCAGAACGAATTGTATAGAATAATTTTAATGGATCAACATTTATATTATCTAATTTAGTAATTATTAAATGCCTATATTCATTAAAATCAGATTTAAGATTATAGAAAAAGGTTTCAATTAGAGATTTTCTTCTCTCGAGTTCTGAATCTTTAACTATTTTTACAGTTTTAGATAATTTAAGATTTAATATTTCTGCTAAATAATATTTAAAAGAATAGATTGATTCCATATATAAAGTTTTTGCCTCACAATAAGGACACTGGGCAACAGATCCTTTTAAAATCGCTAAACTAGACCCACATTTCTTGCAAGGCAAATACCGCATGAAAACTATTGTTCAAACTTAAATTAATTTATAATTATTCTTACAGAGTTATAAATTGCTAATTATTTATTAAAATTTTATCCTCAAAGTCTAGATTATCACAATATCTTGATGTGTTTTTTTACAAATTTGATCAAATAATTCAATAAAAATAGGTTCTAGTTTCTTATAAAAATAAATAATCAATGAGTAAAATAACAATAGAGATGATCATCTTCACACTTTATAGGGTTAACAAATCCGAACCGTTCGAATTGAATTGTTTGGTTCATAGGTATTTCTAAAAGATTTAATTCCCCCTTTCCTTTTGATAAAATCCCGTCGGGATTTAAAATTGAAACATTAATATTTTCATCTTTGGGAACCCATTGTATAATTGAAAACTCTCGATCTAATTCCTTACTATGATATGATGCAAAGATTGTATTTTTATTCAAATCAACGGAATTAATCTTGATATTCATCAAATCTTTTAACCGAACAACCTGATCCTTTTTAAAATTTTTCGCATCAGATAAAGCAATTAATATATTCGATTGGTTGTTTTTTATAATGCATCTTATGCTTCTTTTTCCTTTTTTTGGTTCAGTCGGATGTAAGAGTGGCTCTGCAATATATTCTTTTTCGGGAATGTTATCAATAATAGTTAATATTGGATTTTCAACATAAAAATATCTATTAGAGATTTCATCTATAATATCTTGATTTTTCGAATACAACCAATTTACAGAAAATGTTATTCCTGATTGAGACATGCCCAGTTCTAATAAGGTTTGTCTTAAAGCTTCTGGTCTTATCCCACGTTTTTTAAGAGATTGTAAACTCCATGTCCTGGGGTCTTCCCATCCTTCATATTTTCCATTCTGAATATTATTTCTTGATTTTGTTTTACTTAATTTCATATCAGCAAAATTAAGTCTTCCATAATAAAGTAATTCAGCTTTTCTCCAACCAAAATGATCCCAAATAAATTCCTCTATAATACCTTCTTTGACTAAATCGATACCTCTCAATATGTGAGTTGCACCTATTAAATAATCGTCAATTGCCCAGGAATATTCTAACATTGGCCACACAACATATTTATTACCTACTCTTGGATGTTCTGCTTCAGAAATCCTCATTATGATTTGATCTCTTAAAGCGGGATCTTTTTGATCCATTCCCGTTTTTAATCTTACTACAACATCACCTTCAGAGTATTTTCTATTGAGCATAGCTTTCCATTCTTCTAAGTTTTTTTCAATCGTTTGATCCCGATGAGGGCAATTTATCTTTTGTTTCTTATATTTTTCCCGAAATTCGTCAGCAGAACAAAAACAAACATAAGTAATATTATCTTTAATTAATCTTTCGCAATAATCATAAAAAATATCTAATCTATCACTTTTATAGAATATTTTGCTATATTTTACACCTAACCATTCTAAACCGTCTTTTATTAATTCATAAGCTTCTGGTAAAACATATTTAGCTTTAGGACTATCCCGTAATGATTTAGGACTCCCAATTGTATCATCATAAAAAAGAATAAGTTCACCATTATATTTTTTAATATACTCATGGTTTAATATGATCATTCTAGCATTTCCTATGTGTAATGCACCACTCGGGTAAGGGGCTAAACGCATAATAATTTTTTCAAATTTAGTAAGGTTATGTAATTCTGGTAATTCTTTTTTTTCTTCTAACTTTTCTTTTCTATCCAAGGCGTGAGGATCCAACTTTAATAACTGTTTTTTTTGTTCCTCAACTGTTAATTTTAAAATTTCATCTATAACTTGATCCAGTATGGGTTTAATACCTTTAGTTTGGGTTCTTAAATCAGGTCTAGAAGCGATTATTTTTTTCATAATTGCCTTTTTGTCTGGGTGTCCATTAAATTCTACAGCATTTTTCAAACTATATAACCAAACCATTTGCTTAATATCTCTATCAGACATCTATGGTAATCATCTAATTTTGTTTCTTCTAAAAATATTAAATATTAAAAATTAATTTAAAATAAATTTCATAATTTAGAAAGGTTTTGAATGATTTCATTAGTTTCTTTCATGATTCGTTCAATTAAATCTTTAACTGTAGGTATATCGTGAATAAGACCTACACCCTGACCAACAGAAACTACACCAACATCTAAATTGCCTTCATCATACATTAACCTTGATTTAGCTCCAGCAGCAGCATTAAATATTTCCATTTGGTCACTTTTTGAAGTTTCTAATTCGAGAACTTTTTGTGCTGCTTGATTATTCCATACTCGATGAGTAGCATTAAGCGAACGCATAATAATTATTGTATCATAGATTGTAGCATTTAAAAGAGCTTGTTTTAAGTTCTCATGAATGGGACATTCTTGTGTAGCTAAAAGACGAGTACCTATTAGTGCAGCTCCCGCTCCTAACGCTAATACTGCAGCTATACCTCTTCCATCCGAGATACCCCCTCCAGCTACAACAGGGATATCTAAAGCATCAATAGTAGCAGGTGTTAATACGAGTGTTCCAATATCAAAACGTCCTGTAGCACCCCCATTTTCCCAACCAACTACTTCTACAATATCAGCTCCTAATGAAGCGGCTTTTTTCGCATATCTCACACCAGCACATTTGTGAATCCAAATTATATCATTTTTTTTGAATAAAGGAATATATTTATCCGGAGCTTGATGACCAGAAGTTTCAATAATCTTGACTCCTTCATCAATCATCACTTTAACTAAATCAATTTGCTTTATTGGTCTTAGCATAGGAAATAAATTTACATTTACTGCAACTGGTTTATCTGTTAAATCTTTTAATTCGTTTAATGCTTGACGTAATGGTTCGGGTTTACGAAACATCACGGAAGCCAGAATTCCAAGGGCACCAGCATTTGAACAAGCAGCGGCAAATGAGGGATAACTAATATTCATCATATTTCCACAGAAAATTGGATATTTTATACCTAACATTTCTGTTACTTTTGTTTTTAACATAAATCTACCACTTTTTTTAGAACATGTTATAAGAAATTAATATAATTAATAGAACTATTATTATAAAAAATATAAAATTTCATTTTATCAGATATCGCAATTTTACGCAAATAGACTTATAATATCGGCGACGTTAATCTCTGTTAGATCTTTAATAATTAATTGAGCACCAAGAAGTTCTTCTTTATCATGTGTCGTTGTAAGGGCAATCGAAATCATTCCCGCTCGTTTAGCTGCTTCTATACCAACTGGAGCATCTTCAATAACTAAACAATTTTTTGGATTGATGTTTAGGATTTTAGCAGCATTTAGAAACACATCTGGTTCAGGCTTCCCATTCTTAACATCAGCTGCTGTAATAATAACGTCAAAATAAGCTTTGATTTTTAGCTGAGATAATAATAACTCCACATTTTCAGGTGGCCCACTTGAACCTACAGCCAATTTGAAGCCCTCTGATTCTAATTCTTTTATAATTCTTAATACCCCCGGCAAAGGTGTTAACTTTTCTCTTACCATTTCCCGATAATATTGCTCTTTAAGACTAGCCCATTTTTCAACAATAACTTTATCTACTTCTGGACCTAATAATTTTCGAGTAATTGTGGGTGATTGTTGACCAAAGGTTTGTTCAAACATATCTCTTGTAAAATTTACACCAATTTCTGCTGCCATTTTAACCCAGCTTTCAAAATGAATGGGTCCAGTATCTGCTAGAACTCCATCCATATCGAAAATAACACAATAATCACTAAACATAGTTTTAACTATAAAGAACAATTAGATAATTTTTATAGAGAATCATTAATTTTTAAGAATTACAAATAGAAAATTATAATAGTCCGGTAGTCTAGTATGGATAGGGCGCTGGCTTGCGGAGCCAGATATCGAGGGTTCAAACCTCTTAGCATATAGCAAGGAGGGAATATATCCCCCCCGGGCTACTAACTTTTAAATTACTTGGTTAATATTTAATTTAATTTACTCAATAATATCTAAGATTTCTAAAATATTATTGATTTTTCGTAGATTTGATACATTAATTTCCTTTTCAAAGGGGAATTTATATTTTCTTTCAAGTAAAATTGATTGTATATTGGCTCTTTTGGCACCAATAATATCGGCATATTCATCTCCACACATAATTACTGAATTAGCATGATCCTTTAATCCCATCTGTTCGAGAGTGTAGAGAAATATGTTAGGATCTGGTTTTCTTTTTCCATATTTAGCAGATGTCAGAATAAATTCAAAAAATTTTGCTAAGTCATGTTTTTTTAACATATTTTCTATAGTCTGGTGATTAGGATGATTGGAAATTAAAGCAACTTTTACATTTTTTTTTGTTAATATTTCTAATGTTTCTCTTGTGTTTTCAAAGGGTTCCCACTCATCTTCCTCGCAAGAATGGTAAATATCAGCTAATTTATCATATGTATTCAAATCTATATTATCAATATTATTGATAATGTGTTCTTCTCTAAGCGATTCTAATACATTTTGAAAAATCAACGATGTTGGAAATTCAGTTTTAGTTTTAATGCTTTTTCTAAAAAAATGTTGTCTACTTTTAGCAAATTTCTTAACAAACGACTCGTTCGATAATTCTTCACTCCAGACTCGCTTTTCTTTCAAAATGTCAATGGATTTCAACAATCCTTTTTTAAAACATTCATAATATCTTTCAACCGAAGGATTGTCAAAGTAGAATAGGGTAAAGCCAAAATCAAAAATAATTCCTTTAACGGTCATATTGTTAATAATTATAAAAATTGATTCGTAATTTTAATTTATCTAAAATAAAATGTAAGTAAGACAGATTCGTTTCTGTTAAATACTTAATAACAAACAAATTATTAATATAGGTATTTAATATAACTGAGAACCAAGATGTCGATCGATAAATGGCTTGATGAAAAGGGTTCAAAAGAAGAAAGAATTAAAAGAGAGAAAGCGTTTAAACAGCTTACGAAAGAGGAGGTTCAGGAGTTAAAAAAGAAGAAAGTTCGAGATATGGTTAAAAAAGAGGTAGAAAAAACGAGTGAAAATACTGAAAGAGAGAAATTTTTACAACAAGTAATTGAATTTAAAGACTGGTTAAACAAGAGAACTTATCTAAAAGGAGATTTTGAAAAAATTGAAATGTGGATAAAAAATTTAAATTCAATAGTAACCTTATCATCCGAGCGGAGGGAAAAATCAGCACTTTATAATGAGAAAAAGAAATTAATTGAAAAATATAAAGAAATTCCACCGAAATTCTTAGATGAGAAAATACGAGTTGCTATAAATAAATTAATACATGGTGCAAAAAGAACAAATTCAGATAATTATTATATAAGGAAATTAAAAAGCACCCTTAAGGAAAAACTAAAAGAAGCGGAATATTACAATATATTAGATAAATTAATTAAGATATTATGAAATTATAAGGAAATTTCAAAATACTTTTTATTTTATCAAGTTTTATAATTTTTATATTAAAAATCAGACCCCAGATTTCTATATTAAATGTGGCTTATATGTCCTATTGCTGGCGTTGGCAAAAGATTACAACCTTTTACGTATTCTAAGCCAAAGGCTTTCTTGAAGATCGCAGGGAAAAGGTTAATCGATCATATTCTTATAAAGTTGAAAAATTCATTTCCAAAAGGTACTAACATTTGCTTTATTGTTGGTTATAAAAAAAGGCAAATAGCAGAGTATCTTAAAAAAAAACATTCAGATTATTTTAATCTCCATTTTATAGAACAAAAACCATTAGGATATGAAGCAGATACACCATTTTTTAGTGGGCTTGGAGATGCGATTTTATTAGCCAAAGATCTTGCTTTAAATGACGATTGCTTTGTATTTTTAAGCGATAGACTTCCTATAGAGGATTATTCACAAATTTTATTACATTTTCATCAGGATATTTGTGATGGAGTAATAAATGTTAAACAAGTAAAGAATCCTCAGTTTTACGGTGTAATTGAATTGGATGGAACTGGAATTGTTAAAAATATCGTTGAGAAACCAAATAAACCTAAATCAAATTATGCCGTATCAGGAGTGTATCTTTTCGGAATGAGTATGACCCCACGATTATTTGAGTCATTAGAGGAACAGAGTAAAATTCCATTAGAAAACGGTCAAGAACATACCATTACACCAATTATTCAACAACTAATTGAAGAAGGTTTTAAACTAAAAATCAATGAAATGAAAAAAGATATATTAGATTTTGGACGACCTGAGAGTTTAATAGCTGGCAATCGTCTATTATTAGAAGAAGTAAAGATTCAGGATCCCACATATGAGAAATTATTTCAATCTGGTAATATAATCGATTCAAAAATCGTTCCTCCCGTTTATATTGGAGAGAATAGTAAAATTTCTGATTCTGTTATAGGTCCAAATGTATCTATTGGAGATAACGTAGTTTTAGATAAATGTATTTTATCTGAATCTGTTATTGGTGATGGAGCTAATTTGAAAAAGATAATATCTTCTGAGAGTATTGTAGGAGATTTTACAATTTTAGAGGATTTAATCAAGAAAAGTATTATTATAGGAGATTCTTCTTATATTACTACTTCTAATATGAAATCATTTTGAATAAAAAAAAAAGAAAAGACTTCATTAAATTTGAGACCTAATTAAAATTTGGTCTTTTTTTTTGCCAAGGAGCTATTTCTTCAAAAGCTTGTGAAACTTGTAATACGAGCAAATCATTGAACCTATTCCCAATTATTTGCATTCCCGTCGGTAATCCTTCATTAGACCAACCACAAGGAATGGATGCTGCTGGATGACCTGTTAAATTAAACGGGAAAGAAAATGGCATCCATGCAGTGGGTGATACATTTTTTTCATTGATTTTTGGTGGATACATAATTCCTAATTCAAAAGGAGGAATAGCTATTGTAGGGGTTATTAAAATATCATAATTTTTGAAAAATTTATAAAATGTCTCATAAATTTTGGTACGTTGACTCATGGCTTTCATTACATCAAGAGCTGAATAACCAATTCCCGCGTCAACCATTCTAACCAATTCAGGATCCATTTTTTCTCTCCAATCCTTTAATTTTGGTTTTAAATCAAACGCATAATCCGCTGTATATAATGTGTAAAAAGGTATTTCTGGTTTTCTCATTTTAAAATTCACATTTTCAACGCTCCAACCTAATTCTGCAAATTTTTCAGCGGAGTTAGTAACATTTCTCGCAACATCAGGGTCAATTATTTTTGCATAGCCTAAATCTAAGGAATAGCCAATTTTTAATTTCTCTGGTTTTTTTGAAATATTATCTAGATAGCTAATTTTTTCCTCTGGTAAGCTATATCTATCTCCATCATGAGGTCCTTTTATAGTATCCAACATCAAAGCTGCGTCTCTTACATATCTAACTATAGGACCTACATGAACATAAGATTCAGCATGAAGCTCTATTCTAGGATATACTGGAACTCTCCCTAGACTTGGCTTATGCCCAAAAACACCACAACAACTGGCAGGAATTCTTATTGAACCACCACCATCATTTCCTAAAGTAATTGGGCCTAAACCTGAAGCTACAGCTGCAGCTCCACCTCCAGTTGATCCACCTGGTATTCTATCTGTATTCCAAGGATTCCGAGATTCACCAAATACAAGATTATGAGTAACACCGGCATACCCAAATTCGGGTGTATTTGTTTTTCCAAGAAGTACAATTCCTGCTTTTTTTAAACGTTTTACGACGACTTCATCATTCTTAGGAACATTGTGTTCATAGATCATACTTCCAAAAGTAGTTCTAATATCTTTAGTCAAAAATAAATCTTTAATAGAAGTTGGAACACCATGTAATAACCCCAGTTTTTCACCCTTTTTAACAGCTTCATCTGCTTTTTTTGCCATTTCCCTTGCGGTATCGAAGGTAGGAGTGCAGTATGCATTAATTATAGGATTAATTTTTTCGATCCTTTCGATTATAACTTCAGTAATTTCTTGTGAAGTTAATTCTTGTCTTAGTATAGCATCTTTCATGTCACAAGCAGACATAAAACAAATATCTTCTTTATTCATTTTCATCTTTAATTTAAAAAGTTATTTTAGGATAAATTGGGATTTTAACTAATATAAAAATTACTCTTTAAAATGATAAACATGCTTCAAAATCGTAAAAATTTTTAGTTTAAGATAGAAGATAAATACTTATTTTAATTATTTTAAAATTTAAAATCAGATTGCCATTTTTTATATCCCATTTGCCATAGTTTCAATCTTGGTTTGTCTACTTTATTATCTACTTCAATCCCAGGTTTAGGATTACTCATCAATTTACGATATCGAGAATAATATTCATCTGCACTCGGGTTCCCTTTAATTAAATCTAAAATTGCTTTTTCAGTGAAGTATAAAATTAAATCTGGTTTAACATTAGGGTTGTTTTTTGTGAGTTCTAATTCATTCTCTTTCTTTTTATATAAAAAGTAATGTAGTTTGAAATCTTCTTCATAAGTAGAATTTTCAGTAATAATATATTCCCAACAAGCATTTACCTTAAGATGCCTCATTAAATCTAAAGTCACTTGAAAATAAGTTTTTAATTTCTCATACAATTCTTCTTTATCCATCGCGTACTCTAGCTATTTTATTTTCTTTAAATTTAATGGAGTCCCATCATAGATATATTTTCCATAAACTAATTCTTGAGGGTAATATTTACAACCCGCGGGATAAGCAGAATCTTTAATGCCGCCTAGTGAAACAGTAATGTCAACCAGCATAGGTCTGGCATTTATGTAAATATTCGCAGCTTCTAATTCATTCTTAAAAATCTCAATATTTTTCAAGTTAGATGTATAAACAACTGCTCGCATACCATAATTACTCGCATTTGCTAACCTTATTGCATCTTTCATATCGTTAGCTTTAGTAATAGAACGAACTGGTCCAAAAGCCTCTTCTCGCCACAAAAATGGAGCTTTAGTTAAATCTTCACATAATTCAGGTTTTATTTCTACCAAAGTAGGTTTGTAAAATAACCCATAATCTTCACCCGTATCGACTTTCTCACCACCTGTGTAAATTTTAGCGTCGTATTTTTTTGCATCAGCTACCATTACCTCCATCATCATCAAGATTCTCCTACTTCCCAATGGACCAATATCTACATCAGGATCGGTGGGATCTCCATATTTTAACTTTTCAATTTCTTTCATAAGACATTCTACATATTCGTCGTATATATCTTTGTGGACTATAATTCGCTTCATCGAGAAGCATTGTTGTCCAGAATTAGTATAACTAGCCATTGCATTCCATTTAGCTACTAGTTCTAAATTTACATCATCCATAACTATTCCCGCGTCGTTTCCCGCACATTCGAAAAAGAATTGTTTAAATGGCTGAGTATACATAGGAACTCCCATTGATTTATCAACAGTTTTCTTCAGGAATCTACCATAACGAACTAAGATATCTTTTGCTGTATGAGACGCTGTAATCGTCATCAAAGTTTTGATTAAAGGAGATTGGAGAAATTCATCCACTGCCCATTCCCCAGGAGCTATAACCAAACCTAAAGCCCCGAGAGCAGGAAGATCCATTTCTTCCATTATAGAATAAGCTTCTAACATAGTTAATGGACAAGCTGTGGATGGTTTAACGATGGCTCCATTACCAACTAAATAATTGGCGCCCAATTGATAAAGTGGTAGACTTATAGGAGTATTACGAGGAGAAATGCATGCTGCTAAACCATGAGGAATATATCTTATTCTGGCGAGTTGTTCTCCTTCTATGCTTGTTAAAGGTTTTTCCTCTATAAATTGATAATACCAATCACAGAATTTGAAACCATTAGTTACAATATTCAATTCCCATTCCGAATATTTGATTGGTAGTCCCCCTTCTGCTACAATCAAGTCTTTTAATTGTTTTTTTTTGAATCGTAATTTACTTGCAAATTTAGAAAGGAGTTGGGCTCGTTCAAAAAAATCCATTTCATTTAGCAAATGTTGATTTTTATGAATTTTCTTTATTTTTTCTCGAACTGTTTCTGGTGTGTCCGCAGGAATAGTTCTTATAATTTCACCAGTGTATTTATTTTTTATTTCCAATTCTTGAACTTTTGACATATATTCTAATTACCTTTTTAATCATTAATGTTAATTTTAAAATCAGCTTTAAAAAAAGTTTCATTTACTATCTATATCATCATCATTTTCGAGGATACCTGCAGTTTGAGCAAATTTACCATAACCCATATCAATTAGGATTTGCGTTCTTTTATGTAAAACAAAATCAATCCATCCTTTTTTCTCGTCTGGATCGTTATAAAAAGATCCTAAAAGTTGAGCATATTCTACCTTCGTATCTGTTTGTATTAATTTTTCAACTGCATCTATCGAGAGTGCTAATTCCAAATCTGAGTCAACAGCGCTCCCCGGTTTTATTTCAATCCCATTTCCATTTCGATAGACATTAAAAATATCTACGGGAGAAACCTTATCATAGGCTTCAAGTGAATCGTAAAGGGCAAAATCAAAGTCTGACCCATTAACTAGATCAGAAAAAATTTCAGGATATTTTGCTAGAAATGTGGTGTATTTTTTTGCAATTTCTGTCTTATATGCTTTTTTATCGATAATTTGACTCGTCATTTCTTCTTCTAACATTTTTGTATTTAACTCTTCTTACTTTTTTCCTTTTTCAATAAAATCTTTATACCATTTTATGGTTTGTTCTAATCCTTCTCTTAAAGGGGTAATTTTATATCCCAGTTTTTCAATTGCTTTTTCAGAGGAGTATGACCAATTATGATTTATCATTTTGACGGTTGGTCTATTGATATATGGCATTTTTTTAGTCATCTTTGTTTTGAATTCACAAAATAATGCATACATTGTTCCAAAACTCATTGGAAAATGGCGTGGGTTTTTCTTATTTCCTGCTATTTCAGCAATTAAATCCATCCAATCTCGAAATTTTACGTTAACTCCCCCAAGTATGAAATGTTCGCCTTTTAAGTCGTTTCGATCAATAACACTTACAATTCCATCAATAATATCATTCACATATACGAAATTTCCGATATTATCTCCTTTTCCAGGGCATCCTAAGAATTTCCTTGCTGTGATGTCTAAAATTGTTTGGCCAAAAATATTAAAATCTCCAGGCCCATAAACTATTCCTGGATAAAAAATGGTCGCATTAAGACCTTTATTAAGGTATTCTTTAATTAATTTTTTGGCTTGGAATTTTGTTTTTGCATAATCAAGATATAACCCATCCTCACTCTCATAAGTTTCATCTACAGGATCAATTGGTGTTGCACCTAAAGCAATAAATGAACTGATATATAAGAATCGAATTTTTTTTTCTAATGCAATTTTGGCAATATTTTCGGTGCCTTTTATATTTGTATCTTCAATTATTGTTTTATCTTTTGCCCACATTCTAGTGTATGCTGCGAGGTGATAAATTATGTCAATATTATTTACAGCTTGATTTAAACTATCAATATCTTGAATATTACCGGTAATATATTCAATATTATTTAAATCTTCAAAAGGAGTTATATCACTACTCTCTCTTATCAATAGCTTTAAGTTATGTCCTAAACTATTTAGCTTTTTTACCAAAGGAACTCCAATAAAACCCGTACCACCAGTTATTAATATATTTGCCATGACTATAATGTTAATGTAATAAAAAGAAATTTTAAAATAATATAAGGTTACATCGTATTAAAGTTAGATCTTAGAGGTGTATAGGTTTTACACCTTTTAATATTAGGAAACCTCGGAATAAATAATAAAGTTTTTTCTTGTCAATTTCAGAAGGCATTTATTAAAGAAATTCAATTAATATATCTTAGATCTGCCTAAATTTTAACTAAAAGATTAATGAGAATAGATTGAAAAAGAAGCAAAAGATTTTTGAGAAATTTCATTCACAATTAGATTTACCCTTTCTAGAGACAGACAATGAATTATTAGAAGAAATATTTCAAACGCTAGAAGCGAAATTCGGGTTAAAAACGAATTCAAATCAAAAATTTGTTGATTTGGGTGCGGGAAATGGAAATATTGTTATTTATACTGCTTTAAATTATAATATTAAATCCTATGGAATTGAAATTGTTCATAACTTAATTAATGAAGCAAAAATCAAGATAAAATCATTGAAAAAAGAAGGAATTTATAATAAAAGCTTGTTAAAAAAAATAAAGATAAAATTAGGAGATTTTTATTTACTTAATTTAAAGGATTATGATTTTATATACATCTACTCATTACCTTCAATGCAAAAATTTCTCCAACACGTTTTTATTACTGCTAAAAAAGGAGCAATAATAATATCGCACAAATATCAACTCGAAGGGTTCAAGTATTTATTGAAGGATGAATACAGACTAGCTCATAAGAATGATAAACAAGAAATTTATTCCTTTTTTTATAAGAAAATCTCATGAAATAGAGAGGATTTTCGTGAAGAGATTACTCTTATATCAATTATTCAACAAATATTACATTCTTTTAATACAACAAAAAATATAATTATAAATAAAACCAAAATAAATAAATATATAATTTTAAAAATTGAATAATTTTACTATAAAATAAGGTGTAAAATGAATGGTATCTGAATTAGGTTTACTAGATGGTTTGACCGCTTCTTTAATTATTCTGTCATCAACGACGTTTGGATTATTATCATTATACAAGTCAATAAAAATGAAGGCTAAACTCCTTACAATTGCTGCAATGACGATGTTTTTTGTTGGATGTTTCTGGTTAGGTCCAACAATAGATTTTTTTATGGAAGTAATATGGCAAACGAATATTACTCCAATTCATTTCTATGCACTTCTTAGCTACTTGTGGGTTGCTCCAGCTTTACTCTTCTCAATGTTGCTTGGTGGTGAACTCCTATTCCCAAAAAAGAAATGGATTATTGTAGGAATATATTTAATTTTAGGGATTGTTTTTGAGTACTTTCTATGGTTTCAAACATATGAATCATTTATATTCACTCCTCCTTCATCTCCGGGTGATTTAATTGATGCAAGTTTTGTTCGAACTCATCCAACATTTTTATTGGTTGCATTTTTTCTAGTGTCTGTTCTTGTATTTTTAGGTATTGGTTTTGCAATAAAAGCGAAGCAATCCACAGGACAATTGAGAAGAAAATTTATATATTTGTCTATAGGATTTACAATATTTGTAATATGCGGTGCTCTAGATTCAATTCTTACTATCCCTGTTGCTATAGGAGTTGTAAGAGTTGTAATGGCTACTTTTGCAGGCTTTATGTATCTCGGTTTAAAGACTTAAAGAAAAAGACAAACCCGTTGAGTTAGCGGTTATAATTAAATCTCCTTTCTTTTTTTTAATTTTATATCATATAATTTACTGCAACCTCTACTGGTTCAAGCTTCATTAATTTTTTTAAGGAGTTCTTTCAAAAACAATTTCATGAAATATCTTTGATTATTACAGAAATCAAGTTTTTGTGTATTAGTTAATTCTGAGCAATTAGATAAAATCGAGTGAATATCGTTCGAAATCGCGAGATATTCATCTTTTGATCCGCCTAAAACATATTGCGAACTTAGAATTTCGTTATTATTAATTTTACTAAAAGAAGATTCTTTATTCTCAACAAAACTTTCAATTGGAAATTTCTCTTTATATTCACTGAGAGAGGTAATCAATAGATCTGAAATGTATTTAAATGACTCTTTTGAATCTATATGATTAAATAACTCCGACATGAGATTAGAAATTATATTATTATTTAAATTTTGAAAACCATTATGGTTAAAATGATTCGATTTCCCTAAGTTCGGATTTTTCTCAAAAGAGAGATTAGAGTAATCTTTATTGATAATGCCTTTTGAAATTATACTTCATCTCGGAGATAGTTCAATTTGATATATGTAAAACCGATCTGGTATTTAAAAAAAAAGCCTCTCTGAATTTAGTGGAAATATGACAAGAATAATAAAATAAAGAAAAGGGATTTGTATCTCAGATGTAAAAATTGTTATTATCTTCCAGAAAATTCAATTGGATTAAAGTTGTCTTAAAATTATCAAAAGAATAAATGAAAAAAGAAAAAATGTAATAAATTTTAAGAGAAAATTAAAGATTAGACCCACAATTTGGGCAGAAATTTCCACTTGATTCTATTTTATGACCACAATAAACACAATAGTTTTTTCCTTCTGTTGGTAAGGGCTCATCCATCTTTTTAGGGGGAGCGATATATTCAGTCGCAGGAGTATATGTTATTGGTTGACCTAAGATAATTTGTCCTGATTCAGCATCAAAACTATATTTTAATATTCCTCTATTTCTTAGATCTAATAGCACACGAAGTAATACTCCTGGTTTCATACCAATTTCCAGGGCGATATGCTCTAGTTTATAGGTCCCTTGAAAGTTACGTTGGGCAACAGCATTCTTAACAACTTGTTTATATTTATAATTCCTATAAAGTTGTTCAAATCCTCCAATAAATATAAAAAAAGCGGGTATAAAAAGCCAGTAACCCCACCCTGAAAGTCCTATAAATGAAATGTTAAAAGCTAGGAAAAACAACGACAAAATAGCAACAAAAAGAAAAACTATAGCAACTGCGAATGTTCCGATAGCTGCTTCATAAGATTCCTTGTAATAATAACGATGTTTATATTTATCTTGACTCATTTTTCTCACTTAATATTTTAGTAATAGATTTTATTATAGTTATAAATAAAAATACTTTGTTTTTATTACATATATAGTCCAATTTTTAAAAGTACGATAAATGAAAGATTCATCTTTATGAGTAAGATTAAATTATAAACCTCCTAAAATAAGAGAGAAAATTTGAGAAGAGTTTTTTCGAAGGGAAACGAGATTAGCGAATGATTTAATTAGAAATTCTTCTCATATTCTCTCATGTAGGAGAAGGTAATTTAAAAAAACAATTATTTTTCTTTATTTTTATTTTTAAACTCCTAACTTTTTTGTAAACTAGCATTTAATTTTATCTAAAATATTGTCAATATAATGAACATTTTCCTTTCCAGCCTCATCTATTAATAACCGTGAGATTGATTTCTTAAAACTCCAGATTTCAATTTCTTTTTTTAATTCTTTTAATTTTTTTACAACATCTAAAAAATCTGAGTCTCCACTTACCAATATTGCTTTATCATATGTATCATCTTCAGCTAATTCTACAATATCTTTATATATAAAGACATCAACACCCTTTTGTTTTTTTATACCAGTTGGAGAGATAATAACTGGTTTTGGTTGGATTACAAAACCCTGAGCTTTTAAATAATTTAAAAAATTGAGTTTTTTTGGTAAAATCTTATTAGGGATTCCCATATACATAAAAAGTCCAACTAAATGATGATTATTAGTAAAAATATCTTTAAGCTTTAAATAATTAATCCGTATGTTCAGATTTTCGATATTATGGAATAAATTTGCGTGATCAATAAAAATTATTACTCGCTTTCTTTCGAGACTTTGATTCACTCTTGGAATCCCTTTATTTTTTCTTTTATTTTAATTTGCATGGAATTCTTAATTCAATAACACTTCTATTATCTAATATAAAAAGGCGTATTTTTTTTGAGAATTGGAAAGTAAGAATTGTGGATTGTAAATTATATTTTATAGATCCTTGTTGTCATTAACCAATTCACTCAACCAACCTGAATTTTCTTTTAATTTCTCATAGGTGTTCTTATCTCCAAAGTCCCCTCTAAATTGATTTTTTTTCAATTTAATAACTCGAATTTTCCACTTTCTTGTATTAATTCCAATCTTTAATGCAGCAGTTAATTCAATTTCACCACGCTTAGATGGTTTAAGATTATTTAAAACCTCAAAAATTTCTTTTGAAAAGATAAAAATTCCAGAATTATTTAGATTTGATTTAGATTTACCTTTAGGTGGCTTTTCTACGATGTCCAAACAGAAATTATTTCTTGTATAAACTGCTGCTCCCAGATACGGATCACTAGTATAGTTTGAAACTAAAATAAAATTATGGTGTTTTTGGTTAAAAAGACTCAAAATATCTTTATATATAGAATACGGTACTAATATATCTCCCCATGTTAGAAAAAAATGTGAGTTTTTAATGACTTTTTCACATTCTAATAAAGCCCCTCCTGTGCCGTTTAACTTTTTTTGTTCAATATATTCTAAATTGATATTCCAATTCTCTCCATTTTTAAAATAGTCGATAATTTGTTCTTTTTTATATCCTACAACCAAAATAAAATCTTTAAACCCCGCATATATTAAACCATTTAATATATATTCTAAAAGAGGTTTGTTATGAATGGGGAGCATTGATTTCTGAAAAGTATCTGTATATGGTTTTAGACGTTTTCCATAACCGGCACATAGAATTACTCCTTTCAATATATATCGACTCTATAACTAGTTTTATATTATATTGATATTCAACTTATATGAAAATACTATATGGAACACCTAGATAATCATTTTTTATGATCAATTATATTATTCACATATCACTGAAGTATTATAATTCTTTTTTTTTCCAATTTCGTAGATAATATTAATCGGATAAAAGCAGCAACAGTATTTTTAAAAAGAAACGATATAATATTCTGAGATTAATGATTTGCGATGTTCTCATAATTAAGGATGGATTACCACTATTATCTAAGAGTCTCTGTAATTCTACTAATATTAAAAATTTGTTTTCAGAAATAGATAACCTAATAATGGTATCTGGGTTTTTTTCAGCATTAAATTCGTTTTCTGATTCATTTGATGACTTAGGAACTATAAGCGAATTAAAACTTTCGAATAATAATCTGAAACTCTCTTTTTTAAAAGATTTAAACATTCCTGATTTAATTTACCTTGCTTCTTATGATAAAAATTCAAAACATATTGATGTAAAAAGATTTTTAAAAAAAATCTCTGAATCTTTTTTAAAAGAATTTAATATAGATCAAATTTTAAAGTGGAATGGAAGATTAGACAGTTTTAAATCATTTGGTAATGTAATTGAACGATTTATTGAAGAAGAGGAGAGAACCAAAAAAGCTCAATATAATGATCAAGTCGTTGATTGGCTAAGAAGTTTTGAAAACGAAGCAGATAAAGGCCCAAAACAAAGAACCGAATCAGAAATAGTTGAATCAATTCCGGAATACTATGATTATATCCCAATTTTCACTAGCACCAAAAAAATTAATCCAAAATATTATTTAACAGGAGAAAAATCATTCAAGGTTTATAATCATATAGATGGGAAAAAATCGATCATCCAAATATCAAACCAATTAAATATTCAGCAAAATAAAGTGTATAATATATGTAAAAACCTTATCAAGATGGGTTTTATCTCATTAAACTAATTATTTCATTAAATTAATTTATTACATTATTTCCATAAATTTTTTTACCACAAAACTTATTGTTCTGTTTTGTTACACCCTCAATCACAAATTTTTCTTCCCTAGTATATTAATACCATCATTTTCTTATTACAATAGAGTAAAGAATCTTAATAGCAGGCGTTTTGGTGTAAAAAATTTCCGTATCCTCAATTGATCCTTCATCTATAGATACTCTTATAGAAGAGTTAAAAATCGCAACAGGAATGAAATTTGAACATTATCAAAGAAAATTTCTTGAAAAACGTATTGATTTTAGGATGAAGAACTTAAATCTAAATTACTATCAAGATTACATAAAATATATTCGTGAAAATCCTGTTGAAGTTGATTTGTTTTTAGATAAATTTACGATTAACTATACTTATTTTTTTAGAAATTATAATATTTTTAAGAATTTCGAGAATTATATCAAATTCTATGTCAGTTACACCAATAGACCACTTCGTATATGGTCAGCGCCTTGTGCTACTGGAGATGAACCATATACAATAGCAATGATATTAGAGCAGATGAAAAAGAATAATAAAAATTTTCCTGATTTTGAAATTGTAGCTTCAGATATTGATCCCGCTGCCCTTAAAGTGGCAAAAGAAGGGATTTATGGAGAGTATCCAGTACATGAAACTCCAGAGAACTATTTGAAGTCTTATTTTTCAATACAAGACACTGAACTCGGTCCAAAATTTATTTTATCCAAAGAAATTAAAGATAAGGTTGAATTAATTCAAGAGGATATTATTAAGGGTCATCAAAAAAAAGGAAAATATGATTTTATTTTTTGTAGAAATTTCTTTATATATATAAATCAATTTGCAAGGGAAAAGTTATTACAAACTTTAGAATCACGGCTTTATGATGGAGGATTATTAATTTTAGGAGGTTCAGAGAGACTTCCCCTTAAAAATAGTAATTTTAAGTCAATAAATATAAGAGATCGTTTTTATGTTAAAAATTTAACTACTCAAAATGTTGTTTTTAAGAACAAGGTTCATAATCTATTTAAAAGTTACAAAGTTTCTAAACCTGAGATCAAAAAGCCAGCAAGGAAACATTTAGAACACGCTACTGATGAGGATGTAAAAATAATCCACACAAAAGCACTAATTAAAACAGTTCCTAAAGATCTTTCAAATAAAGTAAAAATTTCTGAAAATGAAATTAAGAAGAAAAAGTCTAAACCTGATAAAGAAATCAAAGAATTAAATAAGCTTGAAAGTATAGAAACAGAAGTTAAGATAATTGGAATTGAGATTAATAATGGTTCTAACGGAAATGGCACTAAACTTCAAAATAATCAATTAAAAGAATCTATGAAAGACATTAGAGAAGAATCTAAAATTTCTTCACTTAAACATTGGGAAAAAAAATTAAGGCAACGAGAATTGCATGTGGAGCAACGTGAAAAAGCTATAGAAGAGAGGATTACCTACATAGATGAAAAATATAATAAAATAGAAAGAAAAAGAAAAGAAGTAAACGAATTAGTTAATGAACTTAAGGAAAAAGAAGAGGAAGTTAAAAATAGGATAGAAATTTTAGAGCGCCTCACTAAACGAGTAGAACAAAGAGAAAGACTAATAGAACAAAAAGAAAAACAATTTGAACGCAGAATAAGACAAGTAGGAGATTATACCAGACAAGTTGCACAACAAGAAGTTCAAATAAATGGATTTTCAAAAGATTTTATAGTAAACGAAGAAAACATTAACAAATATGAAGAAAAACGCATGGATCGAATTGATAAACCAAATGAGAAAAAGGAATTAAATATTCCTATGGGATACTATGGACTAATTAATTCTTTCGATAAAAATGATGTTGCTACTAATTTTGTAATAAAAGGTTTGGGATCAGGTATATCTTTAATTCTTAAAGATTCAGTGACTAATATTTTTGCTTTATCCCATATGTCATTACCTTCTTCATCAGCCTCAAAACAAGGTTATCATTTCCTTTTCCCTCATACATTTGTAGATACTGCAGTTAAAGATTTATATAATAACCTATTATTTCATGGTGCTAAAAAAACAAATATTCAAGCTTTAATGGTGGGAGGCGCAAAATTATTCCTAGACTATGATATGACATATCAAGAAAATATTGATGCTGTAAAAAAGCAATTAAACACATTTCAAATAGAAGTTGAAGCTGAAGATTTGGGTGGATTAAGTGAAAGAGCAGTTATTTACGATACAATAAATGATGCACTTTATGTTAAAAAGACTTGGGAGTTTGAGTATAGAAAAATTAACTAGGATATCTATAAATACTTAGAACACATATAATAATCTTCAGTAGATATAATCTTAAGGTTGTTTTCTCTTTTGTTGGAATTTTTTTTTCTTGCGTTCTGTATTTTGAATTTCCTCTTCTAACTCATATAATTGCGAATTAGCTTTTCCTTGTAGTTTAAATTGCCCAATAATTTTACTTTCTTCTCGTTCACCAGTTTTTGATACTTTTTCAAAAGATAATTCTATGGGTAAGTCTTGTTTTAAGGCTAAATTTATAAAGTTAATAAAACCAATATGTTTACTTGGTGCAATATTGAATTTAATATTCACTTCTTTATTTTTCTTTGTACTGGTTTTCAAAATAAGGCGTAGTTTCAATGGTTTTCAATCTCCTTCTTGTTTAAATCATTAATTTATATATTTAAAATAACCTAAAATAAAAAAACTATGTTATTTTATAATGTGAAATATATTTTAATTTAACCTATAAAATAGTATAAAATATGCCTTCTAAATTTAGATTAAGATATATTTTTAGGCCACTGGTAAATCTAATAGCAAAAGGTTTAATCAGAATTGGTATCACACCAAATTTAGCTACAATCATTATGTTTTGTTTTTCATTCTTAAGCTTTATCTCTTTGGCATTTTTTCGAAATCTACTATGTTTTTCGATTTTAGTATTTATTACAGGAATTATGGATGGGTGTGATGGAGCAATCGCTCGATTGACTAATAAATCTACAAAATTTGGCGGCTTTTTTGATTCATTTATGGACAGAACTTCTGAGTTTTTTATATTCTTAGGATTGTATATTTACAGCCAAGATCAATTGCTATGGAATTGTTTTGATATGAAACTCATTATCCTAATATCTTTCTTAGCTTCAATTATGATTAGTTATACTAGAGCAAGAGCAGAAGTATTTTTTAAAGGAGATTTCGATGTTGGACTTATGGCAAGATCGGAAAGATTATTATATCTTGTTATAATCTCCATTATCAGTTTTTTTTACGATTTCTTTAATTTATTTTTATTTATCTTTATGTGGCTTGTGATAGGAACATTTCTTTTTAGGATGATAAATATCTATTACATAATAAAAAAAAGGAATAATCAAATATGATATAAAGAGCACTTTTATGCTTACTTTTTAGGAAATTCTATTCTTAATCTTTCCCCATCTTTTAAATTAAGCTTATCTCTTAGGAAAGGAGCCGCTAGGATTTCCACGATATTTTTCTTATGGTGTGTTCTTTTAATTCTCAAAATAGCACCATTTATTTTATTAGCCTGATCATCTAAACGAGACACAATACAATCATAACAATCTACTGCTCCATATGTCCGTTTTACGCGCCCTTCTTCTTTTTCTTCTTCCTTTTCAAACCCAATAATTCTAACAGGGATTCGATTTTTTAAATTTTCTTCTAATAATTCTTTATTAAGATCACTAAATTGTAGATTTAATGTTCCATAATAAGGTGTAAATCCTAATTTTTTTTTAAATTGTTCATAATATTCTTTAATTCTAACGTAATAACCTCCTTCTCCCATTCCTTCAGTGACTTCTCCCACTATCAGTATTTCTTCGAGGATTTGTTTTAAATCTTTATACATTGCAAGTATAACATCAGCACCTGTCTTCGTGATTCTTATAATTTGTTCTTTCCCTGCAATCTTTCTTTGAATCCAACCTATTTCTTCTAATTGATTAATTCTTCTGGAAGCTGTTTGTTGAGATAAATTGAGGATCTTGCCAAATTCAACACTACTAATATGAATAGCTTTACGACTTCCAATAATTTGGCAAAGATTATACAGTGCAAACCAATTTGCATAATTATCTGAAGAAATACTATCTTTAGCCTCCATTCTGAAAATTTTCTTTTTTATTTTCTTTATGTTTTTCAATAATTTTTTGTTTTATTAAACTTGAACTATGCAACTCATATTTATCATAATAGATTTCAAGTCTTCTAACTTCAATATGATATAATCCTTTTTCCTTAAGCCCTTTTTTCAGAATTTCTACACTATATTTCTGATCAGGTCCTAAAAGAATAATATCTGGGTTAATTTCCTCAACTGTTTTAAGTGTATCATTATCATTTCTGCCTGACCTAGCATCCTTCACATTTTTTAAGTTTTTTATTATCTCTAACCTTTGTTCTTGGGGAATAATTGGACGTTCACCTGAAAATAATTCACGATTTTTATCTGTAGCAACAACCACATATACATCTCCTAGTTTTGCGGCCTCATTAATAAGATAGATGTGGCCAGCATGAATAAGATCGAATGTACCAGTGACTAATACCCTTTTTTTTAGATCATTCATCTTTATGTACTTAAATATATAATTCAGATAAACTTAATTGGTTTTAGAGATTATTTTCAAAACATTTTTTCAAGTCATCCATTTGTATCGCTAGAGAGATATCGCCTCTTGTTTTTTCGATTAAATTTCTAGCAACATCTACTTTATGTCGTAAATCCTGAGTCACTCCAGCAGGGTAATCCAATGTAAACAAATACGTATAGATCTCATCCATATTTTCTAAAATAGAATTTAAATCTTCAACACGAGAATTTCTAATATTATCTAGAGCGTACCTTCGCAACTCTCCAACAACATCTGCTAATCCTAATAGAAAATTTAAAGGATTAATCTTTAATTCAATGGGTGATGGAATCTCTTCCTTACTAATAATTGAATAAAAAGCAATTGATTCAGCAAATTCCTGCTCCGGAGTTTTCAAATATTTGAAAAAAATTCCAGGATTTTTATTAACTAATTTTAGTAAATCTTTATGTTTGATCTTAATTGTGTTTGTTCTTTCATGAAATTTATCAAACTCTTTTCTATGAATATTTTTTATAGCAATACTACAATCTCTAACTATATCGCGAGACAATTTCAAAATCTCTTCTCTATCTTGATATAATATCTCTAATAAGTCAGTTATGTCTGAAAAAGCTTTTTTAAGATTCATAATAATAGATATTAATTTCAATAATAATTAATTTGAATTTTGAATATAATTATTTATCAAAAGTAAGAAAAATATTTAGAATTTATTATAACATATTGGTTAAAAGACTAAAATAAGGATTTATCATGAAAATCTTATTAATTCACTCTCAAGATGTAGAAGTCGTTAAAAATAAAGAAGCCACCAGCAATCCACAGGAATTTTCAGAGAAATTTATAAAAATGGAAGGTTTAATTCTTGTTTGTTTTGTTTCTGTTGAAGATCAAGATACATATGATACTAACTTAATAGCTAAACAAGGAGCAGACGAAATTGAAGCAGCAATATTACAGATTAATGGATTTCCAGAAAAACTTAGAGAAAAAAATGAAGAAATAAGAGAATACAATAAAAAGATTGAGAAAGGAGAAATAAAGGGAAAGCAAAGAAAAGTTTTGGAACTCATTAAAAATCGCGATAAATATCGTGTTGATAAAGTGTTAATATATCCATGGGCTCATTTAAGTAAATTTCTTAGCAAAGATCAAAATGTTGTGGAAGTTTGTCCAAAAATAGCAGAAAACTTAGAAGAGAGGGGTATAGAAGCAAAATTTTCTCCATTCGGATGGTATAAATCATTTAAGATCGATTGTTTAGGCCATGAGATGGCTGAAATGTATAGAGACGTAAAATTAGCTATAAAACCAGAAGAATATGTTAAAAATTCAATATTTAAAATTATTACAACTTCAGGAAAGGAGTTGAATGTAGAGTTTGACGAAAATAATGAAGTTTTACTACCTAAAGAGACAAAAGATCAAGACTTTCATATGTTTTTAAAATCAGAATTAGGGTCAAGAAAGGTTGATAAAGCAATTGAACCTGTTCATATAAAAATAATGAAAGAATTTGAATTAGTGGATTTTGATCCTAATACTGATGCAGGAAATTTAAGGTGGTATACAAAAGGAGTTATAATGAAGAACTTGATTAAAAATTTTATAGAAGATCGATTAATAGATTATGGGGCAATACTTATTGATACTCCAATTATGTATACAGTTAAAAAAAAAAAATTAACAGCTCAAACTGCTCGATTTCCAGCTAGAAGTTATTGGCTTGAATCTGGAAAAGATAGATATCTTTTAAGATATGCTAGTGACTTTCTTTTATTTGATTTGTTTTCTCAAATGAATTTAAAACCTCAATATCTTCCATTAAGAGTATATGAGTATGAACAGTATGATTTTCGAAGAGAACAAGAAGGTGAACTATCAGGTTTAAGACGATTACGTGGTTTTATCATGCCAGACCTTCATACGTTATGTAGGGATATAAAATCTTCAATTGAAGAGTTTATAAAACAATATGATTTAATTAAGGATCTTGAAAAGGACTTAGGTATAAAATCCTATGTTATATTCAGAGTAACAAGAAAGTTTTATGCAGAAAACAAGGATTGGATTATAAATTTAATAAAAACAGAAAAATATCCCGCGTTATTAGAATTATGGGAAGAAAGATACTATTATTATATTTTGAAATTTGAAAGAAATGTATTGTCTAATCAAAATAAAAGTGCGACCTTAGCTACAAATCAAATTGATGTTGAAAGCTCGTTAGAGCATATGATTGATAATGATGGTGTAAAAAGGGAAAAGTATAATATTTCTTTTATTGACACTGACGGTCAAGTGAAATACCCAATTATTCTTCATAATTCTCCAACTGGTGCTGTGGAAAGAATTTTATGGGGTTTGATCGAATCTGCTATTCGAAATAAAGATAAATTAGTTCCTGGGTTCAAGACGTGGTTATCTCCAATACAAGTAAGAATTATAACTGTTAGTGATGAACAAAACGAATATGCTGAGAAATTACTTAATATCATCAATGGGGAAGAGTTTAGAGCAGACTTTGATGATCGAGAAGAAACTGTAGGAAAGAAAATAAGACAATCTGAAATCGAGTGGATACCATATACAGTAATAATTGGTAAAAAAGAACAACAGAATCAAACAATTTCTATTAGAAAGAGATTGATTGGTGAACCATTTGGTCCAAAAAAACAAACATCAGAACAGATTAATAACGTTAAGTTTGATAAATTGCTAGAAATGCTTGAAGAAGATACAAGGAATTTCCCAAACTACAAATTACCAATACCTTTTAGAAGGATCTCAACGAGAATTTATTTTAGACATTAAAACTACTCTTAATTTCTATTAAAAAAATATTTATGCGATCTGTTATTTTAAGCATAAATAACCTTTTTTTATTGTTATGAAAGTTAAAGCAATCATTTTTGATTTAGGAGGAGTACTTATAGATTTAGATTTTTCTAACTTTTATAATAAAATAATAATTCAATCTCCTTTAAATAAACCTCAAACTCCAATTATGTTAGAGTTTTTTAGACAATCTGACATGTATCATCAAGGGAATATGACTGATGATGAGTTTTATCAACTTGCATGTGATCTCCTCCAAGTTTGCATGTTGAATCAATCTGATTTTTTTGATGCTTTTAACAGTATTATATCGGGTTTTAATTCAAATGTGGCAGAAATAATTAATAAAATCCGAGAAAGTAATCAATATAAGTTAATTGCTTTATCCAATGTTAATTCCAGCCACTGGGATTATATATTAAATAAAAAATGGAATTTTATTGATTGGTTTGATGAATTAATTTTATCACATGAAACTCATTTAATTAAACCAAATCCTAAAATCTTTGAATATGCAATTAAAAAGGCCGGTTGTAAACCAAGACAAATTGTGTATATAGATGATGGGTTGAATAATATACGTTCTGCCAAAGAATTGGGAATAATATGTATAAAATACACTAATTCAGAAGAGCTGTTAGAAGAACTTAAAAAGTTAAATATTATTAAGGAATAGCATTCATGGATTAATTTAATTATTCATTTATATCTTGAAGACACGCTTTTGCGATCTTTTCAAACGCAATTTCTACATTTTCTCCTGTTTTTGCTGAAGCCTCCATGTATTCACAACTCAACCTCTTAGCTAAATCTTCTGCTTCTTCTCGATCAACTTCTCTTTCTAAATCAACTTTATTACCCAAAAGTAGCATTGGTATAGTCTTTTTTACCGTTTTCTTAATAGAACTTACCCACCCCGGAATTTTTAGAAGCGTTTGACTAGATGATAAATCAAAAACACCAAGTGCAGCATTACTACCTTTAAAGTAGATTGTCCTGAGTTTGTGGAATTGGGGTTGTCCTCCTATGTCCCAGAGAAGAAGACGTATGTTTTTTCCATCGAGTTCTACATCTTTAATAAGGAAATTGCTTCCAATTGTCTTCTTTAGATCATCACTAAAGTAATCTTTTATATACCGCAATAAAAGAGATGTTTTACCTACACCTCCAGGTCCAAAAAGGGTTATCTTGAATTTATATTGAGAATCTGGGCTCATCATTAAGTTCCTCTTATGAAATCAATATTCAATATATTAATTTGAAAGTTAATTAATACAATTTTATATACTATGAATTAACTTTAATGATAATTAATTCATCGCTTATAATTTCATAATATCTTTTAAAGATATTTATATCTTTATAATAAAGCCTAATTATTTTTTAATTTGTTTTAAAAGAGATCTCTTTTACGACTTTTTCTTCTTTTTTTCCAGAACTTCCGATTTTTCTCACCATCCATTCAGGTGTTCCAACACCACCAAAATATTTCAACCAAATATACATAAGTAACCCTAAAAATCCACAATAACCGACCCAGACAATTGGATAAAATATAATTGAAAATTGGCCGCCATATAGAGGTAAGAATAAATATTGAATTAAGAAAAGAGAAAGACTCGTTTTTCCGTAAAATAAAACTAATTTTATGACATCATTGGTTTTATTTTTTATATCGAGAAAATAAAAGCATACTGCAATAAGTAAAAAAGCAACACCAAGATTGTAGAACATATTGTGGGCAGTACATCTTACCATATACATTGGCATTGCGTCAAAATGATAATAAGTTTGCTGATTAGCGATTCGCAATAAATCAATATGTAAATACTCCGAAAGCACAAGTTCACCGGGAGTCGAAGGGGACCCAGGAATAACTCGTGCTAATCCAGTTTCCCATATGTTGAAAGCAACCCCCCTTGGAACAATTACGAATATTCCAACTAAGATAAATACAATACCGTAAATGGCAAATATTCGAAATAACCTATAATAAGCTTGTTTAGTCCCTTTTATCATTGCATCGTAAAGAAACTCCCCAAATATAGTAGACATGAAACAAACTGCTAAGAAGGGTAAAATTGGTACTTGAGCAAGTGGAGAAGTTATAATAAAATGTAGGATATAAACCCCTATATTTATATCCTTGAATTCATAGAGGAGCTCCCGAATCCATGGAGAAAAGTAAATAATTATTACACCAATTACAGCTCGAGTAATCTTGTTGAATTTTATGGCATAGTAAGATAAAATCTGAGAGAATCCAATAAACATTAATATGTTCCAACCCCACAAATTTGCAGGGAATGGAACTGAAACACCTGAAGTTAGTAAAGACATTGGATTGAATAGTATACCTATAATAATGATTACTCCTCCTCTTATAAAAATCCCATTGCGAATTGCTTTATCTGATACTTTTCCTTTTTTTCTTTTCAAACTGAAAACAACACTAAGAGCTGAGAGAAAAACAAATAAAGTAGGACCCAAAACATCCAAAAAAGAAAAGATAAGTCCATAGAGATACACCCAATCGCTATCCAACCAACTAACAGCTGCATGAGCTAATATTATAAAAATTATCGCAAACCCTTTAACAAAATCTATTGAAGCAATACGTTTTTTTGTATCATTATTAATATCATTGTTGAATTCTTCTTCAATTGTCATCGACATTTTTTATCCTACTCATTCTAATAAGAAGATAAGGAAAACCAATAATTTCCTAACTAAAATTTTATATTACTAATATTGAACATTAACACTATTTAAAACCTTTCTTTATCGTTATAATTAGTGCAATCTACTCGTAAAAGCTCTGTTTTGCAAAAATAATCTTTATAAATCTTCTATAAATTCTATCTAACTTGATTTTTATAATACACAATTAAGCAGTAATATAATAGCATCAATAATATTAATCCACCAGCGTTAAAAGGGAAGAATACATAGGTTAGATAAAAAATTCCCCAGAAAATGACCATTAATATAGCTAAAAGATAATGAAGATACTTGAACATTTTATAATATCTAAATTCCTTATTGATGAGAATAAAAAAAACCAAAAAAGGAGTTAGAACAACAAGATGGTGGGGCCAAGAATCAAAATAAACAATTAGAAGCACCAAAATCCCTGCCATATATCCATTAATTAAATTAAGAGGGTGATCAGAATCTTGAATATATAAAAAATATATTGGAATCAATATAACCAAGGTTATTACAATAAAAACTAGAAAGCCATTAACATCTACAGTTATTAATTGGAAGAAAATTAAAACAATTCTTGTAAGACTGAATGATGGATTTATTTCAATGCCTCCTTCAAGAGCATATGTATATTCTCCAGTAAGATTGACAGTAATAAAATCGGCAAACATCTGAGGATAAATTAAAAAATATATTCCTGAGAGCATTATTAAAATGATAGATCCTAATAATCGAATGACAGATTTTTGAAGATTAAAAGAAAATTTCTTGCGTTCTCTATCATAATTAAAAATTATTAAAAATGGTAAGATTAAAATTAAGGTAGGGCGAATTAGAATTCCTAATCCTAATAAAAAACCTCCTATTAATTCATTCCTAACACCTCCTTTCAAGAAATAAAATAATGAAGAAAGAATGAAAACTGATACCAATATATTTATCTGTCCCAAGAAGTAATTCATAAATTGTGGTAACATTATTAGAAAAATGGCACTTTGATGAAGAATAGATTCATTTTCTTCTCTATCAAATACCTCTTTAAAATTATTAAGTTTGTAGTTAAATTTAGAGTTATTACGCAAGTTCTTGTAAACCTGAATAATTTTATATATTAAATAAATTATTAAGATGTTTAGAAAAAAATTGAAAATTTGGAATACAAAATAGCCTAATTCTAATCCCAAAAGTGAAAATGGAGTAAAAAAATAGGCAGAAAGTGGTAAATATCTAAAAGGAAATGGTGAAAGTAAAGTGTTATATAAATTAGGTAAATCTTCTATAACATTCAAACCTGCATAATAAAATGAAAGATAATCATTTTCATCAATATTCATTAAGGGGCTATTTAAAAAATAAAAAAAAATGAAAGTTAAGATCAAATAGAAAATATTTACAATACAAGCTATTAAAAAAAATAATCGTGTTTTTTGCATTAGAAATCCTGTATCCACTATTTAATAAGCAGATTATTCATTTCCATCATCTTTACTTAATTTCTTCATGAAATCTTCCATTTTCTTAACTTTTTCGCGTTTTTTAATTATTGAATACATCTTTTTAGTGGTTTTTTTGACAGCCTGTCCTGATTTTTCTCCAATTCGACCTAGCATCACCATTAAAAATTCAGGTGACCCGACTCCTTTAGCATATTCCATCCAAAAATACATAAGGATTCCTAAAAATCCTATATATGAAAGACTAATAGTCAGAAATAACGCGATATTTAATAGTTGAGAAAAAAGTGGCATAAATATAAAATGTATCAAGAATAAACTTAGGGAGACTTTACCATAATATACTAACATACTGGTGAAATTATTATATTTCTTCTTAATATCAATCAAAAAGAAGAATATTGCAATTATAGTTAAAGCAGCTCCTTGATTGTAAAACATATTAGCACTAGTACCTCTTATTAAAAATAATGGCATTCCAGGGATCTCAAAGTAAGTTTGATTTTGGGCTATTCCTAATAATTCTAAATGTGGATATTCAGCTATTCCTCCAATCATAGTATCAACTGTTTGCAGCTCAAAACCAAAAGAAGGAAGTGGAGCAAAAATCCCGATAATAATAAAAACAATACCCCAGACTAAAAATATGCGGAAAAGTCCTACATAGGCATCATCAGTTCCTTTATTCATTGCTTCAAAAATGTATTCACCAAATATTGTTGAAATGAAACAAATAGAAACCCATGGTAAAAGAGTCAGATGAGGGGTTGGAGAGGTCACTATATAATGGAAAACACCTAATATGAGGTTTCCCGCTTCCTTTCCTTCAAAAAGAATAGCTCTTAAAGCAGGAGAGAAAACTATTATTATTAATCCAATTATTATCCGCCATTTTTTCTTTAGTTTTAAAATATAAAAGGAAAAGATCTGAGAGAATCCAATAAAAGTAATGATATTCCAACCAAAAATCACTAAAGTAACTCTCCCGTCTACAATCGCAACTAAATTCGTAAGCATTCCTAATACAATCATTACGATTCCTCGCGTAAAAATACGATTTCGGATAATTTTTGGGTGAACAATACCTTCCTTCCTTTTAATACTAAATATAACACTTAATGCTGAAAGGAATACGAATAAAGAGGGACCAAGAATATCTAATAAAGCATAGAGGAGACCATAAAGATATCTAGAGCTCGGATCAAGCCAGAATTGGGCAGTATGAGCTAAAATTACAAAAATAATAGCAAAACCTTTAAGGAAATCTATAGACAAAATTCGTTTAGGTGATGCATAATCTCTTATATCTTCAATAGGTATCTCTTGTTTTAAATAATTGAACAAAGGAGGGGACTCTGTTTCGATTTCTGATAATGATTGGGAAGACATTTTAACTCAATTCTCTATATATATTTATTTCTTTTTGAAACCTAAGAAAAATTAATATTTTCAAAATTTATTTTAATATTATTCTTTTCGAATTTTTATAATTTTTAAATTTTATCAAAAAAATTTATATGAAATTTTATGGAACTCAAAAAATACATTAATACATATATAGTTGGTTTTATTGGTTCATTAGTATTACTATTATCTGAATTTTTTTCATGGTTCTCTGACTATAATTTAATTGAGGAATATATTTTTTATAGCATAACACCTATAGAAGACTCTTTTCTATATCTATTTCCGTTATTAAGTGGTATTATTTGCTTAATTGCTAGTATTTTAGTAATATATAAAATTGAGTTAAAAGTTAAATCTGTTATACTATCTCTTGTTGGGTTAGGATTTTTTGTAGTGTTTTTTATTGATTATATTATTCACGAAATTATTACCTTCCCAAACCCAGGTATTGGTTTCTATTTAGGGGTAGCTGGATTTCTATTAATACTTTTTAATATATTAAATATGCTATTAACAATCGAAAAACAAACAGAAGGTAATTAAGAATTTCTAATAAACCTAATGAAACTGAGAAAGAATCCAATGAACAAGATGCTGAGGCAAGTTATTATTATGCCCTAAGTCATGATATCCGTAGAAAGATAATAAAAATTATTGGAGACAATGAATATACTACTTTTACTAAACTTAAAAAAGAACTTGGAGTAAGCACTGGAACTATATACCATCATCTAGATGCATTGTCAGAATTAGTAGAGCAAAAACAAAATAAAAAATATTATTTACAAGAATTAGGAATCTATGCTTATAATTCTTTAAAAAATAATGTTGAAACGATTAAGACCCCCGATTTTGCGCATAGGGAACTTAAATCCCCAATTTTACGCAAATTAATGTGGATTACATCAAAAAGATTTATCCAGTTTGAAAAAAAAGATAAAAAATTCTCTATCATAATTTCATTAGGAATAATCATCTTAGGAACGATTTTTTGTGGATTAAATGGTTTTTATTCGTTTTTATTATTTTTTATGGAGATAAGTCAATATAATTTGGAATTGTTTTTTCAGATATTAATCAGTTTAAGTTTTATAGCAAATTTCTTTATATTTTTCATTATAATTGAGGGGATCTCTCGATTCTTTTATAAAAAGAATGAGAATATAATAGATTTCTTAGTTTCTTTTGCGATTATTCTATATCCCCTGATTTTATTCCTTTTAATTCATTTAATTTTCAAATGGGTTAACCTATTAAATGTTAGTATATTTAATTTACTGGATAATGTTCTATTGATTATTTTTCAAGTTTGGTCATTATGGTTATTATCATATAGTTTATGTGTAAAAAAAGGATTAAAAATCGAAAGTAGTCTAATCATTTCACTTTTACTTCATTATGGTGGTTTTACTATAATATTGATTTTTTTGGTTTGAAGACATTGAAATTCAAGCTTTCTAAAGATTGAATTATCTCATTTAATCTTATTTTTGAGGAGGATAGGTCCTTTGTTTTTGTAGCAATAAAACAAGAGTATTGATTATATTCATTAAGTGAAATAGGGGGAGTAACAAATTCAGGGATTATTTTCATTAATTTAGGTAATAGCTCTTCATGAATTAATTCCATATTTTCAAAATTATTACAATTAAAATCAATTCGCGTGAAGTAAGAATAATCATGTAAATCTATTTCAATCTCACTAATATTTTTAATCTTAGAATTAAAAATTAGTTCCGCACAATTAAAATTAAGAATCTTCCTTAGCCCTATATATGATGTGGTCAATCTAGGGTTAATCTCTATAAAATTAAATGATTGTTTATTTTTCTCTATGAAGTCAATACCAAAGTATCCTTCAAATTTAAGAATTTTTAATTTTTTGATGAAAATTGATATTTTATTGATAAGTTCTTTATAATTTTCCAATGGAGTATATCCTCCAAGGTATTCAGATTCTATATTCTTGATATTAATATTTTGAGAATTCACACTCAAGACTAATGGGTTTACATATAAATATGGGGATCCTATTAAAGAAAGACTTAAATCTCTTCCGTCAATAAATTCTTGGATTATATAGTTCCTTTTTTTTTCTAACTTTGTATTAAAGTCCATGAAGAAATTTAATATTTGAGCCTCTTTTTCAAAGTAGTAAACTGATTCCGCTCCAACTCCATCTTCGGGTTTAATAACAATAGGGCATTTTAATTTTCTAAATTTATGAAGTATGAAGTTTTTGTCTAAAAGATTCCCTTTGTAAGGTATTCTGTAAGTTTTTGGTGTTAAAACTTTATTTTTTTTAAAGATTTTATAAGTGATGATTTTTGATGTCCCATATTTAATCCCCTTTAAATTTGTGCTTAAAATAATTTTATCATGGTTTTTAACGATTTTTGTTAATTCATAAAGAATTTTCGAAGTTTCTGGAGCAATAATAAACACATACTTAGTATTCTTTACTAAATCCTTGAAAATCTTTAAATAATTATTATTTTTTTTTATTTTTCTTACATTATCAGCTTGGATGAATTTGGATAAAAAACATATCCTATAATCTAACATTGTATGAATCTCAAAATCTAAGGCCTTAAAGTCTGTAATAAGCGATCTTAACATACCAAATCCTTCGCAAAAAAGTGAGGTTGGTATATTAACTTGACTAAAACCGCCACCGGAAACAAATTCAAAAATGAAGATTTTATTTTTGTTCAATTTCTACTTTTTTCTTTAAAATATATTTTTTCAAAATTTATTAAATAACTTAGTGACTTATCCTTCAAAATTCTTAATGGATTTAAAAATTTCATCAAAAGATTTTAAAGGAAACATAAAATATTGTTATATAACCAAAATTTATTAAAAATTGCTGGTTCTGATATGATTTTTGATGAAGAAACCATGAGAAGGATAAGGTATCTTCACTTTAAAACTAAACATTTAGAAGATGCTTTAGAAAAAGAAGATGAACAATTTAGTCCAGATGATTTAAATCTAATATTGGAATATACTAAGATCTTAAATATTAATTATAAAAATGAAAACCATAAAGAAATACTTAGGGAATTGGATATAACTCAAATTTTTGATGATCCTGTAGCAAATAAGGAAATTGAAATTCAAGATATAATGTTTGAATGTTCTCATGCTCTATGGATTATGGCAAAAGCTTATTCCCAATTATCTGAAAAGTATGAAGCGGAAGGGGAATGGGAGAATGCAATTATAGCTATGACAGAATGTAGCAAGATTTATAAAACAGCTGCTTATTTCAGTGCTGCTGTTGTCCATCAAAAAGAAAAAGGAGAAATTCTTACTTCAGAAAATCTTGAGTTAAATTCAGAAGAATCAAGAATTATTGCTCAAAGCCTTGCTGCCTTACGAGAAGAAACTAATAATAATATTTATTTTTCTTCAAAACTATATGCAGGTCTTAGTATGTTATCGAAAAGATTATTCTACCTAAAAAAACATGATGAAAAAAAGAAACAGCAAATTAGAGCTCAATTTCATTATGATATGGGAAAGGCATGTTATCTCAAAGCACGTGCTTCCTTGGAATCTTCAATTACATTAATTAATAAAGAAAAGGTATTGAAATTACAGGAAAAAGCTTTATGGTATTATATTAAAGCTAGAGATATTTGGGAGGATATGTTAAGTAATCTATCACTTTCAAGTGAGGAAAAAGAAAATATTGAATTAAATTTATCGATAGTGAAAGATAATTTAAAAGAAAACGATGAGGAGCAATTAGATTACGAGGAAATAAAGAAAATACAAGATCCGGAGCCAATTATCATCATCCCAGAAAATTTAGCTCCATTCGTTCCAAAAAGTATTATCTATCTAACCAAATTTGTACCTAAGGACCTGAATATCAAACGATTTAAATCATACCAAAAGAAGAAATTAGAAGAAAAGATCCCTTATAGCAAAAAAGAAAAATTAATTGATCAAAAGGCTGGAGTTGTAAGGACTATAAACGAGTTAAAACTATTAAAGGAAAATAATGAAATTGATGTTGATAAATTTGTTGAACTTATAGAAAAATATTCTACAAAACTAAAAATGATAGATTCTGCTATTGAGAAATTAGCTAAAAGATAAAAAAATAACATAATAATTTTTCATATTTATAAATCTTCTCCTTGTATTGATCATTTTTCTGTTTCAATGTATTTCTTACGATCTTCTTCTATTTCAGCATCCCTTCGAGATTCTTCTAAAAAAACTAAATCATAAACTTCTTTAAGAACTACACCAATCAACAGTATCTCCATAAGAATGATAAGAGATATCATTAAAATTTCTAAATTATGTAAATTTTTAAAAAAAAGGATTGAAAATACAAAAACATGCGGTAGATAGATTAAGGTAGCAATTCCTAAACTTTTAGCAAATCTAATTATATTTTTAGTTTCTAATTTGAAAATTTTTTCTAATCTTATAACATTCCATAAATAATACAAAGAAAAAAAAATATTTATAGAACATAAGATAACAATCATATCCCTTTCTTGAGATTGAATCCCTATATATGGTTTTAATACAATTGAACCAATCATAAGAGTTATTGAAAATATAAATAGAATTAAAGCTAAAGATAACATTCCATCATGGAAATCTTTAAAATCCAAGAGTTGACCACTATTCTATAAATATTATATAAATTGAATTCTTACTTATGAAAGAAAGTTATAATGTATTAAGGTATTTTGTTTTCATAAATAATTATTATTAAGGATAAATTTGAGATTTATAATGAATGATTTGGAAATTGAAGATGTTGATATTCCTATAAAAACAGATAGTATTAAACTGAAAGGATCAATATATTATAACTTAGAAACCCCATTAAAAGCTCCATGGATTATAATTTTAGCAGGATTTCTAGCTCATCGAGGTAGTGATTTTGTTAAAGATTTTATTAATAGATTTGTGAGCGAGAGATACTACGTTTTATCTTATGATTATCGAGGTCATGGAGAGAAGATAAACAATGTTGATAAATTTGAACTCTATAAATTGACACCAAAAATATTTTCAGATATTTCTGAAGTTTTAAGTTGGGTTTTGGAGAATCAATCTAATAGACTTTTAAAAGAAAAAATTATCCTTTTTGGAAGAAGTTATGGTGGTGGTATCGTCTTAACCTATGGTTTTATAGATGTAAGAGTGAAATATTTAATTGCTCTATGTGCTAGATATGACTATTCAACAGTTCAATTAAAAATTCCTGATGATCTAAAAATAAAGATGTCAAAAATAATAAGTCCAAAGTATTTTTTAACAAATAATCCAAGAAATAATGAAAGAGTCCTTCTAGCACATTGTAAAGATGATAAAAGAATTCCATTTAGCAATGTTCTTGAAATTAAGGAGCATTTAGGTTTAAGGGAAGATAATGTATTAATATATGAAAATGGAGGTCATTCATTTGAGGGCCATAAAGATCATATATTTAACCGTATTATAGAATTCTTAAAAGAAATATAAGAAAGGAAATAATAAATTATATATCAATTATAATATTAATTGGTGAGATTTTTGGAAAAAATAGTTATAGTAGGACCTTCGTCGCAAATTCTTGGCGTTAAAATAGCACAAGAACTAGGTATTGAATCAATAAATACAGATATTAAAAAATTTCCAGATGGAGAAAATTATCTTAGAATTAATATAGAAGATGAGACTTTAATTGCCGGAAAAGAGGTAATAATTGTACAATCAACAGGTCCTAGTGCTAGTGCTGATCAAAATGCTAGGCTAATGGAACTTTTTATGATGATCGATTCGGTTAAACGTATGGGTGCAGTAAAAATAATTGCTGTTGTTCCTTATTTGGCTTATACGCGTCAAGATAAAATATTTAGACCAGGCGAAACTCAATTTGCAAATGCTATTATCCATATGATCAACTATTTTGGGATTGATGAACTTTATTCAGTTGATGTTCATGCGCCAATAGTATTAAATGAGTGTACGTGTAAAGCGATTAACATTGATTCTATGAAATTACTTGCTGATTATATTAAATCAATTGGAGCTAGAAATATCGTAGTAGTAGCCCCAGATAAAGGTGCTGTTGAAAGATCTGGTGCTTTTGCTAACTACTTTGGTGAGAATGTTCCTGTAGAAGTATTTGAAAAAGAACGAGATGTTAAAACGGGTGAAATAAAAATGAGTGGTGCTCTGAATCTCAAAAATAAAGATGTTGTTATTGCAGATGATATTATTGCTACAGGGGGTACTATGGCAACTGCAATAAAATTGGCAAAAACTAGTGGTGCTAAGAAAGTCTTTGCAGTAGCTACCCATGCATTATTGCTGGAACAGGCAAAATATAGGATTCTAAAAGCGGGAGCAGATGAAATTATTGGTACAGACTCAATTGACAATGAAGTTTGTAAAGTTTCATTAGCCAAAATTATTGCTGATTACTTAAAATAAATTTTTTTTAAATATCAATAGTTATTAATAATTTCTAACACAGTTTTTCTTGTTTTTTTCTTTAAATCCTCAATGGAATAATTATTGTGTATTAAATAATCAGCGTTTTCTAAAACTTTATCAAGTCCAAATTCAATTTCTCTTTTATCTCTCTCTTTTAAATCCTCTAAACTCTTAGGATCGTCACTGCGATTTCTTTCAAATAGGTGTCTGAATCTTTTTTCTTCATCAACTATAATAGCTATAATTGGGAATTTCCAATATTTTCTAAAAATGTTGACTTCAGAGAGAGACCTAACTCCATCAACAAAAATAATTTCTTTATTCTTCTTTTTTATTAATTCTACACATTTTTCAGCGATTATCGCGGGTCCACTTTTTTCGCGTAATTCTTTAGCAATTTTACCTATATTTTTCCCAGAAGGTTCTAAATTCCTTTTTTTAACTTCATCTCGAACAACATCACCCATTGTTACGATAATCCCTAAATCTTCAATTGCCTCTATTGCAGTGGTTTTCCCGGACCCTGGAAGACCT
Organism: Promethearchaeia archaeon; assembly: GCA_029856145.1. Taxonomy (GTDB): domain Archaea; phylum Asgardarchaeota; class Lokiarchaeia; order Sigyniarchaeales; family SOKP01; genus Loki-b32. Next base: position 225,314 of record JAHQWK010000002.1, read on the forward strand.
ACTATTGTTATTACTTTCATTTTTAAATAAAAATTTCATTGAATATAATTTATATATTTAGACTTTGTTTAAATTCTATATAGGTTAAGAAATAAAATTTATAAAGTATAACATAACATAGCATTAAATGCAGAAGTTATGAAGAAAAATAAAAAGATTGATCCTTTCAAAACTCCAGTACTATTAACTGTAAAAGCATATGAGAGAATTGTAGGGTATGCGATAAGATATGCTAATGAGGATCAAAACCCGGACAAATGGCGTGAAGTATATGGAATCTTAATTGGATCTATTGAGAATAACGCTAAAGTCATTGTAAAAGATGCAATTCCGATGGTTGTTGGCAGTAGAGCGGGAGTGCAATTCGAAAATAAGCAGTATGTTGATATGTCTCAAATTGATGCATCTGTGTTCGAGCGATCTATTCAAGATAAGAAAAACGATTTTATAATAGGTTGGTTTCACACTCACCCTGGATTTGGGTTTTTCTATAGTCCTATCGACTGTATGACTCAATTAGGATATCAGATCCCTAATCCTTATGCTGTCGGGTTAATTTTTGATCATTGTAAGAAAGAATCTGATCTACATTTTCTAGGAATTGCAGGATTAAGATTAAAAGATCCTGAATTAGGGATTTCCTCATCCTATGATTTAATAGAAATGAAATATGAAATAGAAGAGAAAAAGATGGTACAGGAAATTGAGACTGTAATAAAAGATGTAGATAAAAATATCGGTAAAGCCTTAAAGGAAATTAAATATATTGATGAAGGACTCCGAAAGAAGGGCCTAGCTCAGTTACAGAGGAACTATGGATTAATTTTAGTACCTAAGGAAGATATAATAGTTACTGACGATGAAGAAATTGCAGAAGAAGATGAAAAGTATTTATATGAGTGGGATCCTGAATTTTTTAAAAAATCTTACCGTATTCCGAAATTTAGAGAAAAAATCGAAAAAGTAGTTGCTACTGCTTATGACGAATTAGATGATCTACTTGGAAAAAACGATAAGGAAAAATGTGAGATTAGAAGAGGAAAATTAACTAAAAAAATTCAAAATTTATTAAAAAAACCAAATGAATGGTATGATAAATTAATGGATGATTTTTCAAAAAGAATTGAAACTATATTTCCATATTATTCATATTTAGATACAGATGAAAGGAAAGTTATTGAATATTTCGAAGAGAGAAGTTCTGAATATTTCAAGATTTTGGATGAATTGAATAGAAGATCCAAATTAAATTTAGAAGGATTTGGATGAAAATATTTTGTTTTGTAATTATCAAACTTTAAAAATATAAAAAAATATAATCAACTTAGGAACTTTAATAAAATGTTATGTATATAATATAATTATTAAGAATTAGCTTCTTTTTAATAAAGTATAAAATTTTCACGGTTAATGAGATTCATGGTTAATCAGACTACAATTATAATAAGACACAGAAACGATAAAGAGAAGTCAATTAAAGACGCTATTTTTGCATTTTCTGGAGGCAGAAAATCATTATTAATAAAGGGTGAAGGGGAAGAAATCAGCACAGCAGTGGAAGTAGCTGAAATTCTAAAAAATCGCATGTATCCTAGATTAGAAATTGCAAATGTGTCTTTAGGAAGTCGTCCCTATTTTGTTAGCAGACAACGTGGGTACCAGAATAAAAATACTAAAACTAATAAGAAAAAAATTGATAGAGTTTCTAACATTGAAATTACTCTTCAAACTATATCAATAACATAAGTTATGAAAGCTAAATTTGAACATTTAGGGCCAATGATCTCGGAAACGAGAACTCCTGCGGTATGTGAGATCTGTAATAATTTCATTTATAAACGAATTTACTACGATGAAAACTCAGAGAAAAAAGAGAAAACTGTTTTTGTTTGCAAAAATTGTTTAGAAAAAGATAAATAGTTGATTTGCTTTTTAGCTTTTCAAATAGATGTCATTATTATTTATTTAACTCGATTGCAGGAGCAAGTTTCAATAATTTTTTCGTTGAACAACCTGTTATAATAAGAATTCACTAAGTATATTTTCACATTCATTTATAGATCTAATTTTTTATTGAGCTTCTTCTGGCTTCTCTTTTCAAGAAATTTTGTCCAATCAAACGCCATGATAAAAAACATAACTGTTATAGTTACTAATAATAGTATGGCTTCAGTTATTATGCTAGGGATATCATTAGTTTGAATTCCTTGAGCTACAAATCCAATAGCTACTAAAATTGGCCAGCAACAATAAAATAAAGTGGTAAAATTTTTTCCCAACCAGCCAGGAATAATACATTTCCAAAAAGGGTATTTAATCATTCCCAGAGGTAAGAATAATATATCATCTGGGAGTGGAGTTAACGCAAATAAAAATATGTATAATGGTGTACGTTTTTCATTTTCTAAAATTAATTTACCAAATCCATCTATATTTTTTAGCAATTCAGAATTCCTTTCTTCAGTAATTTTCTTTGTTCCATATCCAACGAAATAGCCAGTAGATTCTCCCAAGGCGCTCCCTAACCCTCCTATTAATGCTAGTCCTAGTATTTCTAACCAAAAAAAACCATTTTGTAATATTTGTATCAATTCTAATCCACTATTAATATATTTAAGATATATTGAATTTGAAAGTGAAAACAACACAAATGGAAAAGGAATAGGGAATCCAATTGATGCTGACCCTAAAAAACATATTCCAAGAGAAATTAATAAAGCCCAAAAATAATTTGAACCTTCTGTGATAATTGTTAAGTTTTGTCTAGTACTGATAATAAATTCTTGGAAACTTGGGACAAATAAAAACAGAAATATGTAGATAATTACAGATAAATAAAATCCTGTAAAAACTATCATTAATTTCTTTGGAACAGCCATAATCTTATTACTTCTTAGAAAATTTTGTATTTAAGCCATTTCTCGCTTCTAATAATATATCTAGATTAGTATCTACCTTTCCAATTTTATTTACTTTATTTGCCATTTCTATATCTTCTAAAGCTATTATCAATTCATCAGTTTTTGGATTGTAAAGAATGTCTCCTTTTTCTACATTATCTGTCGATTTAGAATTGGGTCCTTTATATATTTCTACTCCTGGTAACGTCCAATATTTTTTTGAACCAAAACTAAATCTACCTCTTAATACAAGGGGTAATTTATCAATTATTGCATCTGCTGTAAGAGGTGCAATATATCGGATAATATTTCCTTCTATTATGCCAATTCCAAATAAATCAATCTTTATTGGTATACTCATTTTTTATAAATAATGTAATTTCTGTTATTTATATTATTTTAAAATAATTCTTATAATCATCAAATTTTTGTTGAAAATATTGAAGATTTTATTATTTTCCTTAATAACAAGATTTAAATAGTCAAAGTTTCATATAATTATTTGGACAATAGGTCAATTTTGCATTGGAAATGGATACAAAATTACGGTTTTTACACCGAATTAATTGTTAACTGAAACTGAATTAGTTTTTTACTACCGATAAATTTTTTTATTCGGGCTCTAAGAATCTTAAATCAACCTAATTTATCATTCAAGGGTATTATTAATCATTCATTCCTTTTTTAACGTTGGATAAATATTTATAACACTTCTAAAGTAGTAAGTTGAAACAGGAATTTATTTTTCACATACATATCTACTCGAATTTATGCAATCTTGGTATATGAGACAATTTGACATTAATACTTATATTCGTGTCGAATTATGAGTTTTAATTATTTAGTGCCAGAGACATTGAAACTTGAGTACTCTGTATCGAAATTAGTTTAGATTTGTAAATAGGAGCTTTGATTACCTGATTGCTTCATTGGAAAAAATATAGCCAAAGTCCTTTGATTCAATTATACTTTGATTAATCGGAGCACCTATTGTCCTTTTTTTTTTTTTAGGTTTTTTAGATCCTTTTTATTATCAATATCATAGAATTGATGTTTATTTTCAATTTCAAAAGCAAGTACTTTCTTCCCATTAAAAATTATAGAGTTTAAAGTTTCCCAAATTGTTTTATTTAGATTTTCTCGATTCATATTTAAGATTTCATTAATTGAATCATAGCTTAAAGCAGTAATAGGTATTAATTGATTTAAGGTATTCTCAGAAAGAATATCTCTTATTTTTAATTGAGAAATTTTTTTTAATATAATTTCTGAACCTAATTTAGTAATTTCAGCATTAGAAATAATTCTATTTATACTATATAGTTCTTCTAATGTTTTTAATCCTATAATTCTATAAAAAACAAAGGGATATTTATGAATCAAGGTATAATTCTTAGAAATTATGTATATAATTTCTTTTAAAATACTATAATCAAATATGGTGTCACCTGGGATTACTAAATAGTAATTGTTCCTCGTAAAAAAGCTTTTATTCTTAGTTATCGATAAAAAGGAGTATAGTGGACCTAATTTATACTGATTTTCCGTATCAATTATTATCAGTTTATCTTGTAAGGTATGGTCATTTTTTTTTATTGTTGTAAGATACTCACGGATACTAACTCCTAAATGACCAATAACTATAGCAATTTTATCTATTTCAAAATTGAGTAGAGTTTTAATATTATAATAGAGAATTGAAATACTATTTAATGGTTCAATTTTTATTAGTGGTTTAGGAGTGGTTTTTGTAATTTTTTTAAGTCTAGTTCCCTCTCCAGCGCACAATATAACAATAGATAGGTTTTTTTTAACCTCATTCTTTAGTATTGACAATACTATTCCCATTCAATATTTTTCTTTAATCTATTCCCTTGTTGTGACGATTAAATTGCCAGTCATATCAATAACTAGCGTATGCTCTTCTTGAGCTACGGGTTCATTTGTTTTTTCTACTAAAATAGGATATTTATCTATTACTTTTTTACCTATAAAAAATTCAAGAGTTCTCTGTATTTTATTTTTAGGTATAATATTATTATTTTCTATCCATCGAGGGGAAAATGGGAGGTGCTTATAGTTTTTTTCAATTTTATTCATATAAGCTAAGTGTTCATATGACATATTTTTTTTTACTTTTTTTACAAATCGAAAGATATATGCATTTTTTCCATTTTCTACTTTTCCAATTCCAGACGTAGCAAAAGGTTCACAAGCATATGCATCTCCTGGTTTAAGTATTTGATCATGCATTTTTTCTTTATAATTTGGAATAAAAGGCCCTGCATGTAAATTATATCGCTTTAATTCATGACCACCTAAGTTTGTTATTGGTCGTAATCCTCGATTAATAATCTTTTCAGCAATCACTTCACCTAATTCATATAATTTAACTCCTGGATTAAACTTTTCAATTGCTGCTTCAAGCGCTTCTTTGGCAGCCTCAATGTAATTCTGAAGCTTAGGATCTTCATTAATATTAATTGTGAATGCAGAATCTGCGATATACCCATCATAATGCGAACCAATATCTATTTTTAATAACCCTTTTTCTGGAATTTTAGTTTGATCATCAATAGGAGGACTGTAATGAGCTGCAATTTCATTGAGAGACATATTTATTGGAAATGAAAGATTACATCCACTCTTAATTATCTCAGCTTCACATCTATTTCCAATTTCTAAAAAGGATTCTCCTGGCTTTATTAGTTTTTTAGCTAATTTTTTAGCAGCTATAACTGCTTTTCCAGCCTTGATGTAAGCTTGAATAAAATCATCCGTCATTTTTTTCAAATATTTTCTATTATTACACTTAGGGTGTTAATCGATCGGGTGTTCTAGGATACATTACTACTTCTCGAATATCATCTAATCCACATAATACTGTTAACCACCTGTCAATTCCAAGGCCGAAGCCTGCATGTGGTGGCATTCCATAATCAAATGCATTAAGATGTGAAGTAAATGCTAAATGGTTAAGACCTTTTTCTTCAAGGGCTTTTATCAATTGTTCTTTATTGTGAACTCTGGTACCTCCAGAAGTCAATTCTAACATACCTTTTTGCAGATCAAATGATTCACTGTACTTAGGATTTTTTGAAGGCATAATATAAAAAGTCTTAATAGACATTGGCCAATGAGTAATATAATAATATCCAGGTAGTTCTTTACCTAATTTTCTATATGCCTCAGTAGAAATATCTTCTCCAAACTCTATGTCAAATGAAAATCTTTTATTAATTAAAGCAATGATTTCTTCATACTTATACCTTGGAAAAGGGATCTCTGGTATAACTGTTTGTTTATCTACCTTTAAATATTTTAATGCAGACATTTGATTTTCAGTGATATCTTTAATAGCATTATGAACCATTTCTTCCAATATTTTAAGAACATCTTCCATTGGTGAAAATGCAATTTCAACATCTAAAGTAAAAATTTCGCATATGTGTCTTTTTGTGCGACTTTTTTCAGCTCTGAAACAATCACTTATTTCAAAAACTCTCTCATAAACCCCACTCAATTGTTCTTTATATAATTGGGCGGATTGAGTAAGAAATGCCTCTTTCTCAAAATAGATAATAGGAAATAACTCAGTACCCCCCTCGGTTGCAGAAGCTATTATTTTGGGTGTAGTTATTTCAGTAAAATTTCTTTCGAACAAAAATTTCCTAATAGATCTAAGCAATTCTCCTCTAATTTCAAAAATAGCTTGATTTTTGAGTGATCTAAGATCTAAAGCTCTATTATTTAACCTAAGGTCTAATTCTGATACTGTTTCACCAGTCATGTCTATAGGCAGCTTATCAGGGGTGGTATTTAATATTTTTATTTCAGATGGAATAATTTCTACTCCTCCTGGTGCATCTTTGAACGCTTTCACAATTCCTTTAATCATTATACAATATTGATAGCTAACTTTCGATTTTTCAAAAATCTCATCAGAAATAACTCCCTTTTTTATAGTTATTTGACGTTCACCATATTTATCTTGTAGTGATATAAACTTTAAACCACCAAGATCTCTAAAATTTCGGACCCATCCTCCTAAAATTACTTCTTTACCAGCTAAATCTGGGGTAATGTCTTTAGTGTAATGAGTTTTTCTCCAATCTCCTAGTTCATCTAGCATATATTCGTATCATCTTATAATTTTTTTCAAAGAAATTATAATTCTAAAATTTAAATTAAAAATTAAATTTTTTCCTTCCTATCTATTATTTATGGTTGTGTTGAAATGGAATGGTAAAAAAAAAAGAAATGATATTCTTTTAGCTAAGCAAGAGACTAATCTTTTTCATATTACTGACATTTATCCTCCTTTTGGAATTGACTTTAAATTGGAAGAAAAATGGCAAAATTTGCTTATTTGGGGAGAAAATAAGTTAGTACTGAAATCACTATTAAAAGAATTTAGAAAAAAAATCTCTCTAATATATATCGATCCTCCGTTTGCCACAGGAGGAGATTTTAATCTCAAGATTCAAATAGGCGAAGGTGGAAAAACTCTTGATAATATCGCCTACAAAGATAAGTGGAGTGAAGGATTAGACTCTTATTTGGACTTCTTGTATGAAAGAATTCTTTTAATGAAAGAATTATTAGCTAGTAATGGTTCCATATATGTACATTTAGATTGGCATAATTCCCATTATATAAAACTAATAATGGATGAGATTTTTGGAAATGAGAATTTTAGAAATGAAATAGTTTGGGCTTATCCTGCTGCCTCAGTTAAGACAAGGCGTTTTTTTATTAGATCCTATGATACTATTCTTTTCTATTCAAATTCTGATGATTACATTTTTAATGATGATCCAAATATTTATATGGAATATTCAAATCGTGTTAAAAATGCTTTGAAGAAAGATGAATATGGAGTATTTTATTACCGTGGTGGAAGCCATAATGGAAAAAAATTATCTAGAAAGGTTTATGTAGAACAAGATGGAATCTTCCCTAGAGATGTTTGGAATGATATACCTTACATAAGGGCAAATACATCAGAATATCAAGGTTTTTCTACTCAAAAACCAGAACGTCTTATAAGAAGAATTATCTTAGCTTCTACAAATGAAAGCGATATTATTGCTGATTTTTTTTGTGGTTCAGGTACCACATTAGCTGTAGCAGAGAAATTAGGAAGGCGTTGGATTGGGTGTGATTCAAATAAACATGCAATCCATATGATAAAGAAAAGAATTCTAAGTTTAAGTGAAAGTAATGATATTTTGAATTGGAAAAAGAAATACCAAAGAGAGCCGAGATCTTTTAAAATCTTAGCGATTGAAAAAAAGAAGGAAATGGATTCCATTCCTATAATATTTTTAAGACAAGCTATAGATAAGGAGAAAAGACTTGAAATTAAAGAAACTCCAAATTTTAATGTAAAAATACACCAAAATGGAAATGAAATTGAGATAGAATTGCTCAATTATGAAATTCCTTTTACAAATTTAATATTGGACAAAGTTAAAGAAAGTGTAAAATCATTCTCTGATTGGATTGATTATTGGGCTATTGATTTTGAGTACAAAAATAATGTTTTTAAAAACATTTGGACTTCCTACAGAACTCCTAAAAGTAGAATAATAAGCTTAAAATCAGACTCTTATCACTATAATGAACCTGGCAATTATCGTGTAGTAGTAAAGACAATTGACATTTTTGGAATTGAAATAACAAAAAACTTTGAGATTAATATTATTTTATAAGCTCTCTAATTAACATTGTTGCATAACTTCCCTTCTGAAGTGAAAATTCTATTTTGACTTTATGCTTTCCAGGATTAAGTTCATCATTTGTAAATTCTAAGATTTTTAGCGAGGTTGGTTTAACCGTCATCGCCCTAATAGAACCTTTAAATTTTGTTTCCATGATTATTTTACTGGAGAAAATATTTTTATTGATATTTTCTTGTTTTGCAATTTCTTCAAATAATAATTTCATTAATGGAAATTCATCTAAATTAGTATTTGTACCGATAATCGGGATTATTATTGCTGCACGATTCAGATTTAATGCTTTATTTAAATAACTATCATAAGAATTCCCATAAATGTATTTTACGGGAGTGATGTTTCCATTATAGTCGTCTAATATACTAATAACATCCCCCCTTACAGGTTTAAATAAAGGAAGACCTTTTTCAACTCTTATTGATAACATTCTGTTAAATAAATATGATTGAAAAGAACTAATTAATAATTTTATCAAATCAGAGTGTAATGTTTTGATACAACCCTCATAATCTTCTGGATTATTAATTAAACAGTTGATCAGATTTCTTTCATATGTCAAATTTTTCGGAAATTCCCCATAAGCTTTTTCAAGATTTCCAGTATGTCTAAATTCTCTTCTAACTATTTTTGATTCTAAAGACTCAGTTGAATATGTGGTTGATACGATTTCTTCAAAAGCCTTTTTAAAATTAGCTTCCAGAAGACTACGTCCAACTATATGTGAATTTGGTCGATAATTTCCAAATCTTTGAAGCCCAAAATAGTTAGGAAATCCAAATTCATTTAGGAATTTTATAAATTTCTCAATATTGCTTTTTAAATTCTTGTTAGGTACTAGATTTCTTAAGACAATTGTGAAATTATTTCCCCGATGACTTCCTAATTTAATTGGTTTTCTCGCTGGATGTATACTTCTAATAAAGATGTCATTTATTTTTAATTTTCTTAATTTTTCGATATAATTTCCCTTTATAGAAACTCGTTGAACTGAAATGGAATTTTTATCTTTTAACCCTGAATAATTAAATAGATCATAAGGAATTTTTAAGGCTTTACTAATTTTTCCTATGGCGTTAAAAGTATCCCGGTTAACTTTTATCAAATTAAAAATTGTAAATTTATCCTTTAAATCCTCTGAAAAAGTGGTGATCGTATAATCTTCCTTTATATTAAGGATTTTTCCATTATTTATAATTTCTTTAACGATAAAATCCTTAAAATTTTTCTTGTATTCTCCCTTAATTCCCCTAATTTTGCTTGTGGCAAAAGCTTCAATTCCTACAAACTTTTCTACTTCTCTTTCATCATCATTTATAAAAATATAAGAATCTATTTCTCGATCAGACAATTTTTTATCCTATACTTTTAATATTATAATAATTTTAAATCTCCCGTAATTTTATCAATCTTTGTCGATAAAACAGGCCCAATACCAACTGCAGTTGTAGTACCTGGTGTTAGTTGAGTTAATCCCGCATCACTAACAACAAAATATGGAATTTCATTGGAATCAAGTTTGATTAATAATTCTTTTAATTGATCCATAGTTTGAATTTTAAGTACAACCTTTTTTTGCCCTGAATTCTTCCAATTCTTCCATATTGTTTTATTTTGGACTCGGACAAAATCAGAGGCGGACACACTAGCATGACAAGACTGCGCACATTTTTTCCCGGTGCCCATTTTCAAATCTATTCTAACTAAAATAACTTGTTTATATTCTTCCACGATAATCCTAGTAAATATTAAGAAATTAGCTAAATAAACTTATTGATTATTGAAATTCTACTCTAGTAATATTTCCCGTCAATTCATAAATCAGTTCTTCAAGTTCTTCTTTAGTAAATAATAACTTTTCTCTATCATCATCCCAAAGGACAGCTCTGAATTGAATGTCACCAGTAGCTAAAAAAATTTCATTTAAAGATTTTAGTTTATAGGGATTGATTAAAGCTTCTACAACTGGGCGAGGTTTATTTGTTTTTTCAATAAAGATTAACTCATCAATTTCATATGTTTCTTTAATCCATGTAATCAAATCTGGTTTTATTTTTAATTTATCTTTCTTCCCAACTACCAATATTATTAAATCTTCATAATCAATCGCTTTATGAAATGAAATATTTCTAAGGAACGCAAATCGCTCCTCTTCTTCCTCTAATTGAAGCAAATCTTTTGCCATATCAATCTCAAATTCAGTTATTTCTCCAGAATCAAGTCTAGCTTGACAATTAGTACATAAAAAGCCGGAATTTATACACGTTTTATCTGCTGGAAGATTTTTCATTGGTTTAAAACCAGGTTAAAAATTTCATGTTTTACATATTTCCAATATATCATCTTGATATAGAGTGCTACAATTGAGATCTATTAAAAATTGTTAATTAATTTTTTCATAAAGTCTCTTAAATATTACATTTATAAACAATTGAATCCTACGAATTAAACCAATCTCATAAAAAAGAAGAATATAACTAAAAACACTTCATTTTTGAATTTATAGTATATTCTTATAAGCCTAATGATAGATATTCATTTATTTCTTGCTCAATTATTGAGATTTCTTGAAGATGTTGTTTAAACTCCTCTTTTGGTATTTTGTCTCTGTTGAGTAAACTTTTTGCGAGAGTCTTATACTTTAATATAAAATTAGGGTCAGCAAAATTTTCAAGTTTTATACAAAAGGAATAAAGATATGAATAAGTTTCAGCATATTTAGAATAATCCAATGACTCTTTAACTTTATCTAAATAATACTGTAATCTTATTTTTCGATCTTTAATCTCATCTTTAAGAGATTTTGATTCTGTTTGATACTCAATAAATTTCTCATCATCATGAAGTTTTTCTGAGATCTCTATCAATTTCTTTGAAATTTCATATTTCTTGATAAAGTTTTGTTCAATTAAATATTGAAGGCTAAGATCTTCTCTTTCTTTTAACAAATCTTCTCTTAATTGCTCAGATAAAGTCCCCTTCTGTTCCCAAATTGATTTTAAAAGTGTACTCTGATCAGTTGTTAGGGATGATCCTGCAATTAATTTTTTATCTGTAAGAATTAGCTGAATAATTTTTAAATCAAACATTTCAAGTTTTTCTGGTTTACGATCCCAATTAATAAATAAATCTTGATGATTAAATATAATTTCATTTATTTTAGGAATTAACTTTTGGACTTCTTTTATGTCTTCCTTATCAGTAATTATAACTAAATCAGATAATATTTCTGCAATTCGAGTAATTATTACAAAATATTTGCCCAATTCAATCGTATTCAATGATTCTGTACTGCTTTCTGTAAGTTCTGACACAAATGTTTGTAGCGCAGAGAAGAATGAATCAAACATCTCTAATTTTTCATCACTTTGGAAACTTTTATTGTACAAAAGGTCTTTTGATTTACTCTGAAAAATGTAAAGTGCTTGAATCATCTTTAAATTACATTTTTTATAATTTATCTTAAAAATAAAAAATTACAACATAATTTATAATTATCTTTTTCAAAAACAGGGTTTAATGAGTAGTAACTTCTATATATAAACGATTTTCAAAATAATCCTTGGAGTAAGTCAATCTCCGAAAATTTTAGTAGAATAAATTAAAGGAAATTAATTTAAATGGGATTTTATAATTCTATAATATCACAACTAATATTTCTCAGTAATCTTTCTGCACTTGCTGGATCAGTTTTATAAGTATAAAGAGTCTTCTTAGTTCTTAATTTTAATTTCACAAATTCCTTTAAACGCTTAACTCGACAATGAATTGCAAACTCAGAAATCTCTAGAAACTTTTCTTGATCAAAAATTTCTCTTGGCACGTTAACTCAACTAATCTTCCATAATGTAAAGTATGAATAGATCTATTAATTATAGAATTTTAATTTTATTATATTTTACAATGTTCTAAACAAAAATTTTATTTTGAATTATGTGTTTTAGAAAGTATTCTTATTTTTATAAATTCTAAATTTAATACTAAGAAACTGGAAAAAAAGAAAGGCTCAAGAAAATGCCGATTGACGACCCTGTGAAACGCAGAATAGCCAGATACCATTTGTTGGAAAAATCAATATGCAGAAGGTGTGGAGCACTAAATCCAGTTAGAGCAAAGAAGTGTAGAAGATGCCGTGGGAAAGATCTTCGATTAAAGCGAAGAGAACTCACTAAATAATTTAATATCGTATTCTTTTTAGAGAAATCTCTGATTATTTAATCAAATAATTATAAAATTTGATTATATGATATTTTAGATTTCTAAATTCGTAAACTTTTTTAATTTTATGACTTAGAGATCTATATAAAGAAAATAAATATTAAAAAAATTATTCAATAATTAAATTAACAAAAAGTGAAAAATAATGGCACAATTAGGCGGAACACCCGTATTAATAATGAGAGAAGGTACAGAGAGACAACGCGGCAGAGATGCTATGCAAAATAATATCGCTGCTGCTATCGTTATCGCTGAAGCGATACGTACATCATTAGGCCCTATGGGTATGGATAAAATGCTTGTTGACCAATTTGGTGATGTTGTCATTACCAACGATGGAGCAACCATTTTAAAAGAAATTGATGTACAACATCCAGCCGCAAAAATGATGGTCGAAGTTGCAAAAACTCAAGATTCTGAAGTTGGTGATGGAACAACCACATCAGTGATTCTAGCAGGAGAATTATTAAAAAGAGCCAAAAAACTTTTAGAACAAAAAATTCATCCAACTGTAATTACTGAAGGTTTTCGAAAAGCTGCTGATAAAGCAATTGAAATTTTAGACCGCATATCAGTAAAAAGTGGAATTGATGATAAAGAAGGCTTAAAAAACGCTGCTATGACTTGTATGTCCAGTAAGATTGTCTCAGAATCAAAAGAGAAATTAGCTCAAATTTGTATGGATGCAATTGTAGCTATTGCTGAACAATCTGATGATGGAAAATGGATTGCTGATATTGATAAAGTCCAAATTCAGAAGAAAGAAGGAGATTCAATTGACGATACTGGATTAATCAAGGGTATTATCCTAGATAAAGAAGTTGTAAGCCCTGGTATGCCAAAAAGCGTAAAAGATGTAAAAATCCTTTTACTTCAATCAGCTATCGAAATTGAAAAAACTGAATTTGATGCTAAACTTCAAATCACTAGCCCAGAGCAAATTCAGCAATTTTTGGATGAAGAAGAACGTATGCTAAGAACAATGGTCGAAAAAATCGAAAATTCTGGAGCAAATGTTGTAATCTGCCAAAAAGGAATTGATGATATGGCTCAACACTTCCTTTCTAAAGCAGGAATCATGGCAGTAAGACGTGTTAAGAAATCTGACATTGAAAAACTCGCAAAAGCCACCGGCGGAATGATTTTTACGAATCTTGATGATATTACCGCTGAAAAACTTGGATGGGCAGGATTGGTAGAAGAACGAAAAATCATGAACGACTCATGGATTTTCATCGAAGAATGTAAAGACCCTAAATCTGTTGTAATCCTTATAAGAGGTGGAACTGAACTTATCATTGATGAAGTTGATAGAGCTATTCATGATGCACTTTGCGTAGTAAGAGATGTCGTCGAAGACCAAAAACTTGTAGGTGGTGGTGGCGCTCCAGAGGTTGAGACTGCTATCCAATTAAGAAAATTTGCCTCTACTCTAGGTGGACGTGAACAACTTGCTGTTGAAATATTTGCCGATTCACTCGATATAATCCCAAAAACCCTCGCTGAAAATGCGGGCCTTGATCAAATTGATGCACTCATGAATTTAAGAACAGCTCATCAAAAAGGAAATAAATTCGCGGGAACTGACCTAGATACGGGAGATGTTGTTGATGATATGTTCAAAATTGGCGTCGTCGAACCAACCGTAGTTAAAATTCAAGCAATTAGAAGCTCTACCGAAGCAACGTCAATGATATTACGCATAGATGATGTTATTGCCTCTGCTAAATCCGCAATGCCTCCAATGCCTCCTGGTGGAGGAATGGGCGGTGGAATGGGTATGCCCCCGGGGATGGGCGGTGGAATGGGTATGCCCCCAGGTCTTATGTAAAATCAATTATTTTATTTAATTTATTTTTTCTTTCTATTTTTCTTTTAAAATTTTTGCAATATTTTGGGTTAATTCACATCCAACTATATCGATTCCGTTGATTGCCCATTTAAGTTGTTCTTTTATATCTTTTGAGGTCACGGATTTTTTTAATGCAGTTAAATCTACTCTCACTTCTACTAACAAATTGATAATTTCATCAATACTCATATAAGGTGGGTTTACTTTTTCTTCTGTCTGATTATCTGTTATTTGACATCAACTCTTTTTTTTTATTTTTTTACTAGTATTTTGTCTGTATCTATTTAAACAAAAATCCCTTTACTTGATGGCATTATATGGAGTTTTCCTTAACAAATGATGTTTAAATACTTTTTTTTAGACATAGTTTAAAAAAAGACATTAAATTAAAAATGGTTAAAGAAAAAGAATCTCCGTATGGTTATATATATCGAGCAACTAATATTCAGAATGGAAAAAATTATATTGGACAAACCGTTACAAGTCGATGGGCAGATGATAAGATACCTATAGAAGAACGTTGGAATGAAGAGATTCGAGAGGGCTATGCCAAACAAAAAAGGGGAGAAAAACTTCGTTACATAGAAAATGCTGTTATTAAACATGGTGAAGAAAATTTTGAATTAAAAGTAGAAGATGTAGCAAATAATCAAGAGGAATTGGATGAAAAAGAGGATCATTATATAATAAAATATGACACAATGAATCCAGATAAAGGCTATAATATGAGAGAGGGAGGTCGAGGAGGTAGATTAAGTGAGGCACTAAAAGAATACTTAAGTAAAAGAGGAACAGAAAAATGGCAAGAGGATCTTGAATATCAGAACAAACAGATAAATGAAAGGCGAGAAAGAGCAAAAGATCCAGAATGGCTTGATAAGATGGCTGAGGTAAATCAAGAGATAGCAAGAAATCCAGAGACTTTAGAGAAGATGAGTGAATCACTTTCAGAAAAATGGAAAGATCAGAAATATCAAGAAAATGTAAGTAGAGGAGTAAAAAATAATTGGCAAACTGTTAAATTTCGAGAAAGACAGTTCAAAGCTAAAGTTCAAGGAAAGAGAGAAATCCAAGATAAAGGAGAATTCTTAAAAGATATTCAAGAGATGAAAAAAAAGGATTTGAACCTAAAACATGATATGGATGGTAAATGCATCAATGATAGAATAAAAGAAATGCTTGGACATCATGGAATAAACAATTTTTCTCAAGCTAAAAAATATCTTGAAAATAAAAATCTAGATAATGTGTTAAAAGATATCAATGAGAATATGAAGACTCAATCCCAGGATTTTAAGGGAAAAAAGGAAATCTCAAATAAACGAGAGTTTTTGGAAGATATTCAAAATATGCAAAGAAAAGATATCGATACCAAATACAATATGAATAGGACAACTGTTAATAAAAGAATCCGAGAGATGTTAGGTGAGCATGGGGTTAAGAATTATACAGAGGCGAAAAAATATCTTGAGGGTAAGAATCTCGATAAAGTTGTAAAGGATATAAATGAAAGATTGAGTGATCAATCCCATAAATATGAGGGAAAGACTGAAATCTCTAATAAGCGAGAATTCTTAGAAGATATCCAAAACTTACAGAAAAATGAGATTGATATGAAATATGGAATGGATGCAAAAACAGTGAATAACAAGATAGAAGAGATGTTAGGTGAGCATGGAGTAAGAAATTATACTGGGGCAAAGGAATATCTACAAGATAAAAATCTTGATGATGTTGTTAAGGATATCGAGGACAGAAGTAGTGAGAAACAAGATGATACTCCAGTATCAGAAAATGGTCTAAAAGGTTCAGCACACGAGTCCAGAGAAGAGTCTGATATTAAAGTTCCTAATCAGGAATCTGATGAGGAAAAGAGTGAGGTGTCTATTGAAGATAACTCTGAGAAATCTTCTGAAGATGATAAAGAGGATACCAAAGAAGAATCAGCAACTGAAACCGCACATGAGTCTTCTATAATCAAGGCCAAAGATACTCCTGAAGAGGCGAATAATGAACAAAGATTAGAGACAAGCGGGCTCCCACCAGGTAAACGTTCAGATCAAGAGATGATAGAAGAGCATATTAAAGCACATGAGGATTTTTTAGATAGAATGAATGAACTAAGTAAGAGAGGATGGGTTGATTATTACGTAGGTAAAACAATAGTTGTAAAAGATAGGAGTATGGACAATTGGGAACGCCCAGAACCACATGAAAATACAAGTGGAAAAGATTATGATGGAATTGATAATTATTCCGATGCTGGTACTTCTAACTTAAATTCTGATTATAATGGTATTGACAAGTCATCTGAGAATGAATCTGATGATTTAAGGGGCATTGATGAAGACAATGAAGAGGGGGGAAAAGATTTTGAAGGAATTGATGATCACTCACGTGAAGGGAGTAAGGATTATGAAGCGAGAGATGAGGAATATGGTACTGGTGAACATGGAGGAGAAGCATAGTATTAGCATTAGAGAGGAGGAATTATTTTGGCAGGCTCGCATTCAGATAACACAAGCTCCAGAACCATTTAGACCTCGAGAAATTCCAGAAACGGCTGTTCCTTTTTATCAAAAACATGAGGATCTTAGGTCCTTTCTCTATGATCCGTTTGGGGTAGACCCTCCAGGAGTTTACGGTCTCGAATTAACTGCAAATGATAATATAGAGGTTGTATTTTTCACTAAGGTACTCTCAAAAATGGAAGCAATCAAATTAGGTCATGCGTGGCTTTCTAATTTGCGTTTTAAATTTATTGGGTTGGATGGAAATGTTGAAGCGAAGCCAATAAGAAAAGACAACCAAGATATATTGAAAAAGAGTCAATTATTTGAAATTATACTTCCCATGGGGTATATTAAGAACAAAATCAATATAATTGAAAGGTTTATTAGTGCTTTTTATCATAAAACAAGCCACACTTCGCAGTTAATTATCTTATGGCAGAGAGAACCTCGTACAGAGAAATCTCAAGAGCAATCTAATTTATTTAATATAAGGGTCTTTATAAAATGCGATTTGAACAATTCAAATGTAGAGGATAGATTAAAACTTGAGGGTACAATACAATTTCTGGCGATGGATATTGAAAACCAAATGGGGGATCGTGCGAGGGTTGTTAATCCGTCTGATGTTTCATATCGAAATATACTGGAAGGGAGTGTGTTTAATGACAGTCATGAATCCTTGAGAAATTTTGTACAAGAAGATGTGAATTTTGATTTTCCAGAGAATCTGCCATTACCAAGACTTCCTATTTTGAAAAATGAAAATGTTAGGTATATTGATATCCATGAAAAGTTTAAGAAAAGAGCGATAACAGTAGGACATCATATAAAAGATGGTGTTATAACAAAACATGAAACTTTTGTTCCAATTAATAAGCTTCCTCAAGATTTAGCTATTTTCGGGAAGTCTGGTAGTGGTAAAACCTATTTTCTTGCTCGATTCATACAAGAACTTGCTGAAAAATCAAAAAATGTAGGGATTTTAGTTCTGAATGTTGCTAAGGAATCTCAAGAGATTTTCTATCATAATTTTGATAAGGTAAAATATTCTGATGATGATTTTCATATACCTTATTTTATTCAAACTAAAAAAGAAACTCTTAAAAAACGTTTGCAAGAAACAGCTACATATATTTGTGCGTCGTTAGGATTGAAAAATGTGTTTGAAAAGATTATCTATCGTACTGAAATAGGTTTTTTAGAATTAAAAGATAAGGTGCCTGAATTTTTTATAGGTTTGCTAAGAGGTGTAGAGACTTACATTAAGAATAATCCCTATGGCCCTGAAGAACAAGCTAATTTATTACAAGTTTTCAGAAACCGAATGAATGTTTTTAATGAAGTAAAAGTCCAGAATGTATTAAAAATAACTGAGAATCTGCCAAAATGGGTTGATGATTGGTTAAACGGTAAAAATATCTTCCTTGATTTATCCATGTGCAGTAAATTTGTAAAAATGCTGATAGTAAATGCAATATTTCAGCTTGTAAGATCTGTTACAAAAGATAGCGAAGCTGAGGAGCTAAAATATCTTATTGTTATTGACGAGGCTCATGCTATTTTGGAAAAGCCTATTACTACAAACAGTGACGATGCTGATTTTATCATGAAAGAACAAATGGCAAAAATATTTTCTGAGCTATTGAAAGAATATCGAAGCCGAGGAGTAGGGTTTGTTATTGCTGATCAATCTCCTGATAACTTGTTTAAGGATGCGACTTCTCAACCAAGCATAAAAATCATTTTTAGGGAAGACTTTCCAAATAATACTCTTTTTTCTGAAGATCCTACAGAGCGACAAATGCTTACGCAATTAGAGAATAGGTTGGCATTGGTTATAAATGGAGCTAGTGGTGAAAAATATCTGATTAAAACATTAGATTATAAATTAGTTTAACACTTTATAAATTCTACAATGAAAGTTAAAAAAAAAATAAGATGAATTTATTATTAATAAACTAATTTTCATTGCACTAGTAGACTATTGCTGAAGAAAATGAGTTATTGAAACTATGCGTGGCAAAATCTAAAGTAGGTACATGAGTCGCAAAATACATCCACGCCCCACCATAATTTATATCAGTAAATAGCTTGCCATAGCTTGCACAGTCAATTATCAGTGAAGATGCTCTGTTATCAAAGCCTTTACCAAATATATCTTTGCAATAACCAAGATTTGGATAAGCTCTGGAATACCTTATGCCACAATAAGAGTGTCCTCCTGGAAGTACTACAAAAACCCATGGTGGCATATACATAACACCATCAAAGAGATATAAACTATGTGATTTGAATTTAAAATGTGGATCATGATCTTCTAAAATTTCTCTTCTCTTTTTTAGTTCGCCTGGCTTAAGGTTATGTCGCTCCAAAAATTTTTTATACTTTTGATTAGCTCTTTTTACCTCCTTCATTTGATATTGCTTTATTTCCTCATCTTCTTCAGGGGTTCTTTTTCTCTTCAATTTTTTTTCTAGCTCTTTCATTTTTTGGTATTCATCAAACCTATTGGTATCTTTCAACCATTTTTCCAGTTTTTCTTCATCAGAAAAACCAAACGCAGTTCCATCTTCAGCTGCTTCACGCGGTACATATATTACTTGTATTTTTCCTCCTTTTTCTTTCCTAAAATCTTCTGCTGTAAATTTCTTCTTTGGCCCTATATATTGCTTTCGATCTTCTGAAATAGAATATTCTTCTCCATCTATTATAAACTTGGAAATATCTTTAACCATTTATATCAACTCCTATATCTTTTTTTGGATTTCAAATCTCTCCTCCCAAATTATTGAGAAGAAATATTATATTTATATGAAATTGAGCTTTTAAAGTCTTTGCCAAAAATGTAAAAAAAGCATTATCCCTTTTTTTAGGAAGTGGTATTATGGCATTGGCCATATATAGAGCTACGGGAGAAAAATATCTGATTAAAACAATAGAATTTTATTTAAAATGATTTTATTAATGGACAATCTATTATTAAATAAGGGAATATTCTTAAATTGAGAAATTTATTGGGCTTTAAATAGGAGTGTTTCGAATACTTAGTAGCCCTGATCACTACAAAGAAAAGAGAAATATACCATGACAAATCTTAAAATCCTTAATCCTCTTTTTTCTTCTCTTTTCATATTTCACATCTTTTTATGAAGGTTATTTAGAAAGATAGTTTTAGTCCAGATGTATTTAAGAAAAAGATAGAGCTTCTTAAACTAATTGATAATAGATGTAAGATATTTAGCAGATGTAAATCTAATAAAAATAATCTATTATAGACGAATTTTAGAAAATATTTTTTAATAAAATAACATTTGAAAAATTATAGAAAATCTAAAAATGTGATATTATATGGCAATTACGTTATCTTCAAGAGATAAAGGGATAAAAATTTGGCCTGGACC
>JAHQWK010000004.1 GCA_029856145.1 Promethearchaeia archaeon
TAGGATTAGTAAAATCATATTTTCTTATGATAAAATTTTGAAGCAATGAAGAGTATTCTTTTGAAAATCCCATTGTTTCTTGTGGTGAACCTAAAAGTTCATTATCATCCTTTTTTCCCCATAGCTTCCCCATAATATAACCTCGATATTTGTTTCTATAAAGGTTCTAATATTCTAATATTCACTCTTATAATAATTTCTTATGAACATAAATAGAAGAAATATCGTGATGAATATCTACATAATACCTAGAAAACATAGTGGGTTGGGAAAAGTTTTTATTATTATATTTAACAATTGTTAAAATATGGATCTTATTAAAAATGATTTTATAGAGTTCATCAAACAGAGGAAAAGTTCTAGAAACTTTATTTATCAAAAAATTAATAAAGAAACGATTCTAAATATTATAGAATGTGCTCAATGGGCGCCTTCTGGAAATAATAGTCAACCTTGGCGAGTTTGTGTAGTAATTCATCCCACTGTTAAAAGAATGCTTTCGGAACTTTCTAAACATGGGGGAATTATAGAAGACGCATATGTTAATCTAGTAATATTTCTGGATCTTGAAAGAGGGTTTGATAGAGTAAAAGATATTCAAGCAATCGGAGCATTCATGGAAAATATATTATTGGGGGTTCATACACAAGAAGATCTTGGTGCCGTATGGATTGGTGAGATTATAGGTCGAAAGGAAGAGGTTAATGAAATTTTTAAATTTTCGAAGGATAAATTCGAGTTAATGGGGATCATAGCGATTGGGATAGTTGATGAAGCCCGAGAAAAAGCATATGAGAAAGAAAGAAAACGACGCCCCTTAGACGAGTTTGTAGATTGGTATTGATTGAGTCAATAAAAAAGTTTTTATTTTACATTATTTCTTTTTATTATCTTGTATAGATTCTACTAAATGTGGATTGAGAATCCATATCCCAATAATAAAGAAAGATATTAACGACCACTCAACTATAATTGAAATGATAAAGGGTGCTTGGGGGCTAATGGTATCATACACTATTCCTCCTAAGAATGGCCCTATCATCATCCCAACAGATTCAAAAAGGGTAATTAAACCGAAGATTTTTCCACGGTTTTTAATAGAAACACGACTGAGGAAATTTATAAACACGAAACTTACAGTTAGCATTATTGTATTATCAACTACAAGTAAAATAGCAAAAAACCATAAACTTCCCGAATTAATAATCAACCAAGTTACTACTCCTCCCAGTAAACTCGCAATTGCAATAGTTAGATATGGATTAATTTTATCTGCAATTGTGCCTAATCTAGGTGCTATAAGGGCGCCTAGTAACGCTGTTGGCAAGTAGAACCATGCAACTAATTCTGCATTACTATTAATATTTTCAAGTACATAAGGTTGAATAAAAGGTCGATAAAATCCATAATTAACAGCACTCAAAAGAAAACCCGCAAACAATATTATAATTCCTAAAAAAAATAAAAAATTTGGTGATGTTTTTGAAGATTCTGTGGAATTCTCTAATTCCGGCTCTGATAGAGAATCATTATTACTCTCAGGATATACAAATTTTTTTTCTTCATCTACTTTCCGTGAGAATTGAATCCCTGCATAAAAATTTGAGATCCCAAACACAGGAATCGCTCCATATATAAAAAAAGCATTATTTGGTGTAAATACATTTGCTAAACTAAATATTATGAACCCAACGACTGTTCCAAGCACCATTCCAATGCCCAAGGCGAATCTCCTCTTTCCAAAGGCAGAAGATCGATGATATTTTGAAGACTTTTCAGAAATTATAGAATCTAACGGATTCCAGAAAATATACGCTCCTAAACCTAAGATAAAGGCACTAATATACATTCCTATTAGAGACTCCAGTATTATAGAAAAATAGAGCCCCAAATAGGATAAACCTCTCCCAAAAGAACCAATCATTATCAAAATTCGCTTAGAAAAGCGATCAGTTAAATAACCAATAAAAATTGAACTGATTAAACCTCCAAAAGTGATAATAGAAAAAAATAATCCAAGATAACTAGCGGGGTAATTCAAAACTTGTTTAATTAAGTAGGCCATAATATATTCAATAAAAAAAAAACCTAGTGAATTCCAAACCACAATAAATATTACTGAATTGAAATCTGAAGTGAACTTTTGATGATCCGGTACTGATTCTTTTTTCTCATTTCTAAAAGTTAACCGCATTTTAGTGATTAGGAAAATAAAGTACAGAAAAAAAGATTTGTGGTTTAAATAGGTTTTCTCAATTGATTAATCTGTTTTAGATTTATTGCTTAATTCGGTTTCTCGTTGTTTCAAAATAGCGGAAACACGATTTACATCATCATTTATCCATATAGTAGCAAGTAGCCATAAAAGAGCACCCATTATACCTAAAATTAATGTTACTAAAACTGTTAATTGGTAATTTTGATTAAATGTCATTAAAACAATTCCTGCAATTATTGGACCTGTCCCACTTCCAATCGCTTCTAAAAATTGATTTGCTGATGAAATTTTTCCTTGAGCTTCAGGTAAATTTATTTCTTGCAATACAGGTGGTTGATTTATATTCCAGAGACCAACAAAAGAACGTCCTATAAACATTATCAGACCTAGTATCCAAAAAGTTGGAAGTGAGAATATAAATATGATGCTACTTCCTTGTTCAATAGTCATGTTTGGAATTGGTAGAGTAAAGAAAAATATAAAACCAGTAAATAGAATGATGGCTGACAAAACTATCATATAAATTCGGTATTTGATATTTTTTTTAGCTAATCGATCAGAAACCTTGGCAAAAGCAAAAGAACCAATTAAACCTCCTGGCAATCCAAATATTATTAGATATAGTGCTACTACAAGAGGAGAAATATTATGAGGAGGACTTGTTAAATATGCAATAAGTAGAAAATCAGGAACAGCCAATAATATTGTAGTAAAAATGCCTTCGAAGAATGCGATTAAGTTTGTAGGCTTAAATATCGTTGATTTTATTGTTTCTTTATTTAATTTATATTCATACACAACTTTTTCACTTGAAAGGACGCTTTTTAATTCTTTGCGCGTTGCACCCCTTTTTGGCTCTTTTCCTCTTATCAATATTATTAATCCAAAAAATAGTGCTATAATTCCCATTATCACGAAATATTGTCTCCAGTAATTATTTTCAAATAATATCGCTGAAACTACCATTCCTACAATTTGAAACAGTTGAAAAAATCCTTGCATAGCGCCATAAAATTGAGATCGCTCTTTATCTTCCGTTGAATCATTAGCATGGGAAGTAATAAGAGGCCAGATGCCTCCGATTGAAAAGCCTCTAACCAAGCTAAAGACTAAGAAAAAAATATATGTTGTTTGACCCTGACCCTCTGGTACAAATCCATTAAAAAACAGACCGATACCATAAATAAATTCTACAAATGCCATTAATTTTATGCGAGATATTTTATCGGCTAATGCTCCAAATAAAATACCCGAAATAGCAATTATGTAGATTGAAGTTCCTGTTAAAATTCCTAACTCGCCAGCATGAAGTTCAAAAGCTAAAAGACCATCACCGGGCCACATAATAAATGCAGCAATCACGATATTGATAATTAAAGCAGAAACTGTAAAAGCATAAGAATTATAGATAAGAAAATGTGGCCAAAGTCTTTTTATTAATATTAGAAAACCAGTTTTTTCTTCAGAATCTTCTGAGCTGTTTCTCATATTCATAATAATGGCAGAAAATGATTATGAAAATAAAAAGCTTTATAAAATTTATAACCAAAAATGAATTATTGGTGAGAAAGTTTCTCCTAACCAGTAATAAAAAACAATCCAATATTCGTAAGTAAATCCAAGAAATAATAGAGCATATAAAACTCCAAAAACAAATCCAAAAATTACGTCAATAGGGTAGTGTACTCCAAGTATTAATCTAGAAATCGCCATAATAATATCTAAAACAATAAATACAGATATGATAATCCAAAAAAACTCCGAAAAATAATAAGCAAATATAAATCCAAAGAATAATAGAAATGTGACGTGCCCCGAAGGGAATGATTGCTTTTCTGATTCTTTCATTATGTAAGGAATTCTAATAAAATCATCATGTTTTTTCACACCTTCCTTTTGAAGGGTAATAAATGGACGATTTCTTCTAATAATTTTATATCGTATTATACTATGAATAATGATACTTTGTTCAAAACCACCTGTAAAGAGCACTAACAGATAATAATCCTTTGTGATGTACCCATAAATAAACCAAGCTAGCCAAACAAGCCCCCAGAAATACAAAGAGCCAAGAAAACTATAAATGATGGCAAACTTTTTAGTTCTTCTACTAAAACCACTTTTATAAATAGTTAGAAAAGTTTTTTGATCCCATGCTTCTAGCTTTTCAAGGTATTCTGATAATGTTGACATGTTTAAGTTATTGGAATAATTTGGGGCAGAATTTATATAATTTACACAAATTGATATTTATACTTTTTGCTACTCTTAATCATCTTGTTTGATTTTATTATTCCGAATATAATTAGTATTATTTTAAAGATGTGACAGTTTTTGAAGATCTTGTAAAACTTTAAAACCAAATATATATCTACCATTAAAATTTCAATATCATTAAATTGTTATTGTTTCAATTTTAAAGATTTCAAAGGATCTCTACTTATTTGTATAAACGGTATGTAGAATCAACAACAACTTTTTATATTGGAATTTATTTTAGAGAAGTAAGCAGTTAAATTTTAGATTTCCCAAATATTTAATTAAATTATGAATGAAAATAACGCATTTTCAGAAGAAAGTCTAAGAAAAATAGCAGCACAGAAAGTAAGTTTCAGGTTTTCTGTGAAAATCCACGCATATGTTTTTATCTTAATCAATGTATTGCTTATTATCGTAAATCTTGTCTTTACACCAGGAATCTATTGGTTTTTTTTCCCCCTTTTTTCATGGTTAATAGGTTTTAATATGCACACCTTAGCATATATTTTATATGCTAGAGGAGTTTATCCAATGGCTAAACGTGGAGTGATATATCATTTAACATCATATATTTTTGTAATGCTTTTTTTATTTATCATCAATTTTACAACACTTTCAGCTTATTATTGGGTCATTTTTCCTGCAATTTTTTGGGGTGCAGCTGTTATTTTACACATATTATTTTATATACAATATCTTAGTGGAAAACCGGAAGAAGGCAGGAAGTTTAAATCAAGAAAAGAACGCGCAATTGAAAAAGAACTGGAAAAAATGAGAAAAAAACAAGTAAAAAAAAATTAGAACAAGTTTAAAATGTGGCTAGGAAAATTTTTGGATCTTGAAGATGACATTGAAGAATTGAGATCTAGAATTAAAAAGGAAATTTTTAATAACCTTCATAAAAGTAAGCTTACTCCTCTTGAATTTACCATAATTGAGACAATATTTAATAGTAAGCAACTTTCTGGTTATGATTTGATAAAAAATTTAAATAGAAGTTTTGCAGGTACATGGGAAGCGCAATCTGGTACAATTTATCCAATATTGAGAAAATTAGAAAAAGATGGCTTTTTAAAGGCACAAAAAGTAAAGAGTCCAATAGGACCAATAAAAAAAGTTTATTCTTTAACTGAAGCAGGTGATGAACTATTAAAATATAAAGTGAATAAAAATTATTACGATCAACTTAAGTTCGTTGAGAATTTCTTAGTAGAACTCTCCTCAATTTTCATTCGTTCATTTCCTAGTAAAGAACAGAAACAAAAAATTTCGGAAATACAAAAAGCTCTTAACGAAACCCTCAAAAATGTGATGCATAATATTCCTCCAACACTTGAGTTTAAAACAATGTGTAATAATTGTGAGGCTGAAATTGGTCGAGAAGTAGCCTATTGCCCACAATGTGGAGAATCTTTATTCATTGAGAAAGAAAATGAATAGAAAATAAAAAAATAATTTTCAATTAAAATTATTCAATATTAATGCCCAGTTTTCTAAAAACTTTAAGCAACTCATCGTTCGCTAAATGTTTTAAAATATCCTCTAAGGGGGCTATTATCTCATCCTTCGTGGTAGTTCTGTTCCTACTTATTCTGCCCTCTCTTATTTCTAGAGATCGTTGAGCCCAGCTGAACTCGTCGTTAAATGTAAAGAGCACATCCCTATAAGCGCTTTCAGTTCCTCCATTCCTAGCTAGGGGTTTTTCTCCAACAGGGATTTCGGGATCCTGTAAATAACACCAATCAAGTATCACCCACTCTAATTTTCTATCGGAATCTGGGCGATCTGCAAGATATAGACAATAAGCATGACCACCGACTTCCGTGTCCGATGGAGCAAACACAGGATCAGCTATCACTTCTGCAGCAGCTACTTTTACACGCCAGCTTGGGATACCGGCATTGATCAATAAAGCAGCAATCAGTATAGCACCATCTTCACAGTCTCCTATTTCAGCTTGTATACTCTCAAATGGAAACAACCAAAATTCTTCAATCTCTGCAGTTAAATCATCGTATTTATATTTCAGAAAATTACAGACGAAATTTTGTATTACAAAAGCGGTTTCATTAGGTGTTTCTTTCCGTAATCCCACCTGTGTTATAACATGCCATAGAATTGCATCATCTTTTTTAATAAAAGACTTAACATCTGCATCTATTCGTTTTTTGTACGCTTCTGCTCTTAATGCCCTGCCCGTGTATATGATTGGAGCAGTTTCCCATTTATTATTCCAAAATTCGGGGCCATACTCTCCATATTCTCCCTTAAATTTCTCGATGGGTACATAATCAATTTTAGGTATAGGTGATGGTTTAGGTTCATCTTTTTTCGCTGGTTTTTTCTCTGGGGCTCCTGAAAGATCTTTGGCTGCTTTAATCCAAGTCTCAATATCCTTTTGAGCAGGAATTTTTGCGAGAACTTTAGGCTTATCTTTTTTTAATTGTTTTAACTTTTCCAAAGTACTTTTTGGATTTCTATAAGCAAATTCCTTCACAGAATCGATACCGATAAGATTTAAGGCATTAGCCATTTCAGGGCCTACACCTTCAATTTGCATTAATTCTGCGTGTTCTTGCCATGTATCAAGCGCTTTTACAGAAACACCAACTTTTCTAGCGAGTTTTCCAATTTCACTTTTAGTAAGTGGAATTAAATCTTCTGTACTTGATATTCCTTCTTTCTCTAAAAGTTTAGCATGTTTTACTTCTAGACCAATAATTTCTGTTAATTTCAATTCTCTTACTCCTTATTTTTAAGTTAAATTGAATTTGATTTGTAAAAATATTGTATGCTTAGTTTAAATTCTTTTTCGAAAGTAGCTAAAAATTAAGTTTTTAGAGTTTTCTTAATGGACTTAAAACTTTTAAAAGTGAATAGGAAATTTCTTTTTTGATTCCTCCTTTGAAATGGTTAGAAGAGCTTCAGTTTCCACTAAGGCGTAAATTAAATCAGCAATTTCTTCATTACTTAATTTGAAAGATTTACTAACTTCTGTAAATAAATTATCCAATAAAATTTGACCTTTTTCTTTATGAGCAAGAACTTTAGCAAATTGATAAATCTTTTTTGCTTTAGGAGGTAATTTTTTTCTTCTTGTTGAGCCTATTTTAAAAGGTAAAGTCAGATATAAATGGAAGATATCCTCCATTTCTTTATTTAAACTTTGTCGTGAATAAGGATCCTTTCGAAACACCGAGATATCTCCTTCGAATTTTGTGTATAACTCTTGTATTTCTCTTTCGTATTGATTTTCAAATAGTTTACAGAAAAATTTCAATATTTCTCTCGTAAATCGAATAGGTTTATATTTAAGTATTAGAGTAATCCAAACTAATTTTCCAGCTCTTGTTATTAAATACTTCCCTTCGAGAGTAGCTTGTTCAATTTCCCCCTCTTCTGAAGGTAAATCTAATATCTCATACTGAACTGAACTTCGGAACATATCAAGTATGTCAGGATCGAAATCACCAGCTGTTTTATAATAAATAATCTCTCTCGATTCCCTATGAGTTATAACAATATATTCAATTGATAATGCTAAAGAAAGATACTCAGACATTGAAATCTGTACCTATCACT
This sequence comes from Promethearchaeia archaeon, assembly GCA_029856145.1. Classification (GTDB taxonomy): domain Archaea; phylum Asgardarchaeota; class Lokiarchaeia; order Sigyniarchaeales; family SOKP01; genus Loki-b32. The sequence continues at coordinate 8,060 of JAHQWK010000004.1, forward strand.
GTGATTTCTATGTATATTGAATAGTCCCTTTTTTATTTATAATTTTGCTCATTAAATCCAAATAAGTAAGAATTTGTAAAGAAATTAAATCTAGAATCCTCCATTAGAGTAATTATTTGATATGTAAAAAAAAGGCTAAAAATGTCATCATATTTTTATTCACATATAACTTACTATTTAACAAAATCATAACCGTTGTTTTTGGGTAATTTTTGAGTATATCATAGTCGTTTTAGAGTTTGCTGATAAATAACAATGATGGAGGATATAAATTATCTTAAAAGGTAAAAAAAAAGTTTATGTAATTTTTGGATGTTTAATTCTCTTAATATCTTTATCAATAAATCAAGAATGTAAGGGACCCAATAGTAATAAGTCAGGTTTTATTGATCCTGAAAATATTAACAATAATGCAATCAATAATACATCTCCAACTCCTTATTGGAATTTCAATGCTACTGGTTATATAAAATGTGTTTCAATGTCTTCCAATGGTAGTTATATTGTTGCTGGAGGTTACAATAATCAAATTTATTTATTTCATAATTCAAGTTCTACTCCTCTCTGGACTTATCCTGCAATAAATGACATATTAGATATTGCCATATCTTCTGATGGGAATTATATTATTGCTTCTACCTCACCATATTATCCAACTGGTTCTCGGGCTTATTTCTTTCATAAATCAAGTCCTAACCCCTTATGGACTTTTACCTCTATTACTGATCACATGCGTCATGTAGCTATTTCTGCGAATGGGAGCTATATTGCTGTTGTTACTGATAGGGTGTATTTATTTGAAAAGTCAAGTTCAACACCACTTTGGATATATGCTGCAGGAGGATTAGAATCCTTAGCAATTTCTGATGATGGTAACTATATTGTTGCAGGAGGAGGTTACCCTTCAGCTCATGTTTACTTCTTTCATAGATCAAGTTCGACTCCTCTATGGATACATGATTCTCCTCAAGTATGGTCTTTAGCAATCTCAAGTGATGGCAATTATATTGTAGCGGGAGATCATGGAGGAGAAGTTAATTTTTTTCAGAGATCAAGTTCAACACCTATTTGGGAATACACTGCAAGTGATGCTGTATGGTCAGTATCAATCTCAAATGATGGAAAGTACATTGGAGCAGGGTCTGCAGATGGTAATGTATATTTCTTCGAAAATTCTAATTCAACACCAATATGGAATTACCAAGTTGGAGCACTTGTAAGATCAGCTGAACTTACTGATTTTGGTGACTATCTCATAGTAGGAAGTGAAGACAATAGTATATATTTTTTCAATACTTTAAAAAATGAACCAATTTGGAAATTTGATACCGCTAATAAGGTCTTATCTGCTGATATTTCCTCTAAAGGGACATGTTCTGTTGCAGGAAGCTTTGATTATAACGTGTATTATTTTAATAAATTACATGATAATAAGCCACCAATTATTACTAACATTACAGTGAGCAAAGATTTGATAGAAGAGGGTGACATTCAATTTATAAGCTGCAAAGTTACTGACAATACTGGAATCCAAAATGTAATTGCTAATCTTGAGAATCCTGATGAGAATATTTCATTAGATATAGATCTTTATGACGATGGAACATATGGAGATCTTATACCTAATGATGCAATATTCACAAGAAGTTGGAATTCGCTAGGATTTCCGATGAATAATTATTTTGTGGATTTTAAAGCAATTGATAATAGTTCAGTAGGAAATATACAAAGTATTGATAATGGTGCTATGTTTACTATACTTGACACTAGAGTTCCAAGAATCAATATAGATTCACCCTCACCAAATTTTTTAAGTGGAATTGTAGCTCCAACTTTTTCTCTTACTATATATGAGCCAAATATTCTGGCGAAATATTATTCAATTAACGGGAGAGCTAACATTACATTTACTATAGAAAATCAGATTAATCAATCAGAATGGAATTCTATTGGAAATGGAACTGTTAATATAACTTTCTATGTCATAGATAAGGTAGGACATATGAATTCTAGTGAAATAACTATAAGAAAAGACTCTTATGTTCCAGATATTACAATTTTTGCTCCAATACAAGATGAAATATTTGGATTAACTCCTCCTGAGTTCAATATTTCTATTGTTGAGGAAGATCTAAACAAAACCTGGTATACACTACAGCGTAGTACAATACAAAACTCATTTACAGGATTTACTGGAATAATTAATCAATATGCTTGGAATAATTTACCTGAAGGGAATATTACTATTACATTTTTTGCTCAAGATCGAGCAGGGAATATTGGAACTATAAATGTATCTATTTTAAAGCACATTCCATATATACCCACCCCATATACGCCAACAATTTTTGAATACATTACATTTCTGATAATTGGAATTATTGGAGTAATGTCAATAATAATAAAGCATCTATATCGTAAAAATTAATTCTTCTGAAAATAAGTTCACTCTTTTACTCTTTTCAAAAATAGTTAAATAACAAAGGAGAATTAATAGAGAATACAGTATAGATTGAAATCTATACAAGTGCAAATCCAAAAAAAAATTTATTGAGTTGGGAAATTCTTCATCTTCAGAAATCCCTTACATGTTTTGAAACCTCGAAATATACATTTGAATTTAAAATTTACTCCAGAATAGAGAAAAGAGTGTGGAGAAGGGGAGATTTGAACTCCCGAAGGCCTTTGCCATTGTCCTACTAAGGCTGTTGCCTTTGTATCTGGATCTTAAGTCCAGCACCTATAGTCTTGACCCATTTTGGCGTAAAATGGCGATTGACCATGCTCGGTAACCTCTCCAATGGTAAAAAACTGCTTTTTTTTTTAAGTAAGCAGTAATTCTAAGCTTTTAAGGGTGACAATAAATCAAAGTTATAATTTCAATTTAAATTTTTTCTTAGAAATAAGAGCATCTAGGATTTGATTTGTATTAATGGTCGGATAAGATATACAAAAAAATAAAAAGAAATAAATAAAAGTAAGATATTAAATTAATAACATAAGTATTATTCTATAAAGTCTACAAATAAGTTTTCATAATTATCATAAAATCGGTTAATCGAAAGGTATAAGATCATGCCTGTAGGTATTCTTGTAATTCGTTGGGATAATGAGATTGGTCCAATTAATGAAGGTTTTTATCCAGGTACTTTAAAGATCACGAATAATTTACTTACACAGGTGTATTCTTCACACAGGTACCAAAGTCTCAAACCTGGCTTCGCAAGCATCGCGCTAAAGAATAATAAGGTTGTTTCCTTCTTCTCTGGAGTTGGACAAGACTTTATTTCAGTTGAAAATTATGTAGTCGCCCTTTTACTTCGACGAGATGAAAAACCGGCTAAATATCGGGAGATATTAAAGACAATTGCAGCTGAAATACTTGAAAAAATACCAGATGATACATTTAAAGAAGTTTTGCCTGGATTGTATGATCAATTAGCAAAGATCTAAAGCTATTTTCTTTTAATATTTAACTTATATCCAATAATTAAAGGGTCTTTAAGTTAAAAACTATAAAATTAGTACTTAAAAATAATATTAAGAAGATTTAAAATTTTTCCATACTTTTTACTACAATTTTCCCTCTATCATCTGTTTTGATAAGGCCAATATTTTCCAGTTGCTGAACATTCTTTTTTACTGTAACAATAGGAATACCTAGCGCATTTTTAAGATCTTCTAATGAAATCCCTCCCACTTCTTCTATGATTAAAAAAGTTTTAAAAAGGGGTTCTTTTTCCATTATTGGTTTTAATTTATCATAATAATTTATTTTATCTATATTATCTTTTTGGAGAGTCTTGAGTTCATTAAGTTGTTTATTTACCTTTTCGACTTCTTCATTTGCGTCTCGATTTTTATCACTTAATTCTCCTACTTTAGCAATTAATTCATCATATTTTGATCTCATACTTTCAAATCGGGAAGCGAAATCTTTTGCTTCAGAAGTTTTTTCAGTGGAAATTAACTTACTGTCCATTAAAAAGGTATCAAGCTTATTTCTTTCTTCTTTTAATTCCGTTGTTTCTTTTCTATGTTTTTCTTCCAATTCTTGGATCATTTTAACTTGTTCTTCCTTAAATTTATCTGTAAATGCTTCTAATTCTTGTACTTTATTTTCCACGTTTTTCATTGCTTCATTCTTCAAAATTAATTCAGAATTTTTTTCAGCTAACTCTGCTCTTAAATTCCCCAATGTTTCATATGCTTCTTCTAATTTGCTTTGAGAAGGAATTATTTGTTTTTTTACTAATTCTAATTCTTTTTGAGATTGAGCAACCTCGCCTTTAGCATATTCTAATTCAAGTTCTTTTTCATTAATAATTTGGCGTTGTGCTCCAATCAATTCTTTTAATTCAAGTATATCTTCAGGGATATCAGTCATTTTTGAAAGTTTTGTTTTTTGTTGTTCAATAATACCCTCTTGTTCACTGATAATACGTTTTTGTCGTTCTGCTAATGCAGTTAATTTATCGGCCTTTGCTTGTAAATTAGCCATCTCTTTTTCACTGGATTCAATACTATCCAATGTTTTTCTTAAATCTTTAGGCATAGTTAAATTACTCCAAAATTTAATTCAAAATAGATATTTTGTGATACTTTAATAGTTAAAATATTTATTAAATTTTTTAAATAAGACTTGTAATTATTAAGAGAGATTAGTTTTAAATAATTTTCGAAATAAAAAGCTCATTTTAATACATAAATCTCTTTATTTTTAATGCCTATTATTATGGAAATTAATATATATCGTTAAAGCTTTTAATTAATATTATGGTATTGATAACTCCACTAAAACCATATATACCGGTTAATCCAGAAGAATTCTGCACTAATCCATACGATATTATAAGTAAAGAGGAAGAGAATGAGTTAAAGAGAAATTCAAAATCATTAATACATCTTATTTTACCAGATGGAGAAGGTGATGAAATTTATCAAAATGCTGCTAAGGCATATAATAATTTTAAAGAAAAAAGAATCATAGAGCAGGAAGAAAGTCCAAGTATATTTATATATCGACAGGAATCAGTAAATTTTAGTCATCAAGGATTAATAATGGGGGTTGCTCTTCAGGATTATGAAGATGGAAACATAGTAAAACATGAACATACTCGAGAAAAGCCACTTAAAGACCGTACCAATCATATTGTCTCATCAGACGTTGCAGCTGGTTTAGTTTGGACGGTTTTTCAAGCTAATAAAAAAATAAATACTTTAATTGAAATAATTAAAAAAAAAGAGTCAAAATTTAACTTCGAGAAATATGGATATCGTCATCTATTATGGCAAGAAACTGATCCTAAAGTAATCCAAAAATTAAAAGGATTATTTAAAAATGAAAAGATTTACATTGCAGATGGACATCACAGAGCTGCTAGTGCTGCGGAATACCGTAAAATAAAACTGGAAAAATCAGGTGTGGATAAAAGTACAAAAGCTCCTTGGCAAAATCTACTATCCTACGTAGCATCAGACGATCAAATATGTATTCTACCATACAACCGTGTTATTAAAAAATTACCTTTAACGGAGAATGATTTCTTAAAAAGGATTGAAAGCGATTTTGAAACACTTTCTATGAAGAATGCTTTTAATCCAGAAAAGAAAAATGAAATCGCAATTTGTATAAAAGGCTCATGGTATAAGCTATTAGTTAAAAATAAAAAATTTAAAACTAAACGAGATAGTCTAGATGTTGCCATTCTTCAAGATAAAATTTTGGAACCTATTCTAAACATTAAAGACCCTCGTTCCGATGAGAATATCTTCTTTGTAGGAGGTATACAAGATCCCAAAGAAATGGAGAAATATGTTACAAATGAAGGAAATGATTTATTTGTTAATTTATATCCAATAGATATCAGAGATTTGGAATCAATTGCAGATAAAGGTGGTGTAATGCCCCCAAAAAGCACTTGGTTCGATCCAAAAGTTCTCTCGGGATTAATTTTACACGATTTAGGAGAAAATTAAAAAAAATTAATTGATTATTTACTTTTTAGAAAATTTGTCATTTTTTCTGCAACCATAGTAGCCGCAGCTGTTTGGTTTTCAATACTCTGGGAAGCTATGTGTGGAGTAAGCACGAGATTCTCATCCCAGTTAATTATTTCTTGATCTTTTAACGGTTCTTCACGATACACATCAAGAGCAGCACCAGCAATATCTTTGTTCTTCAATGCTTTCAATAAAGCTTTATCGTCAATTAAATTACCTCTTGCGGTATTTATCAGAATTGCATCTTTTCTCATTAAGTTTATTCGCTCTTCGTTGATTATATTTTCAGTTTGGGGAGAAGAAGGAAGATGTAATGAAACAACTTGGGCGTCTTTTAATAAATCTTCAACTGAAGGATAAATTGAGCATCCTATTTCTTTAGCCTCATCAATAGCAACTTGACCTTTACTAAATCTAGAATAGACTCCAACATCCATTCCTATAGCAATTGCAATTTTTGCTAAATGTTTTGCGATATTTCCAAAACCTAGTAACCCAAGTTTCTTTCCATTTAAAGTATATCCTAAGCATTTATTTTTATTCCATTGCGATTCGTGGGTTGTACGATCAGCATAGGAAATCTTTCTTGCGAGTGTTAGTATTAATCCCAATGCAAATTCTGCAACTGATACAGCGGGGGCTTCAGGAGTATTTAAAACCTCTATGTTTAATTCAGCAGCTTTTTTTCGATCTACATTGTCTAAACCAACTCCTGCTCTTCCAATAACTTTAAGATTTTTTGCGTTTTCTAATACATCGGCAGTCAATTTTGTTCTTGAACGAATTACAATCCCGTCATAATCTCCTATTTCCTGCTTTAGTTCTTCTTTAGAAATTGTAAACTTTTTAATAACTTCAAATCCATTATCTTCAAATATTTTGATACCCGCATCTTGAAGTTTATCACTAATTAATATTTTCATTTATATCACATGGATTGGTTTTAATTAAATTGAATACGATTTTTAGTTTTTAAATCTTTAAAGAGTTTTTGTTATTTTATCTATTCCCATTTTCAATTTAAAGACAGTTTTAGTAAAATTACCAAAAAAATAAAATAGAATTAATTAAAGAATTAAATTATTATATTTTCTGTATTTATTTCAGATCACTTATAATATCTGCTAATACTTTTAACATCTTTTCAAGGTCTTTGATTTGAATTTCACCCATATGACCAATCCGAAATGTTTTATTTACAAGTTGTCCATACCCATTCACAATTCGGTAACCTTTTTCTAGAAGTAAAGAAACCATTTTTGGAATATCAAGATCTAATGAATTCTTTATTGTAGAAACGGTATTTGACTCATATCCCTTCTCAGGGAACATCTCAAGATTGAGATCTTCAGTCCACTTACGTGTGTGTTTTCCAAGTTGTTCATGTCTTTCAAATCTTTTCTCTAAACCTTCTACATTCAGTATGTATTCTAATTGTGCAGTTAAACCTCTTATTTGGGGTATAGGTGGAGTCGTTGGAGTCTGATATTTAGCGACATGTCTTTTTTTCAATCCAATGAAATCGAAATAAAGACCTCTATTTTTTACTTGTTCGGCTTTTTCAACTGCTGCATCAGAAATAGAACAGACAGCAAGTCCAGGTGGTAACGCAAAACATTTTTGAACAGAAGCTAAACAAACATCTATACCTAATTTGTCAACTTCTATTTTCACTCCTGCCATTGAAGAGGTGGCATCTATACATAATAACGCTCCTGAATCTTTAATTATTGGTGCTACTTCATCAATTGGATTATAAACTCCGGTAGATGTTTCATTGGCTTGAATGAAAACAACCGCATATTTATCCTTGTTTAAAGCTTCTTGAGCGAATTCTGGGGTTATTGGATTGCCCCACTCAACTCCTTCTTTAACAGAATTCTTTCCATTGGTCACTCCTATCTCGTACCATCGATCTCCAAAAGCTCCAATTGAGAAGAATAACCCTTTTTCATCTTCCTTAACTAGATTTCTCACACAAGCTTCCATTATCCCTGTTGCACTTGATGTAAAAATTAAACATTCATTTTTAGTATATAATAGCTTCTGAAGGCCTTCCGCAACCAATTGATGCATTTCTGAATAAGGTTTAGATCTATGAGTATCATTAGGTTTTGCCATTTCCTTGAGAACTCTTTCTGGAACATGAACGGGTCCGGGAGTGAATAACTTCAATTGTGAACCTTTCTCTTTATCAAAATGAATATCAGTCATAATTGCTTCAATTTTTTGATTAATTAAAATTTTTAGTTCTGATACTTTAAATTAAGTTGTAAGGGGTAATAAATTATTTATTATTTCTTATTTATAATTTGGATAATACTAAGTTTCCATTTCTATCTATGTATATTAAGTAATCAGAGATAATATATAAGAAGATTTTAAAATTCCTTATATGCACGATAGATAATCCAAATTCGCTTAAGTATAATGCAGCTCTACTTAATATATTAAATAAAAATGTGAGAGATAGTGCAACAATATTAAATACAAGATTATTCATTAAATTAGCGAATACTAACAAGGTTATTAGTATAGTGATGATACCAACAATAATAGTCATTAATCGGTGTTTTTTTGAATAGATATCAATTATAGACCCTTTTATAATACCTGCAAATCCAACAATTATCATTGGTAATGAAATTAAACCTATTAACACATGAGGAGTAACGTTAGGTTGTATTAATATAAACCATAAAAATAATATTGAAACTATAAGACTAACAATTCCAAATAAGAATTTAATCGGATTTCTCTCCCTTGCATTCCTTTTATTAAAAAATTCAATAATCTTTAAAACGCCATAAACTGCTAAAGATACGAAAGGATAGACAATTATAGATACAAGCACTTCCAAATGGAAAAAAACAGCAAACAAAACAAAAATAATGACTATTGTAACACTAATATAGTCATCAGCTTTAATTTTATTTTTGTTTATCAAATCCAGGCTCATAATTCAGAAATCACACAAATAAATTTATTTCTATAAGTTATATAATGGTTTCTTTTATTTTTAATTATCTCGAATATTTATTTTGATAATTCAAAATATCGCGTTTGAATTATTTGATTTGAAAATTAAATTAAGTTTTACAAGAAAAGAATTATGTAATTACCGCCAATAATTAAGATCACAGCAATTATAAATCTCTTACGAAATTTTTCTTTCAAAATCAATATTGAAAAAATTTGTTGAACCATTGGAGTATTTACTGCAAATGTAGATGTTAAAACTAACCCATTAATTTCTCCGGCTTTAATATAGAGAGCATCAGCAAAACCTAAAGATAGAATTCCTGCTATTCCAATATATATAAAATACTTTAGGTTTATCCTATTTTCTTTTTTAAATCCAGCATAATAATCACGTTTAAATATACCTAACATGGCAATCGCAATCATACCAAAAACTACTCTAAAAAAATTTGATACAAATACGTCTCCAGTTAAAAATCTTGCTTGGTCAAGTGAAATATATGCTAGTGCCCAAAAAAAAGCGGTACTAATTGCTAATAATACACCTAAAATTAAATCTTCTGAAATTCTTTCTTTTAGACTTCTCTTTTTACCAATTTTCTCAGATTTGTCTTTCGAACTCAATATAAAAACACTCGATAGTATTAGTCCACCCCCTACTAAAATTGAAACTGAGATCTCTTGACCCAAAAATATTACAGAAAAGAAAATTACAAAAATAAGTGAGAGTTGGACGAGAGGATAGGTACGTGAAGCATCTATCTTAGTTAATGACATATAATAAAGTAGATCTCCTATAGTAACACTTAATCCGGATATGAGACAAGCTATTAAATAGGCAATTAATTCTGTATTCGTTAAATTACTTAGTAAAATATAATTTCCAAAAAATAAAGAGAACATAAAGGTCCCGAGACTTGTACAACACAATCTAAAAAATAAATTCGCTTTTGGTTGTGTTTTTTCCAAGCCTTTTTTATAGACGAGAGAGGCTAATGCCCATACGAATATTGTGAATATTGCGAAAATTAAACCTATTAACTCGACCATTTAAGAATTTAAATATAAAATTACTTTAAAAGTGTTTTTAAAATAGGCTTAATTTTCAGATTTTAATCTCATTATGAAATCTTTCGGTGGTGCCTTACTAAAGAGAAACATATTTACAACCTTTTCTCTAAAAACACTATCTTTCTCAGCTATTTTACACATTTTTGAAAAATTTTGACCTTGGTTTTCAAAACAAAAATCAAGTAGAGATCGGGTTAATTTATAACTTCGTGCAATTTTCCTTATAGTTGGATGGAATTTATAATTTCTTAAAGATTGTTGAGATATATTCTCATTTTCCAATGCATTAATTCCCGTTTCAGCAGCTGCTTTTCCAGATGCAATACTAGGACATATTCCTTCCCCACTGATTGGATTCACAAAACCAGCAGCGTCTCCAATCAACATCATGTTATCGCCATATAAACTTTTATCTAAAACTCCTAAACCTGGTATTGGACAAGCACCCATCCATATCTTCTTATAATTGTTTTCAGGTATAAAATTCTTTATTTTTGAATCATTTAAGAATTCATTGAATATATGATTAAGATTATATTTCAAGTTATCTTCACCTATCGTACCGACACCTATATTAAATTTATTTTCTTCTAATGGAAATAGCCACCCATACCCTCTAAAGGATTTAAAGAAAAGAGAAATGGTTTCTTTATCAATATTGTTAACACCTTCCATAATCGCACTTTTTGCTACCATTATTTCTTCTCTCTTCCATTTTTTCTTTAAACCTGATTTTATAGCTAATTTTGAGCTCATTCCATCTGCAATAACAATAATTTTACCTTTATATTCTTGTATTCCTGATGGAGATTTTGTTTTTACTCCGATTCTCTGCTTATCTTTAATGATAAAATCATATGACATATTCTTATCAAACAACTCGGCCCCCGCATCAATGGCTATGTTTCTCAAAAGATTATCAAATTCTAATCGATCAACATTTATCGAATAATCAATTGCTTCTTTCCATCTATACCCAAATTTATAAAAGTCAGCAGAATAGATATTAATTTTATTGATACGATGAAAATCAAACTTACGTAATTGAGGGTAATATTTAAAAATCCTTGAATTTACAGCACCACCACAAGGTTTGCGCCAATTTACATCTTTTTCGATTAAAGCAACCTTAAAGCCATTTTTCGATAATATCTCAGCACATTTCGAACCTGCAGGTCCTGCTCCGGAGATTACAACATCATACATTTTAATTTATCAAACCTTAAAAATAGTACTCTAATTAATTTATTAATTCTTAAAAAAATTAATACATAATCAATTTAAGATTAATAAAAAATTAAAAAAAATTATAAAAACAAGAGTTCTTTAATGAAATTATGAGAAAAGAAGATTTAATAAAGCCAATCATCTCTAGATTCATGGGAAATTCTGAAAATATGACATTAAAAAATCAAAAAATTATACCTAACACTCTAAAAACGGGCACTACTACTGTAGGATTAATATGTAAAGATGCTGTGGTTTTTGGAACAGATAAAAGAGCTACAATGGCATATTTCATAGCAAGCAAAATATCCGAGAAATTATATGAAATTCAAGAACATCTTTGGATGACTACAGCGGGAGGTGTTGCTGATACTCAGTACTTAGTAGATATTTTAAAAGCTGAAACTACAATATATCAATTAGCACATGATGATAAACCTATGATGGTTAAATCTGCGGGAAAATTGTTATCAAATGTTTTATATCAAAATAAACTATTTCCTTTCCAAGTGGGACTCATGCTAGGTGGGGTTACCGAAGAAGAAGGTCCTTCGCTTTTGGATATTAGTGCTTATGGATCAATCTTACCGCAAAAATATTGTGCAGTAGGAAGTGGACAGAATTTTTCATACGGTGTTTTAGAAGCAAGATATAAAGATAATTTAACTATTAATGAGGGCAAAGAAATTGTAAAAAAAGCTGTTACATCATCAATAATAAGAGATATGGCGAGTGGTAATGGAATTGATATTGCTGTAATCTATAAAGATAAAACTGCTGACCGAGAATTTATACCAATATAAGATCCTCTTTTCTAGCACTATAAACCTAAGAACTTAATTTCTTCCTATTAAAGTTTTCTCTTTAACAATTTTCTTTTAAAAAAATTTAAAAGAAAATATTTAATAATAGTGATAGCATATTTTTATAAAAATAATTTATATGTTCTTAAGCTAGAAGGATTATCTCTTAAAAGATCTTGGAATAATCAGTCCAAACCGGTATTAATCAATAGAAAACAAAAATATAGCAGTGTATTAAAATGCCTTATGAAATCATAGTGGATTTATCTCACAAAGAAAAACTAGAAGAGTTTCCAGAGTTCAGTCTTGGTGAAGATGATTATGAAATTAGTTACATTGATAAAAATGAAGGTCCTATCGAATTTGATATGCTTGAAGACTTTGATATTTTATTCATTGGAAATATCCAAAATTCTGATGGTGGGAGAGTAGATAAATTTACGCAAGAAGAATTAAAGGTTATTAAGAAATTTATTGGAGAAGGTGGGGGATTACTTTTAACGAGTGGAGATGGGGGGGATAGAGATATATCGATGAAAAAAGGTTCTATTAGAGTTCTGTATAAACTAACTGGTGTTAGAAGATTCTGGAATGGAATTATTCAAGAAGCACCGTCTAATTTTTTAGTAAAGAAGAAAAATGTTTTAATTACAGAATTATTTAACCACCCAATAACAGAAGGAATTACTGAAGTTGTCTTTCCTAACTGCACATTCTTTACAATTTCAGAAGAAGATGTTGATGATATAATAGTAACTTCTGAAAAATCAGAATTTAAATATTTTGTTGATGATGATATAGATAAAATTGGGCCCGTCCCGATCTGTGTTGTTTCTGAATTTTATGAAGGTAGATGTGTAACTGTAGGTTCCTCTGATTGGTTGGTCGAAGGCAACGATTATGGGCTTGATGCAGGAGATAATCTTAAGTTTCTATCAAATATTATAGAATGGTTATCTTTTGAACGTTAGTTAATTAATTGATGCCTTATTCATTATGGTTTTTAGACGTGTAGTCGTGTGGCAAAATAAAGAAATTCTTAAAAGGTTTCCAAAATATAGAGGTATAATTGATGGAACTCAAGTAGCAAGATATCTGATTGCTAAAACTATAGAATGTGCATATAATTCTAATGACTCAGTAGAAGATCTTGAAAAACTTTTAAAAGAAAAATCTCTGGAATTCAATGAATTATTAGAAAAAGATATTGAAGAAATTAAAAATCGAAAAGTATCTTCTAATTCCTATATTCATCTAGCAGAAACTCTTGCAAATAAATATCTTGAAAGTTGTATTTTTTGCGAGCGTCAATGTGAAGTTAATAGAATTGATGGAAAAAAGGGTTTCTGCTTGATATCTAAAGATTCATATATTTCTTCTGCCTTTCTTCATATGGGCGAAGAACCCGTGTTGATTCCAAGCGGTACAATTTTTTTTCAGGGTTGTAACTTTGGCTGTGTTTTCTGCCAGAATTATGATATCTCTCAAGCTTGGAAAGGAAAAAAAAATATTGAGGATATAGCTCAGAAAGTTAATACAAGGGAATTAGCTGTAGTCGCAGAAAAGCTAGTTGATAGAGGAGCAATAAATATCAATTATGTAGGAGGGGATCCAATCCCCAATGTTCATACAATTGTTGGAAGTTTAAATTTTCAACAATCTAATATTTGTCAGTTATGGAATTCAAATTTTTATTTGACTAATAAATCTTTATCATTAATAATCGATTTTATAGACTTTTGGTTACCTGATTTTAAATATGGTAATAATGAATGTGGAAAAAAATATTCTGGTATTGATAATTACTTTGATTTTGTTGCCAGAAATCATAAAAGAATCCATGATGAGGGAAGTGGAGAAATTTGTATTAGACATTTAGTCATGCCAAACCATATTGAATGCTGCTCTAAACCAATATTAGATTATGTTGCTAAAGAACTTCCAAAAGCGGTTATGAATATCATGGGGCAGTTTAGACCTCAATTTAAAGCATTTAATTATGAAGAAATAAATAGACGTCCTACATCTGAAGAAATGCGTGAAGTAAAAATGTATGCTCAAAAATTAGGAATAATATTTGAGCCAGTATCATAAGGAATTCTTTATTTTAGAAAAATCTATAAGTAATCAAATATTATAGCGCTTATCATTTTATAACTCTACTATTAAAAATTAATATAATTGAGTTGAAATGGCTCTTAAGTTAGAAGATATTAAAGGTCTTGGTAAAAAAATCGACACTTTAAAAGAAGCAGGGATAGATTCAGTTGAAAAATTAGCAAACTCAAAGATTGAAGCATTAACTGAATTAAAAGGAATTGGAAAAGCTACTGCCGAAAAAATTGTTGATAATGCAAAAGATTTGCTAAAAAACTCTAAAAGTGATTCTGGAGGAGTTTTAGATAAAGAGGTACTAGATAAATCTGAAATTCAGAAAGAAAAGAAAAAAGCAGAAGAAGAGATCAAAAAATTAGAAGAGAAGAAAACCAAATTACAAGGTAAAAAAGTTGAAGATGGCAATTTTATCCTTGTAAAAATTACTGCTCGTACTCAGAAAGGTACTATTTTTAGAGTTTCTTCTGAAGAAGATGCAAGAAAAGCGGGGATATATGATGAAAAAAAAGCGAAACAAGGATATTATACTCCTGAATTTATTATAGTAGGAAAACCAGGATTTGTAAATGAAGGACTTACTGAATTTATTAAAGAAATGAATTATTTTGAGAAGAAGTCCGTAAGAATTCCTCCTACCAAAGCTTTTGGAAAACGGGATCCCCAAAAGATTGAAAGAATTGGCATTGCAAAATTCAGGAAACTCAATGAGGGGAAAAACCCTGAAATTGGTCAAGAATTTGTGAAAAAATCTCAGGGACAAGCACAAAGAGGGACTGTAACGAATGTCATGCAAGGAAGAGTTATAGTAGATTATAATCATCCGTTAGCAGGACAAAGTATTGATTATAATTTAGAAATTATAGATAAAATTGAAGATTTCCATGAAAAAATAGAGTATTTCATGATAAATAAAGGAATTCCATCTGAAAATGTTCCCGATTTTCAAGTTAGTTATATTCCTAAAAGTAAGACTCTTGAGATTATTATTCCTAAAATGTTTCTGTTTCAAAATTTAACCTATATTAAATTTGGATTAGCAATGGATCTTCAAACTCACATGTTGGAAGACATTGATGATGTTAAGTTTATTGAGATTTATGAAAAGATACCTTTACCAGAGACACCATCTGAATCGGTTATGAAAAAAGTTGAGGAATTCAATAAAGAACAAAAAGAAAAAGAAGAGAATGTAGATTAATAATAAACCTTTAAGTTATTTTGAGTTTAGTAACAAGTTCTTCCTTTTTTTTAGCTTTCTCTTTTTTATATTCTGCCTTTTTCTTACGATATTGCGAGCTTTTTCGTTGATAGTTCATTCTCCTCTTCAATGATTTTCCTTTTTTTTTTAAATACTCCTTTCTGGCTTTCTTATATTCCTTTTTTGCTTTTTTATATTCCTTTTTTGTTTTTTGATATTTTTTATATCTCTTCTTTATTTCATGTCGAAGATCTCTACTGATGTTTCCTATTCCTAATTCATTTAATTGTTCTTTGAACTTATTAAATGATTCAAATCTAATTACTATAAAACCTAACTCTCTGGCTGGAACTAGATTTTGAATTTTATCATCAATAAAAACGCATTTTTTTGGCTTTGTATCTAATTTTTTTAACATATACTTATATTTATCCATATCTGGTTTAATAAAACCAATCTCATTCGATAAGAAGACATTATCAAAAATATCGTAAAAACCCCTTAATAAATTCGATTTAGCATGAATACCATGAGTATTAGACATCAAACTTACGGTATAATCTGCTTGATGCAAACGTTCTATTATTTCTGCCATTTCGGACGATATATTTGTTACCTGAGAATAGAGATCAAACCATAAGTCAATATAATACTCTGTATTTACTTTTTTTGGGGGTAAAGCTCCATTTTTGTTTTGAAAAGGATAATAGTATTTTTTAAAAATTTTTTCTAGAAAATCTTGAGAAGAAATTCTACCAGAACTTAAACCTCTTTTATTTTTTCTAATATACGAATTCTCATTACGAGGAATGGATATATTCAAATCTGATTCAATCATATCAAGTACGTTCTTTAATACAAAAGTTTTTTCAATCATCACACCCCCAAAATCAAAAATGAAGTGTTTAATCTTATATAATCTGACTTTTTGTTTTTCCCCATAAATCTTAGATTTGGATAGTTCCTCTTGACCAATCATCTTCTAGATAATTCAAGAAAGAATTATTATTAACGATTATGGTCTTCTTTAACTAGTTTTAAGATTAAATTGCAAATTTCTTCAACTGGAGAATTTTCACACTTCCAGTTTGTGAATTCAGGAAATGATCCAGGATCCACAATATACAATTTATTACTAATATGTTCTCTAACAATATCTAAATGGCCAAATAATACTTTTCCATCAAAATATTTTTTCCATTTCTTTATTAATAATTTAATATCATTTGGAGTTTTGATTTTTTCCATGTCAGTATGCTCATTTGATAAAGGAGCTTTAACTAAGGTACAAATATTATCATCTATGAAATAAACAGTATAATGTATGCCTTCAACATATTTCTCTAAATATAATATTTTATTATTCCCATTATTCAAATCTTCAAATGATTCAATAATTCTTACGCCCCTACTTCCAGAACCCATTATAGGTTTTAAGATTAGGGGGAAATCTTCTAATTGAAGTCGATCTCTAAAAGTTTCCGAAGTTCCTAAATAGATATCAGGCGTTAAAAAGCCAATAGACTTAAGCAAAGAATGAGATTCTATTCGATTTTTCTGTTTAAAAGAAATGTGAGGATCTGGGATAACTGGAATATTATTGGCTTTCAAATAATAACCCGCATAAATAAAAAAGAGTGATTTCGATTTTAAAATATAAAAATCATTATTAAAAAGAGACTCATTTATTACTAGATTTTCCATGGTATATATTGAAACAATATGACCTTTATTTTCAAAGAATTCTTTTATCTTGCCCGTCATCATTGTTGTTCTTTTTGATAAAATACCAATCTTCATTTTCTTTTTTACTTTTATTTTTTTGCTTGTTCTAATAGAAAATCTGCGACAATTTTATGACCATCTTTCATATAATTAAAATTGGGAGTACAATTAATATCAGTTAGAAAAAATTGATTATCACTTAATTTCAAAAAATCAAGAGAAGTCACTTTTAGATCCATAACTTCCATTGCCTTATAACAATATTCCTTTAATTCTGGAATTTCTTTTATTTCTTGTCTAGATTCCAATTTATTGGGATTTAATAATATCGGCAATTGTTTATAGAAATACACATTTTCTCCAATGCCATAAATCTTATATTCCCATTCACTTTTAATGAATTTCTGATAGTAAAGATACTTGTAATTAATATCTGTTCCGTCAACTTCATCCAAAGCTCTTTTATCTGCTACCTTAAAGTGACTATTTTGTTGACTAATTATGGGATGAAATTTATAATTTCTCTGGTCAACGATGTTTTTTATAATAAAATCATTAAATGGAGGCAAAGAGCCCTCCGGGTTCAATGAAAAATCTGGTACTGGTATACCTGCTTTTCTTAGATAAGTACTATTGAGGAACCGATTAACTGCTAAGCAAATTGCCTTATAAGAATTTATTACCGGAACTGAGGTTTGGCCTTCAATGAGTTTTATTATTCCCAAAATTAAAGTGCCCTTTGCTTTAACGAAGAATATATCCTCATCGAAATCCACTTCAGAACTCTTTAAAAGATATGATTCTTCGATATAAAGATTCACTTCTGCTATAGATCTTAAATATTCTAAAAAATCTGTGACTTTGTAATTTAAATGATAATTATCAATTATTATACCTACTTTTCTCAATTTTCAACCTAAGAAGCATGTTTTAAAGAAAAATTGTGCTTTTCTTGATATAAATTAAATAAATAATATAAATAAAATTGATATAAATTCTGAAGCTTCTTTTATTCTAAGAATTGACTACTCCATAATATATATGTATAAATATTCGTATATAGAAACATTAGATTTATAAATGTTAATTTACTCATAATCTATTAAAAAATTAGGGTTTTTTGGGTGTCTAATAAGCTAAGTAGAATCTACATAGGCTCTATTTACAATCGCGATCTCGAAGTTTTCGAGAAAATCAAAAAATTCTGTAATAAAAACTATAATCTTTCTATTATAAACCTTTTAAAGAAAGGTTCGAATTCTTTTAACATTAAGTATTTTAAAAAACAATTAAAAAGATACCCTATTTCATTAATAATTGTTAAAATTTTTTCTGAAGAATCAAATCAAGAAATCTACCAAGCAATTCGAGAGATCGCTCCAAATATCCCTCTATTAAATAGCTCAAGAGCGATTGAGATATGTGAAAGTAGAATTAAAACTTTTAAATTCATTGAACAAAGAGTAAAGAAATTAAACATCCCTAAAACATATTTTTCTATGAAAGAAGCTTATAATGCCTGTTCTAATGGCACTAAAGTTATTATAAAATTAGATACCCATAATATGCCAAATTTACCAAAAAAAGATAGAATTATCGGAATAGCAGAAAATATCCCCCAATTCAAGAAATTGGTTGAAAATTATCGAGAAGACGATTTATTTTTCCAAACCTACTTAGGAAGTTTTGATATCATTTATAAAATATATGTAGTTGATCGTTGGGCAGTATCAATTACATCTCATGATAGATTACAACAAAAAGATAATTTATCTCCATTAGAATTAATCCATATTCGAATATCTATCGAGAAACAATTGAAGAGAAGAATTTTAAGATTAGGAAGAAAAATGGGTATGTCTGTTTTTGGTGTTGATTATATATTAACGGAAGAAGGGATACCATTCATCATAGATATTAATGATTTTCCAAGTTTCAGAAGGATACCTGAAGCAGTGAGTTTGATATCAGATTATATCTATAACATAGTTATCATGCAACATCAACGGTTTAGAATTCCTGCTAAAGTTTAAGGTTAAAAATAAGAATTATTACTTTATCGTTCTCTCTTATTTTCTAAAAACTCTAAAAGTCTTTTTTTAGCGATATAATCATCTAATTGCTCTGGAGGATGTTTTGCAAAGAAAGAACAAGCTGATTGAAGAATACCTCCAATATTTCTGTCTTTTGCAATTTTGCTAACCCTAATACAATCAGCAATAATTCCTGCTGAATTATTACCATCTTCTACAAACATAGTAATATCAACTCTGACTGGAGCACCTCCAAAAACTCTACCTTCTAGTCTCATATAAGCTTCTTTTTGATTTTTTAGAAATGGAATATAATCTACAGCAGAAATTTGACAATCTATTGTATCTTTATTCGGGAGATTGGCAATTACCGCTTCAGTCTTTGACTGTCGTTTTCCCTCTTCATATCTTAATAAACCATTCTGCATTGGTGTTAATAAATTACAAAAGTCACTAGAACCCCCCCAATCAAGTTGAATTGTTTTATCTAATATGGCTCCCCGCATTGGAAAGAGACTAGTTAAGGCCCTATGAATGATAGTAGCCCCTATTTGGGATTTTACATCATCTCCCATTAACGAAAGGTTATTTTCTTCGGCTTTTTTAACAATTTCTGGATCTTTAACTACATGCGAAGGCATTCCATTTACAACACATGATCCTGCTTCAAGCGCACTCATAGCATAAAATTTTACGGCTTCATGCGATCCTGTTGGAAGCAAGATTACAGTAACATCTGTATTTCTATTTTTTATTTCGTTAACAACATCCGTAGGATTTTGATTATTATCTACTGGTATTATGGCTTTAATATTACTGTCTAATCCATCCATTACTGGACCTTTGATTACAGGAGCATTTAAATAATTAGGTTCAAAAAGTTTCATATTACAATTTGGTTCCGCAAAAATTGCTTCACTCAAATCTTTTCCAACTTTGTTTAAATTAACATCGATTCCTAAAACAAAATTAATGTCACTAATACTATAGTGGATAATTTCTGGAAGGATCCCTATTGTTTTTTCGGGATTTTTCTTGTAGTTCGCACAACCTTGCACAAGGGCTGATGCTACATCACCTACTCCAACTATGGCAACATTTATTTTATTCGCCATGATATTTTGTATAATAAAGTGATTATATTTAAATTATTTTAAAATATGGTATATGATAATATGGTTAAAAAAGTAGTTTTTTCAGCAAATCAAGATCATGTAGTAATTAAAAAGTTAATTAACAAATTAAAAAAAATAAAAGAATTTGATTTAATCTTCCATGATCCTACAAAAGACTTTTTTTGCCTTTCTGATATGCCAGAACAGTTTAAGAATGCAGATCTAATCATTCTAAAGGTAAGAAATGAATGTTCTATTGATCTATTGCATTTTGCTAAATTTTATAATATACCTACTCTACATGATGTAGATACAGTGTTAAATTGTAAGAATAAAATTGCTCTTGATTATGGATTAAGGAAAGCTTTGAATGATCATAAAAAAGATGTAGAAAATATTCTAATGCCTGACTCATGGAATCATTCTTTATCAGATGTTAATAAATTTAAAGAATGGGCTTTACCAAAATTACCTATAGTTATTAAAAGTCATAATCAGCATGATAAATATAATCGATTTAATTTCTTAGTCCAAAAAATTGAAGAGGTTGAAAAATTCTGTGAAAGATATAAGGAATTCTTATATTATGATGTATATGTACAAAAATTCATTGAATGTGATGGAATCGAGCGGAAAATATACGTAATTGGTGATAAGGTTTTTGGTATTAAAAGAGAAAACCCTATTTATAAATTTTTAAGAGAAAAACTTGACTATATCGATGTTAGTTTAATTGAACGGGAAAGTTTTGAAATTACAGAAGATATTATAAAACTTTCAAACATTTTATCTGCAGATTTAAACCTTGAGATATTTGGCTTTGATCTGATTCGCCCAATTGACCAGAATATATACTATCTTATCGACTTAAATGATTTTCCAAGTTTCAAAGGAATTCCACATATTGAAAATGAGTTAAAGGATTTTATTTTAAATTATGTAATAAATCTTTAAGCTATAATCATGAAAGGTATTATTATTAGATAAGCTAATACTCCATACAAAATACAAAAGTACCCAAAGCTAATTTTTTGAGCAACTCGGAGTAAAAATTCTATAGTTAAATAGCCTACCAAGAAGCTAATTAATGTAGTACTAATAATCAAGAAGAAATTTAAGGTTCCAAAAATTGATCCTTCTCCAATAATAATATCAACTATAATAGAAGCAATAGCAACTGGTACCAACATTAAAAAACTCAATCTTAGTGCATTATCTTGGTTATATTTTTCCAATAAAATAGCTGAAACAGTAATTCCAGAACGGGAAATACCTGGCAATATAGAAACTCCTTGAATAAGACCAGATAAAAAGCTGTCTTTTGGTATAAAATCTTTCGAAATTTCTTCTAGAGTGTTTTTTCCATAGATTTTCCTTGTTTTTAGTAAAATAATCCCCGTAATAATTAGTAAACCTGAAATAATTAGTGTTATTAAATCTCCTTGGTAGGCAGTAAACGCACCTGAAATGATTATTCTGAATATAAAATAGAGCGGTAAAGCGGTAATTCCTGATCCCAAGGTAGCATAAATTAACCAATTTCTTTTTTTGATATCTATTTCATCCACTACATATTTTTTTGGTAAAAAACTTCTAAATATTTTAAAAAAATCAGTTCTAAATTTTAATAAAACGGCTAATGTCGTACCTAAATGTAACCAGATTGCAAGGCTGTATGCTTCTTCAGGAGAAATCCCAAAGATATTCATTGATACGATAAATGTCTGGCCACTGGATGATATTGGGAGCCATTCAAAGAGACCTTGTAATATTGCAATAATAATAAACGCTATCATAATTTAAAACTCATATTTATTTAGTCCTTTCATTAAACAATCAATAATTTCATTTCGGGCTTTTCTAAAACCTTCTAGTTCTTTCATACCTGGATCTTCAATATCTCCGCTTTCTCCAGCAAATTCTTTAATAGTTAATATCTCCTTACTATCAACATTAAAAAAATCATTGATTTCTTCCTTATGTTTATTTGTTAATGTGAGAATCAAATCTGCATCCTCAATTATTTTAGGATACTTTTTCAAATCTCTAGATAAAGCACTTTCAGATAATTTAATCCCCATTTCTTCCATAGCTAATTTAGCATCCATTGATATTAACATACCATCTCGTGCGTTTGAAGCTATCCCACCAGAAAATACTTCTACTTCTAAATTGATTTTCGAAAAAAAGTCTTTTAAGAACCCTTCAGCCATACGCGACCTAGCTGTATTCACTGAACATACAATTAAGAGATACCGATAAGGAAATTTTGTATTCATTAATTAGATAAAAAGAAAGATGTAAAAAAACTATTATTATTTAAAACTCTTACTATTTACAAATTTTATTCCAGTTTTATTCATGTTTTCTAAAGCGTTTTTTATACTACCTTCTGGTAAATTGACACCCCTAGTTAGATCTACTAAAAAATACACTCTATAATCAAATTCAAATCCATCCATAGCTGTATAATAGCAACAATAATCTAATGCTAACCCACATACAAAAATTCGTCGGATTCTTTTAGAATTTAAATAATCTCTCAATCCAGTTTCAGAGTTCTTATCATTATCTCGGAATCCAGAATAACTATCCACATTTGGGTTCATCCCTTTTTGGATTACTTTGTCTGCTAAATCAATTTTTAAATCATTATGAAATTCTGCTCCTTTAGTATTTTGTACACAATGATCTGGCCATAAAACGGGACCTATAGCTCCATCTTCAGATGTAAATTCATCACCAGGAGATTTACCAGGGTGATTACTCGCAAATGATAAATGATTTTGTGAATGCCAATCTTGAGTTAACACTACTGTTGCTTTATTTTTTTTGAATAAGTTAGCAGTTTGATTAATATCCTCTATAATTAGATCTCCTTCCTCAACAGGCAATGATCCCCCAGGTGTAAAATCATATTGCATATCTACAATAATCAAGGCATCCCTTGTATTAATCTTGATTTCTTTTTCAAATATCAATTGGTCCATGATATAATCACTTATTGAATTTATTGCTATACATCATTGAGTTTATTAAATCTTTTTACGTTGTAAATAACAGGAGTTAAATAAATACCAAAGAAGAATCGAAAAAATCAAAGCCCACTCCCATACAGGCATTATCTTAACAACCATATCACCAAATGATAAACAGACGTAAGAGCAAATTATCGTGATAAAAAACGGTATTAGATAAGTTGCAAATATTCCTCCGATTATAAGACTAATAACTGATATAACCTTTGTAAAATTTGAATTTTTTAACATTAAAATACCAAAAATAATGCATGTCATTGCTCCACCAATCCAACTAAGAAACGCGAATCGACCATGTAAATCACTGATAAGCGGATCTTCTCCTGTAAAAGCTCCGGTTAAGATTACAGATATTGAAGAAAAAATTCCTGAACCTATTACAATTTTTCTAATATTTTCATTAACATTATCATCTTTTAAAGATCTTCCAAGAGAAATAATAAAGGGAATTGAAAAAATATTAGAAAGAATCAGTCCAATTCTTAAAAATATACCACCCGTATAAGTACCTAACATACTAATTGAACTTTTCCACATAACGTATTCCGGAGTCAAAAGAAGTGCAATAATAGTCCCTAATAGCCCAATAATAAATGTCAGCAGCCCAAATATATATCCTGGTATAAAATTGAAAAGTCTGTCAAAGATTTCATTTACTTTATTCATAATATTCTGTCTACTTTTTATAATTTAAAAAAATTTCTATAATAATAAAAAACAGTAATATAAGAATAAAAGAATTAAATTTTCTTATAAATCATATAAGTTGAGATAAGAAAATACCACAGAATTATTGAAATTGTATTTATCCATTCTAAAGTCGGCAAAATTATTACTAAAAATCTTAAAAATGGTATAAGGTATAGGAAAAAGAAGAAGATTAATAATGCAAGAATGAAAGAAACTATAAAACCAAAAAAAGCAAGATTTTTTGAATATTTTGGGTCTTTTAATATTAAAATACTATAGAACGTAATGTAGCAGATTCCAAATCCCCAACTAGTTAACGCAGCAGTACCATGTAAATATTGGATCACTATATTGGAACCACAGAACACTCCTAAAACAATAAAACTTATGCATGAGATATTTGCGCATATATTTGCTATTTTTTTTAATTTTGTATTTATCTGTCCTTCATTGAATGTTCTTATGAGAGAGTTTACAAAAATCAGAGCAAATACTCCTGAAAAAATATTTCCAATATTGAAAAATATCCCTCCTGGTCCTAAACATAATGTACTTACTGCCATTGTCAAGAAATTGTAGTCAGGAAACATTAAATACGCGATTATATCTCCTAAAATGCCAACAGTAATCGAAAGTAACCCAAATATTCTTCCGGGTATTATAGTATTAAGCTTTTTAATAAACAAATCTAATTTCTCCATGATACCTTCTTTAAATAATATATTTGGATTTCTCTATAAAATAAGGATTTACACAGTTTAAATGTATAAAATTTTATATTATTATTGAAAATAGAAGGAAAAAGAAAAGGATTTCTAAAAGTACCCTTTTTAATTAGATTTTGGTATTCTTATTGTAAAAGTTGATCCATTGTCCCTCCCACTAGACTCCACCAAAATTCTACCATTATGGAGTTCTACAATTTCTTTAGAGATATATAAACCTAAACCAGATCCCTCAACATCTAATCCTTTACTATCTCTTTTAATCTTCCCAAATTTTTGAAACAATAATGACCTTTCTTTCTTAGTTAATCCAATACCTGTGTCTCTTATAGATAGATCAACCCATTGATCATGGACTTTTAAATTAATATAGATGTTACCCTTAGGAGGAGTAAATTTGATTGCATTAGAAAGAAGATTAATAATAACCTGTTCTATTCTAATTTTATCAATTTTAATGATTATTTCTTTAGGAAGCTTGATGTTTATATCTATCTCCCTTTTATCAGCCCAATACTTTAAATCATTGCAACATTCATTTATGATGTCAACCAGATTCTCTTTTTGTAACCTTAAACTCAATTTACTTGATTCTAATCTAGATACATCAAGTAAGTTTTCGATTAATTGTATTAGCCTTTGGCTTCCTCTATATATCATTTCTAGAAATTCTAAAGCTTTCTCTCCAATTTGATCTTTAAAATTATTTAGAAGAATCTGGGATGCTGCATATACAGAACTCAAAGGAGTTTTAAATTCATGAGATGCTCTCATTATTAATTCACTTTTAATTTGGCTGAGTTCAAGGAGTTTTTTATTTTCTTCAATAATAATCCTTTCAGTTCTTTTACGTTCTGTAATGTCTCTTGAAATAACAAGGAATTTTTGTTTATTATCTTTGTCTATAAAAGTTTTTCCATTAGTTTCTGTAGTTACATAATGTCCTCGTTTGTGTTTTACTCTTGCTTCAATTGGACCTTCAAATTTTTTATTTGAATCAATAAAACTTTTTAAGAGTTTCTCACGATCATCCGGATGAACAAAATCAATACCCTTCTTTCCAATTAGTTCATCATATTTATAACCTAAAATATTCGAAAAAGGTTTTTTATTAATGTATTCAAACTGTAAATTCTCATTGAATATAGAAATTAAATCATTAGCATTTTCAGAAATTAAGCGATATATTTCTTCTGATTCTTTTTTCTCTTGTTCTATTTTTTTTCGCTCAGTAATATCTCTGGATATAATTATTGCTTTTCTTTTTCCGTCAACATCTATAAAAGTTTTACCTTTATGTTCTAACCAAATGTAATGACCATCTTTGTGCCTGATTCTCATTTCATTCCTACCTTCACCATACTTAAATCCTTCTCGCAGAGTTTTAAGTGTTAATTTAGTATCATCAGGATGTAAAGGAGTGAGTGGGGTCTTTCCAATTATTTCTTCTTTTTTATACCCTAATAAATCAATATAAGCCTTTTCATTGATATATTCATGTTCAAAATTCTCGTTTATAATTGTAATTAAATCATTAGCATTATCCAAAATCAACTTATATTTTTCCTCTGATTCCTTTACTCTTTTCTCATTTTGTTTAAATTCTTCTGGCACATCAAGTTCCTCAAAGATTTCCTTATTTATTTAATAATTTTCATTAGTTCTAATATTTTTCAAACCCCATTTATATTTATTCATCCCAGGAATAAATAATAATGAACTCTAAGAATCTGTCTTCCTCTAATACAATCGATATGATCAAATAAAATTTTATAGTTATATTTGTATGGACATTGTCTATTTGTACTATATATTGGTACGAAATAATGTTACAGCTTGTTTTACAAAAAATTTTATTTGTTAACCAAAATTATTGTTATATATATTTTTGTGATAAATCTTAATTAGCGGAATGGTTATAAAAATTTGCGCTCATAGTACAGTGGTAGTATGCTAGGTTCCCAACCTAGCGACCCGGGTTCAATTCCCGGTGGGCGCACTTCATAATCATCCAATATTTAATGAATAACAAATTCAGGAAATGAAATCTTAGTTACCTAAATTTTCTAAAAAAGTACCTGAAGGTGAAGAACCATTTTCTATTTCTTTACATAAGTCAGAAATTTCACCAAACAAATATGCTGCTCTATCAAAAGTTCCATTCTTTTTGAATTCCTTTGACTCTTCCATCTTAATCATTTTATCCATCAAAGGCTTAAATAATGTTAGGATTTCATATACATGATTCAAGATCTCTTTAGTGAGTTTGATTTTCTTATTTATGTCATCTTCTCTTGTAAGCATCTCTCTTTCCTCGTTATAAAATTTCAATTTTTTCATTAAATTTATTGATTATTATTTTATTTTCTCTCTTAATAAATGTTTTTGGTATATCCCTTTAAAATCCATATTTACATACAAAAATATCTTAGTAAATTTATTGAATCCTTTTTTGTGGCAAAAAAATTAATGGAATAAATCTTTTGGTATAAATTTTTGAAGTTTCAAATCATCAGTTGTTACCTTTATTTAATGATTTTTATAAATAATTCAATTGAAATTGGATTTGTGAGTAAATTGCTTTGCTTAATAAACAACTTTTGCTGGAATTCTCAATTCTTTTTCAGTTTTACGAAAAGGATATATTATAAGGATATCTTTGAAAGTTTCTTTTGGGATTGATTCATCAATAGCGATCATATGATTCTCATAAAATAAGAGCATTTTGTGTTCAAAAATTCTCTTATTGTGTAATTTTTTAGGGACATTAAAATTTTTGTCATACTTAAAACCTAAATATTTCTTAAAAAATATTTGGTAATCTAAAATTATGTCGTATTTCTCCAAGAAGATAATTTAAATCTCAGTAATTATTAATGATAAAAAAAAAATGTTTTTACATTAGGATAACAATTTTTTATAACATCAAATTTAAATATACTTTCTAATATAAATTTTTTAGTTCAAATTTAGAAAAAACACTAAAAAATCAAAAATTATACTAATGTTTTACATCAAAAAATGTAGAAAGTTAGCACCAATTTTTTTGGGTAGAATTAGTAAAAGTGCTATGTAAGAAAAAACTATGAATATTATTCAAAGACAAATAATCTGTAAATATATATGTATGAATATAATATGATAGCAATGGATAAGGCTCAAAATATTAATACTAATTCAGAAAAGTTTCAAATGCTGGGATTTGGATTATTAAATATCTCAGATATAGAATCTGAAGGCACTTTTAAAATCATTCTTCAAAAAGGTATAGGAGTTCCTCTTATCCAAAATATTTTAGAACTCTATAAGAAAGAAATTATAACCAAAAAACAAGGAAGCTCAATTATTCCATTAAATGAATTTACCATTCATATCCAATATTTCAATAATAAGGACAAAGAAATTTCTGTGATTTTGTATATGGAAGAAAAAGAACCAAGTATTGCGGTTAATTTTTCACAGCTTTACTTCCTGTCTAAAAAAATCAATAAAAAAATTCTTTCAAATGCTCCATTATCTGAATTAGTCAAAATATTCGAAGACAAAATCAAGATTCCAAAATCTTCTGGAGTCATAGCTATCTTTGTTATTAGTTCCACAGGCAGTCCATTTCTTTCAAAAATTAATAAAAATCGCAACAATATAGCAGACCATGAAGTTCACATTGGTGGATTTATCTCTGCTTTGTTGTCGTTTTCAAATACAATTATTGGAGAAGAAACAGGGGCAAAATTGAAGGAAATAAACTTTGGGAATCAGCAATTTTACGTAATATCCAAAAGTAACGTAATTTTTGCCTTTTTAGTAGAAAATATGAATTCCTTGCTTCAAAGATATATGTATCTTATTGCAGATGAATTCATTTACGATTTCAACAATTATTTAAAAGGTTTTAATGGAGATGTAACTCCATTTGCATCTTTTGAAGATAAAATTAACCAATATTTTATTATTTAAAAAATGAAGGTAAGAAAAAAATGGTTCAAAAACAGGAATATGAAGATATGGATCAAATTTCCATCCTATCGTTTAAGATTGGTAGGGAAGAGTTCGTTATCGATCTCTTCGATGTGAAAGAAATAATTCAAGCAGGTCTAATAAGAAAATTACCAAAAAGCTTAGATTATATAGATGGAATCTATAATTACAGAGGGGAAATTATTCACATAATTAATTTAAAGAAAAAATTGAATTTGAATCAATATATTTTGTATTCAAGAAACTCCTCTATCGAAGAAGAATCAAGTACGTCGAAAAATTTCATTATAATTCTTAAAGTTGATAATAATCTGGTAGGATTTTATGTTGATCAAATAATCAGTATTGATCATATTGATCCCACTGAGATTGTTGGATTAAGCCCAATCTTTCAAACTAATGTTGCTATGGAATATATTAAAGGAATTATTAACTTTGAACGGCGACCAAGAGTTATGCTTGATTTAAGCAAAATTTTTAGTGAAGTTGAGAAATTCAAAATTGAACAAGATTTATCATCATTAACATAAATTAAAAAGGAGTTGATAAAATGACAAATAATAAAAAAAAAGTTTTGATAGTTGATGATGCAGCCTTTACAAGGAACATGCTTAAAAATATAATAAACAAGATCGAACAAATTGAAGTTATCGGTGAAGCTTCAAATGGAGTGGAAGCTATCTCTTTATACAAGAAATTAAATCCTGATTTAGTTACTATGGATTTGGTTATGCCTGAAAAGGGTGGTATTGAGGCAACTGAAGAGATTCTAAAAATTAACTCAAAAGCATTGATAGTAGTGGTTTCTGCACTCGGTCAGGAGGCTCTTGTACTTGAGGCAGCAAAAAAAGGGGCAAAGGACTTTATCCAAAAACCATTCAAAACAGAGCAAATATTAGAAGTTATGGATCGAATTTTAAAGAAATAACATCTCTCACATCTGGTTGAGATTCTGGACAATATCTTAAAAAAATAAAAAAAACAATGAAAAAAAAAAATTTAAGGTGATTATGTGTCATCTAAAGACGATATAAAGCTTTTCATAAGTGAAGCCGAGGATCTGATTCAAAAAACGGAAGATGAAATTCTAAAATTAGAAGAAAATCCAAATGATTTAAAACCAATTCAGGAACTTTTTTTCACATTTCATGCACTAAAAGGATTAACAGCGATGGCAGGTTTTGACAACTTATCTAAATTTTGTCATCATTTTGAATCTTTTTTAGAAAATACTAAGGATAAGAAAGAGTCTAAAATCAAAAGAGAAAATTTCATCGAAATGCTATTTGAGAGTATTGATGTATTAAGAAATGTCATAAAGAGAGTAAAAAAAGGAGATTTAAGTGATATTGATAATAAATTTGTAGAAGATATTAAAAATAGTTTTGAAAGTTTTGAGAATGAGTATGATATCACTTTTATTCAGCCTTTAAACTCAGAGGAAGTTACCCAAATCCTTAAACAAAAAGATATCAAATCATTTAAGATATATATTCGCCTTGAAGAAACATGTGTTTTCAAAAAGGTAAGGTTATTTATTATATTTAGAGCATTAAATGAAAATGGAAAAATTTGCTGGACTAATCCTGCTCCTGAAGATTTAGAAAAAGCTACTCTCAAAAATGAGTTTGAAATTTACTTTTTTAGCAATAAAAATAAGGATAATATTTCTCATGTTTTAGATGAAATTCTTGAAATCGAAAGTATAGTTATTACTCCATTAAAATCTGAAGAATTCATAAAAATAATTAATAGTCTTAAGGAAAAATGGGAAAATGAAAAACCAGAACCCTTAAGCGATGATTTCTTTGAAGATGATTTTGAAGAAGACGTTGATACTCAAGAACTGGAGCGAGTTTCACAAATTGTAGGTGATTTCTCAGAAGATACCCTTAAAATAATGAGTGTTAAAGTTAATATTGAGTATATAGAGGAATTAATGAATTATTTTGGAGAATTAGTAATAATGAAGAATCATATCAATCAACTTCTAAAGGAAAAACAAGATAGAATAATCGTACGGTTAATAGATAAAATGGATAAGCCTTTTCTAGATATACAAGAAATACTTTTTAGATTAAAACTAGTTCGAGTTGATTCAACATTCAGAAAATATAAAAGACTTGTTCGCAATGTAGCAAATGAAACTGGTAAGAAAATAAAATTAATTCTTGAAGGAATAAATGTAGAAATTGATAGAAAAATCCTAGAAGAAATTAACACTCCGCTGGTTCAATTAATTAGGAATGCAATTTATCATGGAATCGAATCTCCAAGAGATCGAATTAAAAAACGGAAAATTGAAATTGGTATATTGAAAATAAAAACATTTAGAAGAGCAGGATCCATTTTCATAGAAGTTCAAGATGATGGCGCGGGGCTTAATTATGATACAATAAGGGAAAAGGTTGTGAAAAAAGGTTATTATGACTCAATTGAAGTGGAACAACTAGCAAACGAGGATTTACATAAGTTTATACTAATGCCCGGGTTCTCAACACTTTCAGAAGCAGATATAATCTCTGGTAGAGGTATGGGTTTAGCAATCGTGGCTGAAAAAATAAAAGAATTAGGTGGTGATTTTACTATTCAATCTCAAGCTGGTGTTGGTACAAAATTTACAATCATCGTTCCATTTACAAGAGCAATATTAAAAGCACAACAAATTCAGATTTCTGATGATTTATTTGCAATTCCAACTGAAAACATTAAACAAATATACTTTTTCAATCCAAGTCAAGTTGAATATGTAGATGGCCAACAATTTTACAAGATAAATTCAAAATTAATGCCAATTATTCATTTAGATGAGTATTTAAATATGGTAGAAAAAAGTACAACAAATTCTCATAAAAAAATTGCAATATGGTGTCAAGGAGATGAGGATAGTTCAGCAGTGTTTATTGCAGATAAACAATTACAACAATTAGATGTAGTTGTGAAACCATTCAAGTCTAACTATTCAGATTCACGGGATATTTTAGGATCAACAATTACAGGAGAAGGTTCAATATGTCTAATTATCGACGTTTTAAGTATAATTTCATCTATTTTAAATGAAAATATAATATCAAATTTAAATTTATAATTAAAATTTTTTTTACAAATAACAAATTTATCAAATGAAGAAATACTTGGAGGAAAAATAAAATGGGTTTTAAAAAGATTGACCATGACGAATTAAAAACAAAAATTAGCCCAAATTTTCTTGGCATCCCTATAAGGGAAGGTGGAAAGTTAGTACAGAAAAGTCAAAGAGAAAAGAAAATTGAATCTAGTTATACAGGTTCAATGTCAGAAGTATTAATATTAAATGAAGAATTTTTAGAATTCCAATATCAAAATGATGGAACAAGAAAAGCAGTTACAGGTAACGGAAATATCTCAATATTTAATAATTCTGTTAAAGATAGAATTTGGGATGCAAATTTACAGTTTTCAGGCTCACAATTTGATAATCAAGAGAAAGAAAACAATATAAATTTAGGGATTTTTGAGCCTAGTTCAAATAAAATATTAAAATATGAAATTGTAAATTCCGATGATTTACCGGATTTAATAAAAGTAAATGAAAATATTGAAGTTCTGAGTGAAGATATTACTCAAGAAGGGTTAGAATTTCCTGAAAATGAAGAATTAAATGTATGTAATAAAAAACATTATTTACTAGTAATTGGAAAAGAAAATAAGGTAAAATTTTTAATTGATATAGTAAATGTCTCAAATTCGATGTTAGAAAATATCAAGTTTAAGAAATTATTTGTTAATAATTTTTATGACTTAGAATTTGACTGTAGCAAGAGCAAAGAATTTAAATTTACTAATAATTCTGTAGAATGTACTATAAACGGTCTAAACCCTGGAGAAAAAGCAGAATTAACAATCACCGCTAATATTTTCCCTAAGAAGAAGGAAAATATTAAAACTGGTAAAATCGAAATAACCTACAACTTATCATCAAACGTAATTTCAGGCGTGAAAATCAATCAATTCTCAGCATATTCTCATGCAATGCATGCTATTGAGAAAGTAGAGAAAAATGATGCTCCAAATCATTGGGAATGTTCATTAATTTTCGAAAACCATAGTGACTTTAAATTGAAGTTAAATTCAATTCTGATCTATGATAAGACCAAATCGAAAAAAATTTTAGATTTAGATTTTAGTACATCTGGTACTACAAAAATTAATCCTCGTGGAATATATAAAACCCAACATTTTAATTTGATTGATGAAAAAGAACCTATTTTCTCAAGAAAAGTCGAATATTCTGTTGATTATAAAACAGAGAACAATTCAATGATTACCACGAGATTTGATGACATTATCTTTAAAATAGTTAATATTACGATAAAAAAGAAATTACCTGAACAAGAAATTAAATCATTTGAGGAGACTACACTAAATTCTGAAATTATTATAAACAACCAAGGTACTGTTCCAATTAAAGGACTTCGAATAGTTGAAAAAATTCCTGAAGATTTCTTGCCACCAAGAAATTTATCTGATTTTACACTGTATAAATCATCTGGTAAACTAGAAATCGATGATATTGAATTAAATTTAAGTCCAGATGATGATGATCCCTCACATGAGCATATTATTGAAATAAGTATTAATTTAAAAAATGATACTTCAAAATCAGTTATTAGTACAGAAGATTTCTTAGAATTAAAATATCCATTTAAAGCAATTACTCCTAATTATAAAAAAGATTACGATTTCCCTGTTAAAGTCTACGCTTATTATCCGATGTATGAAAAATCTGAAGTAGAAGGGCTTAGGGGACATTATGTTTTAATGGATGATCTCTCTAGTAAGGATACGTCTTCTTTAAAAATCACACATAAACGGCGGAAATTAATGATTGGAAAACAAATCTTTCCTGGAAGGAGTAGTGATGAATTTGCTATTTATATTGTGGCAAAGAACGGTTCAAATATTAAACTTAGTGATGTAGACATTACAGATGCTTTTCCAAATTCTTTTGAACTAATTTCCTCAAATGTAGAACATAAGATTAGCAAATCTAAAAATAACGGAGAACAAAAAATTTCTTTCACAATCGATTCACTCCTACCTTATCAAGAAAAAGAGATAATGTATTATCTAAAAAGCTTAAGCGGAAAGGATGTATCACAATCAGAATTAGAGTCATTTTTTGTTGGATAAATAGAAAAAAAAATAATAAAATTTAAGAAAAAAAAATGGAGGAAGTATTATGAGACTACAATATTATGAAACAATGGATGATAAATCGAAAGAATATGTATTGTATCTTATCGAGCAGATTGTTCCACAATTTACTAAAAGTGAACTGGATACCTTTTTACAAGATCTTACTATAAAACCTACTAAGAAAAGTAAGAGTTCAAAATCAAAATCAGATCAAAAATACATTCAAATTGGGAATGATATTGGAAAAACTGCTGATTTATCCAAACTAACTAAAGAACAATTAAGATTATGTTTTCAAATATTTATAAGTAGAGAAAAAAATGATACATTTGCAGTAAAGTGGCGTTTTTATCAATACATTAAATACGTGTTAAATCTAAATATAAAATCAGTAAAAATAAATCTTGATCCAAATATTGATCGATTATTAGATTTTATTATTGAAACTGTCGATAAGGAAATAATTCTAGTTTTATGCTATGATGTTTTAGAATTAAAAGACTTTAATACAGCAATAAATCAATTAAATGAATTTGCAAAAAAACAAAATTTAATTCCTGATAGGATTATTTTTACGACAAGTAAATCATTCCGGAATATACCAATTGATAGTCCTATTAAAATCATAAATAAGGAAATAGAACCAGAGTTATGGATCGAATGGATTGAAGAAAATTGCCCTTTCAATAAAGAAGACTTGTTAATTTTAAATAACTCTGAATTAAAAGTTGCAGGTTTTAATTTTACCAGTACAGACGATTTATTAAATTATATTTTTAAGTATTCAAATGGCGGGGGTCAAATTTCAATTTATAAGCAATTAGATTTTTTTACTGAAGTTAGTGAGGAGGAACCCGAAGTAGAATTAATTTGGAAAGGAATTATGTTAAAATAATAATACTCAAAAAGAAGAGGATAAAATACAAGAGGTATAAGATATGATAAAAAGCGAAACAGAAGGAATTGAGTTTGGAGAAAGTGTAAATGTTGTAATAATTCAAGTTCTTGATGAGAAATATCTCATTGAAGTAGAAAATGTTAAAGAAATATATGTCCCAGGAGATAAAATAGTTCCAATTCCATTAACAGAAAAAAGTATAGTTGGTATCATTAATATTAGGGGAGAGATTTATTCAATCATTTCATTAAGACATAATATTAATGATAATGATGTTGATTATGGGTTGAGTGATAAATCAAGAATTCTATTATTAGAATATAAAGATTTAAAAATTGCATTGTTAGTAGATGCAGTAATAGGAGTTAAAGATATTCCTTTTTCAGTCTTTAAAAAACAGGGCACGATTGTAAAAACTAATATTGATTTTAGATTAATTAAACTAACAGGCATTTTTCAAGATGAATCATTAATATTATTAGATCTAGATGCTTTAATTTTACCCTACATTAAATCCTTAGGTAGAAAAATAGAGAAAAAGGTAGAAGCAAAACCGAAAATTATTGGAGGACCTAAAGTAAAACCCAAACTATCTCCTAAACCGACACCTACAGTTGAATCCACAGTTGTAATCCCTCAGGAAACCTACGTTCCAATGAACTTATCATCCATTCCTGAAGATGAAATTGGCAAGGGGGTTTCTTTATCAGCTGAACAAGAAGATATACTCAAAGAAATAGGCAATATTGGTGCTGGAAATGCGGTCACAGCCTTATCTCGATTAGTTAAAAAGAAAATTGATGTGACCTTAACTGATGTAGGAATAATACCTTTAGATGAATTGCCAGAACAATTTGGTGGATCTAAAGAGAAGGTATGTGGAATTTTCTGCCATATAGATAAACCATCTCAAGCAACTATTTTAAATATTTTCGAAATGACTCCTTTGATGCAAATGATTGCAGATTTAGCAGGAAAAAAATCTAAAATCAATCCAAGTAAAGTTAAAACTAAAAAAGATCTTGATGATTTTGCAGTTTCTACAATTGTAGAAATGGGAAATATTATGGCGGGGCATTATGCTTCAGCACTAGCAGATTTATTAGGTACAAAATTAATGATTGACATTCCTGAATTTACGATGAGTGAAGCTGGAGAGATTGGAGAATTTCTAACTAAAGAGTTGAAATCAATTGCTGAATTTTTCATAATAATCAAAACTTCAATAAAAGTCGCCGATTTGAAACTTAAAGGAATGTTTTTCTTTATCCCTGATCTTGAAACTTTGAAAATATTTTTCGACAAACTAGGAATAGA
The DNA here is from genome assembly GCA_029856145.1 of Promethearchaeia archaeon. GTDB lineage: Archaea > Asgardarchaeota > Lokiarchaeia > Sigyniarchaeales > SOKP01 > Loki-b32. Next base: position 44,156 of record JAHQWK010000004.1, read on the forward strand.
GCATGAAATATCTATCAAAAGTTTAAAAACTCAGAAAACACTTGAGCTAATAGATGTTTCTAATATAAAACTCACAGAAATTCAAAGAGATGCTTTACAAGAAGTTGGTAATATTGGTGCAGGAAATGCGGCTAATGCATTAGCTCAAATGATTAATAAAAGAGTTGATATAAATATCCCATCTGTTGAAATGGTTGAATTAGATGAGTATGCTAATACAATTAGTAATAAGAATGAAAAACTCTTAGTTGCTTGGAGCAATGTTATTGGTAAAACAAGAGCTACAGTTTTAACATTGTTTAACATTAAAGATGCAATTGATATAACATCCATAATCTTAGATGATAGAGACAAGAAACAAATTGACTTAAGGAAGAAAATTATTATGGCATCAGATTTTCCAGAGCTTTATCATAGTGCAATTTCAGAACTAGGTCACATCTTGGGAAGCCATTATGTAAGTGCAATAGGTGATCTATTAGGCCTGCGACTCATGACCGAGCCCCCTGATGTCTCTGTCGATACAGGAAACCAATTATTCGAAATATTAAAAGAGGAAATTGGTTTACTTAAGAAATTATCGTTAGTTATCACAACGAGCGTTATAATCACAGATATCAAAATTACAGGAACGTTCTTATTCATACCTAATTTAGAAACATTACAAGAATTATTGGATGCACTTTTAAGGTTTTATTCATAAAAAATTTACTAAAAGTAATCTAAATTTTTTTTCTTTTTAAAAATTTAAAATAAAAAACAAGAATATCCAAATCAAATATAAATTCTCTATAAAATACAAAGAAACAATCGATCTCATGTTAAAAACTAGTTATTACGATTATATTTATAAAGTTGATGGAGAAACTCTTAAACTTCGACCAGAGAAAATTTTTGAAGCTGGGGGGGTATATCTAATTATAGATAAAGAATTAAAATTGATTTGGATATGGGCAGGTAATCATTCACGTTTATTTCACAGATACATGGCCGCAAATTATGCTGGGAAACTAAAAACAAAGAAAAAATTCTATAACTTCAAATATGAAGTCATAAAGCAAGGGCTTGAACCTACTGAATTTCATATAATCTTTAAGGAAATCAAAGAGAACAATGCTGAATTGAATTATCCTGGACAATCTAGACATGGAATGATTAAAAATGAGACTTCTGGTTCAACTGGTTTACCAAGCCAGAAAGTCGAATCAGAAATTACGGAAAGTAATTTAAATTTATCAAGATCAGTGAAATCTCGTATTAAAAAGATTTTATCTGAAATTAAAGAAATACAAATGCATATAAAATATTCAATGAATCATATTCAACAACGTTTTGCTGAAATTGAAAAGGTATTAGATAAATAAAGTGTTTAGAAGTGATACGAATTGATGATATTCAAATTGATGAGGATTACTATGACCTTCTAATTCACTTATTAATGAAAACGACTGGATTGAATTTAGACTATTATGGAAGAAATTTTGTAGAAAAAAGAATTAAATCCAGAATGATACGAGTTAACTCTCAGAGAGACTTAAACTTAATAGATTCATCAAATTGCATATATATGAAAGATTATTAAAGAAAATGTCAATTAATGTATTAGTTGCAGAAGACTCAAGTTTTCAGAGAAAATTGATTGCAGATATGTTATTAACAAGTGAGGAAATTGCAACTGTAGATATTGCAAGAAATGGGAGAGAAGCAATTGAAAAAATTGAAAATACAAATCCAGATGTATTAATATTAGATTTAATGATGCCAGAAGTTGATGGAATAACCGTATTCAAGTTTCTTTCAGAACATTATCCAATACCTACAATTATATTTTCTGCTAAGAATCCAGAAACATTAGAACCTTCCGTTCAAACATTATTAATGGGGGCTTTTGATTTTTTACCAAAACCTCAAGGTTTATGGGAAGAGGAATTCCCAAAATATAAAGAAAAATTAGTTTCTAGTACTTTATATGCTGGAAAAATTAAAAAAACCTATGAGAAGCGTAATCTTTTAATTAAAAAATCAGCTGCTAAACCTCCTTCTTTGGATGCATATAGCGAGCAATATCAGATAAGTATAAAATCAAAACCAAAAATAATAGAGGTTCCAAAGGAAAAAATAATGAAAAGAAGTAGGATACAATCCAATACAATAGTCATTGGTACTAGCACTGGGGGCCCTAGAACTTTAAAATCAATATTAAAAGAAATCCCTAAAGATTTTCCTAGCCCAATTTTAATAGTACAGCATTTAGATCCATACTTCATGAAAGAACTTTCAAAATCTCTAAATCAAATATGCAATATTGAAATTAAAATTCCTGTAAATGGAGAAAAAATTCTTCCTGGAAAAGCTTATCTTAGTCCAGGAGGAAAACACATGAAAGTTGTTCTGAGAAATAATATACCATGTATTAAAATATTTAAAGGCGAACCAGTAAATTTCTGCATGCCTTCTGTGGATGTATTGTTTTTTTCAGCAGCAGAAGTATATAAAAATCAAATACTTGGGATTTTATTAACCGGATTAGGAGAGGATGGGGCTGCCGGATTAGAAGCAATCAAAAAACAAGGTGGCAAAACTATCGCTGAATCAGAGCAAACGTGTGTAGTTTATGGTATGCCTAAAGCAGCTGTAAAAAGAGGAGCTGCTAACTTTATTGTCCCAAACTATGAAATTAAAGATCACATGATGAGATTTACTAAAAGAAAGGAAATTAACATAACAAATTAATAATTTAACTTTTTAAATTTAAAGGTGAATAATATTAAAACCTATGGACGTATTGAAAAAATGGATAGAAATGGTGAGGCTTTCTTACCCATAGGTCATTATTTTATCACAAATTGTAAGAATAAACCAAAAAATATTCATCCAAAAGTATCAATTTATGGATTAGGCTCTTGTATTGCTCTAATTCTTATTGATTTCAAAAATAAAGTATGTGGAATGTCTCACATTTTACTTCCTAAAGCCCGTCTAAATAAAACAATAGATTATCCTCATAAATATGCAGATCTCTCTTTAAAATTATTAATTCAAGATCTAAAAAAGCATGGAGCTGTGAAAGAAAACATAATGGCAATCATAGTAGGGGGTTCAAAAATTTTTAATTTAGATGAAAATTTTATGGGGATTGATAATACTAAAGCTATTAAAGAACAATTGGAAAAATTAAAGATTAAAGTTATCGGAGAAGATACTGGAGGATCTGAAGGGAGGGGGATAATATTTGATACTAAAGATTTCGCTGTTTACGTTAAATTAACAAGAGAACAAAATTATAAAAAAATTTAATATATAAAAAGAGAATGTCATAAAAATTGGAAGAGGAAATAAAAATGAATGAAAAGGTCACAAATCAATCTGCTAAGATAAACCTAACAGAAGCACAATTGGATATGTTAAAAGAAATTGGCAATATCGGTTCTGGACATGCAATAACAGCACTTTCTGAGATATTGAATAAAAATGTAGAAGTTTCATTAACATCAGCAGAAATACATTCCTTTTGGAAAGTTCCAGATCTGTTTGATAATCATAATATAGAAGTAGTAGTTATATATTCTGAAATTCCCTTTAATTCGGATCTCGCAATTATCCAAATATTTCCCAAAGAATCAATAATTAATCTGATAAATTTATTAAACGATTATGATAAAAAATCCATAGATAATGTAAATAGCAATAATGATTTGGACGATTTCTCCTATAGCATTATAAATGAAATCGGTAATATTTTGAGTGGCCATTATGCTAGTGCTTTAGCAGATTTGTTGTCAATTAAACTAATCCCAAAGGTGCCAAAAGTAGCAATTGATACATTAAATGCCATCCTAAATTGCATTATCGCAAAATATTCCCAATTGATAGATTATTTGATATTAATAAATACAAAATTAATAGTTTCAGATTTGAATATAAATGGAACAATTTGCCTTATTCCAAGTATTGAAATTCTAAGGAGTTTATTTGAGATTTTAAACGTAAAATATGATATGAACTTATAAGTAGGAGTTTTATATGTCGATAGACGTATTAATAGCCGATGACAGTATGTATTTAAGAAAGAGTATAGCAGATATCCTTAAAGAACATGATTTAATAAATATAGTTGATTATGCTAAGGACGGAATTGAAGCGGTTAAATTTGTAAAAAAATACAGCCCTGATGTTTTAGTTTTAGACTTAGTGATGCCTAAAATGAACGGATTAGATGCATTCAAACTAATTATGGAAGGCCATCCAACTCCTACAGTTATTCTATCAGCTATTAGCCCTAAAAATTTGGATTCCTCTATTCAAGCATTGTTAATGGGAGCTTTTGATTATATTATAAAACCTGGAGGCCTTGGTGCTAAAGATTTGCCTAGGTTTCGTGAAGAATTACTTGCTAAAGTATTATTAGCTTCACAATCTCAGATAAAGAGAATTTTTAAGACAGAAGAAAATTTATTAAGTAAGCGTAAATCACTTCGCCAAGAAATGATCGATCGAATTTTTGATTTTGGACAATACATAAATCAACTAAAACCTATTGAAGAAATTGAAGAAAAACGGGAAATTGACTCTTTTGAAATAATGAAAGTAAAGGCAATTCTCAAGGATGAAATTAAACCAGCAGTAATTGATGAAACCTCCAGTAAAACAGAAATCAAATCAACTAAAAAACTAGAGGGTGAAATCAGTTCAAAAATACAATCAAAATCAAGTGAATCATTAAAAATACTTAAAACAAGAAAACAGAAATTAGCTTCTGTATTAGATAATAAAAAGAAAGAAGTTGCATCCATTCCTGATCTTTCCCCTGTTAGAGGATTTGCTTTAACTTCAAATGTTATAGTTATGGGTGCTAGTGTGGGGGGCCCCAGAACAATTACTACAATCTTAAGAGAAATTCCCAGAAATTATAACACTCCAATTTTAATTGTTCAACACTTATCTTCTCATTTTACAGAAGCTTTTGCAGATAATTTAAATATGGAATGCGAATTAGAAATAAAAGTTGCGAAAAACGGAGATCAACTTCAATCAGGTCAAGTTTATATCGCACCTGGAGATAAGCATATGGAAATTACCGTAGATAATAAAACACCTTCAATTAAAATCTATAAGGGAGCACCAGTTAATTTTTGTATGCCTTCTATCGATGTTTTATTTTTTTCTGCGGCAAAAATTTTTAGAAATCGAGCTATGGGGATACTTCTAACCGGTATGGGTTCTGATGGTGTTGAAGGGTTAGGAGCAATAAAAAGAGTAGGCGGAAAAACAATCTCCGAGGCAGAGGAAACATGTATACTATATGCAATGCCAAAATTCGCAGTAGAAAAAGGTTTCGCTGATTTTATCTTGCCAAATTATGAAATTAAAGATCAAATTACTAAATTCATTAAAAATTAACATTTTATAAATTAAAATTAATTTTCCATTTTACCAAGATATTCCTTTAAAAAACTTAATCTCTTGAATTAATTTTTGAGATTCGTGTTGTGGAATCTCCATAAATGCATAAAATTCATTCTGCCAAAATGCTCTTCCGGAACTAGTTGACCGAATCTCTTCAGCAAATTTAATTGAATGTCTCACAGGTATTAAAATTTCCATAACTGCTTGATATTCTTTGTCTTGGTCTATATTCTTAATCTTAGTAGAATATTTTGATAGTAATGTAATAGTATTTTTAATGTAATCAGGTGGAAGTTGGATGATGGTATGATATATTGGCTCTAAAAGAATTAAATCCGCTTCAATTAATCCAGTCTTGATTGCCTCATAAAACATAGAAGATAATTCGGTAAAAACATTTTCATGTGGAATATTTTGAATATTCAAATCTTCAATTGTAATTTTAATTTCTGCTAATTTTTCACTACAAAGTGGACCATTTAAATGGATTTTTTCAATTATCTCAGAGATTGCATTTTTATAAAATTCATTTAATTCAAATTCTCCCTTGTATATCAATATGTTTTGATCATAATCACTCATCCAGAAATTTTCGATCTCTTCTTCACTAAGACATGTTTTTTCGCTCAAGATCTCTTTAAATTTTATGATAGGTTTTATTGTTTTATAATCAATATTGCGAAAAAACCTTACAGTTTTATCATCTAGCCGTTCAATTTTCAATTTAAGAGAACTTTGACTATTGGGAGAGTTTACTGATATTAAAGAAGAATGATTTCGACATGATTCTTTAAAAACAGCTCTAGGTTCAGAAGTAGAAACATTTACTCCTCTTTTTCCAATTTCATTTGCAGATACTTCCAAATGGAGAGGACCTGCACCCGACAAGAGAAATTCACCATTTTCTTCATTTATATCGAATTTCAGATTTGGATCTTCAATTAACAGATTTTCTATTAATTCTTTCATTTTATCTAGATCTCTTAGATATTCTGGTTCAATTGAAACGGAAACGACGGGGCTTGTAACATATTTCACACTTTCAAATGGTACCATGTCATCAATATGGTTACTGTCTATTATTGTTTCACCACTTTTTATCTTCTTGAGGCCTTCTATTGCAAGGATATTACCAACAGGTATGGTTTCTACTTGCTCCCTTCTTTGTCCCATGAAAATGGCAATTCGTTGAATTTTCTCATAAGTATTTTCATTTAAAAGAAAAATTTCTTTTTTGTTTGTACAGCTTCCAGAAAAAATCCTTCCCGTTGATATTAATCCGTGTTTATCAACTTGTACTTTACTTAAACACACAATTAAAGGACCTTTTGGGTCACAATTTAGCATAGCTTTTCCTAATTCAGAATTAATATCTCCATCCCAGATTTTTTCAATTCTATATTTTTGTGCTTCTATTGGATTTGGTAAATGATCCACAACCATCTCCAATATAGCTTTATGAATTGGAAAATATGTAGCCAAATCAGCATAAGTTTCCTTTGTATAGGTATCTTTATTATACCTCTCTCTAATACCTATAAATTTCAAGTTGCTTTTTTCTATAATGTTTAATGTAAAACCCCATTTATGAAGAGCTGAACCAAATGCAACATTTCCTGCTAAAGGTGATACTTTCCACCTCTTATTAAAAGGATGTTCAGCATATCTTTCTATTAGAGTGTTGAATGACTTAATTATTCGTATATACTTCTTTTTTATATCTTCATCAGAAAGCTTCAATTCTCTAATTAGGCGATCTACTTTATTAATGAATAATACTGGTTTAACTCCTTCTTGGAGGGCTTGTTTAATTACAGTTTCAGATTGTGTAATTACTTCTTCAACTGCGTCGACTACCACTACCACTCCATCCACTAATCTTAATGCGCGAGTTACTTTTCCACTAAAATCTAAATGACCCGGTGTATCAACTAAATTAATAAGAAAGGGTTCATGCCCTTCAAGAGATTTCTCATAATATAAAGAAATGTTTGCTGATTTCATTGTAATGCCTCGTCTTTGTTCTTCTTCAAGAAAATCTAAAGCACGAGCTTCACCTGCCAAATCTGGTGATAAAAATCCTGCTTCACTCAGTAAAGAATCAGAGAGTGTTGTTTTTCCGTGGTCGATGTGCCCTACTAAAGCCATACACCTTATTCTAGTAGGGTCCTCCATTAAATTTAGTATTTCCACAATTTCTTTCCTTCGAGGCATGATCTGGTGAAATATTTTTCTATAATCTTATTTAGGATTATAAATACTTTGATTAAAATTTTAGGATTTTTATGGAAAGATAATTAGCGGGAAATGATTTTTCAAGACTCAAGATCTTCTTCATTAATCAGCAAACCAGTGTTGATTTCAGTTGGGTCAGAGCTTTCAATAAAATCATTTCCCTAAGATAATAAAGGAAGAGTTATAATTTAACTTCACCATTAATACGAACTATTCTTCCATCAATATGTAATCTTCCATCGCAGAACAGTTCAATTGCCTTGGGGAATGCTTTATGTTCCCATTCTAAAATTCTAGGAGCAAGCGTTTTTTTTGTATCAGTATCATAAACAGTTACAGCGTGTTGAATAATAATTGGGCCATGATCTTCATGAATATCTACAAAATGAACAGTAACACCAGAGACTTTTACTCCATAGGCAAGAGCATCTTCATGCGCATGCATCCCCTTGAAGCTTGGCAGGAGTGCAGGATGGATATTCATAATACTATCCTTGAAAGTTTCTATGAAATATTGACTTACATATCTCATGTACCCTACTAATACAATAAGTTCACATTCATACTTTTTCAATATATCTATCATTTTTTGGTCAAATTCCTCTCTTGTCCCTTCATGTTTATCTGATTCAATTAGTACATATGGAATATTATGATTTTTAGCTCTTTCCATACAATATACTCCAGCTTTATTACAAATCAGAACTTCTACTGTTGCTTTATCCTTCAAAATTCCGGCTTCGCAAGCATTAACTATTGCTTGGAAATTACTTCCAGACCCACTAGCAATTGCACCTATTTTTACTTTACTCATAATTCTACTAAGTTTTTTCTCAAAAAAAAGAATACTTATTAATGAAGAATTATCAAATGGGAAAGAGTTGGAAAAAGAATATATAATAAAATTTTAGATTTTTGATAATGATAATGTTTTTATTTGATTAATTCATATTTATCATAGAAATTTAGTAATATTTCATTCTCAAAATTATTCTCTTCCGAAAATAAGCTATAATGTAAGAGAATGTAATACTATTTATCAAAAATAAGCAATTACAAATTAACAAACTATATCGACAAGTAAATGAAATTTCAAGTATTATTAATCAATACACGATAATATTGATGATAATAATAAATCAAGACATTAAGAAATAAGAATCTAAATTTTACGATTTAATCATCATATCGTTAAGATTTCAAATATAAAAAGTAATTAACTAGCGTAATGAAGATTTATGAGTTTTGAAAGTGAATTGAAACGAATTATGGATGAGATTGTCCAGAACCTTCCGCCAGAAATAAATGTTAAGAAAATTGAGTTTGAAGGTCCTGAAATTGCCGTCTATTCTGAAAATGCAGATGTAGATGCGATTGAAAGCTCAACAATATTAAAGGATTTAGCAAAAACCATGCGAAAACGTGTTGTTTTTCGGTGGAATGTAGATAAACGTAAAGATCCAGCTGAAACTGAAAGCTACATTAGAAATCTAGTTAATGAAGATGCTGAGATTACTAGTATCGAATTTGATCATACTAGAGGCGAAGTAATAATAGAATCTGGGAAACCAGGACTTGTCATTGGAAAAAAAGGTGTTAATTTAAAAGAGATAAGAACAAACACCTTTTGGCAGCCTAGAACCATTCGAACTCCTCCACTACATTCAAGAACAATCCAATTAATCAGAGGGATGCTTTCAAAGGAACGACAGACACAAAAAGATATTTTACTAAAAATTGGTAAAAGAATCCATAGACCCGTACTATTTAAAGATTTAAAAATTAGATTAAGTGCTTTAGGTGGTTTTAGAGAAGTTGGAAGATCTTGTATATTGATGCAAACAAGAGACAGTAATATTCTATTAGATGTTGGTTTAAATGTTGGAAATCCAAATGAGAGATTTCCATTCTTTGAAATTCCTGAATTTACAATAAGAGATCTTGATGCAGTCATTATATCACATGCACATTTAGATCACTGTGGACTTGTCCCATTTTTGTATAAATATGGATATAGAGGCCCAGTTTATAGTACTTTACCCACACGTAATCTATCAACGATGCTACAACTAGATTTTATTCAAATTTGTGAAAAAGAAGGATACCCATCGCCATATTCGAAGAGAGATGTAAAATCAACAGTACTCCATACGATTCCTCTTTCTTGGGGTAAAGTGACAGATATTGCTCCCGATATTAAATTAACACTTCATAATTCTGGACATATTTTAGGTTCCTCAATGGTGCATTTACATTTTGGAAAAGGAGATTATAATTTTGTCTATACAGGAGATTTTAAATATCAAAAAACTCGATTATTAGAAAAAGCTGCTGTTAAATTTCCAAGAGTAGAAGCCCTATTAATTGAATCTACTTATGGGGGGCCTCAAGATCGTATTCCTAGTAGACAAGAATCTGAAAGAGAGCTTAAACAAATACTGAATTCAACTCTCAAAAGGGGTGGAAAAGTTTTAATTCCAGTATTAGCTGTTGGGCGAGCACAAGAATTACTAATTGTGTTAGAAGAATATATTTCAAAAGGATTTATTGATAAAGTACCTATATTTATTGATGGGTTAATTAGTGAAGCGACAGCAATACATACTGCTAATCCTGATTTTCTCAGTAGCGATCTTAGAGAAAAAATATTACATCAAGGTAAAAATCCATTTTTAAGTGATTATTTTGAAACCGTATCAGCGCAAGAAGAGAGACTCAATATTATCACAGGTGGGCCTTGTATTATCTTGGCAACAAGTGGTATGCTTATAGGTGGACCATCGGTGCAATACTTAAAAGCGCTAGCAGAAGATCCCAACAATGCATTAATTTTTGTTTCTTATCAAGTTTCGGGTACGCTTGGCTCACGTGTACAGAAAGGATTTAAATCGTTTAATTATGTAGACGCAAAAGGACGTACACAACTCGTAAAAATTAATTTAAAAATATTTACTCTTGAAGGGTTTTCAGGGCATTCATCTCGTAGTCAAATATCACAATTCCTAAGGAGAATTCAACCAAGACCTAAAAAAGTTCTTGTTTGTCATGGAGAAGAGTCCAAAGCCATTAGTTTATCAACAATGATACACAAAAAACTACGTAAATCGACTGCCGCCCCTAAAAATCTAGAAACTGTGCTTCTGAAATAATCTTTTTAATCAAATTTTTCTACTATTTGATCATTATCTAATATTAAATTTTAGGGATTAATATTTTGAGTAAATTTTGAATTGAAATATTTGAATTTATTTTGATGTCACAAGGTTTTTTTTCTTTAGCTTTTTTGTAAGGAAAAAATAATTTTTTTAAACAGTATTAATTAATCTTTTTATACTTTTATTGAGCTTAGTGGTAATTTTTGAATATAAAAGACTTTAAAATAAAAAATCATTCGATAACAATATTTAGGCGTATCTTTCAAATTATCGCTTTCTTCATAATTAATTATTTAATCCTAGAAATAATTTTCGCAATTAATTTAATTGGCTTAGAGGGACTTTTAAAAGTACTTCCTATTTTAAATTCTGCTAGAAATCCCCTTTCAAATAGTACTGGAATTATAGAAATCATCTTCTATTCTTTTACGGCTGGAATAATTCCAATTTTTCTTATAGGAGTATTTATAATAATTATATTATTCACAAACAGATTTTTTTGTGGGTGGATATGTCCTATTGGAACAATTCAAGATGCATGTGCAGCAGTTCCAACAAAAAAAAGAACAGTAAAGATTAGTGGAGGGATTTTGAATCATAAATCTTTATTGAAAATTAAATATATTATAGTAGTATTCATACTCTTGCTTGTTGTCCCTTTAGCTATAATAGCAACAATAAATTGGCCATTTTATATAGAATATAGAGCAAATTTAGGAGATTTTGGAGATAATCCATTATCCTACTTCTCATTATCTGAATTTATTTTTGTTTTTTTTCCTGATTTGATTCGACAAATTATTGAGACAAGAAGTATTGCCCCCATTTTTTCCAATTTAATAGTGTTTATTATTTCCATTTTTTATATCGCTCTTTTAGTCTTATCAGTATGGTATCCAAGGTTATACTGTAGATATATTTGCCCATTTGCGGCCGTGTCTTCTGTTGTTAGTGAATATTCTTTTTTGAAACTATCAAGGAGTCCGGTTAAATGCGTAGGAAGGGCGGAATGTGGGATTTGTGAAAAAGTTTGTCCGAAACAAATAAGGATATTAGATGAGCCATTTGAATTCTTCACTGGAAAAGGTGAATGTAATTTATGCCTAAAATGTAAAGAAGCATGTCCATATAAAGCGATAGATATCAAGATAGGTTAATTAGAATTAAAAAGATTATCATTTATTCAAGAGAAAAATCTTTATATTTTAGTACTACGTTAGAAAAATCTTTATAATAACCAATCTAATCTTATATCAATAGTTTCAAGGAAAAATTTCTCTTATCAAAATGGATAAACGCATAATTGATCTTTTACAAACTCGAATGAAAAGAGATGTGAATGTAGGAATTCACGGTATATTGGATTCTGAAGCTATTAGATATCATAAAGAAGAAAGCGAAGAAATTAGACCTCCATTCTTTAGAGATGTTGATAGGATTGTCCATTCCAAGGCTTATGCCCGTTATATTGACAAATCTCAGGTATTTTTTGATGTAAATAACGCCAATATCACCCATCGCTCACTTCATGTCCATATAGTCTCTAGAATTGCTCGTCAAATAGGAAGAGTCTTAAGATTGAATACTGATTTAATAGAAGCAATTGCATTGGGTCATGACGTTGGCCATGCTCCCTTTGGGCATTTAGGTGAAGATATTCTATATGAGATTAGTAAAAAATATAATATGGGTACTTTTAGTCATAATGCTCAAGGAATTCGATGGCTTTCTTATCTTGAAAAAAGGAATCCAGAACAACCTGCTAATGGTCTTAATTTGACATTGCAAGTCCTTGATGGAATTCTTTGCCATGATGGTGAAGTCAACGAACAACAATTGAAGCCTATCAAAAGAAATGGAAAGACTTGGGAAGATCATTTTGAGGAATATAAAGATTGCTTTAATGATAATGAGATTAAGAGAATTCCAATGACTTATGAAGCTATTGTTACTAGATTCAGTGATACAATTAGCTATATAGGGAGAGATATTGAAGATGCAATTTTGTTAAAGCTAATAAGCCGGAGTGAAATTCCTGATCATTGTAAAAAGGTTCTTGGAGATACAAATCCTAAAATTATAGATACTTTAATAACTGATCTACTTAATTTCAGCTTAAATAATGATGTTATAGGATATTCAGATGAGATTTTCCAAGCTTTAAAAGAATTGAAAGCATTTAATTATGATAACATATATATTAGAAGAGATTTGTTTAAGAAAAATTCTACTGAAAAAACTTTTATCGACAAATTAAAAGAGAGATTTATATTAATTTTTAAGAGATCTTTAAAGGATTTAGAAGAAGAAAATTATAATACTCCTATTTTTAGAGATCATATTGAATATATTGATGATAAAAATTACAATACTTATTTTGAGCCCCAAAAAAATAATAATCAATTAACACTCATAGTCCGGGATTATATCGCGGGAATGTCTGATAAATACTTTAATGAAATTTATGAGAAATTTCGAAAAAACAAATAAAACACTACTTTTATATGATTTGAATATAATGGAATTAAGATATAATATCAATATCATATCAATATTTAAATTTAAAAAGGGGACTACACACAGTGGAGGAATAAAGTAAAAAAGTATTCTCAGTTTATAAGGGGTTTTTTTTTATTTTCAGTCACACGGGGTTTATAAAAACTAGTTTATTAAACTGATATCTTTTTGAGTCCTCCAGATCAAGTGTGTGTAATCCAGTATATATATAGAGGATAGTAAATAAAAATCTATCTTATTTAAAAAAGGAATTTTTTTATATGAAAATTTATATTTTGCAAGCCTTATACCAATACTCTTTTAAATTTAAATAATTGAGAAAGGTTTTTTAGAGTTTTCAGATTATTAATATTCAAATAAATTAGATTCAGAAAATCTCTGAAAAAGCCCAGTGGTGTAGAGGTCAAGCATCGGGGGCCCTGATAAGTCTTTATGTCTAAGATCTTGGAGATACCCCTGGACCACGGTTCGAATCCGTGCTGGGCTATTTTTCTTTTAACCTGTACGTTTAATGAGATGATATCCAAATTTCGTTTTAACTGGTTGAGAAATTTCTCCAATTTTTAATTTAGTACACGCGCTCCAAAATTCAGAAACCATATCCCCTTTACCAAATTCACCTAAATTGCCTCCTCTCTTCTTACTTGGGCATGTAGAATATTGACTAGCCAAATGTGCTAATTTATCACCTGCCATTAAATCTTCATAAATCTCTTGAGCTTTACTAAACTTCTCAACTAAGATGTGACTTGCTTTTATTTTTCCCTCGCGAATAGGATCTCCCGCTTGTTTAGAACTACCACCCGTTGATTGTTTTCCCTTTTGAAAACCTTTTCCATATTTATTTTTACCCACTATTATATCACCAAATTTGAATTATGTCAGACTAAATTTTTATAAAAAATATTTTAGGTGTTTAGGTAATAAAAAGATGATTTTAGTTTATAATCAAATACCTAAAATTTCTTATTTCTTCAATGCTGTTTATTTCAACAACAAGTTTTTGGAAATCTTGAAGATTTCCGTCATAAATCATGAATGTAATGAAATTTTGATTCACAAAATTTAAGTTTTTGCTAACAATTTGTTCTTTATACTCACTTTCAATTCTATTCAATTTTTTTTGAACTTTGGATTCATTAGGAGCAACAATAATCATGTTACCAATTATATTCTTTGCAATAGGAGTAAAATCGCTAAATGTATCTAGAGTAGAGGATATATCCTCTGTAGACATTAAGCGTAATAGAGCATCTCTAATTAATTTAGATTTATTTTCATACTGATTTTTTGAAACAAGTTTATTTATGAATTTCTTAAGATTCTCATTTAAAGACACAGAAATAATTGGCATAATATAGGCAACTTTTTGTTTTTATTATTAAATATAGTCTTAACAATTTATAAATCTTTTTTTAGGTAAAATTAAGCTCATAATTTGATAGATCTTGCTATAACATTCCGAAAATTTTCTAGATCTGTTACAAGTTTATCAGCGTCTTCATCCGTAATTTTATCATCTTTTCCATATTTATTCAAGTTGGTTAACCAAAACTCCATTCTCCCAAGAATAGCTTCTTTATCTCCCATAATTTTTCTTACTCTAACAAAAGTATCATGCAACTTAGTTCTAATGTTTTGGGCTTTCCATCTTAACATACAATAGTCTGACATCTCTGCTAAATTCTGGGTTATAGCCATTATATCAATAGTTTTTTCACGTTCTTCGCTTTTAATCTTCCTTATTAAATTGATCTCTTCAAATAAGAGCTCTATAACCTTGGCTAAGAAGCCAGTCAACTGGCCGCTATGTGCCGCCCAGATCCTAACTTCTAATGATTGGTTTGCTTCAGATACATAAATACGCGTAATTATTCTTCCTCCCCCGACTTTCGCTTCTGAGCAATGCCAACTTTCTGCTTCATATTTTCCTTTAGCATCAGTACCTTCATGAGAAGTTACTGTGCTTACTTCAAAACGTTTTATTGTTCTTACTGCCGCTCTAAAACCCAAACGCGGATCTAAATCTGCAATTAAAAATGCTCGAGCATCATTTGGAAGATCTGCAATAGATATTTGAATATCTTCTATGGTGGCTAAGCAGGATACCACTAATGGGCATTTAATTTGAACAGCCTTTTTACGGATATGAACGGTCCTTTTTTCCCCTGATGCAGTTTTGTAGATAACATCACCCCCAATATTGGAGATTCCACATTCTTTTGGTTCTAAATAAAAATCAACGCCCCTAGAATTATTTGCTTCAATAACGGGTATGTTAATGAGGGGATCTTTTGTTTTATAACTAGAAGGAACATCTAAAAGGACTTTTACTGAATTGATTGCCATATTAGTTTGATTTCTCACAGCAATTTTAAAGTGTAATTGTCCACCAATAAAATCATAATCACGAACAACTTCGATTTTACCACCATCTGAAGATTTATTAGCTGTTGGTTCAGCTTGTGTTTTAGCTTCCATGGGGACACTATACGCAACAAAGATTTTCTTTGCCATATCAATGTATCCATCGATATCTCCACGTGCTATAATTTGGGCCAAATTCTCTTCAATACTGGACTCAGTCACCCCCAATCTATTTGAAAGTTCTCTTAAAGGCATCGTTCTATAAGCTCTGGCGATTTCTCTTATTTTCTTCTCCATGCGTTTATTAGTCATAAATTCTCTTCTTTGAGTAAAAATACCTTTAATTTTACCTGTCTTAATTAACTCATGAAGGCTTTTTCTTGCTAATTCTACAGCAATTTTTAATTTTGAGGCGAGTTTTGAAAGCTCGAATAAGCCCGTTTCTTTTGAATATCTTTTAATTTCTTGATAAATTTGATTAGCAGTAATAATTTCGTTTCCACGATCTGCGAAAAATCCATTTACAGCTTTTGTTCTCATTAAATTAACGCAAAATGATTTAACAAGTTCTTGAGGGATATTAAAAATATTAGCAAGATCTTTTAGAGATACCCGACCTTTGCTCTTAATCTCTTTTATTAAATTATCTAATATGTGTTTTTGAGTATAATATATCTCTTTGTTTAATGAGAACGAACCTTTTATTTGGAACTGGTTAATTAATTTATAAATTACTTTTAGAGCAATTTCAGAACTCATATCAAGCATTACTCCTAGATCAGCCACATTAATTATACCTTCATCTTGAAATTTAGCTAATATATTTTCGCGCATCTCAGAAGATATATAGTAAAACATCTGGTTTTTTTGATCTATAATTCCATAGATTCGTTCTTCTTCAATATATTTATTAATAAATTTAATCATTTGCTCCGCAGAAATATTAAATGAATTCATTATTGTTGAAAAGTTAGTAATCGGAGCTATTTTTAATAAATCTAGAAAGCATTTAGGACAGACTTCTTTTCCAATAATATGACGTAATTTCTTACTGCATAAAATTAATCTATTAGTTTTAATGAGATTATATCTTAATGCTTCTCTTGCAAGTTTTTCTTTTGAAGGAAAAAATAATCCCGGTGTCTTTAAATAAGAATTCCATGATTCTGGGCAATTTCGATTAGTACATTCTAAATAATATTGTCCTGAGGATAATCTTTCTAATCTTAGAAGATGTTTACATACAGGACATTCACTATTTTCTACAACTGTACATTTATAATTTCTTTCGATTGCTTTTACCTTAGAATAAATTAGATTATGTTTTCTACATTCGTGTATTTCAGTAGTAGCAATATGATTAATACAGAAGCTAGATTTACATTTCTCACACGTGAAATCGATTTTTTGACTTTCACAGAATAAACATTTCATAGTTTGAGATCAAATTTTAATTTATGAATCTATATTATATTAAAAAAAATTCACGCTTAATATTTTTTATATAGCCCAAATTTTATTGTTTCAATAACAATTGAATATTCCTTGGATTTTTAAATTTTGTATTAAATTAAATAAGATAAATTATCTAAAATGTTACTTCTGGAAAGACGGGTATTCCTAAAAATGAAAGTATTAAAACAATACAATTAAAAGCAATAATTATTAATATCATCACTATTAAAATCCAATTCTTTTTAGTTTCCTTATATTTCATAATCTGAGACGTTCCATGTTTCGCTAATGCTAAGGGAAATAATCCAACAAATGTACCAAGGGAAAAATAAAATACAGTAAAAATTCCATCGATAAAACCCAAAACACTCCCTAATGAATAAGTTAAGCATTGAGTATATATGATAAATTCAAAGATACAAGGAGCAAACCCCGCCAATATTCCAAATAGATATGGAGTCTTTTTCTTTTCCCAATTAAACTGAAAAATCTCATCCGTTCTTTTTGAATGTGGGGTATAACCTTTTCTGGTTATATAGAACAAAAAAATAATTCCAGCAAACATCGAAGTTAAAGCTCCAAAAAAGTTTATTGTAGTAGACTCTGGAATAATATCCGGGATTAGTATTTGAGGAATAAGACTAATTATAACAGTTATAAATGCAATTATTAAATTTGAGGATATCAAACCTAATCCATATAAAACTAATATAAGAAGACTTTTTTTAGGTGTTTTTGATATACCAAAGGACCAAAAAAAGAATATTGCTTTATCTTCACACGGAATAAAAGTATGTAAAATTCCTAAAAGAAATGCAGGCGCAAAAATCAGTAATAATGGAGGTGGATAAAATACGAACATATTGCTTTTAAATTGCTATTTTGTCTAATATTTATTGGAATTTTCTTATTCTTAATATATTCTTTATGATTATAATTAGAATTTCCTTTTTTAAATATTTTTCAAATCTTTAATAAATAAGATGAACTTTTTTAATAATTTGAATCTTCAGTTAAGCAAAATTTAGTTGATCCGTAAAGTATTATTAATAAAAAGATAGTACTTACGAGATTAAAAGGAAACCATTTTTGAGTAATAAACCAAATTCCCATAAATGCTAAGTCAAAAAAACTAAAAAAGAAAAAACTAGGTTTTACGTACTTTTTCGTTATTTTAGAATTTCGAGGCATATAGAATATTAGAATTATTAAAAGTGGTGTTAGAGCTAATAGATGATGAGTCCATGAGTCATAATATACAAGTAGCATAATTAAAATGCCAAAAAGATAAGCAAAAATGATGGAATTCTCAGTAATCCTTCGAAAAACATAAACAACAAAACTTAATCCCCCAATAATGAATGAAATAAGTAGAAACACTAGTAATGGGTTATGGGAGATATTAAAAAAGATAAAAAAGTTTAAAATTATCTTGGTTAAACTAAATGAATGATTTACGATAATTGTTTCGCTCCCTGTAAAATTAGTTGTTAAAAAACCGTCCCATAGGGATGGATAAAGTAGAAACAAGAAAAGATTTAATGATAAAGGTAATAACAATCCAATTATTCTGATGAGACTTTTTAGAACCTTAAATTCAAATTGTTTCTGTTTAAATCTTAACTTTAATACCAATAAGAAAGGAATCATAAAAATAGTAATTGGCTTTATAATTATACTAAATCCCAAAATGATGCTAGATATTAAATCCCATTTAAAACCTTCACGAGTTAAAAACAAAAAGAGGGATAATAAAATTAGAAGAGTTACATATAAATTTATTTGGCCCAAGATGTAATTAAAAAGGTTTGGTAAACCCATTAGAAATAAGCAAATATACATGACAATTCTCTTATCACCTTTTTCATGATCTTCTCTTCTTATATGAATTAGAATTTTATATAGAAGATTACAAATTAAAACATTCAATAATAAATTGAATAAGTTAAATACAATAAAGCCTAACTCGAACCCTAATAAGTAAAAAGGAACAAAGAAAGCAGCTGAAATTGGAAAATATCTAAATGGCCACATATCAATATAATTTAAAGGATTATATAATCCATTAATATCAGTCATAAAAAGTTCCCCTACTCTGTAATAAACCCGAAAATCATTTTGTTCTTTAAAAAATACAAGTGTTAAGATCATTGATAAGATAAAATAAAATCCATGAATAAGAACAGTAAGACGAAATATTCTATAATCCCATAGACTCCTCCATCTCTTTTCTATCCTAACAAATAATAGTTTTAAATCCATTCTTGAATTACCTATGTTTCCATGATTGGCATGATATTTTTCTTCTTTTTTTAAAGATATATATTATTATACTTACAGATATAATTGATATTAATCCTATTAAAGTTGGAATTACATATATAGGTAAAAAATTAAGAGATATGTCTATAATAACTACATATCCCGTAGTATAGAGTTTATAGGAGTTTAAAATCCCTTGATCATTATAAATAGCGATAATTTTTATCTTTTTTAGAGGAAATCCGAGTGATATAGCATCTTTTTCAATTTCTACATTTAGAGTAGGTAAAACTCTGTTATCCACATCATACCATTCATTTAATTCTAAATTTCCCATATATTCTCCTACGGGAACCGGGAACCAAAATGGAACTAAAGATGTATACTCTGTAAAATTCGATTCTTTAGAATTGAAAAAGTGTGTTATTTCAGAATCATTATCTTTTATTCCCCATATTTTCTCACTAGTCCAATCCCAAATACTAAAATTTATTCTAGATAATGATTGATTTACTTCAACACTATTAATTTTCCATTTCATTCTTTTTCCTATACTTAAATTTTTAAAAACTCCAGAATCTTTCCAGTCACTACCAAAAATTATATCCATTTCCATTTGATTACAAACATTACATTTCCATATTAGCTCTTGATCTTCATGAACTCCTACTCCATAATCGAGGGCATTTACAGTTGATGCTATATTACCTACTAATAAGAAAAATAATATAAAATTGAAAATATGTATTTTCTTCCTCAATTTCTTAAACTTCCTCCCTTTTTTTTTTTTTTTGCAAGCAATATTTACCTATCCCATAGAAAGCTAATATTAGAAAGAATGTACATCCAAAATTATATGGAAACAATGGATAAATTAAATACCAAACACCTACAAAAGCAAGATCGAAAAAGCTAAAGAAAAACAAACTCAGCTTAATAGGTTCTGTAATTTTAGAGCGTCGTGGCAAATTAAACATAATTATTATTAAAATTGGTGTTAAATTGAGTAAATGATGATCCCACGAATCAAAATATGCAAGCAACATGATAATGATACCAAAAGCATAACCATATATTATTGAATTTTTCTCAAATCTCCCAATTAAGAAGGTTATAAATCCTAATCCTCCAATAATAGCAATAACTCCTAAAAAAAGAATAAGTTGATTAAAAGGGATATTATAAAAATAACAGAAATTCGTTATTAGCTTAGTAATACTGAAAGAAAAATTTAAAGCAACTGGATTACTTCCTGTAAAATTAGTGTCCAAAAAACCTTCCCATAAGGTTGGATATAAGAAGAAAAGAATAAAATTTAACAAAACAGGTATTAGCACTCCAATTATGCGTGTCAAACTTCTTAAAAACTCAATTTTAAACTTTTTTTTCACTAAATTGAAATTGATTATGATTAGAAAAGGTATTAAAAAAAAAGCTGTAGGTTTAATGATGATGCTTATGCCTAAAATTAGACTGCCAATAAATTGCCATTTAAGGTTTTTATATTTAAGGAAAATGTAAAGAGATAAAACAATAAAAAATGTAATATATAAATTAATTTGACCATATATATAATTAAGTACATGGGGTAATCCCATTAAGTAAATACATAAATATAAAATAACTCTTTTATCATCTTTTTCATGATCATCGTTTCTAACTAAGATTATAATTTTATAGAGATAATTACAAATCAAAATATTAAGGAATATGTTAAAAATATTGAAAATTATAAAAGCGGACTCAAAATTCAAGATAGAAAATGGGATAAAAAATAAAGCCGATAATGGAAAATATCTAAAATCCCATAAATAATATGTTTGATTATAAAGATTTTCAATATCGTTTAGAAATATATCTCCAACTTTATAAAAAATGATAAAATCATTTTTGTCTCGATAAATTATGAAAAATAATACTATTGAAAGTATAAAATAGAAGAGATGTAGAATTAGAGCATACCTAAATATATTATGTTTCCATAGCTCTCTAGCCCTCTTGATAAATTTGAATTTCATTGAATATTTAACAAATTTTTATTTTAGTTTTAAATTCTTAAATTAAATTACTAAAATTAAATTTTTTAATATTTATTATCAAGGTAAATAGAATGTTAATTCTCACCAACAAATTTGAAAGAGTGACATATGGAGTAATAATTGGTAACCGAGATGTTTTTCCAGATAACCTTGCCAAAGAAGGAAGACTTGAAACTATTGAAGTTTTAAATGAATTGGGATACGACTACGTTATTTTGAATGAAGAAGATTCTAAATTTGGGGTCGTAGAAACTTACCAAGACGCAAAAAAATGTGCGGATTTATTTAAAAATAACAAAGATAAGATTTTTGGCATATTAGTGATTCTACCAAATTTTGGAGATGAGAAAGGGATTGCTAATACAATAAAGCTATCAGATCTTAATGTTCCTGTTTTAGTTTATGCTTCTGCAGACGAAATCGATAAGATGGATAGAAAACATCGAAGAGATGCATTTTGTGGAAAAATATCTGTCACTAGTGTATTATACCAGCATGGAATTCCTTTTACATTAACCAAATACCATACATGCCCAATAAAATCTGATGCTTTTAAAGAAGATCTAAAGAGATTTGAAAAAATATGCAGAATAGTAAAAAAACTTAGAGGTGCTCGATTAGGACAAATAGGAACGAGACCCAATGCTTTTGAAACCGTTAGGTATAGTGAAAAAATATTAGAATTTAATGGGATAAGTATTGAACCAATAGATCTATCCGAAATTCTTGGAGATATAGATCAATTAAAGACTGATGATCCGCAAGTAATAGAAAAAATTGAATTCATAAAGAATTATACATCTACTAAAGTAATTCCTGAAGATAGCTTAATTAAACTAGCAAAATTAGCAGTTGTAATTAAAAATTGGATAATAGAAAATGACTTAGATGGATTTGCTTTTCAATGTTGGCCTAGTATTCAAGATAATTTTGGAATCGTACCATGTGCAGTAATGAGTATGTTCAGCGAAGGCCTTGTTCCTGCTGCTTGTGAAGTTGATATTTCTGGTTTAATAGGAATGCTAATATTGCAAATCGCTTCTGGGAGTCCTTCAGCGATACTTGATTGGAACAATAATTATGGTGATAATCCTAACAAAATGGTTTTATTTCATTGTAGTAATCTGCCTAAATCGTTCTTTCAAGACACTAAAATGACAATTCATCCAATAATTTCAGACCAAAAAGGTGGAGATGTAAGTTTTGGCGCAATTCAAGGCCGTATTAAAACTAAACCCTGTACTCTACTGAGAATTGAAACGGATGATCTTTTTGGAGAGATAAAAGCAATTTTAGCAGAAGGGAGTTACACTAAAGATCCATTAGACACATTTGGGGGATATGGAGTAGTAAATATTCCTAATTTACCGGAATTGCTAAAAAAGCTATGTCTTGGTGGTTTTGCTCATCATGTTGCAGCAACATTAAATCAAGTAGGGGATATTGTAGAAGAAGCATTAACTAAATATTTAGGTTATAACTTTGAATTTCATAATAAAGAAATTTAAACTTATTTTTTTCTTTTTATTGAAATCTCTTTTTGAAAAAATCCCGATTCGATTATACCACTTTTATTTGTGTCAAGATTTGTAAGAATTTCATATGGATAAAATTTTTCTGCCGCATTTTGGTAATCTAATATCCTATTTCTAGTCAAATATATTGAATACTCTGAAATATCACATCCAATCCATCTCCTCCCCAATTTTTCAGCTACTACTAAAGATGTTCCAGAACCACAGAAAAAATCAGCAATTAAATCTCCTTCATTAGAACCTAATCTAATAATTCTATCAAGTAATTTATGATGTTTTTGTGTAGGAAACCCTGTCCATTCTTTTGATGCGGGTTGCATACAGGGTATTTTCCAAACATCATCCATCTTTTTGTCATTAACGATTCTATATATTGTATGTCCGTTCTCATCTTTCACATTTTTTAAAACACCATTCACCATCTCTCTCTTCAATTGTTTTTGAGGTTTTTTTCGGGGAATTCTTACTTGATTGAAAGTATAGTTATTAGATTTTGAGTACACTAAAATCGTATCATGAGCTCTTGGTAAATTTTTCTTTCCCGCAGAAAATTTGTTATAATAATACCAAATAATATTATTAACAAACCTTTTTTCTCCGAAAATTTCATCCAAAATTAACCGAATATAGTGGTTTGCATGCCAATCTGAATGAATGAAAATTAAACCTGTTTTTGAGAGAATTTTATTAAATAGTATTATCCTATCGTATAACATTTGTAAATAGGAGCTCAAATCTCTATTCCAATGATCATAATATGCAATAGAATCATAAAATTTATCACTTTCTTTTATTTTGATTTGATAATTGGTACCAGAAAAGAAAGGTGGATCTATGTAAATTAAATCTATTTTTTCATCAAAATTATTTAATAAAAAAAGTAAAACTTCTAAATTATCACCCCAGAATAGTTTATTCATCCAAGGTTTAGAGTTATTTATAGTCTTTCTTTCTTTATTACTATTAATTGAATGAGACTCAAAAGAATTAAAAAAATCAGGAGGGAAATCTTTTAGATCTTCCAATTTAGAATAAATATCTTTTTTGTTTTTCCAGATTAATTTAACCATTCTAATAATAAAAGAATTTAATTTACTGAATTTCTTTGTTTTCTAAGAGACCGTCAAATTCTCTGTCACTCAGGAAACCCTTGGTAATCATAATATCTTTGATACCTTCAATGAGTTGTGGTGCTCCTTTAGCTTCTGCTATTGCTTCTTCTAACGATACTATTTTTTGATTTAATGCTATAATTTCTTTTTCTTTATTTTCTTTTTCCTCTTTGAGACTTTCAGTTTCTACGTACGTATCTGAAATGGATTTTTGTAACTCACTTTTTAGACCTTCGATTTCATTTTCTTTTTGTTGAACATTTTCTCTGAGATCTTCATTCTCTTTTTTTAAATTGGCGATTGCATTATCAATTTTTGCAGATGATTCTTTTAATTTGTTTTCTAATTCAGTAACCATAGAGTTAGATTCAGATAATTTAGTTTCCAAATCTGATTTTGCTGTTCTTAGTTTATTTATCTCTGCATCAGCGTATAGCTTCTCCTCTTTTATTCTCTCAAAATTCTTAGTTTTTTCTTTAAAATCTTCAAATTTCTTCTTAGATTCTGATAGATCTTCTTTAGTTGTCTTAAGCTTGGATGAAGTTTTTTCTAACTCCCTTTTATTTTGAGTTAATTGTTTTTCTAAAGTATTAATCTTGGATCTGAGATCTAATAAAACCTTTCCCTCAACCGATAGCTTCTTTTCAGGTTTTGCTTCGGCCTTAACCCAATCGATTGAAATTTTCCTTTCACCTTTTCTGTATTTTTATAAATTTAATTTTTTAACATATTTAATTTTATGTTGCTATATATTTATTTTCTTAAAGTTGATTATTTATAAACTTTACATTAAAGTATTTGTAAATATAAAAAACCAATAATATAAGTGAACTTAGTCTTTCATTCTTCCATTTCATTTAGTAATGATTCAAGCTCCTTGTCGGACAAAAAACCTTTTAATTCCATCAACTTCTTAATTTTTTCAATTATCTCAGTTGATATTACTGCTTTAGACACTTGAGTTTCAAAGTCTTTAAATTTTTTAATTTGATTATCAGTGAATTTTTTTTCATCCTTTAATTTCTCTTTTAAAGTTTCAATTTCTTCATCTTTATGATTAATTTCAGATTTCAGATTTTGAATTTCTTTATCTTTATTTAAGAGTTCTTTTACTTTCTCTAACCTCTCTTCTTCTTTAGTGTGAATTTCTTTATTTCTAGACAGGAATTTTTCTTCCATTTCATTTGATTTTGTGGCAAATTTATTTAATTGGTTTTCAAGGTTCGTAATTTTAGCTACTGCTTCGGTTAATTTTTTTTCTAAATTTGATTTGTTTAAGGCTAATTTGGCTATTTCAATATCACCATGCAATTTCTCTTCCTTAATCTGACTTAATGATTTTCTAGCCGTAGATTTTCTTTCTGTAAGTTCCGTTAAACTTCTTTCACGCCCTGTTAGCTTTTCTTTGGTTGTTTTCAGTTCACTTGTTTTATTTTTTATATTCTTTTGCTCTTTTCTTAATTCCTGTTCTAAATCTTTTATTTTAGCCCTAAGTTCTAGTAGGAATGTTCCTTCAACAGATACTTTTTTATTAGGTTTTGCTTCCACCTTATCCCATTCAAGACTAATTTCATTTCACCATTTCATCGCTTTTTTGAAAATATATAAAGTTACAATAATTTTATATAAAAATTAATTATTTCAGTTTAAAAAAATATTGAATTATTAAAATAATATAATCTTTAAATTTTAATTAAATGGTAAAACTATCAATTGGAACTGCTGGTTTTTTTTATAAGGATTGGATTGGCCCTTTTTATCCAAAAAATTTACAAAAAGCCCAATATCTAGAATATTTTTCCAAATTCTTTAATCTAGTTGAAATAAATTCAACTTTCTATAATTTACCCTCTGAAGATATGGTGATTAATTGGAATCATCGTGTTCCAGAAAATTTCCGGTTTATAGTTAAAGTTTGGCAACAAATTTCCCATAATTTAGATGACCAGGATTTAGACTCGCATATTATCGAATTCTTTTCAAGATTGAATGAATTAAAACCTAAGATTATTAGATTTTTATTACAATTTCCTCCTTGGTTTAAATATTCAGAGAGTCATTTACAAAAATTGGAGTTGCTTCTTAAAAGGGTTCCTTCAGGGTATAAATACATTATTGAATTACGGGATAATTCATGGTATGATTCTGAGATTCTTTCTAAATTTATTGATGGTGAAAATGTAATACTTGGAACAACATATATGCCGAAAATTATCCCCTATTATATGCCAAATCAAAATAAATATTATATTAGGATGATTGGAGATAGAGAACTTAGTGTTTTTAACCAAATTCAAAGAGATCAAAATGATGCTCTAGACGACCTATATACAAATGTTCAGAAACTAATGAAAACACCCAATATATACGAAATCTTTATTATTGTGAATAATCACTTCCAAGGTTATGCTCCTGAATCAGTTAATACGATAAAAAAGAAATTTGGATTGTCATATCGTAGCTTTAGTAATCAAACAAACTTAATTGATTTCATCTCTTAATCAATTTTTATTCAAGAAATTCTCGATTTTGAATAAGTAAATTTTAAATACATCTTATTTAACTATAATTTTATGGAAATCACTGATAATTTAAAGAAACTATTTAAGAAAGATAATTGGAAATTAGCTGTTCTTGTCTTATGGCTTCTCGTTGGTGTAAGTATAATTCAATTTCTTCCATTAGTAGGTATAATTATTTTTTTACCTTACCTTACGTTTTTGATGTTTCTATTTTTACTTTCGCTTGGTACGAAAAAAAATATTATGGAATATCAATTATGGAAAATAGCTTTATTGTTAGTAGTGTCCTTACCCCTTTTATTATTACTCGCAATTATTCTCATTGTTTTATTCGCTTTTTCGATAATATCATATTTTTTCTTTACTTCTTGGTTTATTTTATACGCATGTTATTTAATGGGGATTGGTATAGAAAAAAAATTATTCAAATATCCAAGATCAAGAACCTTTATTAGAACACTCCTATTTTTTGGAGGTATAGCAGGTTCATTATTATTATTATATTTATTCATAATTGGCCCAACATTATTTGATTTTTCTCTTATCTCAACAGTGGAAGTTCCTCTTTTTCTAAACCTTGCTTATGTAGTGGTAGGGAGTGTGATTATTGGACTAGCAATTTTTGGCATAATTCTCATGTTTAAAAAAATTTTTAATGCGTGGTTGGGTATATTTTTTATTCTTGTTGCGGGTTACACTCTATTTTTAGTTGTGAAGATATTTCTAGGTCTTGATGAGGAAATAAATACTATCCCTTCAATTTGGACTAATATTGGGATGTTAATAGTAGATTTAGTTATTATACTTTACTCTTTAAGCACCCTTATGGGAAAAAACGCCGAATTTCTAGCAAAAAGGTTTAAACGTATGGGAATCGATACAGCAATAATTTGGCTAATTTTCTCGAAAGTTTCATATGAATTCATTCATCACTTTCCTTACACTGTATTTGAGCAAATAAACATTCCATGGATCCAAGCTCTTACTGATTTAAATAATGATATTATTAATCTCGCTAAAAATGTAGCAGTTCTGGCGTTTTTTATAGTCCTTTTATTAGTGATAGGAATATATGAGATTAGAAAATATACTAGACAACAGAAAGAGTTGATAAAAGATGTCCATTATGAAGTAAAAGAACTTATATCGCCACAACCTACGTTTGAAAAACCTCAACCGATTACTGAAGAACCTCATCCTGTTATTGAGGAACCTAAAATAACAGAAGACGACGACGTAATAACATATCAAGAAGAAGAAATTAATGAAGACAATAATAAGGAAACAGATTTAGGTTAATTAAATAATTAAATCTCTTTATTATTTTCAAAAACTCTTTTTTTGTATTTGAAGTAGAATTTCAACATAAATTAAAAATTTCTCATAGATTAATAGTTTAATAATTAGTTTTATTAACCAATAATTCAAAAAGTGTCATACTTAATCTAATTAGTGTTTGATATGAGTAATTATGAAACCAGCTCTGAAGAAATCTTTCTTAAGAAATTTGAAAAATTATCGTTAAAGATTGAACAGTTAACAGATGAAATTTCAAAAATGAAAACAAAATTAGATAAGAATTATAAGGTTAATCGAACATTTGGATTGAAATCTGTTAGAAATTCTGAACCATTAGAATTCGCTAAGGATGTCATGGGGATCGGAAGTCCTACTAAAAGATATTTATTATCTCTAAGAGCAATTACCGAAGAATGGAAAGGAAGAAAAAATGATATCTTAATTACAATAAGACAACAAGAAAAAGAAACACAAATGGATTTAAAATCTCTTGGAATTAGGATTCCAATTAATGATATTAAAAATATTCGTGTTCTTGCAAAACAAATTCTCTCATTATTGTATATATCATGCGAATTACGTGGATTGGCCATCAATGAGATTCTAAGGGAAATAATAACTGAGATAAATAATGACGGACACAAAATGGTTCAAGAGATAAAACAAAAAATGGTATTTTAAGATTTCTTCAGTATTTTATTACGTATTCATCTTTCCTGCTAAAGAAAAACTAAAACAACCTCTATAAATTTTATGAAAAATTTCGTGAAACAAGAATTTCACGATCTAAAAATTTAGTATGTGAGCTCTTTAGATTTAGAGTTTTAAAAACCAAAAATAATATATTTAGTTCAATTTAAATGATCAATCATTAGAAATTAAATTAAAAAAATACCAGAGTTAGAAAAAATGGAATATGAAGAAATAATTTTTGAGAAAAAAGATAAAATTGCCCGTATAACAATCAATCGCCCTCAACGTTATAACGCTTGTAATTTACGCGCAGTCCATGAATTAATTGACGCGTTCGACCAATGTTGGGATAATAAAATTGGTGTTGTTGTTTTTACAGGATTAGGAGAAAAGGCTTTTTGTACCGGCGGTGATCAAAGTACACGAGAAGTAGGAGGTTACACAGGAGAGTATATGTTACCATTGGAAGTCGGTTGGCAACGAGTGACTCTTCTAATCCGTACTTTACCTAAACCTGTTATTGCTAGAGTAAATGGATATGCAATTGGAGGAGGACATGTATGGCATGTTAATTGCGATTTAAGTATCGCTGCGGAACATGCACAATTTGGACAAGCAGGACCCCGCGTTGGGTCATTTGATCCGGGATATGGAACAGGAGATTTAATGCGTGCCGTAGGTGTGAAACGTGCTAAAGAAATATGGTATCTATGCCGTAGATACACAGCTCAACAAGCTTTACAAATGGGGCTTGTAAATGCTGTTGTCCCGTATGAGAAGTTAGATGAAGAAATAGATCAATGGTGTCAAGAATTGTTAGAAAAGAGTCCAACTGCTCTTAAAATGTTGAAATATGCATTTTTAGCCGAAACTGATGGAGTAACGGGCATTACACAATTAGGAGTTGGTGGTTTATCTATGTATTATGGCACCGAGGAAGCAGTTGAAGGAAAGAATGCATTTATCGAAAAGCGAAAACCAAATTTTAATCAATTTAGGGAAGAATGAGGATTTAGTGAGGATTAAGTAAATTTTCTCTTTTATTTACTAAAATTAACTTATCCTCTTCAAGGATTATTCTATCTTTATTTAAAGGGCTAAAATTATAAGTGATTTTCATTACATTAACAATAAAATTTCCAAAGAGTTTTAATTTCAACGTGTTAAATAAGTCATTAATCATTTGTAGGTCTTCAGGAATTGAAACCCCCAAAAATGGATTTAAGAATAAATATAATGCTGCACTTAATATTATACCAATAATCATGCTTATAGTGCTATTATAGGGAAATCCCCACATAATTAAAAAGAGAATTACTAAGTTTGGGATTAATCTATAGATTTTAAAATTATAATTAATTTCAAGCTTTCTTTTGAGTTGAATTAAAATATATGGTAAAAGAAATAGTGAAGAAATTAACATTACAATTCCAATACCTAAGATTCCGTAAAAAAAGATAAAAAGTGGAGAAGTTGCTATTATTATTAGGAGAGTTATTGTGAAGCCTTTTGCTGCTAAACCAGCATTTCCTGATCCAATTAAAGCATTACCAAATAAAGTGGAGTACCCATAAAGAAATTGACCTGTAATAATCAAGATAAATAAGATTTGAGCCATAACAAAAAAATCCCAATTAAAAACTGTACCCTCTATAAAAAAATCCTTGTGTAAATAAAATAATAATTCCCCTGATAAAGCTACCATTGCTGTTAAGAATCCTAATGCTAAAATGCTTGAGATTCGTGTAGAAGCGTTGATTGATTCTTCAACAGTTTCATGACATTCCTTAACACATGCCTCAGCAATTTCAATATTCAGGGGAGCTGAATAATATAGAATAACAGATTTAACCGCTCCATAAGCCATTAAAACAGTCAATAAACTCAAGCTTAATGCTTGATATGAAGGATCACTAAAAATAGCTAAATATATAGCAGCAATAAAGAATAAGATATCTTCAAAAAATTTTGAATTTTGAATATTTGTTATCATAGAATATAAAGAATTTTTCATATATATCAGAATTTGATGATCTTCAATAAGTTCTCTAATTTCAGGAGAAGCTTTTTTTCTCATATTACGAGATCTCAAACTAGATTTAATTATCCCATAGATTGAATAAGGAGCTAACCTTTTAAAGAAATATATTAACAGAATTAATGTAATAATATTAAAAAATGGATAAAACGCAAACCAAAATGGATTTAGACTATTTGAGATAAAAATGAACGCGAAAAGTAAAATAAATATTCCATTAAAAATTGATGTGAAAGCAATTATATCGTATCTATTTTTAATTTCTAATCCAATTTGAAAAACAAAAGTACTATATATCAAAAATGAAGAAAAACCAGAAGCAAAAATGCATTCTCTTAATAAAGTATTTGTTAAAAAAAACCCAAACACAAAAGGAGTAGCTATCATCCCCAAACCTAATCCAATTCCAATTAAGAATAATAACTTTGAATATGTCGTGGCTTTTAATTGTCCAAGTTCTTCATTAATAACAAATGCTGCTTTAATTTCTGCTATAAAGTA
Organism: Promethearchaeia archaeon; assembly: GCA_029856145.1. Lineage (GTDB taxonomy): Archaea > Asgardarchaeota > Lokiarchaeia > Sigyniarchaeales > SOKP01 > Loki-b32. The sequence continues at coordinate 75,292 of JAHQWK010000004.1, forward strand.
TCGAGAAATCCCAATTCCTATTAGTCCTACGATCCCATTTATTGCAGTTGTTAAACCAAAATATTTTAATCCCTCCCAACTTGTCCCTAAAATGATAAAAATCCAAATACAACTAGCATTTATTAATGAGAAAAACATATAGAGAGACCCGGATGTGACTACACGTGAACTGCCCTCATGTTCAAAAAATTTCTGATCTCGTTTAAAATCAATTTGGACCTTTTCTTTTTCTGGTGAATTTCCCATAAATCACGAGCTTTCTCAAAAATGATTATAGATATTGAATTAAAGAATTATAAAAAAGTTTTAGTTAATAAAATAACAATCGAAAAGTAAAGAGCTATACTAATTTATTCATCACATAATAATAGACATTTTTATGATTAATTATATATTCAACATAATTAATTGAAAGTAATTTAATATGTTAAAATGAGTGAAGAAGAACTTATTTGCGAGAATTGTGGGGAAAATACATCAGGAAAGATATATGAATGTGTGGATTGCTATAATCCATTATGCGATGAGTGCGCTAACATTTGTAAAAATTGCGGAGAATATTTATGTGATGGGTGTTACCACGATCATAAGAATAACTGCAGTTAAATGAAAGGATCTTATATTTTAGTTGTTTTTATAGAAAATGATATTCAACTCATAGTTGGGGCTCTCGGGAAAATTATATTCAATAAAGGATTCTATTTTTATGTAGGATCGGCTATGGGAAATTATGGTTCATCAACATTATTGAACCGAGCAAAAAGACATCTTTTAAGTAAGAAAGAAAAAAGTATTCATTGGCATATAGATTATCTGCTTGCAAGTATTCACTCCTTGATAATAAAAATTTATTTAATTCCTTCAATTGAAACATTAGAATGTACAATTGCTCAAGAATTATCTAAAATTAGTGATAATTCTATGAACAACTTTGGCTCCTCAGATTGTCAGTGTATAAGCCATTTATTCTATTTTAAAAATTTAGATTACTTTGATGAGAATTTATCAAACATATAAACAAATCAAAAAGGATAAAACTCCTATTATTATTAATTCATTTATTACTCCATATTTTTTATATGTGAAATCTGGAAGCCAAAAAAATATATTATTCCGAATCCAATCCGCAATTTTATGGAAAAGATACTTTTTATTCCATTCGGATCCGGGATTCTTTCTTTTTTTCCTATTTTGAATAGGTCTTAAAATAAACCAATCTATTATATCTGGTAAATTTACAGCTAACATCGCTAGCCAGAATGGAATAAAAAATATAATAACTATTGCTATGGACGCAGAATATATAATTACATGCCAAATAATCCAAAATTTATCCTTCTTCATTGCTTCTGGTGTGTGGTATGTTAATTTAGATAAAGCATCTGAGAGGAAATGAGAAAAGAAAGCAAAAACAATTGTAAATATCACATTTATTGGATATAAAAAATAACTGAAACATAGTATCTGAATAAGAATCGCCGTAAGATTATGAGTAATTGATTCCATGCATATCCCCTATAAATTCAATGAAAATATCATATACTTTACAAGAAAATAATAAATATAAAAATCCTTAAGTTTAGAAATAATTTTTTATTAGTACATATTATTTAGCACATAAAATATAGAACTAAAAAAAAAAATTATAATTTATAAGAGGGAAAAATATTATGGGAATGTTAGATGGTAAAGTAGCAATAATTACTGGAGCTGGTCGGGGTTTAGGGCGGGAAGAAGCTTTAGCATTGGCCAGAGAAGGATGTAATTTAATAATTAACGATTTGGGGGCTGGATTTGATGGTAGTGGGCAACCCACTAAGATTGCTGATGAAGTAGCTGAAGAATGTAAAAAATTGGGAGTTAAGGCTGTTGGAAATTATGATTCTGTTACGGATTTCAATAAAGCTAAGGCAATTATTGATCAAGCAGTTTCTGAATTTGGGAAACTAGACATTTTAGTGAATAATGCAGGAATTCTCCGAGATCGAATGCTTTTTAACATGACAGAAAAAGAATTTGATGATGTTATAGCAGTACATCTAAAAGGTACTTTTAACATGACTCGTCATGCATCTGCATATTTTAGAGAACAAGGAAAGGCAGATCCAAGCTTGAAAAATTTTGGAACTATAATCAATACTGCTTCAGATGCTGGTTTACTAGGAAATGTGGGTCAATCAAATTATGGTGCTGCTAAAGCAGGAATTGCGGCATTTAGCGTCATCTCAGCGATGGAATTAAAAAAATATGCCACAGTTAATTGCGTAGTACCTATTGCTCGAACACGACTTACAACTGATGCTACTCCAAAAATGGCGGACACCATGAGTAAAACAGATGAATCTGGTTTTGATGTTTTTAATCCTGCGAATTTTGCTCCAATGATAGTATTTTTGGCATCAGATAAAGCAAGAAGAATAACAGGGGAAGTATTTAGAATTGCTGGAGATAAATGTTGGGTTTACCAAGGATGGCACGCAGTTAATATGGTCGATAACGGTGGTAAACGATGGACTCCTCAAATCCTAGCTGAAAGAGTTAAAAGCGAATTAATGAAAGGATTGCCTCGAAAAGAAACCCTTATGGATGCAGTTGGGCTCTTAATTAAAATGTAATCTTATTTTATTTTTTTTATCTTTTTTTAAATAACTTGTCTAATAGTTCTAAAAAGTTTTTAATAATTTAAGTAGAATTTAAGATATAAAGGAAGAAATTTGCATTGTAAATGCAATTATATTAGCTTTGGGAACATTAGAAGAATTTAATGCTTATTTGCTTTAATTTCTCACTCAAGGCTATCAGCAATATCCTTAAAAATTTGATAAATTAGCATAACTATTTTATCAAAATCCTCTTCAGGCATATCAGAACTGTTGTTTTTCAACATATTTAAGAGATATTCTAATTTATCTAAAGCTTTTTTAAGATGATCCATTTCATCCCTGTTTTTTGCTTCTTTAAAACGTTTCCTTAGAAAAATTATCTCACTAATTAACATACTTGTTAATTTCTCTTTTCTTGATTGAATGAACTCATTATATTGCCATATAATTGATTTACTCATTTTATTAACCTCAATTATTTATTTTAATTCTAATTAGAATGAGAAATTCAAGAAATTAATTTCTTTTAGAGTCCAATTGTTGAGTAAAATATCAGTTCCCAAAAAAAAAGAAGTTAAATTAACCCCAAATCACTTGAAAGCATAGATTAAATGAATTTTATAAAATTTAATCTTCAATTAAATCTTTAAAGAAATCATCGTCATAATGCTTTTCTGGACGTTCTTCTTTTACCTCTTTATACATGAAGTAAACACATATAATTACTCCAATCAAGAACCCAACAAACACTCCAGAAATAAGACCGCCTAGGAGATATCCCAAGAAATAAGAAGAATCCAGGAGTAAAATCTGATATAAGCTAATAAAAAATGCAGATATAATTCCTCCAACAATCCCTATTATTACACCATATTTTAAAATTGATTGATCTGGTTGTCGTGTTTTTATAAAATAATATACACCAAAAACAGTTCCTAATGAAAATTGCAGATCAGCAAAAAGAAAGAAACCTGGCCAAATAAACCCTAATACTATAACTGATATAATAGAAATTATTATATAAGCTATTACAGTAACCACAACAGAAATCGTTATACCTCTAAAGATATTCTTATATTTTGCTTCTTCTAACAAATTATTTTCCTCTATAAAAATCGAAATAAATTTAGATAATAAAAATCCAATAACTTAAGAAAGTTATTGTTCTTTTTTTAATTTGTTTGTCTCGGGTAAATCTTTTCCTTTTGTTATAGCTTTTGTAATAATTTTTTTTTGCAATGAAATAATCACTAAGAACTTCAAAAGATTCTTTAATTACTTTCTTGGCTTTATCGACCTCTTTACCCATAAAACTCACACTTAAATAAGACATATTTTAAATAAATTTCCTCATAATTTCGGCTGAAAAGCTATAATAAATAAATTAACAATTTGTCTATCATCACCTTCTTTATAATGCCAAGATATGATATTTTCCATTAGATCATATCTTCTTTTTCATTTTTTTTTATTATTACAAATTAGGAAAAATTAGCTTTTTTAAGCAAGATTACTATACTTAAATAGATAAATAATATAAAAATAGATTGAGTTAGATGAGTGAAAGAATAACTGAAATTCTCGATAGTTTGAAGGCGATAAAAGGGGTTCATGGAGCAGCCCTAATTGAGAAATTTGGATTAATAAAAGGAAGTGCATTACCAGGATGGGTAGATCCTGAGGCAGTGGCGGCGATGGTTACTCTGATTCTTAAAGCTAGCCAAAGAGCAACTAAAGAGTTAGAACAAGGTCAATTTTACAGTGCAATTATCGAATCTGAAAAAGGTAAAATACTTTTTAGTGAAATTAAAGGAAATATTTTGACTATAATCACAACTCGTGAAGCAAAATTAGGCATAATTAATTTAAAATTAGACGCTGCTAGTACAGCACTTGATACATTGATTTAATTTTTTTATTCTTTTTTAAAAACATTCTTATTAAATTATTCCTTTTTCTTTTAGAAGATGAACCATTATTGCTCGAGTTATATGAGGGTCAGCTTGTCCCCTCGTCTTACCCATAACTCTTCCTATTAGTGCTTCTATTGCTTTTGGATTTTCTCGACAATCTTTTACAATCTTAGGATTTGCATCAATTACTTCATTACTGAAATTTACAAGGAGTTTTTCATCAGAAATTCTTTTTTTACCCTTCTTTTCAAGAATCTCATGAATTGAAAATCCATTCATCATATCGTTTATAATACTTTTAGCAATTTTGGTTGTAATTTTTCCTTCATTAATATATTTAATTAAATCAACTATTTGGTGTGTGTGAAGTTTTGTATCTTTTAATACTTTGTTATGCTCGTTTAACCATCTTAAAATATCATTCATTAACCAATTACAATATTGTTTATACTCATTCGGGCCGAATAAAGCCTCAGAATTTACACCATCTTCGTAGAAATCTGCAATGTCTTTCTCTAAAACTAAATTATCAGAATCAAATTCAGATAAATAGTAATCTCTACGAAGTCTTACAGATCTTTCATTTGGCATTTCAGGTAATTCATTTTTAACTTTCTGAATAAAATCATTATCAATTTCTATTGGAACTAAATCCTGTTCCGGAAAATAACGATAATCTGCTTCAAATTCCTTTGTTCGTAGGGAAATTGTGATTCTTCTTTTATCATCCCAATGTCTCGTTTCTTGAATTAGCGGTTTTCCTCTTTTGAGTAGATTTTTTTGCCTGATAATTTCATGCCTTAAAGCTCGTTCAACTTCCTTAAAACTATTAATGTTTTTTACTTCACTACGTTCATATCCCTTTATTGATATATTTGCATCTACTCTAACTGAACCTTCAAGATCAAGATTTGAAATCCCTGAATACTGAACAATTGATTTTAGCTGTTTTAACAATTCTCGAGCTTCTTCTGGTGAGCTAATTACTGGTTCAGTGACAATTTCTATTAAACAAACTCCTGATCTATTATAATCTACAAGGGTATAAGGTGAAGTTGCGATACTTCCTTTGTGAACTAATCTTGCTGGATCTTCTTCTAAATGAATTCGATTAAGAATTATATCTTTTTTGTGAGAATTTAATTTAATGGTAATTTTCCCCCCATCTGCAAAAGCTCTTCCTCCCGCTTTATTGTATTGGCTTATTTGAAAGCCTTTAGCTAAGTCTACGTAGAAATACTGTTTTCTGAAGAACCAAAACTTTTGATTTATTTTACAATTTAATACTATTGCCAATCTTGTAGCAAATTCAATTACTTTTTTATTAACTACAGGAAGCGATCCTGGCAGCCCTATGCAAATAGGACATACATATGAATTTGGTACTGCACCTCGATAATCATTACTACAGCTACAAAAAAGTTTTGTTTTGAGATTGGACAATTGAATATGAACTTCTAATCCAATCATCACTTCATTACTCTCACTACTCAAATCATTTACCTCCTTTTGTAACTGGGGCAATTTTACGATAAATGTTTAGATCTTGTTCTAATTGGTATCCAATATTAAGGATTCCCTTCTCATCAAAATAATCTCCAATAATTTGAAACCCGATAGGTAAATCATTACTATCAAAACCACATGGGATTGACAATGCAGGGATACCAGCTAAGTTAACAGGACATGTTAAAATGTCTGCTATATACATCTGTAAAGGATCATCAATAAATTCTCCAATTTGAAAAGCTGTGGAAGGCATTGTTGGACAAACAATAGAGTCACATTTTTTAAAAGCCTCAACAAAATCATTCTTTATTAACGATCGAACTTTAAGAGCCTTGATATAGAACATATTGTAATACCCTGCAGATAACGCAAAGGTACCTAAAAAAATTCTTCTTCGTACTTCTGGTCCAAATTTCTCACCCCTTGTTCTACTAAAGACATCATATACATCGCCAGAAAGATTATCACTCATATTACCATATCTTAAACCATCATATCTCGCTAAATTTGAGCTTGCTTCACTCATGCACAATAAATAGTAAGTAGCTACAGTATATTCAAGATGAGGTATTGAGATGTCTATAGTTTTTGCTCCTAAACGCTCTAATTTATCAATAGCTTTTCTTACGGCACTCTCTACCTCATTATCAATACCTTCGCCAAAAAATTCCATTGGCACTCCTATAATCTTTTTATCAATTGGTTTTTTTAATTCTTCAGTATAATTATCTATTTTCATATCTACTGAAGTAGAATCAAGTAGATCTTTTCCTGATATAATCTCAAGCATTAATGCTGAATCGTAAACACATTTAGTAATTGTACCAATCTGATCTAATGAATTAGCGAAGGCTACCAATCCATACCTAGATACTCTTCCATATGTGGGCTTCAATCCAACGGTTCCACAAAATGCAGCAGGGCATCGAATACTTCCCCCAGTGTCACTCCCCAAAGATAATATAGCTTGTCCTGATGCGATACTGGCTGCAGAACCACCACTAGATCCCCCCGGAACTCTTGAAATATCCCATGGATTATAAGTAGGGCCATAACAGCTATTTTCTGTAGAACTCCCCATTGCAAATTCATCCATATTAGTATTACCTATATGAATTGCTCCTTCATGTTTAACTAAGCGATCAATCACAAATGCATTATAAGGAGGGTGATAGTCATGTAAAATTTTTGAACCGCAAGTTGTTGGAAAATTTTTAACGCAAATAAGATCCTTATTTGCTAACGGTAGTCCATAAAGGCGACCTATTTTTTTATCTTCTTTTAAATCTTTATCAAGTGATTTGGCTTCTTCCAAAGCTTTTTCTTTAGATAAATTAACAAATGAATGTAAAATAAGCTCAGTTTCTTCTATTCTCTCAAAACAAGTTTCAGCTAATTCTAGAATTGAAATTTCTTTATTTCTAATCTTTTCAATTAATTCATATGCCATGAATTCATAGAGTTTCATAAGAACCGAGCTAAAAATGTGAATTTATTTAAGAGAAATCATTGCTAATTTCTTAATTCAATTAAAGGCTTGACTTCTAAAAAATCTCACTATAATTATCTTATGTTTATCGAAATATTAAGAATAAAAGCCTTAAAAATCTTAATTTCTTTCTTAAGGTGCTTTTCTTAGCATAGTCCTAGGGAAAGGAATGGCATCTTTTATGTTATCTATTCCACATAGCCACATAATAACTCTTTCAACACCAACACCATAACCTGAATGAGGAACACTGCCATACTTTCTTAATTCAAAATACCAATCATAATTTTTTGGGTCTTCTCCATCAGCTTCTAATCTTTTTATCATATCATCAACTAACAGACTTCTTTCTGACCCACCAATAATCTCACAATATCCCTCTGGAGCTAACATGTCAAAACATAATGCCTCTTTAGGATTTTCTTCACTGGGTGGTTTATAAAAACCCATAATTTCTGTAGGATAATGAGTTACCACTACCGGAACTTTGAAATGATCTGCTATTTTTGCTTCTTCAATAGTCCTTAAATCCTTACCCCAAGGCACATTCATTTTATATTTAGTATTGAGTATTTCTAAAGCTTCTGAGTATTTTATTGTAGGATATTCTGCTTCTGCATAATGCTCTATTAAATTAATTTCTCTCTCTAAGATTCCAAGTTCTTTTCTATTATATTTTAAAACCTGTTTGACAATAAATCTGATTTCATTTTTAGCAACTTCAGTCACTTCATCCAATTTAATCCATGCCGCTTCCATTTCAGCCATCCAGAATTCTGATAAATGTCTTGATGTTTTTGATTTTTCTGCTCTAAACGTTGGCCCCATATTGTAAATTTTACCTAATGAAAAAATACCTGCTTCAGCATATAATTGCCATGTTTGACTAAGATACGTTATATCGTCAAAATATTTCACCTCAAATAGGGTAGCTCCACCTTCGGATTGGCTGGGTTGGAAAATAGGTGCATCAAATTCATAATAACCATGACTTCTAAAAAATTCATGTATCGCTCCAACAACTGTATGCCGGATTTTTAGAATTGCATTTAATTTTCTTGATCTTATCCATAGATGTCTATTATCATATAAAAGCTCTGGTGATTGATGTTCTGTAATTGGAAACGGTTCAGCTATTTGAACGATTTGTAAATCTGACACAGAAACCTCATAACCAGTTGGAGCTCTTTCATCCTCCTTTAGATCCCCTGAAACTTTAACTGAAGATTCAATTGTTAACTTTTCAGCTTTCTCAAAGATCTCTGGGTTCTTATCGTTAGATATTACGCATTGTATTATGTCAGATTCATCCCTCAACACAATAAATACAAATTTATTGGATTTTCTTTCTCGATATACCCAACCTCTTAAATTTACATTAGTAGAACCACTCTTGAGAGCCTCTTCAATTGTTGTATATTTTGATTCCTTCATTTTCTAATAAAAAGCATAGTTTACAATTAATATGTTTTAGTTAGTTATTGAATTCTAAAAAATTTGACTGAATTATTATATACTGAGATATGATTTTAAATAATAAAAGAAGATTATGTTCATAAAATGGATGTTTTGAAATGAAAAAAAAAATAGATGTTTTAGAATATCTAGATGGTCGACACTATGATAGCAAGGTTAAAAGTAGGAAGAGATACGACGACATCACTTTTTATATAAATAAAGTGATAGATTATGGGGAACCCGTCCTTGAACTAGCGTGTGGAACAGGAAGGGTTACAATTCCAATAGCAAAAAAAGGGATATCAATAACCGGATTAGATCTTTTAAATACAATGCTAACAGAAGCAAAAAGAAAATCAAAAGAAACTGGAGTAGAAATTGAATGGATAGAAGCAGATATGACTAATTTTAATCTAAATAAAAAATTTAATCTTATTCTAATGCCGGGATGTGCATTTAATTGGTTTTTAGATTTAAAAAGCGTCGAAAAATATCTAATCTGTGTAAAAAGGCATCTAAATCCTAATGGTGGTTTAATTTTTGATGCATTTAACCCTGACTTAAATCTATTAGTAAGAGATCCATCAAAAACTTACCCCAACGCAAAATATCAAGACCCTGATGGAGGGGGGTTAATTATTGTAAGTGAGAATACCAAATATGATAAAGCTACTCAAATCAATAAAGTTAGATTATCGTATTCTATATCAGATAAAACGATCACTAACGAACTAAAATTGAGAATATTTTTTCCACAAGAGTTAGATGCTATACTCAAATATAATGGATTTGAAATCAATGCAAAATATGGTGATTTTGATCAAACTCCTTTCATTTCAGATTCAAGACGTCAGATTCTTGTTTGTCAGGTAAAACAATAAAAAAGAAATTAAAAACTAATCTTCTTCTTGTTTTTTAAGAAGATATTTGGAGAAGATATTCATATAAAGACACTCTTCTGGGGCCATTTCGGGAGTTAATTGAGGGCTTTCTGTAAACTCAACATTACTATTCCTTATTATAACTACTGGAGTTTGTTGATCAGCTTCACTTAATAGAAATTGAGCAGCACTCGCAAGATCATCTGCTACTGCTCTCATTGTTATCTCCATTGGTCTTTTAAAAAGATCTGGTTGACCCCGCAGATCTTCGATGGGCTCAAATCCCGCAGTAGCTATAGCTATTCCAATAGTACCTTTTCTTAGAGGTTGAACTCTTGAATCAGCCATAATCACTCCAAAATTTTCTATTCCAAACTCTTTTCTTAATTCTTTCCAATAATTCCAAACGACTTCTTTTAGGTTATTTGGCAAGAGAACAACGTTTCCAATACCCGCATTAGATTGATCGATTCCAGCATTAGCTATAAGAAAATCATTAACTTTTGCTAATATAACGTGTCTCATTCCTCCAAGAATCATAGAAGCTTCTTGTAATATCAATTCTATATACCTTTCATCCATATCATATTCTTTTGCTAACTTTTTAGCTCGATCCGAGATTTTTTTAATTTCGGACAGACTTATTACTCTTCCTTGAGACGTAGCAACTACTTTTTCAGCAATAACAATGATATCTCTCTCATTCAAGGATTTTCCTTGATCCTTAATAGTTTGAATAATAATCTCTAATAATGGATCATTTTTCTTGATGAGAGGAAGTTTAATCGAAAATAACTCCATAGCACATAATAGAATAATACTTATTTGATATATTTTTTTTTTATAAATAAGCAATGAAGAAGATTTACACAAATTTATTTGATTTTTTAGAAATTGGTGATGAATTTCCCACTGTTATTATGGGAGTTATAAATCTGAGTCCAGAATCATTTTATAAAGGCTCTGTTTATGAAAGTCCTAAAAAGATCAGAGAAGCTGTTTCTGAAATGATAAAAAATGGAGCTCAGATTTTGGATATTGGTGGTCGCTCTACTGCTCCGTGGTCTGAAAAGATCTCAATAGAAGAAGAAGTAAATCGCTTGAAAATTGCTATGGAAAATGTATGTGAAATCATTTCAGATAATATAATAATATCTGTGGATACGCAATATCGTAAGGTTGCAGAAGTTGCATTTGAAATAGCTACTAGAGCAAACAGAAAAATTATTATTAATGATGTAAGTTGCTTAAAAACAGATCCTTCTTTAGCAGATTTTATAACTGAAGAGGATCTTCCAATTATTATTATGGCTTCAAAAAAAGTTCCAGGAGATCTATGTACTATAGATGAAATTATTGAGGAGTTTAATAATACTATTAAACATCTGAAAAAGAAAGGTTATGATGAAAATAAAATTATTTTAGACCCAGGAATAGGTCATTGGGTTGAGGAAAAGACGCATATATATGATTTAAAGATAATCGGGAATCTCCAGAAACTCAAAAAATTAAATAAAGCAATATTGGTAGCTATTTCAAGAAAATCCTTCATCGGCACAACATTAAATATCCCCGATCCTGAAGATAGACTCAGCGGAACTCTTTCCGCAACAGCGATAGCAGTTTTTAATGGAGCTCATTTAGTTCGAACTCATGATGTGAACAAAAGATTGATAGAAATATTAAAAATGGCTGAAGAAGTTCGAAGAAACAGATAAAAGTCGATTTTTTTGTATAAAAATTAGTATTAAAATTAGAGCCGATAAATTTAAAAAGAAAAAGAATTTGGATGTAATTCAAGAATCCGTTCATTTAATATACTAGTTCTTTCAAATAATCTAATTAAAATAAGAGTTTCCATTTTTGAAGGTCGAAAAAGTGGTGAAAAAGTCCACATATATTTAAATGTGTTAATTTCCTTCTTATATATGTATATCGATAAAATATCATGGTATTTTGAATATTTTTATGATAACAAACTAAAATATAAAAGCTTGTTCTCTCATGGTTGATAACCCCTCTAATCAAGATTCTTATGATGCTGACGATATTAAGGTTTTGAAAGGTCTCGAAGGAGTAAGGAAGAGACCCGCAATGTACATAGGCTCAACCGGCAAAACAGGACTTCATCACCTTATTTTCGAAGTCTTAGATAATTCTGTTGACGAAGCGATAGGAGGTTATGCAGATGAGATAAAAGTTACACTTTATAAAGATAACACAGTTCAAGTATTCGATAATGGACGCGGGATTCCAATTGATATACACCCAGAATTTAAGAAACCTGCTGTAGAAGTAATCATGGAACATTTACATTCTGGTGGTAAGTTTGACAGTAAAAGTTATAAAATTTCAGGTGGTTTACATGGTGTTGGATTATCCGTTGTTAATGCTTTAGCAGATTGGATGAAAGTAGAAATTTGTCGAGACGGGAAAAACTACACACAGAAATTTTCAAAGGGGAAAAAAGCTTCAGAGCCAACAGTAGTAGAATCTAACACAAAGGAGTCATATACTAAGATACAATTTTACCCAGATAAAGAGATTTTTGAATTTGAGACAGAAGCTCCTATTTTTAATGCCCATACCATTAGTAATAGAATGCGTGAACTAGCCTTTCTTACACCTCATACTAGGTTTGAACTTCATGACAAATTCAACGATGAAAAGGAAGAATTTCACTATGAAGGTGGCCTTAAAGAATTTATCTCGTATTTGAATAAAGATAGGCAGCCACTTCACAATGATATCATATTTATAAGTGATTCAAGTAAAGATCCGGATGGAAAAGATGTTTTTCTGGACCTCTCAATGCAATATACTCAAGGATACCAAACAAATATTTTAACATATGCAAATACGATCAACACTATTGAAGGCGGAGTACATCTCACTGGATTTAAATCTGCTCTAACAAGAACTTTTAATTCATATGTAGAAAATTTTATGGAAAAAAAGTATAAAGGACACGTTTTAAGTGGAGCTGATACAAGAGAAGGCTTATCAGCTGTCATCTCCGTTAAACTTCCTGATCCTCAATTTGAAAGTCAAACTAAAATTAAGTTAGGTAATCCTGAAATTAGACAGATTATAAGCCAAATTGTCACTGATCGATTGAATCAGTATTTAGAGGAGCATCCACAGACCGCTAAAAAAATTATATTAAAAACAATCAATGCAAAAATAGCGAGAGAAGCAGCTCAAAAAGCAAGGTCGCTAATTCGAAGGAAATCAATATTAGATAGTGCTAGGATGCCTGGAAAACTAGCCGATTGTTCATCAAATGAACCAGAAAAAGTAGAAATTTTCATTGTGGAAGGTGATTCAGCAGGGGGACCTGCAAAACAAGGTAGAGATAGAACTTATCAAGCGATCCTTCCCATTAGAGGCAAAATTCTCAATGTTGAAAAAGCTAGAATAGATAAAGTATTACAAAACAACGAAATTCAAGCTATTATAAAAGCTTTGGGAGTCGGATTTCAAGATTCCAGTCAAATGAATGGAACAAATGGTGAATTAGAAGAAAATGGAGAAGAAACTGAAGAAAACTTCAATTTAAGTAAACTACGATATCATAAAGTAATAATCATGTGCGATGCAGACATTGACGGTTTTCACATTGAAACGTTATTACTTACTTTCTTTTTTAGATACTTAAGACCTTTAATAGACGCGGGTCATTTATATATTGCTGTACCTCCTTTATTTAAAGTTTCTTATAAAACGACAAAAGAATATGTGTATTCAGATAATCAGAAAGAGAATTTACTTAAAAGTATCAAGGAAAAATACAAATTAAAGAATATGGATTCTATTAAAACTCAGCGCTATAAAGGGCTTGGGGAAATGAATGCAGATGAACTTTATGATAATACAATGAAAAAAGACTCAAGAAGATTGAAAAAAGTAACATATGAAAACTATCTCGAAAATGATTTAATCTTTACAAAATTAATGGGTAAAGAAGTAAAAGCCCGCAAAAAGTTCATTATTAGTAATTTTGATGAAGTTAAAACATTAGATATTTAATTCTTACCTATTAAATTATAATAATTGAAATATAAATGGTGTCATATTTGACTTCAGAACAAATAGAAGAAATTTTATTAAAAGATGAAATGCAAAGCAGCTACATCGACTATGCTATGTCTGTGGTCGTTGGGCGTGCAATCCCGGATGTTAGGGATGGTTTGAAACCTGTACATCGAAGGATCATATATGCTATGGCAGCAAATAATTGGTATTATACAAGTTCTCATGTTAAATGTGCCAAAATTGTGGGTGAAACTCTCGGTAACTATCACCCTCACGGTGATATGTCTGTTTATAATGCACTTGTTAGAATGGGACAGGATTTCTCCTTAAGATATCCTTTAATCCATCCACAGGGGAATTTCGGATCTATAGATGGGGATCCTCCAGCAGCCTATAGATATACAGAAGCAAGATTATCTCAAATCTCAAATGAATTGATTGAAGATCTTGATAAAGAGACTGTAGAGTTTCAACCTAATTTTGATAATAGTACCTCTGAACCATTATGTTTACCAGCAAAACTTCCGAATATTTTATTGAATGGTACTAAGGGAATCGCTGTAGGAATGGCAACGTCTATGGCACCACATAATTTAACGGAAGTTTGTAATGGGATAATAGCAACAATAGATGATCCTGATATTTCAATAGAAGAATTAATGGAAATCATAAAAGGTCCTGATTTTCCAACAGGAGGAATTATTACTGACACAAATGGAATCTACAATGCATATCATACTGGAAATGGGGCTATAAATATTAGTGGTAAAATAGAGACTGAAACAACAACAAAAAAGACCAGTTTAATCATTACTGAAATTCCCTATTTAGTTAATAAAACAGCTTTAATTGAATCTATCGCTAAATTAATAAAGGATGGAGTAATTAAGGATATTAGAGATTTGCGTGATGAATCAGATAGAAAAGGAATGCGCATTGTATTAGATTTATCTAAAAAAGCTCAACCTGTTATAATAAAGAATATTCTCTTTAAAAGGACTAGACTTCTAACAACATTTAATATAACTAATCTAGTTCTGGTTAATGATGGTAAGCAACCAAAAATTCTCAATCTAAAAGAAATTATTATTGAATATATTGAACATCGATTAGTTATCATTCAAAAAAGAACCGAATATCTCCTAAAAAAGGCAAAAGATCGACTTCATAGAGTTGAAGGTCTTTTAATTGCGTTAAATGATATTGATAATGTAGTGAATATAATCAAAAGTTCGAAAGACACTAAAGAAGCTAAAAATAAGTTAAAAGTAACTTATAAATTAAGTGATATTCAAGTTCAATCTATTTTAAGTATGCCTCTATCTCGATTAACAAATTTAGAGCAACAAAAGTTAGTAGATGAACAAAAATCGTTACATACTAGTATTGAAGATTATAATAAAATTCTGAAAGAACAACAGGTTCGTTTAGATATAATTAAAAACGATTTAATCGAATTAAACAAAAAGTACGGAGATGAAAGAAGGACTGAAATTAAAATGGTGGAATATCATGAAATCAAAGAAATTGAAAAGATAGATTTAGTTAAAAAAGAAACCACCATTGTTATTTTTACTAAAAATCAGTATATCAAAAGAATCTCTTTACAGGAATATCAAGCTCAAAGACGTGGAGGTCGCGGGAAAAGAGGCATGACTGTTCGCGAAGAAGATTTTATTACAGATTTATTTGTATGTACAACTCATGATACAATTTTGATATTTACTTCGAAAGGAAGGGTATATTCGATTAGATGCTTTCAGATACCACTACAAAAACGAACTGCTCGAGGAAAACCAATTATTAACTTTATACCTTTGCAATCAGGTGAAAATATTTCTGCTATGATACCAATTAATAATTTCAATACTAATGAAATGTTGATTATGACTACAAAAAAGGGAATTATCAAAAAGACTCCATTAAAACTATTCTCAAAATTTAGGAGTACAGGAGTAAGGGCTCAAAGAATTAGACCTAATGACGCATTAATAAGCGTTAAAAGACTCTCAAATGAACTTCAAGATATCTTTATAGCCACCAAATTAGGATATGCTGTTAGGTTTGATGAATCAGAATTAAGAGAATTAGGCCGTAATTCTATGGGAGTAAAAGGAGCAGAGTTAAGAGAGAATGATGAAGTGATTGATACCCTTCTTGTATCTGATGATAAAATAATATTAACTATCACTCAAAGTGCTTATGGTCAAAGAACATACGTTAAGGAATATCGTAAAACTGGCAGGGGTGCTAAGGGTGTCAAGAATATCTCATTGAATAAAGCTAAAAATGATGAGGTTATTGCTATTAAAATTGCTAAACATATGGATTTATTAATTGGAACTGAACAAGGACAAATGATAAGGGTACCTGTTGATTCAATAAGAATTACACATAGGACTGCTAAAGGTGTTAGAGTTATCAAATTATATGAAAAAGATTTCGTTGTAGCAATTGGAAAGTGTAAACAAGAACCTTAATAAATTCAATTCTTATTCTTAAGATATGGAATAAGACACAGAAAAATAAGACTACCTTTTCCAATATTATCTATCCCATGCTTTTCATTAGGTGGAATATAGATAAAATCTCCTTCACTTGTAATTTCAACTTTTCCTTTATCATTATAAAATTTTCCGTTTCCCTCTAATATATAAATTTCATGCTCTTCGGGATGATTATGGAGGGGAACACCTAAATCCCCTGGTTTAACTTCAATTCGTCTCATTGCGAAATTCTTAGCACCTATATTTTCATCAATTAGCCATCTAATGTAAATCCCATCTACTTTTGTACCATCAGTTAGTACCGCTTCCTTTTCTTCTACATCCTTATAATTCTTTTTTAACATAAATAAATTAAATTTCTTACAATATTAAAAGTATAGCTTGTCGTTTTTTATATGAAAGTTTTATATAGAAAAGAAAATTAATTTCTTTTATTAAATTATAAGCGAATTTCACTCAATTTTGGACGGTCAATAAAATGGACCTTAAAGAAATTTTAGATCAGATCCCAGAATATCAAGAATTCATGACTATTGCTGAACTGGATGCTTCTAGTAAGAATTTAGCAAGGGAATTTGAAAATGTTGAACTGAAAGAAATTGGAAAATCACGAGAGAGCCGAACAATTTATTGTCTAAAAATCGGAGCAGGAGAAAAAAATGCGCTTCTCTTTGCATTTCCACATCCTAATGAACCAATAGGCAGTATGAGTTTAGAGTTTTTATCATGTTTTTTAGCAAAGAATCCTGATTTTACAAAAGAAACAGGGTATACCTGGTATTTAATCAAAGCAATCGACATCGATGGTGCGATTCTTAATGAAGGATGGTTTAAAGGAGAATACAATCCATTAAAATATGCTAAGAATTATTATAGACCTGCGACCTTCGAACAAGTTGAATGGACATTTCCAGTTAAATACAAAAAACTTAGCTTTAACTCCCCCTTACCAGAAACGAGAGTCTTAATGGAATTATTGAATAATTTAAAGCCTAAATTTATGTACAGTCTTCACAATTCTAGTTTTGGCGGAGTTTACTTCTTAATATCACACGAAAAAGGAAATTTGTATATCGATTTAGTTAATTTTGTTACCAGAGAAAATTTACCTTTGCATTTAGGAGAACCTGAATTATCCTCTATGAAAAAATTACATGATGGGATCTTTCAATCAACTGGAATTCAAGAGTTATATGATTCTTTAGAAGCTGAAGGTATAGAAAATCCTCAACAGGTCCTTAAGATGGGAACAAGTTCGTTTGATTACCTTAAAAATTTTACAGACGAAGAACATTTTTCTTTCACTTGTGAAATTCCTTATTTCTATGATAACCGTATAGGAGATAGATCTCTAACTGAATTAGAAAGGAAAGATCTGCGTTTAGAATCATTAGAATACATAAAAAAAATTTATATACATTCAAAGAAGATATTTAGATCAATAAGAAAATATTGTAATAAGAATACACGAATTTATACAGTTGTAGAGAATTACCTTTGGAGAAGAGGATCAGCACTTAACCTTCAAATTCATGAAGCAAAAACCTCCTCTTATTATGATGGGAAAGCCACAGTAGCTCAAACATTTGACTTAAATGTATCAAAAAGGTGGTATGATTTGCTGTATTGTTCAATGATTTCGAGATTATGCAATGAAGCAATTTCGAATCATCCAGAAAATGAAGTGGAACTTACTATAGTTAAAAAGAACTTCGAGAGCTGGATTGAACAAAATATTAAAGAATTATTAAGTAAAACTAAATTTGAGGTTATTCCCATCCAAAAATTAGTCCGCATTCAAATCGGAAGTGCATTTATTACTTTAGAAAACTTATCACTGAATAAATAGTAAAGATTATTACTTAGATGATTAAATAATTAGATATTAATAAATCAATAATGTTTAATAAAAAAATGGCTTTAAAAAAAATAGGGTTAGATCACTCCCATAATAATAAACTAACCATTGAAAATAATGCGTTCACTGATTTTATTCAATATTTCTTTGATTCAGACTTTAAATTGGGAAAAATTGAAGCAGGGGTAACACATGATAAGCTAAAGAAGTATGATCTTTTTATAATCGGAGTTCCTCATTTAGGGCCAGATTTAGATTCAGATGAAATTGAGGATTTAGTTAGATATGTTAAGGATGGGGGAAGCCTCCTTATAATAAATGATGGAGGTGGCGACTATGAAAATAAGAATAACCTATCTGAATTAACCAAGAATTTTGGGTTCCAATTTAATTCTGATAAATTATTTGATAATAAAGATTTCTCAAAAGACAATTCCCATCCAATTATCAAGGATTTTAAAAGTCACTTTATTACAAGAGACATTTCAAAAATTATTCATTCTAATGGTTGTACTTTAACAGTAGATAAATCTATCGAAAATGATAAAATTGATGTTAACAGTATAGCATTTTCATCTGAAAATACTTCATGGCATACCTATTTTAATGGAGAAGAGTGGCAGGATAAATCAGAACAGCACCTTCCAATCATAGGTGCTATACATTATGAATTAGGAAAAGTTGTCGTCATTGGTAATCTCTCTATATTTTCAAGTTTAAGTAAATCTTATGGTATAAGGTCTGCTGAAAATTTTAAACTAGTTACAAATATAATTTCCTGGCTATTAAATAAGGTTGGTTCAGAAGAGGAACAATCATTAAAACCAATTTTTACATCTATTGCTATTGAGCAAGATCTATTTTATTGGATACAAGAAATATTGAAAAAAGGAAAATGGAAAAATCTGAATGACCTTATTAATTTTGCCTTAAAAGTGACTAAGATTAGATTGAAAGAAGCTGAAAAGGATGATCAAGACCAATAAAGAAGAATTATTAATTGGGCTTATCGGAGATACTCATATTCCATCACGAGGACCAAACATCCCACAAATCATAATAAATGAATTTCAAGAAAAGAAAATTGATTATCTATTTCATGTGGGAGATTTTACAAGCTATAAAGTATATGAAAAACTTCAAAACATTTTTGGACAGGAGAAGGTTATTGGAATTGTTGGGAATATGGATGACTCAAAAATTTCTAAAAAATTACCAAATAAAATAGAATTAGATTTATACGGACATAAAATCTTTATAACACATGGAGCCGGTGGACCGGACGATATTATTGAACGCTTAAACAGAAGATTTGATTTATCCAAATATGATATCATAATTTTTGGCCATGTTCACAAGCCTTTCAATGAAAAATGGAGAGATGGAAAGTTATATATTAGCCCAGGCACGCCTACCGACAAAAGATTTACTGATATTAACTCTTATGGATACCTAAAAATATCTCAAGATAAAGTAGAGCCGAAAATTATTTTTTTATAACTGAAAAATTATTTAAAAGTCTTATTAAAGTATGAATTCTGTAAAATCTTCTTTTAAAATGAAGTATAGTGATATTCAACCCAGTCAATTATACATTAGTAAGAAAAAACTATCAAAAATAAAAGAGAAATTCAATTCAAAAGATCTTTCAACATTAGAAGCAATCCCTATTAAAAAAATTGGAAAAGAGATTTTTTATACAGATGGACATACAAGGGCGTTTGCTGCATATCAGGCAGGTTTTAAAGAAATTCCTGTAATTTGGGAGGATGAAGAATTAGATTGGGAAATGTATCAAATTTGTATAAAGTGGTGTAAAGATGCAGGAATATCTTCTATTGCAGATTTAAGTGAAAGAATAATTGATCAAAAAGAGTATGAAATTCTATGGTACAAGCGGTGTGATGATCTACATAAAGATTTAAAAATAAAGCGAGCTAAGAAAAAGAATTTCAAAACTTAACAAAAATACTAGTAAAATTTATTTAAAAAGGTTAGATTAAGCAGTTTCTATCGTCTTTCCTGAAAGCTTCTTGTAATGATTGAGAACTGCTTGACGAGCTGCATATACGAAAGCTCTCTTGACATTTACTCCTTGTATTGCTATTGTCTCGTAAATTAACACATGATTCAATTTTGCTGTATCTAATGTTTGACGTATTTTTGAGATTTCCACAATATCCTCTAAATCGCGCTTATTAGCAAGAGCTACTGTTGGTACTTCTGGAGGGGCAAAAGCTTCTGGAGGTATGAGTTTATCACCATAAAATCGGAGTAATTCTTTAAGAGACCAAATATTCTCGCTCCACTGGTCTATCAATGAATCCCATGTAAAAATAATAGCATCCGTGCCTCTGAGAACAGTCTGACGTTGGAATTTATGACGTCTCTGACCAGCGACCGTATAAACTTGAAAAACTACATTAGAAACGCGGGCAACGACTCGGTCAAAAAACAATGTTCGCCCTGTTGGGTCTTGGATTTGTTGCATATCTCCTGTAGCCAACCCTTCTTTCTTATAGACCCAATCAAGTGCCGTTGTTTTTCCACCTAGGCTTGGGCCGTAGAAACAGATCTTAAATACAAGGGTCCCATCTCCTCGACGACTTGGCAAATATATCAATCCTCACTTTTAAATAATCAAAAAATATAAATTAAATCTTATTAAATCTATAAAACTCTTGTAATATAAAAATTTACAAAAGAAAAGTTTTGCTATTTTTAAGTATTGAAAGTAGCAATCTCATATGTATTTAGCTCTAATATCTAAATATTATGCATGCTATTACTAATAATCTATCTTTTTAACTTTGCCACTCTTATATTTCTGTTTGTAGACATTCCGGTGATTAACCTTAAAAGTCCCAAATAATGTCTTTAGGCCTATAAGATTTTACCACACCATACACATTCTTCGTGCTTGAGTT
Organism: Promethearchaeia archaeon; assembly: GCA_029856145.1. GTDB lineage: Archaea > Asgardarchaeota > Lokiarchaeia > Sigyniarchaeales > SOKP01 > Loki-b32. The sequence continues at coordinate 96,472 of JAHQWK010000004.1, forward strand.
TACGTGACAAAGCACACTTAGGGCAATCTTCTTTTACACTTGGTTCTTGTTCGGTTTCCGGGGGAATAGTGATAAGAATTTTCTCCGGTTCTAATTCAATTGCAGAGGATTTACTTTCAATTTGGATATCTTGTTTGGTTTCAGGTGCAACACTTTCAAATTGTTCTCCACAATTAACACAATATCGCGGATCTGTTTTCATCATCTTATAACCGCACATAGGGCAGAATTTAAATGAAGATTGTGCTAAATCTGTAGCTACTGGGCTTGGTTCAGTATGTGCTTGTTCAGGGCTCATAAATTGTTTTTTCATAGGGACAATTACCTCTTTTGGTTGTACAGGACTCATTTTTGAGACTCCATACCCTATTAATGATAAAATACCACCTAAAAACATTCCGATTACACCAAAACCTGGGTTTAAATTTGCCCACATACTTAGATCATAGAACATTTGAGTATTAATTTCCAATCCCACTATCCATACTATTGTTCCAATCATTAGCATTACCGATGCTCCAGCCCAAGATCTACTATCGTTATAAGCAGTTGCTCTTTTAAATTTCCTCGTATTATTGCCTTTATAAATGATAATACCAATACTTATAAGCACTATTAAAGAACCTATTAAAGAAACAAAAATTTCACCAGGATCTTGAGTAAATCGGGTAATAGTCCCATATCCGTAAACCTGTAATGAAAATAATCCCCACATCCAAACATACATAGAACTAGCATAGTTACTAATATAACCCGCTGGTGTCAAAAAAGCAATAAGAGCAATAGCGCCTCCAACTAGTGAAAATGCCCAATCATATTCTCTAACATCTCCCATTTTTCATATAACCTCTACTTTCTATAAATTATTATTTTTAATATAATTCTTGTCTTATTTCTCAATAAGATATTTTGTATTATAAATCCATATTTTTTTTGTGGACAAGCAAGTAGAGAAAATATGATAGAAAATGGATTTAATCTTTTCTTTTAAAGAAAGGCAATTTAATGTAAACAAAATTGAGTATTTTGATTGGATTTTTCTTTTGCAGAATATTAAAAATAAGTTCTTTTATGAAATAATAAGTAAATTAAATTCACTACATTAAATACATAATTTAGGTTTTTAAATTGAAGGCTCTTTTAAAATCTTTTAATCTTTCTGATGATGCGATTAGCATTTACATTAAGGGGTTAGGGAAATTTCCATATACTCTTAGTGAAATTCAAAGTATTGTACCTAATGTCTCAGAAAAGGAGATTAAGCAAGTAATTGACGAGCTTATTGAAAAAAAACTAATTTTACTTATTAATCCTAGATATTCAGAATCAGTACCACACTATATAATTATTCCTCCATTTGCAGCAATGTTGAATAATATAACTGATTTAACTGAGGTTTCTGATGAAAGGAATATAAAAGAATCAGAAAAAAATCCTATGATAGAAAAATTTCAGGAGGCAATATATCAAGATTTGGAAAATATTAGTGGAGATTTGGTTGAAATACTTAGTAATAAAGACAATTCTGGTCAAACAATGGAAATTTTATCCGAAGTTGAGGAAAACGTAAAAAAACTTGCTCGTGTGATATTAGATGATGTTATTGGGATGATTTCACCTCTTAGAATGCAATCTGCTGTTGATGCTCGCGATTTTAGCAAACTTATCACCTCAGTAAAACAAAAAATGTCAGAATCAGAAGAAATAGTTGTTAATATGTTTTCTCAATTTAGAGATATTGTTCAAAAATTGGGTTCTCCTGACGTACCCGCCGAATTAGACGCATTCAAAACATTCATAAGAAAATTAGGAGAATTAATTGACAAAAGAGTTCAGGAATTATCGTTAGGTGCTGGTACTCCCTCTTCAGAAAAAATTCAAGCTCTTGAAAACTCGTTATATAACCTTCTAACAAATTATATTAGCATTAATAAGGTTTCAATAGAAAAGTTTTGGATTATAAATAGTTATGAAAAGATTAAAGAAATCCTCTCTGTTCTATTAGAAAAATGCAAAAAAGAAATAACCATTATCGTTCCTACTATCGAAGATTTTATTCCCTTAGAGAAATTTGACTTGGATTACTCCGGTTTAAAACAGGGTGTTACACAGAAAAAACCTACGCAAAAAAAACAAGTAAGTACCAGACCATCTAATACTAAAAAACAAAAAAAAGAAATCGTGGAAAAAATTGATCTTACAGCTAAAAAAGTTGCAGAACTTAAAGGATTTGAATTAAGTCATGATATTGCTGATGTATTAACATTAATTTCGGAGATTAATGCAGAATCTGTTGTTATTGACAGTGTACAAGGTTGGCTGAACAGGCTTTTAGTTATTAGAAAACATCTAGACTCAAATACTCAATATCTACTTTTAAAAGACATGGAAAAATGGAAAAAAGATTACCCTAAAGTTAAGAAAATTGAAGAAAAACTAGAACAAGAAGTAGTAGATGAGTTAAAATCAAGGCTCTCTGAAGGAAAATCTAAAGACGAAATCCAACCTATAGGAGTAAACATAAAAATAATTTCATCAGATTCTCATGAAAGTAAACATGCACTTGCTTTTGCTAAAAAAGCGAATATTGAGTATTTACAACTTAAAAGGAATAATATTTTTGCTATTATGGCCGACAATTCGTCTTTTATTTTTGGAGTTTATCAAAAAATTAGAAGTAAAACTCGATTTGAGATAAGTGGTTTCTTTACCACCTATAAACCTATAATTGAGATAATGGCTCCAGTAATAGTTGAGATTAGAAGTAAAGCGAGATATCCTAAAGCGGTTGAAATCAATAGAGTATTTAATGAAGTTATTGAAAATATTAATGATTATACTGGTAAAAAAATTGGAAAAAAGTTAAAAAGCTCATTAGATGTTGTATTTGAAAAGGATGGAATTTCTCTTGACATTTTAGAACTTAAATTATTAATTGGGAAATTAGAAAAATTATATCATCCGTTAGATAATGAAATGAAAGAATATGTTATTAATGAGCTTAATACACTGAATAAAAAATTCTCTCCCTTCGAATTAACTTATCCCCCTGAATTTAGCCCCCCAATTTCCAAAGAAGAAGGTAAAAGTGAATTAGAGGCAGAGATTACACCACCTAAGATTGAACCACTCGATCCAGAGAAACTTGATAATTTATTTGAATTATTCCTCGAAAAGATTAGTGATCTTAAAGGAGTAGAAATTGGAGAACAAATTGATAAATTTATTGAAGTAGTATTAAAATTGCAAGGATATTCAAACATTATTGAATGGAAAAACAGCTTGCGTAACGTCGATGAAAAACTGGAAGAACCATTTAAAGAAAAAATTAAAGAAGATCTTTTAAGTTGGAAATTAGGGATATTGCAACAAACTATAGCACCACCCATACCGCTAAAAGAAGAATCCACTGAAGTTCTTGGATATTCAACACAAGAAAGTGCTTCATCAATTTTTGAAGAAGATTACGTTAGTCCTGGATTAGCACAATCTCAATTTGGAGCTGAAGAAGAATCTTCATCAAACGAAGATGAAAATAAAATTGAATCTAAAACAGAAATGAAAGAACTGTTCAATAAAATCCAAGCAAAACTAGGCGAACTAAGTGGAATTGAAATAAGTAAATTAATGCAAAATATTGTTGATATTATATTAGAAACTGAAGGGTATTCAATGGTGCTTAAAGCTGTAAAAGATTGGATAAGTAAACTCCGGAAAATTAAAGGGCCGCTTGAAAGTGAAGTTAAAGACGACTTTCAACTAGAATTTCTAAAATTGAAAGAAAAGTATTCTGGCGAAGATGACGAAACCACCTTAGATTTTAGCCCTTCTTTTGAGATGATAGACAAATCTGACGAAATAGGTGGAAGCGGAAATGGTGGAACCTTGAACGATAAATTTAATGGTTTAATAGGGGGCGCTCAAACCTTAAAAGGGAATGAATTAAGTAATGATTTACAAAGTATCGCTGATATTCTTTTGCAATCTCAAGGAGCAGTTGCAGTAAATGTTATAAGACAATGGATTAGTAAATTGCGGTCTATAAAAGAGCCTTTAGAAGATGATATTAAAGATGAATTTTTAGCTGAATTAGAAAATTGGAAAGAAAAGTTTACTTAATATCATTATTAATAAAAAGGATTATGATAATTTACCTTATCTTTATTATAAAGTGTTCTTAATTTAATTTCTTTATCAATTAGACCTTCAATATGACATAAATATTCATATTCATCTTTTAAACACAGAGTAATAGCAACACCTTTCTTACTCATTCGCGATGTGCGCCCTATTCGATGAACATAATTATCGGGAAACTTTGGTACATCGTAATTAAAGACATGAGAAATACTATCGATATCGAGACCTCGCGCTGCTACATCCGTAGCAATGAGTAAATTAATTTTATGTGTTCTAAATTCATGCAGTATTTTTTCTCTTTGAAATTGCGATAAATTTCCTGAAATTATACCTACCCTGAAATTTGTGCCTCTATATGATTTTAATCTCTTTTCTAACCACGCTGCTGTTTTCTTTGTATTTACAAACACTAACGCATGGTTTGGTCTTTCAATCTTTAAAACTTGAATAAAGGTTTTGAATTTCTCTTCAAATCTTTCAATTAAATAATAAACTTGAGTTGTATTTCCAACAGTTAAACTATCTCTACTTAAATTTAAAAACTTAAATTTATTACTTGTATATTTTTGGACCAATTTCCTCATATCAGAATCTAAAGTTGCTGAAAAAAGCATAAATTGGTAATCTGTTCGAATCTTGCTAAGTATGTATTTCACATCTGGAGCAAAACCCATATCCCAAAGGCGATCTCCTTCATCCAAAATTACGAATCGAGTATTATGGAAGGATAGTTCCTTTCTTTTATAAAGATCGATAATTCTCCCGGGAGTTCCGACAATGATATTAACACCATTCTTCAATTTGTTAATTTGATTATTTATAGAAACACCACCATAAATAGTCATTGACTTGATTCTAGGATTTCCCAGATCCTTTATAACACTGTTTATTTGTTTTGCGAGCTCCCTTGTTGGAACTAAAACTAAAGCTTCATTGTTTATATATTTTAACTGCTCGACAATAGGCAGAATAAAAGCCAATGTCTTTCCAGTACCCGTTTTAGATTGAGTCATTAAATGATGACCCTCAATAATTAAGGGTATCGCTTCTTTTTGGACAGGAGTAGGATAAATTATATTATTTCTTTTTAAAGCGATAATATTTTTTTCGCTAATTCCTAAATCTTCAAAATTCAATTTTAATTTTCACTAATTACTTACTTTTTTACGCTCTTCTTCAATTATGAAAAATTAATTATGAAAGATAAAGTTTTGCATTAAGAAAAATTAGTATCTGATTAAAAATAAATTCTAAAAAAATTACTAACTAATTTTTGGTGAGAATTTTCTGTATATCAATAAAATATGTAGAGAAGAACTTAACTAAATTTTAGATTAATTTAATCAAAAATTATTTGTTTTGATAATCGATCCAGTTTCATTAATTTGTAGTTAATTATCAGTCTAACTTTATTACTTTTAATTTTTGGATTATTCAAAAATAAATCCTGTGCTATAGAATGATATTTTTTTCCTTTTTTAGCAAGTCTCCTATGAATTATATTTTCTTTATCATAAAGGGGAATTGGAAACATAAAGGGTCTTTTATGGATGTGTCTTGAACTCTTTACTAGCTTAATATATTTAGATAAAATTGGAGTGTTTAAAACCGCTGAAAGATAATAGGCTTCATTTTCTGAGTCAGTAGAATAATAATAATTTTCAGATCCTATGATTAACTTCTGTTTTTGGTTATCAATCACAGCAGATTTCAAACTGGAACCACTAGCATTATATACAACAATATAGGACTTGTTATTAATTTGTTTTTTAAGTTTATTCCAGTAATTTAAATTCGCATATAAAGTATTAATTCTACTTGTTTTCTTCTTATTTTTTTGATAAATTGCATCCATATCCTGATAAAATTTCAAAGCTTTGGGATAATCTTTAAGAAAATCAAGATCAAAATCAAGTTGGTCATTTACAGGAAGAAACACATTTTTTTTATGTTTGATGTGGAATGGAAGCAGATCCATGTTTAAAAACGTTTTAAATTGGAACCTTTCTTCGATTTCTTTATTTTTAAAGGGAAATTTCCATTGTTTTTTTGATCGAGACATAATCTCTGAATCAGATGAAATAATTAAATAATTATTTCTTTTCTGGTTTTTATTGAAGAAAACTAAAGTTCGTGGAACCAAAGTAGCACCTTGAAAAAATTTTTCTTTATAAGGACTTTTTTCTAATTTAGTAATAACTTCTAGTTCTTGTAAAGGTAAAAGTAATTTCGCACCATTATTTTCAATTTTCAAACTTGAATAAAATGTTTTTTCTGCTAATTCTAGGTTAGTATTATATAGTTTTGTTTTAATTGGATATTTCTCATGAATTGAAACATCATTATCTTTGCCGATGTATTCCGCTTTTAAGCAAATATGATTAACATTAAAAAAATAGTGTTTTGGAAAATCCCAAATTTCTAATTTTTTATTAAACAAAGAGAAAGATCTAAATTTATGGCAATGATCTCCGTTTAAGACACTTTTTGGCATTACAAAAAAAATTTTTCCATTTTGGGCTAAAAATTTTAAAGGTATGGCATAAAAAAAAATAGCAGCCAATTCTATATGTGTAATATATTGACTCGGTGGCTTAATCCCTAACTTATTTGCTAAATTTCGAATTTTAATCTGATAAGGTTTATTTTGCAAGTCCTTATACGTTAGCCATGGAGGATTTCCAATCACTACATCAAAAGAATTATATAAATTATTAAAATCAATATCTTTTTCATAAAGCTCAGGAAATAATGAATCAATTAAAAAAATGTTAAAATTTGATATGTTATAGTTATCTTTATAAAAATATTCCAAGAGCAAGAGGATTATATTAACTTTTACGGTCATAACAGCCAAAGGATTAATATCAAAGCCAAAAACTTTAGATATAGCTTTCTCTCTTGATTTTATTGACTCTTTAGAATCAATTATTTTAATTAATATATTAATTATAAAATTCCCTGAACCACAAGAGGGATCGAGAACTTTTAATCCTATTTTATAAACATCTTTCACCATCTTTTGAACTAAATTTGATGGGGTGAAGAATTCACCTATTCTATGTCTAATTTCAGGAAGAAAAACTTGCTGGTATAAAGAATTAAATAAATCTTCCTTTGCAAATTTAAAATTTTGAAATTCATTATAGATTTTTCTGACTAATTCCTTGTTAAATTTTGTCCAAAAAAAATAATCACATTCGAATATATCTTTCAAGTTATTTTCATTATATTCTTTATAGATTTCCTCAAAATCGAGATTTTTATTTGTGGATAATCTAGAACTTACAATAACTTTTAAGACATGCGTAAAATAAGTATGATTTAAAAACAATTCAGATGTTATTTCATATCCATAGAAATTGCAGAAGATTTCTTTCCATTTTAAAAATTTTTCTTCATATAATTTTTCTTTTTTTAATTGCTCTTTAAGATGATTAATAGACTGGATGTAAATATTAGATCTTAATCCTAAAAATTCAGTAATAGCTTTTGAGTTTATTAATTCTTTATCTACATCCATTTTATATCATATATATGAATTGATATCATAAATTTTAATCGTTTAATTAATTTAAATAAAAAAAAAGGGGTCTGTGAAAAATGAAAGTATTAAAAAGATAACTTTATTTTCTCATAAATGTAGGAAGCATTAAGGAAAAAATTTCTGCAATCATTCTTAATTTCGTTTTCTCCTGAATTTTTGTAACAATTAAAATCGATTTTGACAACTCTTCTTTATCTAAAGATCCTCCCGCATAAACTGCTTGGTCAGTATTAAATACTAATAGAAATTTTACATTAGGATTGTTTATAACGCTTATTCCTTGAGTAAGTTTTAAATCATCATAAATTGGCATATAGCTTTTAGGGATATCGCTTCTGTCATTAGTAATTAGAAGCACTGGAATCCCTCGTTCAACAGCTCTTTTAAGTTCTTTTGCATAAAAGCTATCGATACGTGGAGTTATAATATTCAATTGATCATTTGTTGAATTAATCAAATTAATCAAAAGATCATTCAAGACATTTTTCTTTTCCGCTCCTCCAGAAGATTCTATATCTACCATTCCTACTAAAGTCATTATCTTCTTTTCTAGGTCAGTTATCTGTGCTCGTAATTTCTTATTCTCAATCCTCAACTGTAGCATTCGATCATTCGATATTCGATATCAACTCTTTTTTTGTATTAATAATGAATGATTTAAATTATAATTATATTAATATTTTTTATTTATTGATTTTTGCTAAAGGAAAAATTGAATTCAAGAACCTATTTTTTTCCAAGGTTTTCCAAAAAGTAAATAGCTAGATATTGCTAAACTACTTCGTAAATCTATATGTTTAATACCAGTATCTGAAGTCGAATCTTTAACCTGTTGTTCTACAAGTTTTTCCATTTTAGTTGCGATACATTGTTGACGTGCCTTCAGGAGTGAAACACCTTGACTGTTATTGTTGAAAAAATTCATAAAGAAATTTGAGATGATTTGTTTTGTTTCATCATTAAAAATCGGATAATTTTTTGAAACAATTCCAGTTATCCTATTGTAATCAAATTGAGCAACGATATCTCCAAATGTCCTTAAGGTGTTCCTTAGCTTCTTACCTTCAATATCATAAACTTGGGAATTTAAAAATATCAAGGGCTGATTTTTTGAATTGTTCTGACTTAGTATATGATTAATTTCATTAAAAGTTAAAATTTGATTATCATTTGTAAGGAAAAAACTATTTTTGGGGCTCCATTTTGAGTAAAAAATATTTCCAACAAATACTATGATATGGTACATGTCAGTTGATAAATTTGATAAAATATTTTCCCGTGTTGAATTGGCTCCTAATAAAGTAGCCATTTGGTTAATTTCATTTCTTTGATTAAAGAAATTTATTATATAATTCAATTCCTCTGCTCCAGCTTGAAATGGATAAATTAATTCTTTCTGTTTGGTTTTTTCATTCCATTTTACAGGACTTTTAGAATTAATTTATTCAATTACTAAAACATTATATACTTTATTAGATGCCTCAGTTAAAGGTTCCTTGGGCACTTCATCCTCAAAAGCAACACCACCAAGTGGGGCCTCACCTATTTTGTATGCACTTGAATATTTTAATAAGAAAAAATTATTATCATAAATAAGATCGAAAGGTATTGTCATGCTATCTAATATAAAATAAAATTGAGGTATTTGATTCAAACTTTCGATCTTAAATGACTTAAAAAAATCTCTAATTAATTTTGGCAGAAAAAAATATAATAATTCACCAAACTCTTTCAGATTGAAATGGTATTTCCGATATTCCGATTCATAGAAAAGTTCATTATAAATTTCAATTAGTTGAGAATCATTCCAGAATTCATCAACAATTGTTCCTTGAATTATTTAATTTTTAACTGAAATTATTCTATAGGAAATCATCCCATAAGAATTGATTCTTAGAATTATCTGCTTTATGCTAAAGTCTTTGTGAAATAATTGCTTTTGATTGTTTTCATCGTTAAAAGTATATATCTCTTTTTTCATAGATTCTGTTTCAGTATATAATACCCTCAGATCTGTTATTTTTATACTAAAATCCTTATCTAAATATAGAAGTATTTTTTGTGCAATGTTATAATTTTGTTCCTCAAATAGAGCACGATAAAACATCATTCTCCAAAAATCTTTCTGTTCTAAAGAAAAGAACATAGACTTAAATTGCCAAAGGATATTGCATGTGTAAAAATAATGAAAGAGTTGGGTATTTGTTTGAGGTAATTTTAAGTGATTGCTTAGTTTTTCTAATGATTGAAGTAAAAATTTCTTTTCTTTCATATCCACAAATTTTTTACAGGCTTCAACCCATAATTCAATTAGAATGTTATCATAGGATAAATCAGTTTTATACATAAATAAATCTTCTAAGAAATCATATATCTCATACGCAATTTCAAAACGATTTCTATTAATTGAAAAATCGATAAATTTTCTAATATAGGTGACAGCATCACCAAATGATTGGTACTCTTGAATTTTAAAGAATATATTGCGAATAAAGATAATAATCCACGAATATTCACTTATATCATTTAAATAATAAATCAATTCTTCAAGATCAACCAAAATAGTATTAAAACTTCTTTCATTAATTGAAATTCTACTGATACTGCTAAATTCGTTTTTTAAATAACCTGGAAGTCTGTTTATTAAAATTTTATTGATTATACGTACAAATTCGGCAGAATCTTCCATTAATTTATACTTTAAACAAACATTCTCTAATAGTATATAAATAAATAATGCTCGTTTGCTTGGTTCTATGTCAAATATCGTTTTACTTATACTCTGCATACTCAAATGGAAATATTCTGAAGGCACTACTGATTTTCTTAAAAAGATTTGTAATATCTGTAATTCAAATAATCTCTGAAAATCATCTCTTTCATGCAACTTTGCTGAAAAAGAATTAATGAATTTAGTTATTCCTATTTGGGATAAGTCCTCCATTTTTATAAATTCTTGTAGAAGATTAGTGCAGAAATTATTAAATAAATAAAAATCATCTAATTTAGATAAAAATGAAAAAAATCTTTTATACGCGTCAATATATCTGATTAAATCAATCTCAACTTTTCCATCCTTATGTTTAATTAATGAATTTAAATACATCCACCAAGAATTAGAAATAATCATAATTAACTGATGCTTTTTCTGAATATCAAGCCAATCATTCTTCGCTATTTCAAAACTTAGATCATCTAATAATTTTGATGCCCATAAATGATTAGCAGCATATAACAGCTTTCGAGCTGTTATAATTTTGTTTTGGAAATTAGTTAAAAATTCTTTTTTCAAATCCGTACTAACAGACATAAGTATTTTGTTATATTACTATTCTTTATTTTGATTTATATCTTCAATTTCTTGTTCTTGTTCAGAACTTAGTTGTTTAGGATTGTGAATCCATCCTTTCTTTAGCTTATCTTGAGCCCATAAAACAGAAGCTCCAATCCAACCAACATTTTCCCTTCCTGAAACACCTAAAACATTAATTTTATCTTTTAATCTTTCTGAAAAATGTTTTGAAATTTCCGTTTTTAGTCTTATATCTAATCCTGGAATTAAACTACCACCTCCTGCAAGGATTATGTTAGGTAATATATCCTCCCAGTTTTCCCTATCCCAAAATTTAATTACTTTAGAAACTGCTTCAGGTAACCCTATGTAATCAATATGAATTAAGGAAGGGTTAAATAGAGGTTCGGTCAGCATAAATCTCTCTGTATTAACTTCTATAGATGTCCCATCAGGTAAATCAATATTTCTATTATATTTAGTTAAACCATCCTTGATTCTTCTTATTTCTTCATCTGGATCTATAATACATAAGGATAATTTCTCTTTGATTTCATTAGCAATCATCTTATCAAGATATACTGTTTTTCCAGAACCTTTTTTTGATAAAATTAAATTCAACAAATAATTTGTCAAATCTTTACCAGATATTGGATAAATATCCCTTGCCATTTCATTAGAGAATCCATGTAAAAATGTGGTAATAATAGTATTTATTTCCCCCATACTTATAACTACACCACTGGTTTTACGTAACGTAGCCAATATTCCTTGACTTTCAGATAAAAATAATAATGAAGGAAAATCAAAAACATTAAAAAAAATATCCTGCAACTTTGTTTTTTCTAATTCTGATATGAAGAAGGGAGATATTATTAAAATTGGTTGTTTAAAATGATTTTCTTCTGCTATTTCTAATTGCTTATAATGATGATAAAAGAATTTCATAAAAATATTATAATTGCTTTCCTTCCGGAATTCATGAATCTTAAGTATATTAGAGTACTTTAATGCTTGATGCCCAAATAAATGGCTTTCAGTCTTTTTTCCAGTAATATATATATCCTCGAGGCCATCTATTACTTCCGATGTGAATAAATAATCAATACTATTAACGTAAACACTAGGAGCAATAATATCTGGAAAATCATCTCCTGCCCAACCCATTCTAAAAATTTTACTTCCAATATTAATAATAAGCGGACGTAACTGATTTTTTTCTGTAGATGACATAGTAAATTATTTAAAAATATCTTTTTAAATTATTTTTTAAATGGTGAAAATTAACCAGTTATTGAAAATATTTTAATTCGTGAACAAATTCGTCTGTAACTCGTTTTAATTGATATTCTTTAACTTGTAATTCTAGCAATCCTAAGACTCTTTTAAATTTTCCCGACATGGACTCAATGTCAACCTCAGCAACTTTCTCGATTTCATCTCGCTTAACTTTAAATTGTTCTAAATTTTCCTGAATTTTATCAAAGACATTGTTAATAGAAATAACTAGATCATCTGTGTTCTTTTTTGTAATTTTTCGCATCTTTCGTAAGATACCAAGTATATTTGAAATACTCATCTCCCATCTATCATAATTCTCATTGTAACTGGATAGTAGACCTTCAAAAAACTCTGTTAATTTTAAGTAAATATTTTTTTGTTTAATAAATGAAGGTTCTTGTTTAGTTGCAGGAATTGTAGGCGTTTGGGTTTTTGGTGCGGAACCGGCTTCCGATTGGACTTCTGGAGTAATCTTTTTCTCTTGTGTTGATGAGATAGCATTCGATTGGGCTTTTGGAGTAGCCGATGGTTCTTTCTCGCTTACTTCAGGAACGCTCTTAGTTCTAGCCTTTTTTTCATCCCTAGTTCGTTGAACTAACGGAACATCTTCTAAGACATAAGCTTCAGCAATTTTACTACGTGATTCATGTGATAATTGGGGTGTAATCTTTATATCTCCTTCTTTTTGAGGTTTGACATATCCTTGTCCCTCAGATACACCTTTTAACAAAGTTTGTAACGTGGTTTCTGTTGTTTTAGCAGAGTGTAATGCTGTATCTAATGAATATTCAGGGATCTCTTCAACAGCGTCATCACTATCTTTGAGTTTCTTCCTCTTCTCTTTTTTTTTTCTTTTTTTCGCCACCAAATACACCTAAACTAATCATTAATAAAAATATACTTAAATTTTAATCTAAAGGAGAAAAGGTAACTTCTAGTGCTTCTCCCTTTTCCGTTAATATGTCTTTTAATTTATCCATATCTTTAGAACTTTCTGATATCGCCGTCCACACTGCTGTTTTATCTTTTTCAACAATTACCGCTTCACTATACACTAAGCTAATCTCTTCTTCTGCAAAAATATCAAGTATCTTTGCTAAAGCTCCCGGAATGTCTTTCATTATTACTCTTAGCTTCACTAGATTTCCTTCACTTTTTAAACCAATAGGAGTAATTCTTATCTCTTTCGTCTCTGAATCGCTTACTAACATTAACTGTGAATTGGTTGTCAAACCGAGATTCTTCCTAGTGACTAAAGGGAGCACTATTCGTCCTCGATTATCTATTGTAATAATTTTAACGTCTTTCAAAATTAATCATTAGAATTATTATAATTATAATTATAATTATTTTCGTTTTACTGCTATAAATTTCTAACTATAATTCAAGGTAATATTTTTCTTATTAATATTAACAAAATTATTATTAATAACTTTAATGTAATCCTACTAAACTAGAATATAATAAGTAAAACAAAAATTAAATCAAGTTTTACAATACATCTAATAATTCGGAGTTTTATATCAATTGTGAAAATATACTAAAAAGTAAATAAAAAAAATTTCCTTTACAATTCTCCTTTATGAGCCTTTAGCTTTACTGTTAAATCTCGTGCTCGTTTTGAATACCAGATCAATAATTCTCCAGCATCTTCGGGTTTGAAGTATTCTCCTCCACACAGTGCTGCTGCACGGCTCATCAACGTGTCATCAGGGTTCCCTAGTCCGACCACGTATACAACAACGGAGGGATTGTCAGCCAATTTTTTAATCTCATTTAAGAAAGCATCCCCATCCGTAGGCACGCCGTCTGTAAGTATTACTATCATCGTTGGCTGGTCAGGATTCATCTTTTGGAATTCATCTAACACTTGATGAGCTTGTATCATCGCAGAGCCCATGTTTGTCGCTTGACCGTACGCATTTCCTACCCGATCGACAATCATACGAGCCGCATCTTCAAGAACACCCTTTTTACCGCTTGCAGAATCCATATAGAAGCCACCGCCGAATGGTAGTACTTGTGATTCATCAGCAAATCTAATTACTGAAACTTTTTCGCCAAAACCTCTTCCTACTTTTTCACTTAAGAAGAGAACCGCCGCAAAAGCAGCAGATATCCTTCGCGGTATGTTAATTCCATCTTTAAAATGTTTTAGAAATTCTTGGATTTCTCGAGATTCCATAGCAGCTTTTATTCCCTCGATAGCAGGAGCAATATTAGTAACAAATACATCACGTGCCATCATTGAACGGCTAATATCTATTATTAAAATAGCGTTAAATGGAATTAAACCTACTGGACTTAAGGATAAGGTCGTATTTGGGGAAACTCTAGCAAAAATATCGCCAGTTAAATCAGGAACCGTATCAAGAACTGAACAAGCAATATTTACTGCAGCCCATCTTAGTTTTATCCCTTTAAATATAATATAGTTTGAAATCCAGCCCTTCATAGAATTTGCATTTTCTCGAGCAGTACTTATTATTTCCCACATATTTTCACCTGAAATAGGGGAAATTCCTAGAGAGATGTTTTGTAATGGGATAATGGTTCTTTGGTTCTTGGAGACTTTTACTTCAAAACTACCGATACCAGAAGCTTCCAAAATTTCACTATCAATAACTATTACATTATCAGGCGTAGTCTCTGAAACTTCTACTTTTCCAGCACCCATAGCTCCCGTAAGCTCATCCTCAAAAGCTAAAATATCCTCTGTTTGAAGTGAGAGGCTATACTGTGTTCTTGGGCTGACTAAAACAAAACCCATTAAATTTGGTTGAGATTGGACTTCTAGCATTAATTCAGAAGCTTTTTGTATTGGAGGCTCAGTTGAGTATATAACAACTTGTTGAGCTTGAATATTTGTATCTTCATATGTATCCATACTCATATTAATTTCATTCATTCCAATATTTGCTTGATCTATTCTTGCCGAGCCCATAGCTCTCGTTAAGGGATCCTCCCAAGCAATCAACATTCCTTGTCCAAGGCCTAGTTGTTGGATAATACTAGGATTTAACTGTACTCTACCTCCTTCAATACTATCGTCAATCCTAGGTGTAAGGATTATTCCGTTTTTTTGACCTTGTAGCATATTTATATCGATTTTGTTTGGATATGGTTCTATAGGTGCAGCTGGTTCCACTCCATATTGGGTAACTCCAGGTTGTGGTATTTCCATTGGAGGAGGAGGCCGTGTTGGTAAAGGTGTCATAGAAGGTTGGGGTGTAGGAGTCAGTTGGGGTGCAGGTGCAGGAGTAGGCGCGGGAGGTGGTGTGAATGACGGTTGAGGTGCTGGAGTGGGTTGGGGTGCAGGTGCAGGTGTAGGCGCGGGAGGTGTAGGTAATGGAGATAATGAAGATTGAGGGGTAGGCGTTGGTGTTGGAGTGGGTTGGGGTGCAGGTGTAGGGGTAGGTTGAATTGTTGGGACTTTTGGAATTTTTAGTGTTGGAGTAAGTGTTGCTGCAGCACTTATGGGGCGAACTGTTAATTCAACACCTGAAAATTGTAGGTCATCTAAGATGTTTTTTGAAAATTGACCAGCAAAATCTAAAACTTTATCAGAAATTTCAATAGTAGCTTTTTTTTTCAAATTATTATCAATATTTAAAATTTCTATTATATCCCCGTTCTTTACTCCTAGCGCATTCGCGTTAGATTGACAAATTATAACTTTATCTTTAATTTCATTATTCGCATCGACAAAAAGTTTGATTTCTGTCATAATTATAATTTAATATTTTCTATAGTATTTTAATATATTATAAGTGTTTAAGCTTAAAATTTCTATCAACAATTATTTATTTTTTTTATAAATATCAATCTAATATCAGTGTAAGATAGTTATCTAGAATTGATATTATAATAGACATAACTATCTTTATATTAAAATTTAACAATATTGAGATAATCTTGCAAAAATTTTTGTATTCAATATCAAGAAAAAACTCTTTGTAGAAGAATATTATGCAACTGAATGGTCTAAATTGATTTCAGCTTATTTATTTCATTTGATTGGATATCGTTTGAGAATTTCTCCTGCATAATACCTAAAAATTTTAACTATCTTTCCCAAATCTGCAATTTGCCTTGATGCTCCCATTAGAAAGAATCGTCCAGCAGCACTTAGAATTATAAATCCATTGTCACCTCGTAAAACGACTTCAAGCATATCTGTGAATCCTAAAGTTGCAATTGCATCGGATCCTGACTGAACAACTACAGCGCTCAGACTGGAGAATAGGTCGGGATCTATATTATATCCGGGAATAGCGCTGAAAGCTAATCTTAAACCCTCTCGAGTAATAAGAGCTAACGCCTCAAGCTCACTGTACTCTGTGATACTGCCCAAAAAATTACTCAACGCATGTGCTTCATCTGGTGTCAGGTCACTCATAATATAGATAAAAACTGTGTTTTAATTAATATAAATTATAAAATTCAAACTTAAAAATATATATTTCTTTTAAAATCTAAATCAAACTTCTTGAGTTGAAAATCTCAAAAATGTATGTAATACTAAGAATAAGATTAAAGGAAATAAATAATTTTTAATTTCCTTCTAACTGCTCTTTGATTTGTTCTTTTAAGATTTCTCTTTTACTTTTTGTTTCAACTGGTTTAGATTTTGCGTTCGCGCGTTTTAGAAATTCAATTGCGATGATTTTACCATTTTCAGATAAAACTCGTGGTGAGTAGTCTTCAGCAAAAAAAATTCCTTCTGGAATCGCTCCAACCTTCGAGATTTCCTTAGTAACTTGTTTTTCTCCAAGGAATTGTTGTACTTTTTCAACAATTGAATAAGCATGATTTCCGATAATAATCAATTCTCGTTCAAAACCGGGAGGCATTTGAATTTCTTCTAGTTTTTGCATAACTTGTTGGAAATCTATTTGAGTCTGTTCTTGTATGAAATCAGGCATAGAACCTTCACCCCGATATAAAGGCCCTGTATTTTGTGCAGCACGATCTTTGCTTCCTGCTATATTCATACCTTTAGCTGGCCTTGGACTTCCAAAAACATTTTTTTCTCTTATTGGATGCACATTTGAAGGGGAAATCTCTACTGGTTTTATTTCCTGTGCTATTCCTGCTTCAGTTTGTCCTCCAATTAACTTAATAAAATCGGGTTCTTCCTCACTTTCATCAACTGGAACAACAGCATAATGCATTCCTACTTGACCACGGATTTCTTGAGATCTTTTAGCTCCAATAAATTTTGACCTAACACTACTTTTTAATCCCTTCCATAGATATACTTTTCTTACTTCATCTGCTACAAGAACATAACATTCATCCGTTTTTAAAACATCCTTAATTGAACCTTGAGTTGTTATCTCAGTTGTAGTCCCATCAGGATTAATAAGAAACAATTGTGGTATTTTAATCAATCTCCTTTATTTTTTGTTGAAATTTAGTATTAATATAACTTATCTAACCTCAACTTAAGTTTTCACAAAAACTAAGTTAATAATAATATAATATTACATGTAAATAAATCTTTATCTTGAGACTTATTCACGTTCTGACATCTCTAATAAACATGTATTGTTTCGCAAAATGTTAAAAATTAAGAACACTTCGTAGAGCATTATTAATATTTTTTGTCATATCTAATGCTGTAAAGCGGTCTCCAACATTTAGTTTACAATATTCTCCTATTATGCCATTAAGAAATGCTGCGGAGCATGCTGACTTGAAAAGATCATTTTTAGTTGAAATAAAGCAATTACATAGTCCTGCTAATACATCACCAGTCCCACCAATACTCATTTCAGCACAACCAGTTTTATTTACCTTAATTTGCTTTCCATTAGAGATATAATCAAATGGACCTTTCACCAGTAGAGTTAAATCTAAATCTTTAGCCAAATCTAATATTACTTTGCTGCGATCCACAATATTCTCATAAGAGGGTAGTACTACATTCATCATTATCTTTAATTCCCCCTCATGAGGTGTTAGTATAGTAGGTAAGCCTTTTATTAATTCAAGGTGATCTTTAACTAGTTTTAAAGCATCAGCATCAAGAATAAATGGTTTTTTATATTGTTTTAAATTCTTTAGTAATTCTACTAAGAGATTTTCAGTTTCTTTTTTTATTCCCAAACCAGGGCCAATTAATATTGAATCTGCCCATTTTATTAATTCAGTTAATTCTTCTAAAGCATCTATATCCAACCAATTACCTTTTTTTGTTCTTACGATCATATTTGGAGAATAACTTCTAAGAGGTGTTGCAATAACTTCTGGTACATAAGTTATTACTAAATCAATTCCAAAATTAATCCCCGTCAAAGAAGAATAAGCGGGAGCTCCAGAATAATTCTTCGAACCACCTATTATTAAAATTTTCCCAAAGTCCCCTTTATGAGCATCACTTTTTCTTTTTTTTAAAGTAGATATTAAATCTCCTCTTCCAATGAATAAACTTGCTTCAGGAGGAATACCAATAGATTTCTCTAAGATTTCCTCTATATATTCATTGTTACAAGACAATCCTTTTTTCCTTCTATGAAAGGTAATTACTAAATCTGCTTTGACCGCCTTATCAGTGACATCCCCAGTATTGGGATCTAATCCTGATGGTATATCAATGGAAACTACTGTAATCCTTTCATTCTCTACTTTTTTAATATTATTTATTAAATCTATTGCAGAAGCTATAGGTTCTCTGATTTTTCCTTCTATTCCAGTTCCTAACAATCCATCAACAATTACATGATAACTTTTATCTTCTTTAATACGATTTCCTATATTAATTAAGTCTGTGGAATCTTTTACTATTTCTACATCAATAGAATAATTAAGGTTATTAAAAATTATATTCCAGTTTAATTGAGCCTCTTTAGTTCGAATTTTACCTGGATCACCAACTAAAATAACCAAAACTTTAACGCCATAAGAACTCAAGTGCCTAGCAACAACAAATCCATCTCCTCCATTATTTCCCGTTCCACAAAAAATTACTGTTTTATTGTTTTTCTCTAAATAACCACGATTCATAATTTTTGTTGCGAAAGAATAACCAGCACATTCCATTAAGTGACTTTTTGGTATTCCGAGCCACTCTGAGTTATTATCTAAAATTGCCATCTCTTCAGAACTAATCTTTTCAGAATTAAATGGTTTCATAACAATTTTATTTAAGAATTAGATATAAAAAATCTTTTAGTTTCAGACGATTTTTTATTTGGAAAAATATTTCATTATTCGAATATTATTGAATCAAAAGACCATTCAAAATAATTAGGAAATAAGGAAAATGAGTGAAAAACTACAAATATATCAAGATTACGGTAAAAAAATTGAAGAACTTCTAAGACCTTTAACATTTCCAATTGCGATAAAAGTTATAAAAGATGAATCTGACATTCCTCTTAACCATAAAAAACCTAAATCTAATTTAAATGTACAAATTTTTTTATGTCAAGCATTTAAAATGGTTCGTAGCTATGGATGGACCATGTTTATAACGGAAGAGGATTGTATATGCAAGTTGGCTAGGTTTATTTATGGCTGGGATCCAATGACAGAAGAAGCTGAAAATTTCGCCAATCAGTTCAGTAATGGACTTTATGCTAAAGACCTTGACACAGCAAGAAAATGGCAAGATCATATCTATTTATTGAAAGACAAATTTTTAGGTGTAGCAATTTCACCTTTAACAAGAACTAAAATAGAGCCTGATATTGTTCAAATTTATTGTAATCCTGCACAAGCTATGAGATTGATTCAAGCTTATCTTTATATTAAGGGTGGTGTTCTTAATTTCACATCCGCAGGGAGAGGGGCTTCCTGCCATGAAGGAGTAATTAAAAGTATTCAGACTAATGAGCCTCAGCTAGTGATCTTAGGAAATGGTGATAGAGTTTGGGGAGGAGCAGAAGATACAGAAGTAATGTTTTCAATTCCAAAAGAAAAATTAGGTATTATTGTAAAAGGATTAGAGGCTACACACAAGGCAGGTTTGAGATATCCAATCCCAAAATATATGAATTATAATCCCGGCTTCCAAGCAGCATTTAAAGAAAAAGCTAAAGTTAGAGCTGGAGGCACTGTAATTAAAGAAAACTAATTTAGATTTAAAAATTGTTAAAGTTAAAAATGAGAGTATTAAAATGACTAATTTGCAAAAAATGATAATTTCGGCTCAAAAAGCAATGATTCATGTAATGAATTTGAATAAGGATGATGCTGTATTAGTTATTTCCGATGAAGATACTAAGAGTGTAGGGGAAGCTTTTTATAATGCAGCTATTGAGTATGATTGTTCGGCACAATTATATTTGCTACCTGAAAAAGATCGCCCATTAACAGAAATACCCCCAGAAATGGATGAGTTAGCAAAAGGAAAAACGATAGTGATTAACGCATTTAAGGGATTAGGAGATGAAACTCCATTTCGAGTTAAATGGGTAAAAAAAATTCTTGCTACCAAATCAATTCGATTGGGGCATGGTGCAGGTATTACGAAAACCATGATGATTGAAGGTCCAATGAATATTGATTATGAACCTATGGTAAATACTGCAGATAAAATGATTAAAATATTAGAAAATGCTAAAATAGCGCATATTTCAGCACCAGGTGGAACAGATATCGTTTTATACATTGAAGATCGTGGATTCTCTACAGATGTTCGAATTACCAAAGAACCCTATTTTGCTAATCTTCCTTGTGGTGAAATATGGTGTGGTCCTATTGAAACACAAGGTGATGGTATTATTGTATGTGATGGTTCAATTGGTGATATTGGTAAAGTAAAGAAACCCTTGAAAATAACAGTAAAAAATGGTAAAATTCTTAATATTGAAAGTAAGGATAAAAATTTAGTTAAAGAAGTCGAAAAATTAATTAGTTTAGATGAAGAAGCAAGTATTATCGGAGAATTGGGAATAGGTTTAAATCCTGGCGCTAAATTAAGTGGAATTCTACTTGAGGATGAAAAAGCCCTTCAAACAGCCCATATTGCATTTGGTAATAATACTGATATGCAGGGTGGGCAAAATACATCAAAAACCCATAGAGATTTCTTATTCTATAATCCAACAATAAAGATTACCTATAAAGATGGTTCAACCAAGATTTTAATGAGAAATGGGAAATTTTCTTTTTGAGTGTTAACAATTCGAGTAATTAAAACATCTTTCTAATCTAATAGAATATAAATTTTTATTAAACCATTTTATTTAATTCTAAATAATAAAATCAAAATTGACAATTAAAAATTAGAATTATTATAAATAATCGAGGTGTTGATATGAGTCCTAGACCTGGACCAATGCGTCGTCGTATGGTTCGCAGAGCTGTTCGCCGTCCTATACGACGTAATATATGGAGAGCCCGAAGAATACTATGGCGTACCACCAGACGGTTGATCT
Source organism: Promethearchaeia archaeon (assembly GCA_029856145.1). Taxonomy (GTDB): domain Archaea; phylum Asgardarchaeota; class Lokiarchaeia; order Sigyniarchaeales; family SOKP01; genus Loki-b32. Next base: position 118,118 of record JAHQWK010000004.1, read on the forward strand.
TGGGAACTTCAGTATTATTAATGATTGGGGGTAGCTATGCTGTTTACAAACTTACTAAACACGATGTTGAAAGAATTGAACAAGAGACTGGTAAATCTGCGGAAAATATGACTGAAGATGAATTAAAAACTGCTATGAGAAATTTAGGCATTCAAAAAATGGAACTTACTCCTGACGACGGGATACACATCGATAAGGTTGCGAATGAAGCTGAAACTGAAATAAAAAAGTTTTGTACATATTGCGGAGGTCAACTAGACTCTAATGCTCATTTTTGCCCTAGTTGTGGACAAAAGGTTTAAACTTTTTTAATTTTTTTTCTGATTGCTAGACTTATTTAAGTAGAAATCTTCTATATAAAAGTTTATAAGAAAATCTTATATTCCAGATTTTTTAGATGATCTAAAGCTCTTTCATATATATTATTATCATTAATCCAGAGCTTCTTTAAATTCCGAAGCTCTTCTATTTCTTTAGTTTCTGTTAATTGATTATGTTGAAGATATAAAGTTTGTAAATTTTGGAGCTTTTCTCAATCTTTCAAATCTTTCAACTGATTATAACTCAGGTTTAATTCTTTTAAATTTATGAAACATCCAAAATCTCTAACTTTTAATTCCAGTTGATAATTTCTAATAAGAATGGAATTTCTAAATAGGTTAGCCAGTTTCTTATTTCTATTGAAGTTAATTTAAGAGGTTAATATGGAAAATTTTATATTCATAAATTCAGAACACTAATCATCTTTAAATATTATCCTAAATAAAATCATATACAAATCCAATTTTTACCTCTAAATAGGAAAAAATGGACGAAATCTAATTATAAATTTAAAAGATGAAAAAAATGAATAAAAAAGACAAATTTTTGGTTTTTGCTGCTTCAATTCTATTTATTTCTGTGTTTATATCTGGAGGAATGCCGCTTTTCTCAAATACATTCATTTTCTCAGCAGAAAGTAACCCTAGACTCAGTGCTTCTGGATTAACTATAAATTCTCCAGTAGAAGGTAAAATATATACACCACAAATGGAAGGATATTATCCTGGTACATATGGATTCGAAAATGATGAGGATGGAAATATACCATCGGGATGGGTGAGTTATTCTACAGGTAGCTGTTATACTAAAGTTTTTTCAGAATTTCAAGGACATAAGAAAGTGTTAAGATGTTATGATAAATATTATGGAACAGGAAAATGGGATCTAAGAAATTCTTTTGAAGACCAAAGTTATGGTACAATAGAATTCTGGATGGCTACAAGTTCAACATCAAAAAGACATACAGTATATATAGATGGAGATATATCATCCTCAATGACAGCAATTCGAATGGATGATGGGTATTTGCAATACTATACAAGTACAGGATACCATAATTTAAGTTCAATTACAGCTAATACATGGTATCATATAAGTATAGATTTCCGATGTAATGGTGCTCCTGCTTATGAAGGTTTAGATGAAAAGAAATTTCAAATATCTGTGAATGGTGGTGATGAAAGTGGACCTTATACGTTAGATGGAAATGATGATGTCTGTCAAGTGAGATTGGCAAGTACTGGTCTTGAGGAAGATTTTTATGGATACTATGATGCGTTTGGTTTTTCTTGGGATCCATCTTATGAAATTGGAGATAATCTACCGATGGAGGGGTACTATCCCGCGACCTATGGGTTCGAAAGTGATGAGGATGATTCCTTTCCAGATGAATGGACAGATGATAAAATAAATGGTTATGCGAAGATCATTTCAGAGAAAGGAGAGCATAAAAAGGTGCTTGACTTGTACGATAATGTGGCAGCAAGTGGAAAACCAACAAAAGTATATAATAATCTTGGTCAAAGAGATTCTGGGACGATTGAGCTATGGATTCGACAGTCTGGCTTAGGAGATACAGATAAACGAGGACAGATTACAGGGGCGGGAGATAGCGGTAATGTGTTTCATATTAGGATGGTTGGTGGAAGCCCCGCTAAATGGGTTGTCCTAAATGGTGAGAGTTATGTTGATATAAGTGGAGCACCAACTCCAGTAGTAGATATGTGGTATCATATTCGAATTGATTTTGACCTTGGTGAAGAAGAATATTATATTTCTATTGACGGACACTCCCCTTATGGTCCATATAATTTTGGTGTTAATGAGCAATTAGAAAGGCTATACTTACATACTTATAGCTATGGAGCTTATTATCATGTCTATTTTGATGCCATAGGCTACTCATGGGATCCTACTTATTTCGAAGGCAACAATAGAGAGGAAGGCTTTTTACTTGACTATACAAGTGATATTGAATTATCAGATGTGAAATATGAATTAAATGGTCATGAAAAAGCTATTGACGGTGATACTTACCTCCCTACATACCCATTTACAGAATATACGGTTAAAGTAACCGGTTATGGACCTGATAGTACCTACTATGAATCAGAACTTATAACATATTCTACAGCACCAATAGAACATTTTGACAACCATTGGGGGCTTACGGAAATTCGAGCTGATGATGTATGGTATGGATTTGGTGTTAAAGGTGCTGGTGTGAAGGTTTTAGTTATAGATTCCGGAATAGCCCTTAACCATCCAGATTTAAAAGCGAATTATAAGGGTGGGTATGATTTTTTTAATGGAGATACTATTCCTGAACCTCCATATAACGATGCAAGTCTCGCTCATGGAACGAAATGTTCTGGTATAATAGCAGCCGTAGATAATAATTTTGGAGGCATTGGTGTAGCTCCTGAAGTGGAACTTTATATGGCGCGTATTTCTAATGATGATGGTGGCACGTGCTGGGAATATATTCACGAAGCGATCTTATGGGGTATAGATCAGCATACGTCCATAGATAATCCGTATGGTCCGATGGATGTAATTTCTATGAGCTTTGTTTATTGGACTGAGGGAACATATGCCAGTGACATTATAGATGCATGTGAAGCAGCTCGTGATGCAGGTACTATTCTTGTTGCATGTTCTGGGAATGCTATTTATAACGATCCTTCTCCGTATAACGATCCCTCTTGGGTAAGATTTCCTGCTAGCCTCAACGATTATGTAATTGCTGTAGGGGCGATAAATGAGGATCTAGAAAGAGGATCATACGAAAATAATAACTATAAGTGGGCAAGTTGCTATGGTACTGAGCTAGATTTAGTTGCTCCAGGAAAAAAAATTTATACTACTGCGAAGATTACAGAAATATATGAGGAAGAATATGCATACTTTAAAATGACATCTGCTGCTTGTCCGTTCGTTGCCGGAGTTTGTGCTCTAATTTTGAGTGCTTCAAGCTATATTCGAGAAACTCTTACAGGAGCAGCCCGTGTTAATGCTGTAAGGAATTGCTTATATTATGATCCAATCTGGAATTCAGCATGGGGGAGTGATCCCAATAATGAATATGGACACGGATTAGTTGATGCTTATACTGCGGTTGAATACGCTTTAGCTTATTCCTAACCTCCTAAATATAATTAAACTTTTTTTTTTTTTTAGTGTGGAATAGTTCTAAAGTTTTTTTATTTATAATCTACAACTCTCTTATTCTTTAAATTATGTGAAAAGCATTTTATGAAGTTGATGATAAAGGAAAGTAAAATTGAAAAAGCTAGAAGGGCGTTAATTCAGCAAGCATTAGACGAGATTTGTAATGTTCCAAATTATAATACTTCATATTGCAGCACTTTCTGCGTAATCGCAAAACTCGGCTTGCAAATGAAAGTAAAGGAAGAAAAACTATTCGAGATGGGAGATTGGAATAATCCAGAATGTCATGATGAGCTAATAGAGAAAGAAAAGATATTTTTAGTTAAGCAAATTCGATAAGTAAGATATTCAGAGTCTAAGATTGTGTACAGAAATCTATAATTCTATGGATAAATATCTTTTTAATACTTAGCTTCTTTAATTAAACTTTATTTATTTGAATTGTAAAATCGTTAGAATTAAGCCCTTCGATAAAAGTTAATAAAAGACTTCCTATTATCAAACAATCTATATTAGGTCAATCTTGGATGGAGGGAATAATAATTATATTCCACAACAAAGAGGTTCAATTCTTGGATGAGCGTAGGAAAAAGAAACGATATCCATGGATAATAAATCCATATAAAGTAATGAGTACAGCTCAAGCTCGCGTTAGACAAGCAATAAAAAATAAGGAACAAAAAAAAGTAAAAGAACCTATTTCAGAAACCAACGAAATAGAATTAGAAAAGGTTCCTTAATGTGAATTAAAAAGACCTAAGGTTCAAGGTCGTGAGAGACTAGAAGGAAAAGATCTAAAATGAATAAGAATAAGAAAATTATTATCGAAGATCTTAAATTTTGTTAAGTTAAAATTATAAAAAAAATTATAAAAAAATCAATTGATTTGCTAGGTTCAATTGGAAATTTAAGAAAAAATTTCATATCCCCCAAGGTAGAATTACGCAAACTTGCCATTTACGTAAACGTGATGGATAGGATTTCGGATTTGAGATTAACTCTCTTCTGATTTTTTCATTTAAATATTCTCATTATAAGAACTAGTTATAAAGGAAAAGAGGAAAAATTTGTCGAAATATATATAATAAAATTGAGTCTACTTTTTTGTAAAAGCAGCGATGAATTTAAATAATACTCTTGTCAAAATGTGCTTAATCAATAATAATCTAGAAAAAAAATTGGGATGAAATCAAATGAAAATCAAAGCAAAATTTATAATATTATATTATAGTTTGATCCTTATTGGATTTTTAATAGTAAATACTGGCTTAAATTCTCAGAGCTTTAGGTTATTTGATAATCTAAAAGAAGAAGAGATAACTTCTATTATACCTAGTCAGGGTACAGTAACTATGTACGAATGGACTCCATATGGAAGCATAAGTGCATCTAGCCCAATACCAGATCCTGATGAACAGGATTATTTTGAATGGAGCATTTCTACTCTTTATGGTCCAGGATTTTCATGGTATATGATGAATAATACAGATTTTTTGGCATTGATTACTTTGCAAAATGAATGGCGTACTCGTGGAAATTTCTCCTATACCGCACTTTTATCAGATGAGGAGGAATCCGCCTCGGGGACTTTTTATCCTTCTTATTTAGATACATGGTGGTTCGTAACAATTAACCATTATACTGGTATTAACTGTTCGGTTGCTCATACAGATGATTGGCTTGATGACTTTATTACTGTTGATGAACCTACAAATTCTAATTCTTGGGCAGATGATATGTCTCATTATATTAATTGGACGTGGGGTGGTGATTTTGCATATGTTGATATTGATTTGTATTATGATGGTGATTTATTAAGCAATATTGCCACAAATACTCAGAATAATGGTTCTTATCTATGGGAGATTCCTGTAGAGACCTTTCTATTTAACGATCTATATCAAGTGAATATATCTAATAGCGAATTTAATGCTACTTGGGGCATGAGTGATGCTTATTTTGAGATCGAGGAGAAAAAATCCATTTTAGTTTATACCCCTTCTGCAACCGATTCTTGGAAAAAAGGAACAGCTCAAGAAATTAAATGGAATTCAACTGGCATTATTGAAAACGTGGACATTGAACTTTTTAAGAATGGAGTATTTGAGATGGAGCTTGCTTCAAATGAAATAAACACCGGCTCATTGATTCCTTCTTGGGCAATCCCTTCAGATCTCGAAGACTCTACCCAATATCAAATAAAAATTACAGATTCATCTGATCCTTCCATATATGATTTTAGCGACTACTTTGAAATATACACCCCTATACCTGATATTCCAGGGTATGATGTAATCATAGTACTAGGTATATCTATTGCTAGCATAATAGGCTTAAGTTGGAAATTAATATTAAAAAGAGACGAGCGAATTAACTCATAAAATTAAACAAATTTTTTTTTTAAAATTGTACACTGTTATAGAAGGAGTTTAGGTGATAAGTTAAGAATAAAGTAATCCATTTATTCCTCCATGTCATCATATATATTTTTTCTGTAATTTTCATACACCTGTTGAATATAATACTTACTAATTATCTAATTCTATTTAAACAAAAAATAACTATTTAAACCAATATCATGATATCTAATTAGTAAGGGTGATAAATAAATGGAAAAAAAAAGTGTCAGCATTATCATAATAATTATTGGAATAATTTTTGTGGTTATTGGTAGTGGTCTTCTATGGACATCATTTACCATGGCCGAAGGAGGATTGGTACGGGCTCCTGCAATTTTCTTTCTATTAATCGGCTTTGTTTTATGTATTTTTGGTATCATAAAGTATCATAAAAATTCATAAATTAGAGCAGGAAATGACAGGATTAAAAGGAATTATTAAAAATCTCAAATTAAAAATTTGATTTATCAAATTTTTTTATTCTTTTGTTTTGATTTAAGTGAGATATAAGAATGAGAAAAAATAACTATCTATGTGAATTATCAACATGATCCCATTCTAACGCGGGTCATTGATGACTTAATTGGTCGATATTCTGACAATATCATTGCGATATTTGGAATTGGGAGTTATTTTGATGATTCTCTCCCTCCTAATTGGGTTAAGAATGATATTGATATCATTGTTATTGTAAAATCATTAGAAAAAATCCCAAAACCAGATTGGACGGATGTTCGTTACAAGAAAAGGCAGATAACTGGGATTCAGGTTTGGATTGGCTTTAATACAATTCACGGATATCAAGACAGATATAGTTTTAGTAAAGAATCATATTCGAATTATGAATGGAGTCTAATAGAGCTTAAACATTCGGAAAACTCCATATTACTACATGGAAGAGATATTCGAGATCAATTTCCTAGTACTGTTGATCTTCAATTTGATTATGATGATATATTAGCGCGAGGCTTGTACCACATTGATAAATCAATGAAAGAACAAGATTTGTCTAAGGCAATGAAAGAACTTTCGAAAGGGATATTTAAATTAGCATTTAATTTCTCTATCTTTTTTACTCCTCATTTTCGAAATACCTCTATAATAGAGATTGGAAATAAATTAAAAAAAATGGGAGAAACAAATGAGGATATAGAAAAGATGGATGGATTTTTCGAAGAGGCATTAATCTTTAGGATCACAGGACAATATAAATCCAACTTCATAGAATTGCGTGAAAATTTAATAGTATTCATTTTTACAATGTTAGAGAACGGAAATCTACATAAAGAGATGAATTATCTGGATATGGTTAAATATCTTACTACCACTTTTAGTGGATTTTCCGAGTTACTTCGACATGTCCAAAACTCTAATTTATTTAACGATAAGAAAATTAGAATAGAAACTATTACATTTGGTATGCGAAACATCATTATTTCAGGATGGATAAAACAGATTTATGGTACGTATAAATTTGATAGAGAAGAAGGGACAAAAGGTAAAGTTGGCTCTTTCTTACTTTCTGATCCTACAGGAGAAATACGGGTGGTACTTTGGGATGATCAAGTAAAATATTTTAGAAGTAATGACTTTAATGTAGGTAGAAGTATTTACATTATCAATGGATATACGAAAGAAAGCCGAGATCGCGGGATAGAGATTCATGTGAGCTCATATGGGAATATTTATTTATTACCCGAAGATCAAAAAGCAAAGAAAGTAAGACAGATTACTAAAAATGAGGTTGCTAAAAGGTTAGAGTTCATAAAAGATGCGAAATCTATTAGAATTCCGTGCCCATTTTGTGGTTTTTTATGTCCTCCTGATATAAAAATGTGTAGAAAATGTGGCGAGCCATTACCAAAATAATATCAATTGGCTTATTATTGAATTTAAAATTTACGCAATAAAATATCTGAAATGATTACTTCGGATTGTTGTCTTTTTTTAATTTCATAAGAATAAAGAGTAAGAGTGCCGGTGGAGGGATTTGAGCCCTCGACCTCCAGATTATGAGTCCAGCACATTCAGTCTGACCCAAATTTCAGAATGTATGCGTGTCTGGCGCTATAACCAGCTAAGCCACACCGGCGTTTTATTACAATGGAGCCTCAAGGGGGTTTATCATTTTCGAGCTAAATGCTCGATTATTATGATCCCCCGACCTTTGCCTTTTTGCATAAAATTATATAATTTAATACCAAGGCAACGCTCTACCAACTGAGCTATTGAGGCACTTTTTTTCAAAACCTATGCTACTATCATTAAATAATTGCTAAATTAAAAATTTTTTTACAATACAGAAATTAAGATATTTTAATGTATAATAATTTTATATTTTATACCCTAATCTTAAATTTATTATTTTGAAATAAAAAAAACATTTAATTTGATTTAGGATCACTTTAACTATCATTAAATTTTAGAATAATTATGAGTTAGGATGAAAGGACACTTAAGAATTTGGAAAGAAATTTAAAAGAAACTGAAGAATGTTGTCAAATAAGTAGTATAAATTTGGAAAAATAAACTATAAAATTAAAGATTTTTGAAGCAAATTATTTTTATTTATAAATTCCTATATTTTACTATCTAATATAATTATTAAATGTAGCTTAGATATAAAAATCCAAATTTATTGATTTCTCTAAAATTCATTGAAAAAAAACATAAAAAGTTAAAGTGGGAAAAATGTTTTCTCGTAAGCGCTATAAAATATCAGATCTCCGATATTCAATAAAAAATTTTAAACCAATTAATAATGAATCATCTATGAATGTCAAGCTTATTACTGTTTATTGTGGTGTAAATAGTTCTGGGAAAAGCTCAATTATTCAAAGCTTATTACTAGTTTCTCAATCTATTTTTCGACAATATTTAAGTATAGGAGAAGAAAGAATAAAAATACCACAAATTTTTATATTTGAGGGAAATAAATGCCACCTACAGGATTATAAAAATATTATCTATGAAAATAATCTTCAAAACAAATTAGAGTTTAAGTGGGATTTTAAACATAAAAATAAAAGAATTAGACTCGAAATAACATGTTGTTTTTTACCTCAGGAAACAAACATTTCAAGGGGTTTTCCTTTTGTTGAAAGTGTTGTAATAAGAGAAAATGAAAATGAAATAGAACAAATAATAAAATTTAACCTAATGAAAAAATTGGTTCCACTTTATGAGTTAAATACTTCAAATTTAAAGTTAAAGTTTGATAAATATGTTTCCGAAAAATTCTATTTTCCATATTTATTTTTGGAAGATCTCGAAAGTGAAGATGAAGAAGAACAAAAATCTATTGAATTAGATATAATTAGTGAAAAACTTGTAAAATTATCAGATAACTATAGAAAAATAATTTATCACCTTGAAAAATTATTAGAGAATTTAACTCTAAAAAATGTTCGTATCGAATTTAGAAGTATCTTTCCAGTTTTTACTCATTTTCAAAAATCTCAAATTAATGAATTAATTAATAGTTCAAAATTTGATGAATTATGGAGTATTTTTGATGAAATACCTAAAGAGGAACAAATTGAAATCTCCAAATTTAAAAAAATCCTCATTGATATTATAAATAATCAACTATCAAGATATTTAAATGACATTCTTCGTACGTGTGTGAGACCATTAGATTATCTTTACTCTCGAATTAGATATATTGGACCGTTAAGAGAGGAACCTAAAAGATTCTATACTTTTTCTGATTTAAGATTATTAGATCTTGGATTAAAAGGGGAAAACACAACTCAAGTTTTAACAATTCAACGAGATATGAAAATTCCGTTTATTAGAATTAAAGAAGAAAAAGATAAAATTAGTTTTATAGAAAGAAAAGCGGTATCATTGTTGTCTGGTTTAAACGAGTGGCTTGAAATTATGAATTTACAGAAAATTATACCTACTCGATCAATGAAATTAATAACTAGAATGTTGGTTTTATATTCAAAAAATCAACCAAAAGATTCACCAACTTCTCTTCCTGATGTTGGTTTTGGATTGAGCCAAATCTTACCCGTATTGGTTGAGGGTTTAAGAATGATTTCTGGTGAATTTTTAATTCTAGAACAACCAGAAATTCATTTACATCCTCGCTTGCAAGGAGATTTAGCTGACTTTATCCTTTGTAATGCCAAATTGGGAAAAAATTTTATGATTGAGACACATAGTGAACACTTTTTAAAGCGTTTATGTTTAAGAATAGCACAATTTAAGGAAGAAGATATTTCAAAACTGATAAGTATATATTTTGTTGTTCCCAATGTTAATAAGCTAGGGACCAAAGTTGTAGAGATAAAAATTGATGAATTTGGAAGAATTCTGAATTGGCCAAAAGGATTTTTAGATGGAAGTGAGGACGCTTTACTCTTAAGAGCAAGTATATTAAAAGAGAAAATTAAAAAAGAAAAAGCAAACTAAAATGATTCCTGTTTATTACTTTATAGATCCAGCACTACTTGCCACCAAAAATATTACTGCTTACTTAACTGAGAATTCGATTTGGAAATTAACATCTTTTTATATTAATTTTAAAGAAATTGAAGATATTCTACTAGTCGATGGCGATATAAAGAAGATTTTTAATTTTCCAATAAAAAAAGATATCGTTGAAGATTGCTTAAATGAAGCTCCAAGTTGCGACCAAATGTTATCAAATGCATTTTGGAATACTTTCTTAATTATTTATAATAAATATTTAAAATATTGTAATAAAGATTACATTGAAGATCCTAGTAATATCTATAATAATCCTAATATTTCTGAGAAAATAAAGATAAAGTTTGATAAATTTTTAACAGGATGTATAAGAGGAAGAAATAATCTATGTGAATGTGAGAATATTCTCAATATTATACCAATTTATACATCAGAATATACTCATATTAAAGATCTACAATATATTATTCCATTTACTAATCCAAATAAGGTTAAAAATCATTTTCCTTTAATGAATGTTTATCCTTCTAAAATTGATGACATTGAAAGCAAAGTGAGAAAATTTCAATTCATACTTGATTTAAACTGTATTAAAGAAGATTCTCATCCTTCTGAGAGAGAACTTGATCCTATAAATCGAAATTATAACTTCTTACCACAGTTCTGGGAAAGTGAATTATTGTATGATAATGATAAAGTAATTAAGAAAAAAATAATTGAAGTTATGACTAAATTGATAATGAATCCCGATAGGAATATTAATAGAATGCACAGATTAAAGAATGAATATATAATAATTGACGGAAGAAGAAAAAATCTTGATCAAATAGATATATTTCAGACTTATAATCATAAAGGTGTGACTTTTTATCCTCGTTTGAGATTTCGTATCTTTAATGGCATAATTTATTTTAATGATATTATTGATAGTCATTAATTAATTTTAAAGTATTATTAATTCTAAAAAAAAAGAGTTAATGATTTTTTATTATAACAAAGCAGTGAATAAAACCCCTAGAGTAATAAAGAGTTGAGCCATAATATAGGTAGTCATAATGATTAGTCGTCCATTGGTTACCTCGGTATCCCATTTATTTACTGCTATTGTAGCATCAGAAAATATGAAAGAAATCGAACCAACGTAAACTAAAATAAATGGTAATCCTTGAAATTCTGCTAATCTTAAAATTGCTACCACGTGCATTAAAAAAATCGCTACTAAGTATACCAACACAGGAATCTTCATATCCTCTGTTTTATTGATGAATCTTGGTACCATGAAAATCAACATTAAGATTGCTGGCCCTAATAAAAACAATCCCCACCTATCGAAATTCGTAATGTTAGATATAGATAAGAAGAATGATATAATATAAAAGATTTGGTTAACTAGGAAAGCAAGCATTCCAAATAAAAACCATTTTTCTTGATTCTTAAGCATTAAGAAAATATCGCCAGCACAACCGCCTATTAATGCAACAACAATTAGCCAATCAACTCGAGCTATTGAAGCACCTTCGATTACCCCAAAAATATAAAACAAGATCAGCAAAGGCATCAAAAGTGGCTTAGTACAATATTCAAGTTTTTTATTGTCTTTATATTCACTAAACACTTCTACTATAACAATAATGAAGAATATAACTAAAAAGATGTATTCAATCATAGTTTTTCACTAAAGAGACGTGTAATGTAGTGATATTCTATTAATTAAAACAAGTTTATATAATTTTAGAATAAGCATTTACAGATTTGTTATTTGTTTGAAATAAAGGAATTATTCAATATAAGATAAAGATAGATAGAGATTCTTATCAAAAGATTTATATAGGAAAAAACAATATTTGTTCTATATCGAACTATTCGATCTCGAACAAAAAATCTTTTTAAAAAAGGAATTGAACATGGACACGATGTCTGTTTTTTTTGGAATTGATGAAATACAGCGTTTAAAATACTCATTACATAATAAAAAAGAGGAATCTAAAAAAACAGACGTTATTGAAATGTTAAATTCTAATTTATATAATGAGTGTGAAAAAAAATAAATAAAATTAAAACAGGATGGAAATTCCCATTAATGCCTCTCCCAATAGCCTTATTAGGTGCTCATGTTAATGGTAAACCAAACTTCAAAACTGTTGTGTGGTTTAACATGATCCATGATGACCCACCCCTAATTGGCGTTGCAGTGTCAAAAAAGCACTACACTACCCCCGGCATTAAGGAAAATAAAACATTTAGCATCAATATTCCGACTAGTGATATGTATGTTGTAACAGATTATTGTGGTCTTCATTCAGGTTCAGAAGTTGACAAATCTAAGGAGTTCGATCTATTTTATGGGGATCTAAAAACAGCTCCAATGATTTTGGAATGTAGTATAAACATCGAGTGTAAACTTGTAGACATTAAAGATTTCAAGAATACTGAATTACTTATAGGAGAGATCATTGAAATTTATTCAGATGAAAAATACATTAAAGATAAAGAGCCAGATGTGAAGAATTTTGATTCATTTATATTTTTAATGCCAAGTGGGCCTTACCGGAAAATGGGGGACTATTTAGCTGAAGCTTATGAAGTAGGAACAAGTTATAAACCTAAAAATTAAAATATTTTTTTGAATTTAAAATTGAATTATACTAAAAATAAAATGTGAAATAATAAGATGGAGAAAATAATAGCTTATTGTGGAATTTGTTGCTCTGAATGTCCAGCATATATGGCAACACAAAAGGATGATCGTGAAGAAATCAAAAAAGTCGCAAAAGAATGGTCAAGTGAAGCAATGTCGTTTAACCCTGAGGATATTTATTGTGATGGATGTGTTTCAGAAGGAAAGCATTTTAGTTGGTGTAGTGAGTGTCCTATAAGGAGTTGTTGCCAAGAGAAGGGATTAGAAAATTGCGCTTACTGTGATGATTATTTCTGTGATAACTTAAAGATGACTTTCGATAAGACTCCTTCAGCTAAGGAAAGATTAGACAAAATTAGGGAAAAAAGATAAGAAAAAATAATACTAAATGTAGAGAGGTATTTAAAATGGAATTAGAAGAAGCAAAAAGATCAAGTTTAGAGTTAATGGAGACCGCTAAAGCAGCGTATTTAACAACTATTAACATTGATGGATATCCCATAACAAGAGCGATGTTTAATCTAAGAAATAAGGAACAATTTCCAGAATTTTCTGAGATTTTCGCTGGTTTAGGCAATAAATTCGAGATATATATCTCAACAAACACATCATCATCTAAAACTGATCATATTAAGAAGAATCCTAAAATTTCTGTATATTACTGCGACCCTGAAGATTTCAAGGGAGTCATGTTTGGAGGTGAAGTAGAAGTGATTAATGATATGAATATAAAGAAGAAAATATGGTTAGATTGGTGGACAAAATATTACTTAAAAGGTCTAGAGGATCCAGACTACACTTTACTCCGATTAAAACCAAAAATGGCACAATTTTATTATAGATTACAAAAGGTCCAATTTGAACCATGTGAATAATAATGGAAAAGTTGAGGGAAGGAGGTTTTTTAATAACAAAGGTTCGTCAGCTTTCACAACGAATTTTTGACAAATTGTTAAAAGAACATAAAATTGATGAAATTAGTGCTGCTCAAGGTAGAGTAATGTTCCCACTTTGGCGTCAAGACAATGTTTCCTTCCAAGATCTTAAAAAAGAGACGATGCTGAGTAAAGCGACTCTATCATATATGCTAGACAACCTTGAAGAAGCCGGACATATAAAGCGAATACGTTCTGAAGATGATAAGCGAACTATATTTATAAAATTAACAAAAAGAAATAAAGAACTACAGGATAAATATCTTCAGGTATCGAATGAAATGAAAGATTTATATTATAAAGGGTTTTCAGAAAAGGAAATTGATGAGTTTGAAAGCTATTTAAGGCTACTTTTAGATAATCTTACAGACTATGGTGAAAAAAATAAGAAATAAAAAATCTAATTTAGTAATTTCTTTTTATTATTTTTACATTTTTTTTTTCAAAAAAAGAGAGTTTTCTTAATCATCACTATCTTTAACGCTTTTTGGTAGATGAATTTTTATTTTAGGAATAAGAATTTTTGGAACTTGAATTTTTGGCATTGTTATCTGAAAACTAGCATTTTCATTATCAACAGATTTTTGAAGTTTATCTTCTCTGACATTTGTAATCTTTGTCTCTTCTATTAACAGAGAATCGTTCTCTTCTTTAAGATCTAATTCTTCTACTTCAATTTCATCAGCTAATTCAATCAATGCTTCTTTATCATTATTTTCTTCGAGAAATTTGGATAATTGTTGGTTTTTTTCATATAATAATCCTTTATAAATCTTTAAATGATTTTTATGGATCAAAAAATCTCTAAAATTCTCAGATTTAAAAATCCAACCAGTTTGAGTATCATATAACATTCCAGTGATTTCTATATCCGGAAAGATAGCTTTAATTTTATGTAAATTATTAATCTGCTCTATTATATTACGGATTTCATTATCAAAAGGTTTAAAAAAATTTCTTAATTCTAAAAGAAGATCTGAATAATTTCTTGATAATCTTTTAAGAAATTCATTAGGAAGTTCTTCTCTTAACTTTTTTAGATTCATCTTCGTCATATCACATTCTAAGTGTCCTAAAACAACAATGTATTTAATTTTATATTTATGAATTGCAATTAAAATAGATCTCATCATGTCTAGAGTGTATACATTTCCAGCATTTCTTAAGATGAATACATCTCCAGGATCAAGTTGGAATATTCGACGGACATCTATCCTTGGGTCCATGCAAGTAAGAAATAGTATAGGATATTTAGGAATTTTTTTTTCAAATGAATATTTTTCTGGATTTTGAATAATTTTGCTTTGAAACTGGAAGTTTCCTTCAATCAACAATTTTTCAATATCTTTTAACATTTAAACACACCCATTTTATATCTTCAATTGGAGCAAACTCCAATTTAATTTGTAACTTTAATATTTGAAAAAAAAAAAAAAATTGAAATTATTTCTTTACTAAAATTTCTTTTATTTTTTTTGCTCCTCCATTGTTAAAAAAATCCTTGATTTTATCTGAATACTCCGGTAGTAGTTGCAGGAATGGCATTATTGCTCTTGAGAGTGAACTGAATGCTTCATTTCCATCTCCCATAATAAACATTTTGTCCGGACTAAGATGCTTAAATATCTCTGGAAGTATATTAGTTAATTGAACTGCTAAGAATCTTTCATCAGCACTACCCATTGCTTCTACTTGCTTCTTAAAACCTTCAGCTTGAGCAAGCATTTGCTGTTTGATATTTTCAGCTTCACCTTCCGCTTGGGCTATTAATTTCCGCTTAATTTGTTGAGCATCAGCGTCAGCTTCAATAATCTTTTTCTGTCTATCGCCATCCGCTTCAATTTTTTTACGTTCTCTCTCTTGTTCTGCTATAGCAATTTCTTTATCTTTTCTTCGTAGCTCTATTTCTCTTTCTACGAATTGTTCTTGCGTACCAATCTCATTCTTCACTTCTAATTCTCTTGTTTTTGATTCTCTTTCAGCCTCCGCTTTAGCAATTCTAGCTTTTCTAAATTCTTCTGCTTGTTTAGTCGCTTCCATATTTTTCTTTAGCTCCGGTTCTACAATAATTACTTCTATAATTTCTAAAGACTCGATGACTATTCCCCAATCCGCTGTCAATTCATGTAAATCTTTCTCAATATGATCAATTATCTCTCTCCTTTCTCGAATAATTTTTTCCAATGGCATATTAGCACAAGTTGTTCGGATAATTGCTTCTGCTGCGCCTTTTAATATTTTTTCAACATAGTTTTCATCTCTCATATTCCACGAAACCGCACTAAAAGCTTTTTCTGGATCAATAACTTTCCAAATCAATAACCCTTCAATTTCAATGTTTTGGTACTCACTTGATACTACTTGTTCATGTGCTTCTACTAATGTTTGAATACTAGTCGTTGGGATTACAATGTATTCATCAATTAAAGGAAGCAAAAACAAACTTCCGCCTAACCCTGAATGTTTGACTTTCCCATTTCGTAAGTGTATAACAAATTGGTTTGTTTTGAATTTTCTATAACGAGCGGCAAGAAATATTACGAATAGGAAAATAATAATACCTATAGTAACTCCAAGTCCTACAAACCAAGGATTTAATTCTTGAAATATCACTTTTTTTATCTAAACCTCCTTTTCTTATTTTTAATAAATTATTTCTTTCCAATTTTTAGTAGATTTTTCAAATGAAAAAATAAAATTTATGTTAATCTTATACTTACCCTCATGAATTTTGTATAAATACAACTATAACCACAGGAAACACCATAAATAGAAGTATTAATGAAAGACAAACCAAAAAAATGAGCATTAATCTATATTTACGTTTAATTCTTCCAAAGAATCTTTTTTGATCTTGCTCAATCTCTCCTATTTCTAAGGTTGATTTATCATTTTCTTTTGGATCTTTAGACTTTATAATCTTTTCATCAATTTCTTCTTTACCACTCATATTTTTTCTAGCTCCTTCTTTTTACTGATTTTTTTTTATTATCAACTAACAAAACACCATTTTTTACATTACAGATATACACTTTATCACCTCTCTCGAATTGAGATGTCTCAAAGATAGGTTTAACATGTATTCTTTCAAATCTCATAGGCGTTGATGAGGGTATTTTAATAACTCCTCCTCTATCATCAACATCTAATACTACTTCCCCTTGAATCCCAATCAAATTTTGCGTAGAAGAAATTCTGTAAAATCTAGATTTTGCTATAATTTTCCAGGCGAAATTAATAAATTTTGTAGTTAAATATGCTGCAGAAGGAGCAATAAAAAGTATAATAAATCGCAAAGTACCTACAATGAGTTGAAATAATAATAATCCTGAAATCCCAAAAATTAAAAAGGCGGAGGAGAATAGAAGCATGATTGGAGCAGGAGTGATTGTGGAAATTAGATCTATATCAACATCAGTATCTACATCTACATCAATATCAACATCAGCATCTACATCTACATCAATATCAACATCAGCATCTACATCAATATCAACATCAGTATCTACATCTATATCAACATCAGAATCTACATCTATATCAACATCAGCATCTAGTTCTCCAGCTGCAGTAATGTTTGATTCCATTTGAGCTAGGAATGTTGATATTATTGATAATAATAACCCTCCAATAAATAACCCTAAACAAACGCTAAAAAAGATATCATAAAACTGATTGAAAGATAATCCTATAAATGAAAATATTAATCCTAAGAAAATAATTAAGAAAATGGCTATATTATCTTTTTTTTTCCATTGAATCTTATATAATTTATTTATCGCCCTTATTTTCCTCATGATTGAATTAATCAATCCTCTCTTCCCTAGTTAAATTAACTTGAAAAAAAAATGTAATATTATAGTTTTATTCCACACATATGGCAAAAAACCGCATCCCTATCGATTTTTGAACCACAATATCTACAATAATTAATATCTGTAATTATAGGTATTTCTCGTTTAAGCTCTTTATTTATTGGTTCTTCTGGTTGCTTTGGAATTGAATCTCGGATTATATAAGGATTTGATTGTAAGGTTTGCCTTTGAGGTTGATATTGATATGATTTCATATATTCTTCTTTAGGTTTTTTCTTGTAAGCCGTACTCATAGATGCTGCAATAACACCAATCACTACAATAATTATTAAAAAAACACCGAAACCACTAATCATTACAAATATCGGTGGTGTCAATCCATCAAAGCGATTAAAAAATACGAAAAACAGTAATCCAAATACAAATAACATTATTACAGCTGCAAATATTGCCCCAGCTGGTCTATTTCTATAACCCCTATTCCGCCTATTTGGAACAACAATAGGAACCCAAGCCAATTTTTTTTAACACACCTTATTATATTTATTTATATTTATTTATATTTATTTATATTTCCAATATTTATGTATATACCTATATATTTAAATGTTATGGTATTATTCAAATTTTATCTAAAAAACAGGAAACCTTTAAATCTGTGTATTGAGATATATATATTAATATATATAAATAAATAGAAGATTAAAAATAAATAAGTATTTTTGAAGTATATAATTCTATATATACATTATAACTATCTAAAAAGCCTGTTATTCTTTTTCATGAATAAAATTAAACTTTATTAATATAAAGATATATATTCAAATTGATGCGCTATAAAAAATTAGCTAAGAATAAAGGAGTTGATTCTAATGGTTAAAAATAACGACAAAAAAAATAACTCTCATAATAATGATATTAAGGAACATGAACATAAGGATAAACCAATATATGTAAAAGTTAGTGATGAAACTAGGAATCTAATTGATAAATATAAGGAAAAAGGGACAACGATTTCAGATCTAGTAAGAAATGCTGTTAAGTGTTATGACGATTTTAATTCAATCTCGCCTGAAATGCATGCAACTATCGAAAAATTTAAAGAAGTAGATGAACGAGATATTTCATTTATTGAACATGCGATTAAATACTATGGAGACCAAAAGGTTTTAGATAGAGATTTGTGGTTACGGGCGAGAGATGAGATGAAGATGATGCTCATAGGAAAAACAACCTTCAATCAATTGATCGCCGCTGCAGAAGCTCCAAAAGAAAGTTTAGAAAAACCTTGGAGAAAAAATGTAGCAATCGATTTAATATTATGGTATAATGATTCAAAACCACTCAAAAGTTTATCCATGGAAGAAATTATAAATACAGTTCAAAAGATGTGGGTTGTCGCAAATTATTTTCATACTATTGATGTAAAAAAAGAAAGTGCAGATTTGTTCTATTTACTTTTTAGACATCGGCAAAATAAACGATATGGTATTTATTGGCTCGGATACTTTACAGAATTATTCACATCAGAAGAATTGCCTTTTAAATGTGAAGTTGAGGGTCAAGCCTTCGATGAGTCCCTTTCAATGACAATTAAAATAGGATATAAAAAAGATTAATTTAAAAGAGTTTGCTTTTAATCTGGAGTAAATTGATTTTTTAATTCTTCTTTTTCTCCCTGATTTTCATACAAATTATACCAATCCCAAATTTTTAGAGCAAAATCCGAGAATGCATAACCCTTAGCTGTAATAATATTACCATCTTGAATAACTCTTGTTTCTACATAAGTCTCCCTTGGAAAAGGATCTTTCTCATTTATCTCTTCATATGATTGGGGTTCTTTAGTTGTTGTATATTTTTTACCATTTAATACACCACTTTTAGCAAGAAATTCAGGTCCCGCACAAATTGCTGCTAGCAATTTTTTCTTTGCATTTAATCGACTAATTAAATCATTTAATTCAGGTTTAAAAATTCTAGTTCCTCCTCCAGGAATAATTAAACCTTCAATATCTTTTATATCAGATATTTCTGAAACTTTGCAGTCTGGTATAATTTTTAATCCGCCGGAGCTATAAATTAATTCATTATTATACGCTATATAAATAATTTTGTAATTATCATCTTCATTTATAACGGAACAAGTAAGGACTGTTTCAAAATCAGCAAATCCATCATAAATAAAACATAAAACTTTTTTTATCATATTATCTCTAAATTTTATTTTTTGGTTAAATCTAATTGAATTTGTTCCAGAAATCATTAGAAGGATGGGATATATCCTTTTTATTACGAGTATCATGATAACAAAAATCACAATACTCATCACCTTCCATCAATGTATGGTTTCTGGTGAGAACAAAATTTGGGTTAAAGTTTTTTGCCCTTTCAAAATCTTGATGACAAATCATTGTATAGCCAATTTCAGGGTCAAAATCTTTTAAATCTTCGGCCCACCTACACTTTTTAATTTTATAAACCAATTTTTCTTTATCAATAATTTCTAGGATAGCTTCCAAATCATGCCATCTCTCCGAAAAATTTTTAAAATTATTAGCAAGATCCTGCAAATTCTCTAGATAATTCTTTGGATCTCTTTTTGATTCGGTTAGCTCATTCACAAAATTTTGATAATGGTTAATTGCCTCTTCAACAGATAGGATTTTCATCAATGATTCAATAAAATAATATTCAAAATGGTTGAAAGTGTGAATAAGATCAGAAACCTCTATTTCTATCTCCTCATCAATTGATATTTGTTGGTATTTTGTGAATTGTACTAAGTACAAGATTATATTTATACTTTTATTCATTAACTGAGGATATTCTTGAAATCCCTTTAATTCTAAATTTAATGACACGTTGTAATCCTTTATTTTTTCAAAGTGAGAAGTCAAATTGTTAATAACAATTTCCAATAAATCTGGATAATTTTTTGATATATTATCCAAAAAAGCTTCAAGTCCAGATAAAGACATCTGAATAATATCCTTTATCCTAAACTTGATCTTAGAATTCTTAATACATTTAAATCTCATTTTTGTCATATTCTTTTCTCCATTAATATTGATTCTAATAAAAAAATTAAAAAAAAAAATTAGTTTAACTCAAGGAATTCCTTTTCTGAGGGGTGCATTATTTCTTTCTCATGCCGTGTATCGTGATAACAAAAATCACAATAATCATCCCCCATCATAATTGTTTTTGACCTTGTAAGAATGAAATTTGGATTGAGATTTTTTGCATTCTCAAAATCTGTATAACACATTATAGCATAACTAAGTTCAAGATCAAAGTCTTTCATAACTTCTGCCCATCTACATTTCTTAACTTTATATAGAAGTTTCTTATCATTTAAGTTTTTAAAAACTACATCTTGTGCTTGCCATCTTTCCAAATTACCTTGAAAACGATCAATAAGCGCATCAAAAGTATCAAGATATCTACTTGGATCTTTTCTTGAATGGACAATATCATCTGCCATTCTTTTTATATACTCAATTGCTTCTTTACGAGACATGATTTTTAATAACATAATCATAAAAGAATATTCAAATTGGTTGAATGCGCGTATAAGATCTATAACATCAACATCAATTTGATCATAAATAGACTTTTGATTATATTTGCTATAATTTACTAGAGACAAAACATTATTTATACTACCTTTGATTAATTCAGGATACTGATTAAGGATCTCATAATCTGTATCGATTGAAATCCCAAAATCTTCTTTTTTTGCATACTTTGTATTTAAATTTTCAACTAGGGTAGTTAATGAATCTGGTATGTTCGCTTTTAAATCTTTTAAGAAAGTTTCAAGACCTGTTAAGCAAGCAGTAATAACATCAGCAACTTTATAGCTGATTTTTGCATTCTCATCATAGGTATTTCTTATTTGTTCCATTTCTTCGATTCCTCCTTTAATTTACAATATCTATCAGGATCTCTTAAACCTTCGTTTGATCATATTACTATAACCAAACCCACATGGAGTAGTTCGAAAGTCCTCAATTTTTTGCAATATATCACTTTCTCGTTTGATATTTTGCTTTCTTATAGCTTTCTGGAGCTTATCATTTTTTGATTTTTTAAAAAATTTTGACATGTTTAATCATATCCCCTCGGAAATTTAAAAAAAGTTTAAATTATTTTAAGATTGTCTTTCTAATTCATCAATTTCAGCTAATAGATCTAATTTCTTTTCTTTCCATTCATTTCTCATCTTGATATCACAAAAACAGGTATGGATTGCTCTCTCTCCTTTTTGTAGACTATCCTTAGCTAAATCAAACTTACCAATTTCTTTATAGCATTTTGCCATCTGAATATATGTATTATAAGTAAACCAACCCAATGGATCAAGATCTAATGCCTTTTGAAAGTATTTTAATGCCTCTTCATACTCGCCAAATTCAGTGAGAACTTCACCGTAAGAATCATGATAATTACCATTATCAGGCGCAAGTTTTACTAATTCCTTTGCTGCTTGCAATGATTCTTCTTTCTCATCACGATAATGATGCCAGTATACTTTATTATTTAATATATCAAAATCCTTAGGATTTTTTTCCCATAAAACATCAATAATCTCTAAGCCTTTATCATAGTTATTCCTCTTCTTATATAGAAATGCCTTATGCGTCATAAGCTTAGTTTCCATTTCTGGAAACGCTTTTATCCCCTCATCGATGGCTGCCAAAGCTTCATCAATCTTCTCATCGCTAGCTAAAATATCATATTTCATAAAGTGTAAATGGAGATCCTTAGGATCAAGCTCAATAGCAGTTTCAATCATTTCAAAACCCTCTTCATATTTTTCTAATTGTTTTAAAATTAGACCCTTAAAATGATAATACTTCGCTTTGTTCTTGTCAATATCCTCTAGCGAAATTGCCTTATCGAGATCATGCAACACTTCATCCACTCTCATATCATCCATATCTAATTGGTAAACAATTTTATAGCCCCAAATTAACGCTCTTGTAACATAGGATAAAGGATGGTCAGAATAATATTCATTTAGTATGTCACTGATTTTAAGTGCCTCATCGAATTCAGCTAATGTTATATGACAATAAACCTTAATAAAATTATAAGGTACAAAAATTTCCTCATCTTTTCTATTTGGATAGCTCTTTAATGCATTTTTCAAAAATTTAATAGCCCTTTTATGCCTGTTTGATAAACTTAACACAATTGCTTTCAAGAACAGAAAATCCAAATTATCAGGATTATTTTCAATCTCAGAATTGATCTTATCTAAAACATTATCAAAATCCTTTTTTTTCATTAAATGTTTGGCATCATTAAACATCTCCTCAATTTCTGGTGAAGAAAAAAATGGTAGCACCCTTAATATTGAATAATCTACATAATACTTGAATTGAGTTTGTTCCGAATCATCAGACTGGGAGCTATTAGATTGAAATACTTCTGGAATATCTCTCCACATTACTCCTTCTAATTTATCACGGGTATCCTCTAGCTTTCTTTCAGTTTCTATTCTATAAGCTAAATGTTTGATGTATTCCGGTAGAAACTCTCTTAAAGTATCTTTTAGCTCATCATTAAATAAATTATTACAAATCTCGTCTAAAATCGCATTAACTGTAAAACTGAAATCCATTGAAGCACCTCTACTAAGATTACTTTCATACAATTTATTTAAGTAAGTAAATTTTGTAATGTGATCTTCAGTTATTGCTGAAAGAACTTTCTCTATCTTTTCATCCTCCTGGAAATAATAAAATTTATCCTCATCAACTTCTATATTAAAAAATTTGGTCGAGTAGATATTTTTCTCTATAATTTGACGAATATTAAATTTCAATTCCAATGAATTAATTTGATATTTCTTAGAAAAATCAGCAGGTGAAATGTAAAAGGGATACTGATTTGGATGATTCATAGACAGAAACAGTAACACTTTGTTAAAATCTTCCTCTGAATCTAA
Organism: Promethearchaeia archaeon; assembly: GCA_029856145.1. Taxonomy (GTDB): domain Archaea; phylum Asgardarchaeota; class Lokiarchaeia; order Sigyniarchaeales; family SOKP01; genus Loki-b32. The sequence continues at coordinate 141,796 of JAHQWK010000004.1, forward strand.
GGATCCTCTTAAATTAGCATAAGGTAGTTTCAAAACATTGTTTAAAAATCGAAACTTGATATCCTCATCCTGGATATCATATTTTTCAAAAAATATAATTGTACTTTTCGTGATTTCCTCGATTCTCTTGCTTTCCTCATTCAATATTGATTGTCGGTCTAAATCATATAACTTCAACATCCGAGAATATTCCGATTTCCCCTTTTTAGTAATTCTGTATTCCTTATTCTCTTTTCTAATAAATTCCATCTGTTGAAGCTCATTTAGATTTTTCGATAAACTGGATTGATTAATCCTTAGTGGATCATCAATAAAATCTGACCATTTGCAAAATGTATTATTATAAACCATCCAAAGGAGCCAATGATCATAATTTCGGTCGTTTGTTATCGCTTTTGGAGGATAATTTAAATTTCTTTCTCCGTCCTTAGCTTTTGATAGATGGTTGTATCGTTCCGTACCTTTAGAGGTTATTCTATATACTCCTCTTTCCGGCTTTTCAACATATTCGTTCACCTTTAACGAGTTCAGGTAATAGGATAAAGTAGATTGAGGAATACTTACGGGTTCATCTAAGAAATTTGCCCATTCAACAATCTCATTATTTTTTAACATCCATAGTATAACATGTTCTATATTTGGTCGCTCAATCCCTATTTGCCGAAAGATTTCTTCAGGTGGATAATTTATTTCTTGAGTTCTACTCATAAAATTCACATTATAGTACTCTATTTAATATATAGTAACAACTTCTATTTAAAAGTTTCGTGTTCAGTATAAAATTAGAACTCCAACTGAACTTCGAATTACAATTGAACTTTCACGAATAAAACTATATATTGAACTACAAACTTATGAGTATTAAGAAAAAAACAAATAAAAAAAACAAATAAGAGGTAAAAAATAATGAAAAAAATCGCAGAAAAAATAATTATAATAAAAAGTGGTACTTCAGCGTATAATCGAACTTATATTAGTTATTAAATATTAAAAATTTTTTTTTTATTTTTATGAAAAATAATCTATTGAACAATTTACGATAATTAACCGTTATTATATGATCACTAAGAGAAAACTCTTTTCCATCTCCATATTGAATATGTTTATACGAGTTCGGGCGAGACTCTGACTCGCCCATAAATTATTACATTAAAAGGTTGAAAAGTTATGGATATAAAAAATACAAGAATGGTTGGAAAACATCATTGTCCTGAGTGTAATTGTATGTATATTAGAATTGATAATGAAATTATTTCTTGTCCTGGATGTGAACTATCTTCAAAAGGTAATAGATCGATCATCAATGAAGAAGAATGCCAGGAAAGAATTAGTTCAATTTCAGATTTAAACTTCAATAAAAGTTCATGTTCTTAATCTATAAATAAAAAAAGTAATTTAAATATAATAAAAAAGAAAATCAATTAAATAGGTAATTACAAATGGAAGTAAAAAGCACAAAAAAATCTTATTGGCACTATATGTATTTCTTGATTGGACAACAATTCTCAATGTTAGGCTCAATGATAGTTGGTTTTGTAATAACTTGGTGGATGGCCGGTAACGTTATTTTTCTTTCAATTTCAGTGTTTTTAATGTTTCTCCCGCAAATTATTGTGACTCCACTTTCAGGTGTACTTTCGGATAGATGGAATAAAAAGGCAATAATTGCAATATCAGATTCTGGTCAAGCAGCTGCAACTCTTTTACTGTTTGTATTTTTTCTTTTCGACATCCAAAACATCGTTTTTGTTCTCGCAATAAATACATTTAGAGCAGCATTATTTGCATTTCAACTACCAGCTGTTCAGTCTTTAGTCCCTATTATGATCCCTAAAAAAAGTCTAAGCAGGGTTAATGGAATGAACTTTTTGAGTACTGGAGTTATTTTCACTATGGGACCAATGATAGCGGCAGGTCTTATGGCTATTTTTCCACAAACAGAACTGATCTTTCTTCTCGATATTATAACATTCCTGATTGCTATGGTCCCATTGTTAATTATCAAAATTCCTAAAGTACACCAAACTACAGAAGAAGCCGTAAAAAAGTCAATGTTTAAGGATTTCAAAACGGGACTATTAACAATCAAAATGATTCCGGGATTATTTGCTATGATTGCTTTCGCAATGGTATGGAATTTTATTAACAGACCTTGGGCTGTTTTGCTACCTAATTTTATTTATGATACTCACGGAGGTACTGCCTTAAATCTTGCGTTATTAATGACTGTGAGTCAAGTTGGGAACATAATAGGATCTCTAATCACCTCACTTAAGAAAACGTGGAAGCATAAAATTAAAATAAACATAATTGGAGGAGCAATATTTTTTGTATGTCAAATCCCCGCGATTCTTGCACCTCAAGGAAATTTCATTATTATGATGATATCTCTATTTCCTGCATGGGTGATTTTTCCAATTACAGTATCTACGTATTTAGCAATATTACAGACGGTTGTTTCGAAAGATAAAATTGGTAGAATTATGTCGATTGATCACATGATATCTATGGCAATTGCTCCAATTGGAGCACTTATATCCGGGCCATTAGCATTATTAATAGGAATAAGATATTTATTTCTAATCGCTGCAATCCTTGGAGTAATTCATCCGTTTATCATTTGGGGTTTCACGAAAATAAGACAACTTGAAGTTATAGAAAGAGAAATAGTAATGAAAGCAGATGAAGTTGCCGAAGTAGAAGAAATCACAGAGCTTACTGAAGTTATTCAAGTTATTGAACCAATAGAATAATTTTTTTTTATTTTAATTTTTCATTTTTATTCTTTTTATTAGTATTTTTCAATCTTCAATCTCTCCAGTTCATAATAAAGTATGAACTTCATATGAAGTCCGAATCAATAGTCTATATATGAATTGAAAATCTAATAAGAATAAAGAATTTTAGGTTCAAAATTCGAATCATGTAGGAATAGGCTCCTACACTGAAGAAATGTAGCCTGTCATATTCCAATATTATTAATATCAATTAAAAGAGTGGTTTAAATTGTCTGAAAAATCAGAAATCGAAAAAATATTAAAAGAACGCTCTAAATTTGAAGGTCTGGAAACATCAAATTCCGAATTTGTATTTATTGATAAAGTTGTTCAAGATTATGCACCAGAAATTGCTTTTTTATATCAATTTAGGGAGGACGAATCAGAAGAACAACAGATAAAAACAGGACGCCTTCATGAAAATCGCATCTTAGGCATAATTCTAAAATTCTATTTAGAAGGAAAGAATAAGATCACTACTGGAGAAGTAGAACAGGAATATAAAAGATATTTTAGGGAAATTGCTCGATCAACTACTTCAACATATTTAAATATGTTAAAGAAAGAATCTACTCTCTATACAGAAAGAGATGGTAGAGTAGCTTATTATATCTTTTATGAAGATCCTCCCGTTGATATTAAACCTTTTTGGTTTACTAGAATCTTTTGTATAGTTCCAGCTTACTTTAATAGAGCAATGAAATTTTCTAGTTTATACTTTAACGCTGAGAAATTTATCCAACAGTATATCAATGATATGGGTTATGGAGATAAAGAAATTTTAATAAGAAATTTCAAATTTATTATCGGTTTAATTGTATTAAATATTTTGAAGAATCGAAGCTCTAAATGTATTGGTTGTCAGTTTAGTAAGAGGGAAATTTATAAGAAACTGGAAGAATTGATTAATGTAGCTATTAAAGATAGGTCTGATGTTTTACCAGGAGAATTATCGGTAGATTTGATTGAAAAGCATTCAGAAATACCAATATTTAAAGGAACTAATATTAAAGAAGATGAATTTAAAGGAAATATTATTAAGGAGATAGTAAGGAGCGCTGATATATTCAAAAAAGATTTAGATTTTCAAATTATGGTATCATCTCGAAGAAAAGATTCAAGATTAAAGCAAATACAAGCTTTAGAAGAAGACAGTGCAAAATTATCTTATTAATTTTATTTAACACTTTTTTTTAATATCTTAAGTAGTGAAATTTTTCGCACTATAATCACCTTTAAATAAGATATTCAATTTTATAAAATTAGAAAGTTGTGAAAAAAAAACTCACAACTTAGAAAAAACAATTAAATGTGTATTTTAAATGCAGAATGTAGATGATAACCTAGAAATGTTGAGAATAAAAAAAGCCGAAGCTTTATTAAAACACCAAAAAATGCCAGAAACTATAGTAGAGATACAGTCTTCAGAAGAATTTCATAAATTATTAAAGAATTACACTGACAAAACTATTATTATAGATTGTTGGGCTGTTTGGTGCGGACCTTGCATGTTTTTTGCTCCCATTTTTAAGAAACTTCATGGAGAATTTCAAAAAGATTTCGTATTTGTAAAGGTAAACGTTGATGAAAATAATGCCATAGCAAGGGAGTATGGGATAACTGGAATCCCAACGACTTTATTTATTAAAAATAAAGAAGTTATAAATCAAGTTGTTGGAGCAATGAATTATGAAGGTATGAAGCAGGTATTAATAAAATTAAAACAATCAGATAGTTAAATAAATACCCCTTTTTATTAATTTCTTTTTAAATTTTTAAGTTGATAACTAATGGAAGTAATTGGAAACCAATTAAAAGAATTTGAAATTATAGATGAGATATTAGAAAATAAAGATATTTTTTCTAGTACACGATTATTTAAATGTATTTTAGGCCTAAATAAAACCGAATCACAGGTATTTGGATATATTTTAAGAAATAAAGATGTAAGTACTTCTGAAATAGCAAAAGCTCTGAAGTTGGATAGAAGTTCAATTCAAAGAGCTGTTCAAGATTTATCTGAATTAATACTTATTAATCGTAAGTCTATATCTATGAAAGAATATTCTAAGGTGAAAGGTAAGACTAATATCAAAAGGCAAGGATATCTTTATGTTTATAATGCTAAAGATATTAAGTCAATAAAAACCCAGTTTAAAGAACTATTAGATAAATGGTACGGTTCAATGTTAAAATACATTGAGAATCTCGAGAATCTATGTGAATGTTGTGGTTTCAAATTCGAACCATGTTAAATTTTTTAATAGGCTTAAGAAAAAAAGTTTTTTAGAACATAAAAATTACCTTGAAAGGGAGATCTTCCAATAATTCTCTTAGTTCTTTTTTAAATTCTTCCGAAATGGGTTCAAAACCATCTAGAGTATAATTACTTACCGAATAATGATCTGGCATAACATCTAATAAGAACTCCTTTAATTTTTCCACATTTATAACGGTATCATTTAACCCTTTCAAAAACATTGTGTAGATGCCCAACTTCCCCTTAAATTTTTTACTGAATTTCAAAATGCCCTCTAAAACATTTTTAGGTTCTATCGATTCCGGACACTTATTAATTTTTGAAAAATGAAAGTGATCAACAGTATTAAGATTAATAGCAACCAAATCACATCCGTTAAATACATTTCGAGCTTCCTTATCTTGAAAGATTCCACAATTTAAATAAATACCAATTTTTTGATTTGGATATATCGTCCTAATCATTTTTGTAATCAACTTAAAATTTGAATGGGTTATTGAATCTGTTATTCCCTTAAACCATATTAAACTGGGAATCCCTCGAACATTAATACAATCTCTAATTTCATAAAAAACTTCTTCAGTAAGGTTAATTAGGCCTGAGCCTTCACAGTAAGAACTAAAATCAACTGATAAAAGTGTTCCAAAATTAAAATTAAACTCGAACGCTTTTACAAACCTGTAACCCATTTAAACCACATTTTTTATTTGCATTATTAATTATTTTTTAATTCGTCTATCAATACCTTGATTTCAGAAATCAATATCTCCGCTTTTCGTAGATAATCCTCTCTTTCACTCGGATGCATCTTTTCTGTAAATTTTTTCCCTTTTTCATAATACTCGAGTGCGTTTTCAAATTTACCAAGTTCTTTAAAACATCTTCCCATTTTTAAGCATGTCTCGAATGCAAACCAACCAGTAGGTTCAAGATTCAAAGCTTCTTTTAATTTTTCAATAGCATCTTCGTACTCTCCTAAGGACATTAATATTTCACCATATGTATCATAAACGTTTCCATAATTTGGATTAAGACTTATCAGATATTCTGCAGTCTCAATAGCTTCCTTTCTTCTCCCTAAATACCCTAATATTATGGCTTTATTGTTAATAATATTAGTATCTTGTGGGTTTAATTCAAGGGCTTTATCAACAGCTTCTAAACCTTCATCATACTGTTTTAGATGTACATAGATAAACGATTTTTGTAAGAGAAGACTTCTTTTCAAGGAGGGGTGGCTTTCTAACAAGTCATCAATCAAATTCAAAGCTTCAGATTCTCTCTTGGACATAATCAAATTGTATGTTTTCCTAGCATATAAAGAATTCAATCCGGGAACCAATTCAATAGCCTTATCAATAGATTCAATAGCTTCATCATGTTTTCCAAGTCCATTAAAAACGTATGCTTGAAATAAAAGATATCTTGTTTTATCATATGTAAAAGGGTCAAAAGAGATTGTAAGTTTTATTAATTCAGTAAAAGTATCAATATTTGGTTCTTTTAATGTAAATCTATAAATCAAATTATAACCAAGTACAATGGCTTTTGTGATAAATGAAATTGGATGATCAGGATAAAGAGTTAAAACTAGATTTGCAATTTCTAAAGCTTTTTCAAATTTCCCTCTTGCTAAATATGAGTATGCTAAAATAAAATAAGCTTCTGTATCAATTCCAGGATTCTTTTTAAGGGTATTTATATCGATTTCACTTGTTATCAGTTGCTTCGCCTCTTTATATTTATAAATCTCACAATAGTAGAGACTTCTCAAAAGTAGAATTTCTTTATCGTTTGGTTTCAAGGCGATTAATTGATTTATAACATCTAAGGGATCATTATAATCCTTTACCAATGTCATCCAATGAGTAATATAAATTATGAATTTTGTTTTTAATAGAAGAGTATTATCTGGATATTGAGATAATGACTCGTTAATAAGATGGAGTGCTTTTTCTCCTTGAAACATTCTCAACAATATTTGAGCTTTATGACTAATTAAAACAACATTAGATGATTTCTTTAGTCCTTTTTCAACATTTTCTAAAGATCTCTCATAATTGTCCATTAAAAAGTAAGTTAATGATTGCAATAAATATCCAATATACTCCTCTGGATATTTCTCAATAATTTCATTAGTTATATCAATTGAATCATCTAATTTATTATTCGCTGTTGTTATAATATCTTTTATAATTAACTGATTAATGGTTTTTAACTTTGTGCTATTATTCTGATATAGTTCCCTCGCTTTAGAAGCTTTATTTCTGTATAATGTTTTTACAATTTTTTTAAATAGATCTATTTTATTCAGATAATAAGTCTCCTGAACTTCTTTTGAGTTCACAAAATACAATTTTGTTAGGTGCATAATACTTAGTACGCTAAAAATACTACCATCTAAGGTATAATGATACTCATCCTCATCTCCTGCTATTGGTTTTGAAGGTTCAAAAGTTTGGAATTCCTCAAAAATATTTTGCCAAACAAATCCTTCTAATTTTGCTTCGCTATCAACTAATTTTTTCTCAGTCTCAAATTTATATGCTAAATATTTAATATATTCAGGTAAAAATGATTTTAATGAGGGCTTCAGATGTTCATGGAATAATTTATCACAAATACCATCTAAAATTTCATCTAATAACAATCCTACATCTATCGTCAGGGCTTCATGAAATTTGTTTAGATATGTAAATTTAATGATATGTTTTTCCACAATCGCATTAAGAACTTTCTCAATTGTCTCATTCTTTTGAAAATAATAAATCCCTCCTTGTTCATCTTCTACTTTAAAAAACTTAATATCAAAAAATTCATTATCTACAATCTCTCCTATATAATAATCTAACGTAGTTTTGTCAACTTTATACTTTAATGAGAATTCTTGAGGTGAAATGAATTCGGGATAATTATCTGGATGATTAATCGAAAGGAACAACAAAATTTTATTAAAGATTTCCTCGTTTTTTAACATTGGCTCTACTTTAGAATAAGAAAACTTTAAAATATGATCAAGATATCGAAATTTCAATTCATCATCTTCAATTTTATATTTCTTGAAAAACATTCTAGTTTTTTCTGTTATTTCTTCAATTCTCTTACTTTCTTGTTCTAATATAGATTGACGATCCAAATCGTAAGACTTTAATATTCTTAAATACTCATTCTTTCCCAAGGGTGTTATTATATATTCCTTGTTTTCTCTTGCTACGAATCCATCATCTATTAATGAATTTAAATTGTTAGATAAGGAGGATTGATTAATCGATAGTGGCTCTTGTTTAAAATCTGACCATTTGCATGAATAATTATTATAAAGCATCCACAAAATCCAATGATCATAATTCCTAATTTTAGTTATTGTTTTTGGTGGATACTTTAATCTCCTCTTTCCTAATTTCTTGTCATAGACTAATTCACTAAATCTATCTCTCCCTTGTGCTGTAATTAGATACTTGCCTTTTTCAGGTTTTTCAATATAATCCTTATTCATTAGTTTATTCAAATTACCTGATAATGTTGAAGGACTTATTTCTACCTCAAAATCCGACCACTCACAAATATCATTATTACTGAGCATCCATAGTATTACATATTCAAAATCAGTTTTTCCCATTATTGGATTTAATATCTCTCCTGGAGGATATATGATTCCTTCTGATCTACTCATAATAAAACTCAGTCTTATAAGATCTTATTTTGTTACATATATATTAGTTCATCTGCTTTTTAAGCTTTTCACTTCAGACTAAAGTGTGAACTTCATGTGAAGTTCGAAGTGCGAATCTATATATTGGAGTTCAAGTTAAATAATCATAAGAAAAAAATGAAAAAAAAGTGATAAAAAAGATGGTTCAAGTATTAGAAAAGAAGTCGAGGTTGATAATTATAACGAATGATACGGACAGATATCATTCGAGATATATAACTTAGTAAAACTTTTTTTTTCCTATTTATATCAAAATGGAGAGTGAAAAATATGGTTAAAATAATGATAAATTGTAGAAAATGTGGTAAAGAGATAAAACTTGACCTGAACGACTCGACGGCGCTTTGCCGAAAGTGTCGGAAGAATCATGCTGTAATTGAGGTAACAACAACGAGGAATTTTGATTTTTAATGAAAATAATAGAGAATAATAAAAAATTAAATAGAAAATGAAAAAATAAAAGAGGGACAAATATGCCAAAAAAAATAAGGATACCCTGTATGAAATGTGGTAAAGAGATAAAGTTAAATTTTACCGAATCACGGGCAATTTGTAAGGATTGTGGAAGGTAAATTTCGAGAGATTTTTTAAATCTTTCAAATTTTTTAATTGTTTAATTATTTAATTTTTTAATTTTTTTTACGGTTCTTTTCTTTTCCATTCCAAATTAAGGGGCGAGAGTTTATCTCACCCTTTAATTTTATTGAAAAAATTGTTCTGAAATTCAGTTAATCCTTTTGATATTTAAAAAAGGACATTTTCTCTTTTGATTTAACAATTAATCTTAAAACATCGCAAATTCGTTACATAACTTTATATTGAGAAAAAAGAAAATATTTAGTGATTAAAGAGAAAACCAGATCATATACATATTTTTTATGATGAAATTTAAGAATTTGAGGCTGAGAATGGCATTATTTTTAGGATTATTAATGTTACTCATTCCTCAAGTGAGAGCCAATCCAGTTGTTGTCCCTATGTTTCAAATCCACCCATTTATTATGGGTATATACTTAAATTTTCTATTTGTTGCTACTCTTGCCATAGAAATCTTAATCATTAAGACTTTTTTAAAAAACAATAAAATATTTGAACGTTCAAAAGAATTCTACAATTCAATTTTTCTTGTTAATCTAATTTCTTATCCTATGACGCAACTTTTTGCATTTCTTATATATCAATCTTCTTTAGGTGATTATGATGTTGCCTCCGTGTTATTTAATTCTATTTTAATTGAAGTATTTCCTATTATGTTAGAATGTGTATTATTTTTGAAAATCTTTAAAAAACTAAATAGAACTGCTTGTTTTGTACGTTCAGTTAATAATAAGATGATAGTAAAATCCACAATTACCGCAAATTTAGCATCTTTCGCGTTTGGGTTTCTTACATTTTTCTTATTTTTAATTTGATTAAAATTGAGAGGTTATAATGAGATATAATAATGATCATAAATTTTTGAATTCTGCAATATGCATTGCTGTTATTCTAAATATCATTGTTTTTGGGATTTTTAGTTCTGATTTATTTATATATAGATACTCTCGTCCTTATGATTGGAGGGTGGAAGTTCTTAAAGTACCAACAACGTCCAATCCTGTTACCATGGATCCTTGCGATTCATGGGATAGTGTATCAAATGATATACTTGATCAGGTAATAGAAACCCTAATTGCATATAATTTATCTGACCCAGAATTTCCACTTGTAGGAAGACTTGCCTCAGCTTGGGATTTCCAAAGCTCAAAATTTGGGCATAATATAACTTTCACACTAAGACCAAATGTATATTTCCATGATGATTCATTACTTACTGGAGACGATGTTTTACATTCTTTCGCAAGAATTAATTACTTCGGTAATGCAACTGGTACCTTAACAGAGCCTGATCATATGGCTTTTCCACACTCTCTCTATAAATTTCCTGGTAAGCCTCCAGGTTTAACACCAATCTTCAATCATACCTTAAGCTTTGTTAATCCAACTGATAACTTAGAAGTTACTATTGTAATGAATGGTCCATTTGCTCCTGCTGAAGGATTATTAGCCTATGTAGCAAGTGGAATTGTACCTCTTAATTGTCCTGCAGAGGATATGTGGGAACTCGGTACGGATCTAGCCATTGGAACTGGTCCATTCAAATTAGTTAGTTATGTACCAAATTCAGAGACTAGATTTGAGCGTTGGGATAGATATTGGGATGCTCCCGCTTATTGGGATGAAATTGTCTATGTCTATTATAGAGATGCTGTCACCGCTAATAATGCTATGTTGGCTGGAGATATTGACTACTTAGGCCAGGGTATTGCTGCACTAAAAGAATACTTTAATGCGAGTCCTTATATCACGGTAACTGGAGATGGAGTTGCTGATTTTATCAATGGTTCTATCTATTGGTATATTGCTTTTAACTCCCCTTATATAAATGTTACGTGGAGAAAAGCTATTTCATCTGCCTTTAACTATACATATCTTAACGAAGAAATAGATGAAGGCACTACTGTGAAAGCTAATTCCTTAGTTCCTCCCGGTTTTCCTGCTCATAATGCTTCATGTAAAGGTGGTGTTTTTAATATACCTTATGCTAGACTAAAAATGCAGAGCATGGGGCATGGTGTAGGATGGGACATTGGCAGTCAGGTTGGAGATATATTTACTCCTGGTCTTGATGAAGCTCTATGGAAAGCAGCCGCATGGGTTCCAGATGTAGGTAACTTTACTGCAAATCAGTTTAATTTCCGGTTTAGACAAGGAAGTCATTGGATGGAACTCCTAATTGCTCAATTTCGAGATGATATGGACAGGATTGGAATTGAAATTAACGTGCAAATATTGACTTGGTGTGAATTCATAGAAATGGGTGAAGGCTATCCTGACAGACTCCATATCTATCAAGTAGGTTGGGGTCCTGCTTACTTTGAAACCTTCACCATGATTGATCCATTAGTAAATCCCGCATCTTCATCAAACTTTGCTCGAATTGATAATCCTGAAATAAACACTTACTTAGCCCTTGCTGCTTCTGAAACCGATACTGCTACGAGATATGGATACTATATGAAACTTCAGTATTTAATTATGGATAAATACTCTTACCATATGGGCATACAATTTGATAAGCTTTATCATGTTCATGCTGCTAATTTGAAAGGCGTCCCATATAATACTATGAGGAACTTATACTGGTATCCAACTTATCGCGAAACCGCATAAATGAAATATAAAGAAATATAAAAAATTAAAAAAAGAATAAAGGAAGGAAAAATGAAATCTGAAATGAAAGAGTTAGCGATATTTATTTTAATAATTTTAATTATTTTTTCTGGTTTCGGAAACGTTATCATGTTACTGATGTATAGTCCTCCGCATTCTCATCCTACTTTCGAAGTACTTAAAGTAGCAAGAACTTCAAATCCAGTTACTATGGATCCATGTGATTCTTGGGATAGTGTGTCAAATGATATGCTTGATCAGGTAATGGAAACCCTCATTGCTTATAATTTATCTGACCCAGAATTTCCGCTTGTAGGAAGACTTGCCTCAGCTTGGGACTTCCAAAGCACGCCTTTAGGCACGAATATCACATTCCAATTACGACCAAATGTATATTTCCATGATGATACATTACTTACTGGAGAATGTGTTATCCATACCTTTACAAGAATAAATTTTTTTGGCAATTGGACAGGGACATTAACTGCTCCTCATCATATGGCAGCTCCACACTCTCTTTATAAATTTGCTAATGGAACACCAATCTTTAATGAAACGCTCAGTTTTGTTAATCTAACTAACCCATTAGAAGTTACTCTTGTATTAAATGGTCCATTTGCTCCTGCTGAAGGATTACTAGCCTATACAGCAAGTTCAATCGTACATCCTTATTCTACTCCTGTAAATGAGATGTTAGAACTCGGCGAGGATCGAGCCATAGGGACTGGTCCATTCAGATTAGTTTATTATGTACCAAATTCAGCGATTTGGTTTGATCGTTGGAAGAGATATTGGGATGGTCCCGCATATTGGGATGAAATCGTCTATGTCTACTATAGAGATGCTGTCACCGCTAATAATGCTATGCTGCGTGGAGATATTGACTACTTAGGTCAGGGTATTGCTGCACTAAAAGAATACTTTAATGCGAGTCCTTATATCACGGTAACTGGAGATGGAGTTCATGATTACATCAACGGGGCTACTTATAACTGTATTGTATTTAAATCAGAATGGATCAATCGTACATGGAGAAAGGCGATTTGTCATGCTTATAACTATTCCTATCTTATCCATAATATCATGGAAGACACAGTTGTGAGAGCTAATTCTTTAGTCCCTCCAGGTATCCCGGGTCATAACAGTTCAGTTGTAGGTGGTACGTTCAATATTACAAAAGCAAGACAGATTATGCAGAGCATGGGTTATGGTTATACGGATAATGTTCCTTGGGACGTAGGATCTCAGGTTGGAGATGTGTTCACCCCTGGTGCTAATGAAACTCTATGGAAAGCAGCAGAATTTATACCAAACGTAGGAAACTTCTCTGGTAATGTATGGAATTTCTATGTAAAACCAGGAAGCCTTTTATTGGAATTTCTAACTCAACGCTTTATAGAGGATATGGATTTAATTGGAATTAAGGTAGAATATTATTGGTACTGGTGGGCTGAATGGCCGATACCACTATGGTGGTGGAAAGGAATCCATTTATGTTGGTTGAGTAAATATCCTAATTATTATGAAGCTTTTAATATGATTGATTCATTAGTCAACCCAGATTCTACCCTTTATTCCGAAACTTTAAATATACTTGATTCAATAGTCGACCCAGCATCTACCCTCAATATCCTTAAAATTAACAATACAGAAATAAATACTCTTTTAGCTACTACTGTAGCTGAAACTAGTACTGCTACAAGATATGAATACTATAAGAAACTTCAATATTTAATTCATGATAAGTACTACTACCATATGCCTCTGTTTTATGACAAGCTCTACTATGTTCATGCTGCCACCTTGAAAGGATTTCCATATAATTGTATGAGGAATTTATACTGGTATCCAACTTATCGTGATTAAAACTCAATAAAGTCCATTTTCTAATATATTATTGTTTATCATTTAATCATAGATAAAAATCTGAGAAGTAAAAAAAAGAAAAAAAAGTTTATTTTGCATTTTCATCTTCTTCCATAATTCCTAGTTGATTTCCTTCAGTATCTTTGAAGACTGCATAATATCCAACACTGGGAATTGGGTTCTTTGGTTTTAAAATTTCTCCACCATTTTCTTTTATTTTTTTAAGTGTTTTTTCTACGGATTCCACACCAACATAATTAAAGATACCATCACCTTTATTCTCTCGTTTTTGCAGACCGCCATTTATTCCTTCCTCATCTTCTTCACCAGCAGAGATATTCCAGTATTCAAGAGGGCCTCCCCATCTTTCGATTTTCCAATTAAATACTTTTTCATAAAATTCTTTAGCCCGTTGAATATCATCTGCATTAATTTCAAAATGGTTAATTTTTGGCATAAATTCACCTCACATATGATTCTTAGTTTAAATCATTCGCAAAAAATATAAATTTTTAGCTTGAGATTCAAAGTGATCTAAATATATTTAATAGAAAAGAGTCTCAATTTTTTTTTAGATTTAGAAAAAGAGGATTAAATTTTTAATTTACTTCTCCAAAAGCTGATTTTACTTCTTAATTCTTCTTTTTCAACGTTATTTAACAAATTCATATTTCTTTTAAGAGGGTTAATGCCCATTCTTATTTGCCTTAAAATAGCACTGAAACCTTTTCTCTCAAGGATATCATCTTGCAATTTCTCTAAAAGTAGAGCTATTTGTTCTCCAGGCAATGTGTCGATTTTTCCGAAGATATTGTCAAATTGAGTTGATAGATAAGCGTCTGTTGATATAACTACTCCTGGTTGGATATCTGGAGTTGTTTTAACAGGTTCTAGTTGAGGTCTTAGAGGTTCCGGAGGTGTTGGTATAGGAGTAAGAGGTATTTGTTGGGAAACTTTTGGTATAGGTGGAGTGACAGGTTGTTGATACTGTGGTTGTGCGAAACTGGGTTCAGGAGTGTGTTTTATCGCGTGTGTAATCTCTACTTGTTCAAATTTCTTACTCTGAATCCAAACATCCTCTAAAACTGCGGCGAATAATTTTACATGTTCTTCTAATACTGAACCCATTCCAGCTATTTCAAATTCTCCTGTTTCTGTTTTTGATACAACACATACAACCACTTCTTCGAAATCTTTATTTATCGACCATAAATTTTCTCTGGAATAATGTCTTATTGTTAAATTTGTATAATCTGCTGCTTGTTTAAATCTCATTTGATCCTCTGGATTAGTTAAATCAAAATTTGTTGAAATTCTAATATTAACATGTTTTTTCAATCTTGTTAATGCAACTAAATCAATGTCTTCTAACTTAGGAGCTATAACATGAACTCGCATTTTCACCCGAGATAATGATTCATTTATTTGTGCTTTGATTCCTTCTATACTTCTTACAAACCATACATCTTTAAAGCTTAACAATGATGCTTCCTTCGAACGGTCCCAAAACTCTTGCATTGTCATCTCTGCACTTTCTAATTGATTTATGATATTATTGATAATATCATCTTGTATGGATTCAAAAATTTCTGTGCGGAATAAATCTTTAAGTTCTGCGATTCCAGAAAGGATATCATCATGGACTCCTGAAACTCTTTTTTCTAAGTCTTCTAATGTAGTAACCATTCCACTCTGAATATCGGTAAATATAGTACCTAAGTCAGTACTGATCTCACCTGCGGTATCTGTAATACTACCTAACTGATTTATGACTTGATCTAACATGTTTTGAGTAGTTTGCACGAATTTTTCTCGAAAAGTTTTAGTTATCTCTGTAAATTGTTCTGAAATTACTTTAGATACAATTTTTTCTGCCATACTGCTTAATGCTCCAATTCTAAATTGTTTTTCGAATCGAGTCGCAATTTCAGATTTTACTGAATCTAAACGAGACTCCATTGCTTCAAAGTCTCTAGTTATATCTGCTGGAACAATTTCTTTTAAATTAAGTATAAATCTTCTTACATCTCGAAACTTATTTACCTGTTCAAGTTCTTTTTCAAATCGATCAAATTGTGTTTTTATTTGAGCTGGTAATTTTGACTTCATTATCTGAAGGTAAGTTTTATAGTCATCTAATTTCTTAAGTTTTGCCGATTGTTCACCTAAGGAATCGAATTTCTCTTGGATATTCTTAGGAGCTATTTGTTGAAAATTTTTTATCGCCTCTTTGAATTGATGAATCTGGCTAACAAGTGCAGCATAAGGAGGTAAAGCTTCATAAATTGGCATTTTTCCAGGAATTTGCTTAAGAAGGCCCTTTTCAAATAAATTATTAGCTATTTCTGCTGCTCTTTCTTCAGTTACATTATTAAGTAGAGCTATTTCTCCAACCATTACAGGGCCTCTTCCTGTAATCTTATAATATGTATCGACCTCATCGTGAGCTAATCCGATGAGTTCCAAAACATGCTTTGTTGCTGAATCATCTTCTCCTGACAAGTTAACCATCATCTCCTTATTATTTTTTATATGCTGCTTCAAGAAATTCTAGATGCTTAATTGCTACATTTTTGTTTAGTTTTCCTTCCATTCTATCTTTACGAATCTTTTCTATTAAATATTCGGGATAAAAAGTTTGAACAACTATATCAGTTAATAAAAATACCCATATTGTATCGTTGTTACTATCTTTTATGACTTTTAGAATTTGATCATCTTCCATACCCTTTAAGAGACCTCCTATTTGGTCTAAACTCTCTCCAGGCCCTTTTGGAATTTTATTTATTGGATATCCTCTCTCTCTAAATAAAGTTATGTAATCATAGTTATCTGGATTCATTAAATTTCGAGCTATTTTTAAGTTATCCTCAAAAGTGGGTTTGTAATTTGTAAAAAATTGAGTGACTTCTTCAAGATATTTTGATGCAACTTCAGGTGTTGGAATATTCTTTTTGGCGTCTTCGATTAACTTAGAAACTGGTGATCTAAAAATAGTAAAATCAGTGAGAAGAAATAACGTTATATCAGTATCACCTTCAACCCAATCTTGCATTAACAAGCCAGTTTTAATAAAAGGATCCAAGACATATTCGATATTTGGGATTATTTTTTGCAATTTCTCTTCTATAATCCCTTGTAATTCCCTTCTAGATAATGATCTTTCTTGTAAAGCCTCTAATATCGTCCGTGCTTTTTCACTAGTATATATTTGTGCTAATCTTTGTTCTTTTGATAAATTTTTTAATCGATCCAAGAGAATTAGTGTATTTCTCAGATAGAGTTTTATTGTTTTTACAATTTCATAACTTTGTGATATATTAGTGCTCATCTGCCTTAAGTATTTTACTAAATCTTCATTAATTTCTTTTAGTACAGCTTCGCCGAACATTTCAGGGTCTTCTCCTAATTCTAACATTAAATTTATCATTATAGGCATATCAGATTCCATGCCAGTAAAATAACTCGATACATTCGAACGAGCTTTTTCTAATCGTACTAATACATTTCCTGCCGCTCCTGCACCCGTAATATGTGCATAAAAGATTCGCATCATATCGTCTAAGTCTATCTCAAGATCTTCTGGATAACTTAGTTTAACAACTAGTCCCTGATCTTCTGTCCATTCAGTTATAATATAACCATGTGGCATTTAAATTTCTCCCTCTTTTTTAATTGGATTTTTTTCAATTTTTTTTTCAATTTGTTCTTGTTGAATGGTTTCAAATATTAAAATATTCTTTCGTTCATATAAACTATTCTTAATTATATCCTCTCGGTTATTTACCAATATTGGCTTTTTGGCTTTTCCTTTACTAACTCTTTTCTTTAATTTCCTTATTTTTCTAACTAATGGAGGATATTTAAAATGAAATTGATATAAACTAAATGCTATAACAATACTAATAATTCCAACAGTTAACCCAATAACGAGAAGACTTAAATCTGTTCCCGGTTTGACATAAATATATGAAATGTAAAGATAAATATCATCAATCGAAATTGTTATTGTTCTGTTTAATCCAAATGTATTTGCTATATAAGTTTGTATTGAAATTGATATATTTACTCCTTCTCTAAATAATGATGCAAAATCTACTCCTTCAAACCTTATATGTTGTAAGCTAGTAGTCAAAGAACTTAACTGAATTGTTTCTCTATAGGGATTATCATTAATTAAAATCCTTATTTCTGAAAATGGAGATAGATCATAGGGCCAAGCTTCGCTTATTGAATAATTAAAATAACATATAGCGTTAGTAATTTGTACATTTTCACCACTTACAGCATCCCCAATTTGATTCCACGCCACAGTTGTGAATTTTTCAATTTTTCTCTCATATGAAAATGTTAAATTACATTCTTTTATTCTTAGATAATTAAATGTGTCTCTATCGTTTCCCCAATTATCTTCACAGTATATATCTATTCCCAATGTTATAGTGAAATTAGAATGAGAAGGATCTTTCTCAAATGCTGAATTTAATGCTGTTATTAACACACTTTCTCCATATATATATAGGAGACTATTATTTATTATCGAAGTAAGTCCATCTGAATCTACTCCTAAATCAACAGTTCGATTGAAAGCTACTATATAAGGATTTATAAAATCAATATCTGAAATAAGAACGTAAAAAGTTACAAAATCTCCAATACCAAATTGATTAAGAGCACTTTCACCCAAAACATCCACACCCCCAGCAGAATCATCTCCCTGACCAACCACAGAAGCATTAAATACCACATCTAAGTCTGCAGAAGTAATTTCATATTTTGACATATCTACTGGCATACTAATATTTTTCCTCCAGTGAACTCCAGGAAATTGATTGGAACGTTCATTCCATGAATGAGAAACATAACAACCAAATGAATCAATACTTGTAGTGTCTGGTAGGTAGTAATCAGGTTTTGCATATTCATACCAATTTGGTGAATCTGTTGAATTTGGAACGCCATATAATTGAAAAACGCTCCTTTCTCCTAAAACATGAAAATTTCCCATACCACTGCTAATATTTGCATCTACAGATGAATTATCCCCTTGATCACCTTTTGTATAAAACCAGTTCTGCTGAGTTGAAAAATCATTATTTTCTAACCATTGGGTTTGAGCAGAAAGATGAATCTCTTTTTGATCATTGTTTTCTAATGAATTCAATATATGATTAGAAATATTAGTTTGAGTTAAAAATATGAGAAAAACTATTGACACCAATAAATATTTTGTATTTTTCGTCTTTCTCATTGAATTACCCCTCCGTTATTGTATATATTGCCTGGTTTTTCTTGATTAGGCTTTTCAATACTTAAATCTTTTTTCACTATAGCTTCGGACTCTAAATCTAAGATTTGTAACTTATTCTGTAAACTACTATTTACAATTAAATCTCTTTGGTATAGCATTATAGGTTTAAGTTTCCTCCCTTTCCTAACCTTTTTCTTTAATTTTCTTATTTTTCTAACCATTGGAGGAAACTGAAAAATTTTAAAATACAATCCAAGAGCCGTAGCAAGGATAATGATTCCTGCACTTAATCCAATTATTACTGGAGTCCAATCCCCACCAACATGTATGATTGTGATATAGAGATATACATCATCAATAGAAATTTCAATCTCTTTATCTAAATTGAAATTATCAGCAAGAAATAACTGAATTGAGAGATTTACTCCTGAATTTAAGTCAATAAAATCAGTAATGTCAAGTCCTCCTAATTTCACCTCTTGAAATGATGCATTAGCAGAACTTAATTTTAAAGTTTGCCTATCATAAAAAATATCATTCAAATAGATTCTAAATTCAGAAAGGGGAGCCGTTGTTGGCCAAGTATCATTTATCTTATATTTGAAATTTAAATTACCATCTGTTATTCGAATATTTCTACCACTTACCTCTTCCCCTATTTGATTTAATGATAATGATGTAAAATAATCTATTTTCTTTTCATAAGTTATGGTAAGATTACAGGTTTTAAAGATCAAATAATTCCATAAATCTTGATCTCCTCCACCAGCAGCTTTATTATCTTCACAATATATATCTAAACCTAAAGTAATAGTAAAATTTTGATTATCTGTCTGCAGAGCAGTATTTAAAGCGGCAATTAAGTCTGGCTCATTAACATAATTTAATTCTGTGTCATTAATTTCTAAAATATCTGGAAATCCAACCCGATCACCTTGTCCTAAAGCAACATCACGAGTTTCGAAGCTAGCAACAGGAAACGGATAGGTATAATTTGTATCTGATAATTGAACATAAAAATTTGCTGAATCACCAATAAGGAATTTGTCCGCATCAATATAGAACGTATTTGAAGTATTATCCCAATCATTATAACTATCTACATTAATGTCAACACTTGCATTAAAGATGACTTCTAATGATGCATCAGTAATAACATAGTCAGACATATCAACTGGCATACTTATATTCGTTCTAAAATGAACACTTGGAAAATTATGTACTTGTCCAGGGCCCGTACTTTCATCTAAATAATGATAAACCCAACAACCATAGGATCTTATTTCTGAATCATCTGGAAGCATAAAATTACTATTGTTATATATTCCCCACCCGGGAGAAGTTGAACTATTAGGCGTCCCAGAAATTAATGTAAATGTTCTTTTTTCTCCAAGAATCCTATAGTTTGCTTGATTTTGACTTGCTATTAGCTCAAGATCTGAATTATCACCTTCTGATCCATATTCCCAAAACCAATCTGGAGTGATAGGAGAATCTAGAGTTGGATTTTCCACCCACAATTCCGGTTCGGAAGGTTTAGGAGTTAATAAAATAAAAGATCCATAAATTAATGCCCCTATTACTACTACGCCAAGTATACTCCCGATTAATACTTTTTTATTTACCAAATCTGTTTACCTCAATATCTACAATTTGGGATGCAATTATAAAATTGGAATCTTATTTAGATATCACTTTTATAATATCAAGATCTTGGTTGCTTATTCCAGTTTTTCACTACTTTTATAGGATAATAGTAGCAATATGCCATATAAAAATCTTCTTCTATTTAAATTTACATCTATCATTATTTTTATAAAGCACTTTTTACAAATCCGCCATCAACTTGTATTACCGTCCCAGTAATGTAACTTGCCTTTTCAGATGCTAAGAATACTACTAAATTTGCTAGTTCTTCAGGCTTTCCTAATCGTCCTAATGGTATAGGATCTATCCACGTTTTCTCAACTTCTTCATAAGATTTACCTGTCTCTTTAACTGTTTTACGTATCAATTCTTTCATACGATCTGTTAAGGTCGGACCAGGACATACAACATTCACTAATATATTATGATCACCATACTCATTAGCAAGTGTTTTCGCAAAGCCTACAATGCCTAAACGTGTTGTGTTAGATAAAACAAGATTGTTTAAAGGTTGTTTAACTGAGACCGATGTAATCGCAATAATCCTTCCGGACTTTTGTTTCCGCATAATAGGAATTATTAAATCAGTTATACGAACTATTGAAAGGAGATTTAAATCAATTGAATTTTTCCAGTCTTCTTTCGTAATGTTCTCTATAGTCCCAGAAGGAGGTCCTCCAGCATTATGGACTAGAATATCAATCTTACCAAATTCATTTAATGTTTTTTCTACAAGATTATTTAGTTGATATTCATGCCTTAAATCAGCCACAATAGGAAAGACTTTATTATTTGAATTCTTTGAATCTATCTTTTCTATTTTTTCTTTTGCGATTTTAAGGTTTTCTTCAGAACGACTACATATTACAACATTAGCTCCCTCTTTATAAAGTCCACTTGCGCAAGCAAGCCCTAAACCTTTACTGGATGCTAGTACTAAAGCAACTTTATTTTCTAATCCTAAATTCATTCTTAATAATCATCCTCATTATTTCGAATCTGAAATGAAACCTGTGAATTTAGCACATTTTCGGAAAAATTTATTACACCTACTACAATTTTCAGCACTTATACACTCAATAGCATAAGGACAAGTGATTTGTTTTTTGTCTAATTTTATCATGACTCTATGTAATCTGTTCTGTATTTCATTTCTCACAGCATTACACCACATATCCCCGGTTTTCACATCTAATTTCATTTCTAATTATACTATCTCTTTAATAATATAAGAAAAATATCTTTCATTAAAATTATTAGCTTTTTAATATAATACTTCTAAAATCTACCTCTTAAAAACGAGTTTTCCTAAATTTCCTATGAAAGATTTTAAAAAGATAGTTTTATAAATTCAAATAATTATAATAGTTTTAAAGATTGAAGAATATATTATTAAATATCTAAACATAATTTGTATAAAAGGTGTATGAGTATTAGTATTGACACGAAAAGTTTCGATAACATTCTCAGCAAGATTATAAAGAGTGAAAGTGGCATTAAAAAAGTAATTTTGGTCGATAGAACGGGATTAACTATTGCAAGTGTCTCGAAATTCTCCTATTTCCCAGCTGATGTTGATGGGATTGGTGCTATTGCGAGTGCAGTTTTTTGCGCCTCTGAAGAACAAGGTAAAAATCTAGAGCTTGGTAATCTTGAAATTGTCACTTCAGAATTTATCGGAGGTAAAATCTTTGCATCGTCGTGTGGTCCTAAAGGTGTATTAACACTTATATCTGATCCGGAGATCAACATTGGATTAATTAGGCTTATTTTGAAACGATCCGGAGATGAGTTAAAGGATATTCTAGATGAATTTTTATCAGAAACCGTTGATGTTATGGATAGTGGCTTAGATTTATCAGATCTTGACTCACTTACACCAGATTAAAAAATATCGTTTTTAATCTAAATTTATTTTATTTGAAATAAACTTAATCTCTCAAATTTCTATAAATTGAATTTGTTGTCTGAAGTTCATTTATTTAAGTTTACAATGAAAATTAAAAAAAAAAAAAGTAAATTTCTACCTAATTATATAACATTATTAAGAGAGAGCATGATTCTATACGATTTCCACCTGGAGCACCCAGAGTCCCT
Organism: Promethearchaeia archaeon; assembly: GCA_029856145.1. GTDB lineage: Archaea > Asgardarchaeota > Lokiarchaeia > Sigyniarchaeales > SOKP01 > Loki-b32. The sequence goes on from JAHQWK010000004.1 coordinate 164,619, forward strand.
GCACCATAAGATCGTACTGATATGGTATACGTGTTTGCAGCCAAATTTAATAGATTATCCTGTGTTGTGAGAGAAAGCCTTGTATTTACTATTGAAGGTATATCGGCAACGGTTCTAACAGAACTTGTTATTTGAAGTCCATTGTAATATAAACTTACAGTAAGTTGCTCAGGTGTTGCTGAATTTCTTAAAATTACTTCACATTCAAATAATATGTGTAAATTTTGACCTTCTCGTACATCAACGTCTATTGATGTTACTTCTGTATATGTCCCTGTGGGATACCAGGGGACAGATCTCTCAGTATAATATATATTTTCTATTTTCGAGTATGGTGTTGTTATTATATCTTTTATAACAGTATAAGATCCAAGGCTCACTGCGATTAGACTTATTAATAATGTAACTATAGTTAAACCTTTTCTATTTCCCAAATTTAATTCACCTTTTATGGTAAATTTTCTATTATTTTATAATTAAAAATTAATTAATGGATAAGACAACCTTTATATAAATAATTAGCTATAAGGTAAATTTTACTTTTTGTTCTTTAGATCTTTATATACCTTTAATTGTTAAGATTCAAAAATCGCGAGTTTCGATACTTTTATCGAGAGTTTGTTGAATTAATTCCCTTCTAGCTTTTATTACAGCTTCACTTTTCTAAACCATTATAAAAAAAAATAATTTTTGTAGGATTTAAAATAGAGGAGAGTTATATATTATTCTGTTAGAAATTGAGAAAAAAAATTAAAATAAAAAAAAAGAAAAAAGAATTTTATGTTTTAGGTTTTCGTTTTCTAATGAAATAAATTCCAATAATCGCTCCAAGAGCAGCGCTTTCAATAATAACAAAAACTAATAAGACAATACTCAAGGTCACCGTGTCTATTCCTGGGAGTCCCGCAGTACATATATTATTTTCAAATAAATTTCCGGTACTTCCTCCTGTTTCATTGTAACATACCAAATTCCCTAACAAAATATTATTGGCAATTATATTATTATCGCTATTATCTAAATATGTACCGTTCCTGTTATTATTCGCTGTGTTAGATATAATCGAATTTGAGTTACTATCTAATAAATGGATTCCATTCTTTTCATTATTATTAGCTGTATTTTCTACTAATGCGATATTATTGCTTGTTTCTAACAAGATTCCATGTTCTTCATTATTTGTTGCTAAATTATTCATTAGCAAATTATTATGACTATTAAAAACTACATGAATTCCACTTAAGTTATTGTATTGTATAGTGTTAGATTTTAAAATGCTTCTTAGACTAGAATATAATCTTATCCCATCTAAACCATTATGATGAGCGTTATTATTCTCTATTACACAATCGTCTGGATTGTTCACGAATATTCCATTTTGTTTATTTTCATAAACTGTGTTTTGAGAGCATATAAGACTATTTCCGCCATCAAGAATAATTCCATGTAATACATTTCCGTAAACTAAATTATTGGAAATAGTTGTTTCATCACAGGAATCAATTTCAATTCCATTTTGACCATTAAGATTAGCTGTATTACCTGAGATAGTATTATAATCACTATTTGAAGTTAAAGAAATTCCATTTATATTTTCATTCTCGTTTGCTTGATTATAAGAAATGGTATTAGAAGTACTCTGGGTGAGAAATATTCCGTGGTTAAAATTTGCAGAGGCGTTATTATTTGAAATGGTGTTATGATGAGAATTTGATAGGCGTAAACCTTCATTATTTCCATATATATGATTGCCACTAACTTCTGTGTTATTCACAAACGATAACTCAATACCTCTTAAACAATTGTATACGAAGCTATTAATAATTTCACCATTGGTTACATTGTTTAGATATAATCCAGATTCCAGAGAGTCTGAATTTCTAAATATACAATCTCTAATAATAAAATAATCTCTTGAATTAAATATTCTTAAGCAGTCATCAAATGCAACACCATTATCAAAAATATGATTTCGAATTAAATAAGGACTTGCAGGTGTACCATATCCTGTACAAATTCCAATATCTTTTGCCCAAGTCCAATTGCCAGAACTTGTAGTGTTAGTGGTGGCTAACGCATCAATTTCAATATCAACAAATGTAGAAGCAATCTTTGGTAATATTGTATCGTAATCATTTTCATATTTAATCGTAGTATTTGAAACATGGAAATTGAAACCTATTGAAAACCCCAAAATTGAACATGCTAAAAAAATTGTAAATAAAACCGCAATTTTTTGTTTTTTTCTATTGATCATTAGTTTAACCATTTTTTAGTAAATAGTATGTAATTGAATATAGATATGATATAAAAAGGATTTAGGAATGATTCTTCCCAATTAAACTAAAAATGCCCTAAAATTATATTTAGAAAAAAAATAAAAAGAAGAAGTTTAGGTTTTAGGTTTTCGTTTTCTGACAAAATATACAGCAATTATTACTCCGATAAAAGCACCTTCAATAATACAAAGAATCAATAACACTGTACTCAAATCTATTGCTGGGCCGCCAATTGCTCCAGTACAAATATTACCCTCAAAGATATTTCCTGAGCTTCCTGTTTCGTTATAACATACGATATTACCTAATAAGATATTGTTAATGATTTTATTGTTATTACTCGTGTCCAGAAATGTACCGTTTTTATTATTATTAGCAGTATTTGTAATAATAGTATTATCATTGCTTGTGAGTAAATGAATCCCATTCTCACCATTATTACTCGCTGTGTTACCTGAAATAATATTGTTATCACTATTCATCAGAAATACTCCATGTTCAACATTATTAGATGCTAAATTATTTAATAATAGGTTATCATCACTATTTGTATGAATGTATATTCCACTTAAATTATTATACTGGAAAGTATTAGATTTTATGAGATTTCTTAGAGATCCACCATCTAGAAGAAAACCATTCATACCATTATGATGCGCATTATTATCTTCGATTATACTATCAGTTATAAGAGAATAATAGATTCCAGAATTTTTATTTTCATAAACTGTATTCATAGTACAACTCATATTAATCCCGAGGCCTGTAAAAATTCCATAACCGCTATTATTATAAGCTGTATTTTTATATATAATAGAGTCAATACAAAACGCTGCATAAAGTCCTGTCCCTGTGTTATGCTTCACTAAATTCTGAATATACTCATTATTATCAGCGAAACCAGCACTTATTCCATTATTACCATTAGATTTTGCTGTGTTTTTAGAAACAGTATTGAAATCACTTCCCGAAGTCAATGATATACCATTAACATCATTCTTATTAGCAGTATTAGATATTATCGTATTCCTATCTCCATCACCAATAAGAATTCCATTATCTGTATTATCATTAGCTTCATTATAAGAAATGGTGTTGTAACTAGCTGTATCAATACTAATCCCGCTTTGACCATTACGATTGGCTGTATTGTGCAAAATATCATTGTTATCGCTATTTAAAACAATCCAGATTCCGGGAAAATTTTGATTATCGTTTAGAAGATTATAGGAGATGGTGTTAAAAGTACTCTGAGTGAGGTATAATCCAATATCTATATTTGCCGATATATTATTATTAGAAATAGTGTTAAAATGAGAATTATCTACTGTTAATCCAGCAGTAGTAATGTAAATATGATTTCCATCTAAAACAGTATTATTTACAAATTCCATCTCAATTCCTATATAGTTATCATAAGAAAAACTGTCAATGACCCTTCCATTAGTAACATTGCTTAAATAAAGTCCGGCCGACATGAAACCAGCGTTTATAAAGGTACAATCTTGAATGATAAAATATTCTCTTGAATTTAAGATCCTTAAACAATCATCCATTGCTAAAGCATTATCAAAAGTATGCCCTTGAATTCTGTAAGGATTTCCAAGTGTGCCCAATCCTGTACACAGTCCAATATCTTTTGCCCATGTCCAATTACCATTGGTTGAAGTATTTGTAGTTAATAGTGCATCAATTGTAATATCACCAAAAGTAGCTGCAATTCTCAACGAATCATTATCATAATCCCCATTAATTTCTCTAGAAGTATAAAAATTAGTGCTTACAGTGAGCGCCATGATTGTGCTTGTTAAAAAAATTGTTACAAAAAATGCAAGTTTTTGGTTTTTTCTATTTAACATTAAATTAACCCTTTTTATGTAAAGACAGTATGTAAATTAACACCATTCAAATATATAAATCTATTACATAAGATTCTTCATTTATCAAAGCATCAAAATCAGAATTCTTGTAAGAATTTGAAGGTGTAAGTCAGAAAAATCACAAAAGTTTTTCAAGAGTATATCCTAAAAAAATTTATGTCATTTGATTTTGTGAAAAAATTAGATTTTGAATCAGAATTCTTTGATCTCTATAAACTTTCAGAAAGTGCTTATGGCGCGATTGGTAAAGAAAATTCTGGTATGGGTGGAAATGCTGGGTTCATTGATATTGAAGACTATTTGATAATTATCGATACTACTGCAAATGTAGACGCTGCTAAAGATTTAAAAAAAGCAGCTATCCAATACACTCAAAAAGAGCCTAATTTTATTGTAATTACCCATTATCATATGGATCATCTTATGGGAACATCATTGTTTGATAAATCAACTCAAATAATGACATCTGATCGAACCCTTAAAAATATTCAAACAGATGGTAAGAAAAGAATTGAAGAGTATAAGAATATGGATCTAACCGAAATGGAAGATACTCTTAAAAATGAAACAGATGAGGCGAAGAAGAAAGATATTGAAAATGATCTTAAATTTCTTAAGGCTGTTCGTTCAGATGATTTTTCTCTTCGAGAACCTAATCTTACATTTAAGGAAGGTTGTGTCATATATGGAAAAGGAGAGTCTGTTCAGTTGAGAACTTTTAAAAAAGCTCATACTGATGGAGATGTAATAGTATATATCCCTGAGGAAAAAGTATTATTTGCCGGAGATCTTTTATTTGCACGTGAAGATCCCTGGCTAGGTTCTGGAGATCCTGAAGGATGGATTTCTGTAAATGATGAAATAATGACATTAGATTTTAAAGTTGTAGTTCCTGGACACGGTGAATTAGCTTCTAAAGAACAATTTTCCCTTGAAAATAAATATATTAAAGAAATTCTCGATTTAGTTAAAAAACGTATTGATGCTGGAGAAGATCCAACACAATTAAAAAGAGAGGATTTTTCAGACGAGTTACAATCCTTTGATAGCCAACTTTTAGAATGGAATCTTAATTTTCTCGCCGAATTCTTAAAAAAGTCCTAATTATATTTTTAATTTTTTTTGAAGAAAGTTATGTTCTTTTATAATCGTTGAATATTATTTGTAAATACGATAATTTAACCATACTCTTTTCTAAATAAGAAAAAATTAGTTCAAATATTATGTAAAGTTCATGTGAAGTTTATCAAATTAATCTATAAATAAATGTATTACATTTTATCATTTATTTACACAATTCTGATAAATTTAAAGGAAATATAAAATGAATTATAAAAAAATAGATTTTAAATCAAATTATTTTGATCTTTTTGAATTAGTAGAAGGAATTTATGCCGCAATATCCAAAAATGATTCTGGAGCAAGCGTAAGTGCCGGATTCTTTGATTTAGGTAATTATCTAATTGTATTTGATACTCATATATATCCAGGTGCTACTCACGATTTATATAAAGCAATAAAAGAATTATATGATAAAGATCCCTCATTTATTATTAATAGCCATTATCACAGTGATCATATGTTTGGTAATTACCTCTTTCCAGAGAACATTCCAATTATGAGTACCCCTCTTACATTGGAAAAAATCAAAGAAGTATGCTGTGATCAGCTTAAACATTTTAGGGAAACCGCAGATGAAGAAATACTAAAACGTAAGGAAATGTTAAAATCTGAAGATGCTCCTTTTGGCGAGATTGAAATTTATAATGACTTAGAATTCTATAAATATGTAAAAGATCCAAATTTCAACATCAGATTACCAGATTTCTTGATTAAAGATGAAATAATAATAAATGGAACCAAAAAGACTGTTCATTTGATTCCTTACGGTGTTGGACATACAGAATCTGACATTATCGCTTATTTTCCAAATGAAAAAATCTGTTTTATGGGGGATTTATTATTTGCTGATTTGGACGAGAGCTGGGCACCAAACGAAACTGGAAGATTTAATGCCGTTAATCCATCAAATTTATACAAAATTCTGAAATCTATAATAGAGAAAGATATTGAGATTTATGTGCCGGGACACGGAGAGCTATCAAAAAAAGATGCTGTTCAAATGAATATAGACTTTATAAAAAAATATTTTATTGAACAATGAATGGATTAGATAGCTATATTCCCTTTTAGTATGAATAATAAGTGGTTAAGTTTCAATTTTAAGTATTAGACATTTTTGATCAATCCGCTATGTTGATGCTTAATTTTATTTCTCTCTAAACCTAAAAACAAGCTAAATAAGATTCTTTTTTTTTATAATTTTATAATACTTATCACGTTCTTGGCGTATAAGTTTTATTTCTTCTCTTAAATCTGTTAATTCTCGTTTAATATTCTCCTTTTCATTATTTACACCCAAGATCCTATCGTTCAATTTCTTAATTTCGATTTCTAAATTCGGAACTGATTCACTGTCTCTTTTTGCTTTTAGTACTTGAAATTTTAACTTTTTATTAGTTTCATTCAATTTTTCAATTTCATGATTTAAGGTATCGTTTTCCATCTTAATTTTTTTAATTTCTGTTAGTAGTTGTTCAGCACCTTTTTCGATTTCATCTGTATCACCTAATTTTGCTTTTAAGTTATTAATTCGTTCATCTTTCTGGTCCAATGCTAATTTTTGTACATTTAATAATCTAGTTGATTCTCTATTTTTTGATGTTAAAGTGGCGTTATATTCATTTAAATCTGCCATTTGGTTACTCCAATTTTCTAATTTTGAATATAATCCAGTTACCTCATTTTTTAAAGCTTCAACGTTTCTTAAATGTTCAGATCTGTCAGAAACTAACATAGAAACTTTTTGAGCAAGATCATTAATTTTTCCTTTCTTTTCTCCTATTTCTTGTTCAAATCCTCGTCTCTCTTGCCAATAGGCATCGAGTTCACCTTTTTCTAACAACTCGTAGGATTTTGCAAATAGTTCTTTAAACTTTTTTTCCTTTCTTTGAGGTAATAATTCAAAAGCAATTCTTCGTACTTGACCCTCAAAATTTTTTGGAAGTATATCCTCATCAGAAAGGAATACTGTAATTACATGATCTCCCTTCCCAATAAAATGCTTGGAAGAATGACCCGTAAAAAAACTAGCTACACTAAGATCACGCTTTATTTGCATTTCTAAATAATTGGAACCTGTCCTCACCCTCTTATGTTCCTCAAAAACAGTCGAAAGCATTGAATCTGTTACTCCTAATTCTTCACAGATATTTTGCGGATATTCAACATCTTTAGTTAATTCTGATTTCTTATCTAGATTTAAAATCACAATTCCTTTCAATTTATATCCCTAATAAGTAATAAATTAGCTAATTCCAAATATGCAAATATAATGTTCACTCTAATATTAATTAAGATTATCAAATTTTTTAAAATTGCTATATATCATTAATGCATTTCAAAAAAAAACCACAAACTATTAATCCTTACTTTAAGTATGTGTTCACCAATTCTCTAAATTCATTAACTTTAATTGGTTTAGAGATATATTCATTAAATCCTGCTGATAAAATTCTATCTTTATCACCTTTCATTGCAAAGGAGGTTACTGCAATTATTGGTATTTCCCTAAATTTCTCAATATTTCGTAGTTCGGTACATATATCAATTCCACTCATTTCTGGAAGTTGGATATCTAAAATAACTAAATCAGGATTCCCAGTTTTTATTAGTTCTAATCCTAAATCTCCACGTGTTTCTTCAAAAATTTCAACATTCGGTATTAATTTTAAAATTGCTCTAAACAACTTCATGTTTTTTTCATTATCCTCAATAACATACACATTTCTAGTCATAAATAATAACCCCGATTCTCTTCTATTGAAATTATTAAATATTTTTTTTTCTAATTTTATTTTAAAACCATTTTCTTGAAACGGTTATATAAATCATTTTTGATTTATTATTTAAATCTATTTTTAAAAATATCAAATTGAAGTAGCAAAATCAAAAATAATAATCATGATATAAATTTTGCTTTTAATTCTTGAGCAACCTTAGCAATTTTTTTCAGTTCTTCAAAATCTTTCTCTATCATTGATTTCATTATGTCAATCTTGAGTTTTTTAACTTTTTCAAGGGTTACAGAAAATTCCTTGTTGATATCATCATAGAGTTCATCGATGTTGTTATAAAGAATCTGAGCATGTTCTTTATCCATAATCTCAGAGTTAATAATCATGTTTTGATATGAATTATTTAATTCATCTAACCAATTCCTTCCGAGTTCCTTTATTGGGAAAAGATCATCGAGTTTACCCGTTCTAATCGCTATTTCAAACTTATCTCTATAGTTTTCAAATAACTTCTTAAAATAATTATTGATTTTATTTTCAATAGCTTTTAAGTTAATATTTGGGTTCATAAAAAGAGTCACTGTATAATTGTCATAACCAAATATATTCATTTTCAAATTACTCCCTTTTAAGCCAAAACCTGTTAAGTTTTGAATGTTTAATTCTAAGGAAAACTTTTCAAGTGCGCTAATAAACATTGGAATTAATTCAAGATCAACTGGAATTATTGTATCGTCATTTGGCATACTTTGAGAAATAAAGTCTTTAAGAGCATCATCAAATAATTCAAGCTTTATTAAAGATTTTCCATCCTTATCTGCTATTATTGCTCCTATAATTGACGGTACTACTTCCTTTATTGCTAATTTAGTAGGGACTAAACGCCTTTCAGATTTATTAAAAGGAGCAGATGAAAAACTGCTTAATATCTTATTGTATATAACTTTACCTTTATTTGTCAAGCTAAGAAGGTCTTTATTCTCAACGTGCTTTATTTCAATATGCCCTTTGTTAGCGAGGCTTTCAACAAGATAATTAGTTAATTTTTTAGGATGGTTTAATTTTTCATGAAGATTTTCTTTAGTAATTACAACTTCTTTATCAATTTGATGTATAAGTTTAATTGATTCATCAACAATATTTAATAGTAAACCTTCATCATCGGGTATAATATCTTGAAGACAGATTTTCATAATATCAATCAAATTTGAAAAAGTCTGGGTAAAATAATCCCTTTTTAAACTTGTAAATAAAAAATTTATTAAATTTTCATTTGGAAATTCAGTTTTGACAAGTGATTTGATTTCCCTAACTTTTTTTTCACTCACTAGATCTATTTTATGTAATAAAACAAAGATATATGTTGAAGGTGTTATGGTATTCCTTAAATCTATTATTTTTCTTACGAATTTAAAAATTTCATCATAACTAGACACAATATCTATTACAACTAAAATCAGTTTAGTGCCAATGAAAATTCTTTTTTCATCTGTATCAAGCCATCGCTTATTTTCTTGTCCTGCAAGATCAAATATACCAACGTCTTGATTTAAACTAGGCAATCTCATTATTAATGATTCTTCACCGTAGGTTGGTTCTAATGCATATTCTAATAATTTTGTTGAACTTTCACCTTCAAAAAAGACCTTACGGAGCGTTGTTTTTCCTGCACCGGGAGGTCCTACAAAGATAATTTTTTCACTCATTTTTATCAAGCAGTTTTTTTTTCAAATAGTAAACATTTTTTAGTTTTAATCTAATTTGACCAATTATCCATATTAGTTTATTTGCACTAAGGGTCTCAGAAAGGCAAATTAAATTTTTAAGACTAAATTTTTTGTAATTCAAGCTATTCATAATGATATTAAAATTAGAACTTGAGAGGATTAAATGCTCAATTTTATCATTCATAGCCATGTTTTCAAAAGTTTTATTCAACTGTGTTATAAGTCTATGCGAATGATTAATAATCACTGTATTAAAATCTTTAGACATCGATTGTACTATTATATTATCATTTAAGTTAGTTATAAAAAACATTGTTTTAGAAAAATCTCCAATTATATCATCCAATATCTTTTTTAGATATATATTTTCTTTAGAAAAACCACTTAATAGTTCATAAAATGCGTTGTATAGGCTGTATATTAATTTTGGATAAATGCTTGTGTAATAAATAGAAATGTCAAATTTTCTTTTTATTTCATTAGTAATTTCCTTTAGAATCTTTCGTCTAGACTCCTTTCCAATCAGATCTATTTTATGAATAAAAAGGATTACCTTGGCACTATAGGATTTATTAGTCATAATATCTCTAACTTTTTGGATATCATCTACAATTTGTTGGGAGTTAGAAACCCAAGTTGGATAATCGAATAGATATATAATAATATCAGTATTTTCAAATGCTAAGATATGATCACTATCATTTTCATTTTCCAGTAAATAACTTAACTCTTGTCCAGAAGAATCAAATAATCCTAATTTTAAATCCAACCATGAGTAGACAGATGGTGATATTCCACGTGTTGGTTCTAAAGGATTATATAATAAATCCTTGGGATTATATCCTTCAAAAACAATTTTCTTAATACTTGTTTTTCCCGTACTAGCTCTTCCTATTAATAAGAATTTTTTTGTTGACGATTCTTCAAAAAAGGTGCCAATTCTTTCCATAAAATATTTTTTTCTGTCATCCCTGGTTTTTTGTAAAGCTTTTTTTGAAAAATCAATAAATTTAGCTTTCAATGTATAAAGGTTAATCTTTTCCTTTTCATCAAGAATAATTACAAATATTTCATATCCTACATCCGTAACTTTAGATTTATCACAAAAACTCAGAATGGTTTGATCTTCATATGTAATCTCAATAATTTCGTCTTTAGTAAAATCTTCTTCATATGAATGAGTCATATATATTTTATTAATTAATTCATCTGTTAATTTTAAATCTAAAGGATATTTCATCTCAAGTGTAGCACCCATCTTTGTATCCCAACTGAAGAATGCTAATCCTATAATCATGTTTAAATTATCACCTATTTTTTTCCTCAAATTTTTTAGATATACTAAAAGTAAATGTAGATCCCATACCTAAAACACTTGTGAAGGTAATTTCACCACTATGTAATTCAATAAGCCTTTTAGTTAATGACAATCCGAGTCCAGTTCCAGGCACAGATCGTACATATGTGGAATTAACTCTTTTAAATTCTTTAAAGATTAAAGGAAAATCTTTGCGTGCTATTCCTATCCCTGTGTCTCTTACTTTAAAAACCCATTGATTATACCCTTCTTTAACTATTAATTCAACTTGCCCTTCAATCGTAAATTTAATAGCATTACTTACCAAATTCAATAAAATTTCCTTAAATCTAATAGGATCAGCAAATATAAATTTTTCTTCTTTTAATCCTTTAATCTTGAATTTTAAATCTTTTTTACTATATAAAGGTTTTAGACTGGATTTAATTTGATCTATCATAGGGTTCAAAGGAAACTTCTGAATATTTAAGGAGATCTGTCCAGATTCAATTTTAGAGATATCCAATATATGTTTGATCATATCAAATTGATGTTCAGCCGAACTTTTAATATCTGTTATAAATTCCTTTTGTTCCTCATTCAATTGCCCATAAACTCCTTCTAAAAGCAAATCAGCGAATCCAATTATAGCATTCAACGGAGTTCTTAATTCATGCGACATAGTAGCCATAAATTCTGTTTTGAACTGTGATGATTTTACAATTTGATCTAAATAATATTTCTGTTGTTCAAGGGCTTCATTTAATTCTCTTGTTCGAATTTGAACTTCGGTTTCTAATTCATCTTTAAATTTATGTTCTAAAAGCTCTACCTTCTTTTTTTCAGTAATGTCTTCAAAAATCAGTTGAATTAAAGTTTTAGCATCCTGCTTTATGACAGATGCTTGAATTTCAACCCACAATAAATCTCCTTTAAAAGTTTTAACTTTGACTTCTATAGGTTCAGGAAAATCTTTTAAAAAAGAGGTTTTGAAAATTTGTTTAAAATATTTTTTAATTTCTATATGAAAAATATTATTATAAGCATCAATGGATTTTCCAATGATATCACTTCGATCCAAACCGAATAAAACTTCTGTTGTAGGATTAGAATCTACAATAATACCATTCAAATCAATAATAAATATTGCATTAGGAGAATTATCAAATAAAGCCTTATATCTCTCTTCAGCTAATTTGCGCTCATTAATATTCCTTGAAATTATCAAGCCTTTCAATTCTTTATCTCTATCAATAATAATCTGTCCACTACACTCAAACCAGAGCCAATATCCCTCCTTATGCTTAAATCGTAATTCAATCACAGATTCTCCTGGTTGAAATCCTTTCTTAAAAGTATTAACGGCTCGTTCAACATCCTCCGGATGAATATATTCTAGAGCAGAGTTTCCTATAACATCCTTCTTTCGATATCCTAATAATCTGAAGACAGTTTCTTCATTTAAATATTCGAATTTAATTTTACGGTCAATTATAACTATGAGATCATTAATGTTTTCAATAATAAGACGATATTTTTCTTCAGATTCTTTTAACAGATTTTCCATTTTACTTCGTTCTAAGGCATTTCCAATAATTTGTGATGATATGCGTAAAGGTGACAAATCACTCTCTTTCCATTCTTTTTGTATTGAATCATTTGCATACCCTATAAATCCAGCTAAATCTGTTTTAATATAAAGTGGGAATACTAATAAAGATCTAATATTATTAAGGTTCAATAATCTTTTTGTAGCTTTAGCTTCATCTGGTAAACTTGAAGCATCATAAACATTAATTATATTTCCCCTTCTAAGTTGCTCGTTCCACCATGGAAAACTATGAACCCATGAATTTTCAAAGTATTGAAATAGTGGATTTATTCCTTCTGTACACCATTCATATGTGTGATTTAAATTAATTCTGTTATCATTAAAAATACACAAAACAACACGACTAGCTCCACTTAAAATTCCTATATCACGTAGTGTAGCATTAATTGCATCATTAATTTCTATATTTCCAAGAAAACGGGAGGATATTGTATAGGCTAAAACCTCTAAACTTGACCAGTTCTTAAATATTCTATCTGCTTCTTTAACTAAATTTTTTTCAGTCCCTGAAATTTCTTTTTCTCCTAAAAACACGTTTTTAATTTTTCCTCATTTAATTTTCATTTTATATCATAAATATTTTAATAATTCTTCTACTCTAAGACTGTTTGTTATCTTTTTAGGGATATAAAAAGAAAATGTTGATCCCATCCCTAATTTACTTGTAAAAGAAATATTTCCACCATGTAAATTAATAATTCTCTTGGTTAGAGACAATCCTAAGCCTGAACCTGGCATAGAATCAACATATGGAAATTTTACCCTTTTAAAATCTTTAAATATAATGTTAAGATCTTCTTTAGCAATTCCTATTCCTGTATCTTTTACATTAAATTCCCAATTATCTTTTTTATCTATAAATTCAAATGTAACAGTCCCCCTTTCAGTAAACTTTATGGCATTACTTAGTAGATTATAAATAATTTGTTTAAATTTAAGTCGATCAGCTAATATAATCTGTTTTTTTTTCACATCTTTTAATTCAATCTTTAAATCCTTTTTGCTATATAGGGATTTTAAAGTTGAGATTACTTGATTAACTAGATCATATAATTGGATATTGTCAATTTTTACAGAAACTTGCCCCGATTCAATCTTTGATATATCTAGGATATTTGATATCATATCCAATAAATGTTTTGATGATTCTTCAATATCTTTAATGAATTCTAATTGTTCTGAATTTAATTGACCGTAAACTCCTTCCAGGAGCAAATCCGTAAAACCAATAATGGCATTTAATGGGGTTCTTAATTCGTGAGACATAGTTGCTAAAAATTCTGTTTTAAAATGAGATGCTTTTAAAATCTGATCTAAATACAGTTTTTGTTGGTCAAGCGCAACTTTCAATTCTTTGGTTCTCAGTTTAACTTCCCTTTCTAATTCTTGACTAAACTTCTTTCTTAAAGCTTCTGCTCTCTTTCTTTCGCTGACATCCCGGAAAAAACCTTTAAAACCAATTATTTCTCCATTAGAATTATATCTTAAATATACAGAAGTTTCTTGATATATTCTGTCCCCATCTTTTCTTATAACTTGAGAATTAATTAATTTGAATCCTTCTCCTTTCTTATATAAATCATTATATACACGAAATACTCTCTCTTTGGTTTCTTCATCAAACACCATGCTATAACTCTTATTTAATAATTCTTCACGTGAATACCCGCTACTCTTACATAACGCATCATTGAAAAATGTGAAATTCCCTTCAAGATCAACTTCAAAATATCCTTCATTAATATTTTCAAGCACACTTCTATATTTTTCTTCTGACTCACTTAATTTTTGTTCAGCTTTCTTACGTTCGGTAACATCTACAAGTGCAGCCAAAATTGCGTCTTTTCCTTGATATTGGATAGTTTTAGAATAGGTGTCCATCCATTTTATTTCACCATTTTTAGTAAAAATCCTATACATTCTGTCGAATTTCTCATCAATCAATCCTTTTTGTCTATGGCTCAATCGTTTTATAATAAGACCTCTATCCTCAGGATGAACAACATTGAGAAATTCTTTCATGGACCATTCTTTTATTTCTTTTTCAGAATATCCCAACATTTTCGTAATGGTTTTATTTATATATTGGATACTAGAATCCTTTATTATACAAATCCCCATAAAAGATTGTTCGGTGATCTCTCTAAAGTTTTCTTCAGATTCTTTTAAGCGTTGTTCTGATAATTTTCGCTCGGTTATATCTCTTGAGACTGTTATTGCTCTTAATTGATCATCAGACCCCTTAAAGACTGATCCCGTTGTATCTACCCAGATATAATTTCCATTTCTGTGTCGAAGTCTTAATTCACCCCTTCCTCTGCCCCTTTTAAAACTCTCTCTTATTATTTTTAAAGCTCGCTTAATATCATCTGGATGGATAATATCATGTCGGGTCTTTCCTAACATATCTTTATTATTATATCCTAAAATTCTTTGATATGTATTTTCATTTATATATTCATGTTCATATTTACTATTTAGAACCACAATTAAGTCATTGGCATTTTCAGTAATTAAACGATACTTCTCTTCTGATTCTTTTAACTTTTTTTCGATTTCAGCTTTTTCTGTAAGATCATTATAAATGGCAACAATCTCCCCAGAAGGAAGTTTATATACGTAGTTTTCCCTCCAACCAGCGATTCTCTCGTCCTGGTAAAGAGAAATAGGGTGATATAATGGTTCTCCTGTCTTCCACACCCTTTGAAAAACTTCAAAAAGACCAAATTCTTTTATACTTGGAAAGATTTTTGTGACTTTTTTACCAATAACCTCTTTTTTCTTAATCTTTTCTATTTTTTGAGCTGCTAAATTTAAATCTTTAAAAATAAAGGCTTCACCATTATGAATCGCCTTATATACTGCTACACCACTACTCATTGTGTTAAAAAGTTCTCGATATCTTTTTTCAGATTCTTTTAATATATCTTCAGTTAGTTTTCTCTCAATTGCGTTTCCAATTATTCGTGAAGAAATTTGCAATAGATTTAAATCCTCTTCTACCCAATTTCTCAACTCTAAATCATCATCGAATCCTATAAATCCTCCAATTTCACCATTGATATACAAAGGAATAGTTATGTTAGCTTTTACTCCATGATTTTTCAATAAATTTTTAATATTTTTAGCTTCTGGTGGAAGTCTTGAAACATCTTCAATAATTAGTGGGTTTCCTTTAAGAAGTTGTTTTATTACCCATGGAACTTCGTTCAATTGCAAGTGTTTATAATCATTAATATGAGATTCTGCATTCACATTACACCATTCATGAGTATTTATCATATATGGTTTTTCTTTATTAAAGAGGAAAATGAAAACCCTACTGGCATGTATAAATTCCCCCATATCAGCAAGCGATTTATTTATAACTTTATCAAGTTCATAATTTCCAACAAATCGGGAAGAAATCGATGAAACTAGTTTCTCAAACCTTAGTTTTCTTGTAATTGATATATCTTCTTTCACTTGTGTAGTTTTATCTCTCAAATTAGACACCATTTTATCTCCTCAATCTTCAACCCAAATTTGATGAAATGATTAATTTTTATTTAACTTAATCTTCTTTCTCCTTAAGATAGAGAAAAATATTAAAAAATTCAATCTCTTTATTGAAATGTGAATTTTCCATATTAATACAATCTCTTTCTAATCCAATTTTAAAATAATATGCTCTATTAGTTAATTTAAAGAAGTCGTATTCATCAAAACTTTCTACAACACCTAATTTCTCTAACTCTTCTATATAGAGTTTGGCCTTTTTAGAATTGATTTTAAATTTTTGAGATACATCATCGATACTATACTTTACATTAATATCGGATTTTAATATCATAGATAATTGGTTTTTCAGCTTTTGAAATTCTTCACTCTTGATTGGAATTTTATTTCTTTTAATAATTAAATTTAAAATTTCTGAAATTATACAAAAGGTATTATAAAAGTTGTCTTTTGTAATAGATGTTTGATATATCTCAAAATCCTTACCTTGTGGATGTTGAATTGTAATGAACTCTTGGATAGTCTTTAATTTACTACATACATAGGCATTACTCCTAAGATCTATTTTATGTAAAAAAGCAATAATATTACATGAATGAAGGTGAAGATCTTTTTTCACTTTATATATATTGATTAAAAATTTAATTATAGATTCTAATGAATTTCCAATGTCAAAAACACAAATTATGATATTACTTTCACTAAATACATCTTTCCCTTTATCTGAAAACCAAGTTTCATTTTCTTGTCCTGCTAAATCAAAGACTCCTAAATCAGTATTAGATGTTGTATAAATTCTAGAGCTAATCCCTCTTGATGGTTGCAAAGGTTCTTCTAAAAGTGAAATTGGGCTCACTTGATCGAAATAGACTTTCTGGAGTGTTGTTTTTCCTACTCCAGATGGACCAACAAGAACAATTTTTTTTCTACTTATCAAAGGTATTAACCGATTTTTAAATAAATTTGTATTATTTATTGCATGGAATTTTTTAGATATTTTTCTAGAGATATAATTATATCTTTACATGATTCTAACATCATTTCTATAAAATTTATTAAATTCTCATTTGATAGACTTTTATTTTCCTTTTTATCTTCTAAAATTAAATCACAAAATCCTTGAATTGTATTAATACCACTACGAATTTGTAGATTAAATCTTTCTAATGGAAGAATTTCATTTTTTTTTATATAGATATAGCTTAATTCTTTAAAAAAACTCTCAAATACATTTTTATCATCTGATAATATTTTATCTTCACCAATTTTACGAAACATCATTTCAATTTTTCTAAAATGTATTATAGGAATTAAAGGATATTCGATATCACGAAGTAAAATGATAGAATATAATTGCTTTCCACCTCGAGCATTATTATCTTCGACTTCGATTTTATAGATTTGAGAATAGAAATAATTAAAATCTAAAATTACAAATTGATTTTTTGTATTTAAAGCATCTCTTAGAAGATTTCTAATAAAATGTTTCTGTCTTTCAATATTGACTGACGTGTATATAGCTCTTGGTCCTAGGGTATGATCATATTTACCAATAATTATTATGAAAGGATTTTTTTCTAAAATTGATTGAAAATTCTTATAAGTATCCGAAATTTCATTTTCTATGGATTCTTTTGTTAAATTTTTTTCTATCATAAAATTTCCTCATTTCTGAATAAATATTTCTTATCTATATCATTTTCAGAATAATACAATAGAGATTTTTGAATTAAAATTTTAAATTAATATACACTAAAATAGATACTAATTTGGTATAATAGTAACAAATTTTATTTATTAATTTATTTATTTTACTAAATAATTATTATTCAGTACAAAAAAATGATAATTTAGTAAAAATTTATAAAACAATAAAATTATTAGTAAAATATGTCAGAATCTGCAAAAACAATCATAAAATATTTCTGTGATCGATTTCTTGACTTAGATTATTATCCAACTAATTTAAAAACCATATTAGATTTGGAATTAGATAAATTACGAAGTATAAAAGATGATGAAATAGAGAAATTTAAAAAAATCGATATCGTGAGTCTACGCGACCTTACTAAACTAGAGGATTATGGATTTGAAAATTTGATTGAAAAACTGCATATTGAAAAATCAACTATAAAAAATGCTCTTATCGCATCAACTCTTATATCTAACGCTTGGAATAAAAGGAATTTATATCTGAAAAAACAAAAATTGAAGGTTGTAGTGGCTGGTCTTGATTTCGCGGGTAAAACATCTCTCATAAATAGATTGATTAATGATTATAATTATAATGATATGGCTAATCTAGAACCCACAATAGGAGCAAATGTAGAGGAATATCAATCTGATAAATTAGATTTAATTCTCTGGGACCTTGGAGGACAGAAAGATCATGTAGACGAATATCTTGCTTCTCCAGAAAGTTTTTTTATAAACGTAGATATCATGATATTTGTAATTGATTCACAAGATGATGTTAGATATTTAGAAGCTGTAAACTTTTTGAATGATATAATTGATATTCTCAAATTCTTGAAAGAGAATCCTTTTATTGTAGTTTTATTGAATAAAGCAGATTTAGATATCAGAAAAGATCCTGATTTTCAAATTAAGCTTGAATATCTAGCAGATAAAATTTCAGAGATTTTTAAAAAATCTGAAAATCCTTGGAATTTTGAGATCATTCCCACAAGTATTTATAATTATTATTCTAATCAACCAGAAATAGTTAAAAGTATTAAAAATATCTTTTCAAAAGGAAAAGAGGAGACAGATAAAGAGATTGTGATACCTGACATTGAAGAAAAATTTCAGAAAATTTTAGATCTTAATCTGAAATTGATGGATAAATTCGTATCTGAGCTTGCGGAAATTAAACGAGCTTTACTACGATTAAATCCATCAGATATAACTCAATCTCTTTTTTCAGTTCCTTTCAAAAAAGTACAACCAGATTATATATCTCCAGACTTAAAATCAAATGGAAAAAGTAAAAAAAAGAAGAAGAAAGCTAAAATTGATGAATTTCAAAAAAAGAAAAAAACTAAAAAAGGTTCAGGACCTCCAAAACCACTGCCAACACACCCTTCTTTAAAAATAGAAGAAGAAAAAATAGTTAAAAACGAAAAACTCACAACTAAGAAATTAGAAAAAGTTAAATCTTCTTTAAAATCAAAATCTCAATTATCTAAGATGTCATCTAGTCCACCAACAGCTCCACTAACAACACCTAAACAGGATGAAATCAACTTAAATTCGCTTAAACCTCCACCTCCCCCTCCAAGAATTTCAACAAGTGGCAATATTAGATCAACCTCACCTAGAGGTGAAGTCCTTTCAGAATTAAAAGAAATGTTCTTGAAGCGAGGCTTAGTCAATCGTTATGACTTCTAATTAAGTTTATTGATTAAAATAGCTGTATAAGATTTATGTCTTATCTTAATACTAACAATGAAATTTCTCACAATCAGAGATATGATATTTATAATTCTTTAGAATTATTTGATCAATTTTAAATATTTATTAGTGTAAAATTCAACTAAAGAATAGAATAAAAAAATGAATTATTGGATAATTTTCTAATCAAAGGTGAAAGTTCATGTCGAATAGTGACAAAAAAACAAAGGAAATGGAACAATATGAGCAAGAGACTGGAAAACAAGCAATTTGGCAGGGAAAAACCACTAAGGGATTCCTAAGATGGAAAAAAGGTGAAAAAAATTATTATGCTGATAAAAAAAGAATTTCCGTTTATGTATCAAGTGAAACTGAAAGGAATTGGAAGGAATATATTAACACACATAAAATTACTTCATTTTCTAAACTAATTAGAGAAAGCGTTAATTATTATATTAAAGAAAGATCTAAATTTGGTGGAAATTTATTTCCGGATTTAGAAACTAGTACTAAATCTAAAATGACTCACACTTTGAAAGAAAAGCTAACAACGATAAAAGGATTTTCGCAATTATTACTTGAAAAATATAGTGGGAATTTAAATGATGAAATAAAAACGATTATTAATAATGTCTTGAAGGAAACTAAACAATTGGAAAATAAATTCATAGTTCAATTAGAAGAAAAAGAATTTAAACCTTCACAATATGATATTTTACTCATTGAAGATAATTTGTCTACTATAGATTTATTGAAAAATTATTTTGAAAGCAAGGGGTATTCTTTTAAAGGAGTATTAACAGGTTTGGAAGGAATTGAAGAACTATCCTCGTCTACTCCAAAATTAATATTGCTGGATATAATTTTACCAGATGTTAGTGGATATGATATTTGTAAGGACATAAAATCTAATATGAATTTAAAAGAAATACCTGTATTTTACTTAACTGCTTTACCCGGTATTAACGTAGAGAATAAAATAGAAGAAACAATGGCAGATGGTTTTATTTTAAAACCTTTTGATTTACTAGATTTAGAATTTTTATTTGATTATCTCCAAACTTAGCACAAATAGCATTTAAGTCAATTAATTACTTGTTTTAAACATAGTTGTCATTACTTATAATTGGAAGTGAAATTTAAATCTAATTCTCCAACCACATTTGAGATATTATTTATTATATATTGATATCTCATTTCGGAATCATGTAATACATTTTCAATTTCAGTCAATTTTTATACAACCCTTTTAATTTTTAAGAAGATTAGTAAATTAAGAATTAAATCGTCTTTTTTTTAGTAATTTACGTTATTTTTAATCCTAATCTTTTACCCAATTTTGAAGTAAGTTAACTTTTTATTTAATAAATTCGATGATAATGTTGAAACTAGATCATAGGCATATTTTTTTGCACTACTAAACTTGATTTAGGTAACCTTAAAAATAAAAAATTTTATCTCTAGTGTAAATATTAAAAAATTTTGCATCTGATTCAACTTGATAATAATCACTATAATTTCGAGAATTTCAAAGTGTAATCGATCATACTTTATTATGTAAAGTGTTACGCAATTATTAAAAGAAAAGAGTATGAATTTAACATGCCGGAAAAAATAACTTTGATAGGAAGAGCGGGGGTTGGAAAAACAAGTATACTTAGAGTATTATTCGAAGGAGAATATTCTAAAGATCTTATGATTAATCCGCTTGAACCTACACGTGGTATAATACCTAAGATTTATTCATGGATGGACATAGAATTAAGTATTTTTGACACTTCCGGACAAGAATTACCATTTCTGTTAGAGGATGAGAATGAACAGATGATCGCCTTTGATAAGGTTGCTATTGTTATCTACATCTTTGATTATCCAAATTGGATAAATCAATCTCAAGATATTGTTAATGAAATAAACATGGTATTCAAAATATTAAAACTTAAAAATATTGAAAATAATCTTGTATTAATCTTTCATAAGATTGATTTAATAAAACAAAAAGCTAGTGTTAATTACCAGTTAATGAAAAGTGGAATTAAAGAACGATTAAATCTCCCAAAAAATATACCTCTTTACCTTACAAGTATATCTCCAGAATTAGATTTCACATCATATAATGCTTTTTCTGAGATATTGAGTAGTTTATCACAAGATTCCAATAATTTAAAGTTAATTGTTGATGAAAAGATCAGGTTTCTCTCAGAATCGATCTGTTTTATTACTAATAAAGAGAATTTTATAATAGTTCAATCAATTACACAAGATTTCAATACAGATTTAATTTATAAATTATATATTTTGGTTTCCTATTATGTAAAATCTATTTCTACAAATAGTGATTTTGAAAATGTTATTCATTCAATTGATTCAACGACCCTTACTTTAAGCTTAATTGTTAGTAATCTTGAAAATTTAAATCCAAATCTTAAAAACTTAGTTTTAATATCGGATACTAATAACAAAGATGATTTATTCAAGGTAAAGGAAAATATAAAGTTAGAGATTGAAAAATATTATGATTCTGCTGATAATAAAAATATCAAAAAGAAATAACAACTGAAAATCACTATATTTTCTTAGGTAATTTCTATTCTAATTCTGAAAATTGTTAAGGAATATTAAACATAATATATTTCTATTAAGATCCTTCATTTAAGTGTAAATATGTGAAAAAGTCTCTACAGTTTTTACAATATCTGTAGCTAAATAATTTTACTTAAACACTGAAGCAAAGAAAGCACGATCTCTTGGGTTGAAATAATTATACCCAAACTTTTTCCATTCAATACTGACTTGTAAAGGGGCAAAAAGAGAAATCTGATCTTTCATTAAATTCATCAATAATAAGTTTCTCTCTTGCAGAGTATTATTAGATATAGTATTTAATAAAATACATTCACTAAAAAAATCCCAAGAATCCTTAAATTGAATACAGAATTTTTATATAGAAGGAAGGAGAAAAGGATTATTATTATATTGATAATAAAAGAAATTCTGGCTCTGTATCAAGTGAAACTGAAAAGAATTGGTAGAAATTTATGAATTATTTTTATTGTCCCTTTATATCATCATCTATATTCTTTATAATTGGTAGTGAAAAATGGAATATACTTCCTTTATTTTTACCTTTTGATTCAACCCATATCTTCCCTCCATGTAAATCTATAATCTCTTTTGAGAAATATAGCCCTAATCCAATCCCATCAGAAATTATGTCCCAACCTTTTCCATATCTCTCAATCTTTCCAAACGGTCTAAATAATTGTTCTATTTCTTTTTTCTGTAAACCTATTCCATTATCTTTAATAGAGATTATTATAGATTTTTTATTGATTCGAGATTGAATAGTAATATTACCTTCTTTAGGTGTAAATTTAATTGCATTCTGTAAGAGATTTATAAATACGCTATAAATTTTATTTTTATCAAAATCTATAAATAGTTTATCATGAATATCTATAATTAATGTGTGTTTTCTTAATTTAATCAATCCCTCCATCTCTGCTATACTCTCTTTAATTAAATCATGTAGATTTTCCCGATTTAAATTTAATTCTATTAACTGCCTATCTAACATTATACATTCTATGAAATGATCTATAAGTAATTTCAGCTTATCTGCTCCTTTATCGATCTTCTTCAAAGATGATATTGTATCATTATCTAGATTTTTCCTAGTCTCTGTTAGTAAAAATTTAGAAAATCCCTTAATAGATATGAGAGGTGTTTTGAACTCATGTGAAAACCTTGTTAATAAATTTGATTTCATTTCTTCCATCTCTTTTCTTTCAGTAATATCTTGCACCCATAATCTTAGAGTCGCCAAAGATCCATCATCTTGATAATGAGGTAAGATTTTTCCTGATAACCAAATAATTCTCCCTTCTTTGTTAATTATTTTAAACTCTATATTTCTTTCATCAAATAATTTTTTAATATTATGAATATCTTCTGGATATACCGCTTTATAAAAAACTCCTTCATTTTTTAGTTCTTCTTGGGTATAACCAATAATCTCTAACAATCTAGGATTAATATAAATAACTCCTCCTTTTGTAGAATCAATCTCCAATAACCCCATTGAAGATGTTTCGATTAAATTCCGATATTTTTTTTCCGATTCTTTTAATTTTTGCTCGGCTTTCTTATGTTCGGTAATGTCTCTTAAGAATCCTTTATATCCGATTTTTTCTCCCTTAATATTGTATCTTAAATAATCAGAGGAATCAACAAATAATTTTTTCCCATTCTTTGTGATAATTTCATATTCACCTGAATTAAATCCTTTTCCTGCTTTATATAGGTTGTTAAACCCACTTAATACTTTCTTTCTAGTTTCTTCATCGTATAATTGACTATATTTCATATTCATTAAGTCTTCATTTGTATAACCAGTACACTCTCGTATTACGTTATTGCAATAAGTAAAATTACCTTTAAGATCAAGTTCAAAATAACCATCCTTAAGAATTTCTATTATATTCTTATATTTTTCTTCTAATTTTTTAATGGATTCTTCTAATTCTTTTATTTGTATAAGTAAATAATTGCTATCCCTTTCATATTCGTTCTTATTTTTTTCTAAATCTTGTTTAAAATGAATTTTTTTTTACCTCTTTAGATTCTAATTAAATAGGATTCATATGAATTTTTATAAAGAATCCAATTCATAACTAATATATTTAGATTTCCATGTTTTGAAAATCCAAGATTTTTCTCAGTGAAATTTAAGTAAGGAACTTGTAAAACAATTAAAACCATTTTTAATTATTAGAGTAATCATTTATCCTGCCTAACTCTATTTTTTTACTGCTTCAGCTAATTGTTATAAGCTACCCTATTTTGAGAACTTTTATTGTAATATCAAAACTTTGAGATAAATACGTTACCAGTTTCACTTATAAATATTTCCATTAAAGAGTAAAACAATGAGTAGAAGCTTTCTTTTCAACAAATTCAAATTATGGATAGTATAAAAAACCACGATTTTTTAATTTTGCTTGTCATTGACAAAAAAGTCAATCGAGGAAAAAGATATTATAATTTAAAGACTAGTAAATCTATAACTCATTTATCCAGGGGTAAAATCTTATTAAAGATTTTTATAAATAGAAGGGATAATTCAGAAAATATATAACTATACCATTTAGTAAATAATCGTTTCACCTTTGAAGACTGCTTCTCCTTTAAACTCTTGGCTTCTATTTTATTTTTATGATTCCGCTTATTTATTTTCATATTACTGTCTTTCTGTTAATCTATTGATCTTTAAAGGCGTTAAGGAATACAAAATCCTTTTAAAAGTTCTTCTATAATACTAATTTTTGCCTATTGCTTGTAGAAAGCTCAATTAAAGGATTAGACTTAGAAATAATTCTGATTTTTTATAGATTTACTGTGAGTATTTACAGATTATGTATAAATATGTGAAAAAGTATCTACTGTTTTTAAAACATCTGTAGCTAAATAATTCTGCTTAAACACCGAAGCAAAAAAAGCGCGATCTTCAGGGTTGAAGTAATTATAACCAAATTTTTTCCATTCAATACTAGAATGTAAGGGAGCAAAAAGAGTTATTTGATCTTTCACCAGATTCATTAATAATAAATTTCTTTCTTGTTTGGTTTTATTTGTCAACGTAGTTAATAAGATATCCTCATTAAAAGTGTCCCAAGTATCTTTAAATTGTAAACAAAACCTTTTAATGTCGATTTTATTTTCAACAATTAACCTTGCTAAAGCCATTATAGATGTCTCATAAGTACTCATCTTATTTTGATGAAATTGAGGGTTTGAAATAATTATGCTTGGTACAGACTTTGCTTCTTTTTGATTTTGAGACACATTATACTCTGGTAAAATTCTTAACTGGTTTAATCCAAGTATATTTCTAACATCTGCAATTTTTCCCCCTGTATCAAAGAACTGCTTATTAATAATATATACCATTAATTTTTGAGCATGAACATCACCAAAATATGGGTAATCTGAAGCATAGAGGAGATATTCAGACCAATCTCGATTATCTACACTCTTTTTGTTATTAGATTGAAACCATTTGCGAAAACTTTCAAAAAAATTCCCAGCACCCGCACCATGCAACATTGAAAGATCTCCATATGTGTTTGGCTGGACAATAGTATTGTATACTTCGTAATCATCAATGTTTCCTTGAGCAAAATGGGCAATTATCACTTTAAAATGAGGTAATAAATCAGGATATTTAGATTGAATTACATTTCTTGCAGATCTAATTAATTTTCCAATTTCTAAAATCGAACCCCGACCTCTTGTATCAAAAATAACTGGTAAGGAATAGCTAGCAGCTTCAATAAGAACATTTATTACCTTTTCAGAAGTCATTTTGTCAATATATCCCTCTGACCTAGGATGCAATTTTAAACCTCGAAGTCCTAGTGTCTCTCTTATATATTTCACTTCATTTACAGCTTTTTGTCCTTCCATTGGATCACAGCGACCATAACCAATTAATTTCATAGAAAATGGAAATCTAGTTGTAAAACGTGAAACATTTATGTTACTTGCTCTATACAATGCTTCTGGCATTTTCGCCCTAAAAATGTCTTGAAAGGGGAAACACACCCCCATATCTATGAAAGAATAAAATTTGGATTTCTCTTTTAAATCGGAAAATCTTTTTCCTAACTTTTCAAGCTCACTATAGAGCCTGATTGTAAAAGGAAAGGGTGTAAAAGACCACGAAATTTTTGTAAATTTTCCATCCATCGTAGTTGTAAAAGACTGTTCTCCAGTCTTTTCCCAATCACTTTTTATTCTACCTTGTACATTACCCCAAAAATCGAACGTCCCAACTCCTGGAGCTAAAGGGTTCATCATCGTTGCCCCATCTACATCTTGACCAAGATGAGAATGAGCATCAATTACAAGTAAATGTTCTACTCTTTTTTTTCCATCTTGTTCTATAGTACATGTTAACATTAATTTATCCTCCAGTTTTTAATAATGGTAACTAATCCCTCATTTCTTTTGGAAGGGTTAAAACACCTGTAAGTGGATTATTTAAAGGATCCTGGCAATATTGAATTGTAAAATATATCAAATCATATAAGATGCTTGGATCCTCTCCGTTTTTTAATTTGTAATCATAAAGTGAAAGCTGATATTCTGCCTCTGTTATTGGCGGTTCGGCATAGCTTACACTTCCAAATACGGACTGGAGCACTGGTTTTAAAAAGGGACTGTAGAGAAATCCTAACTCTTTCAATTCATCTTTTAAGTAGAAAAACATTCTCTGAACTGCTTGCATCATATAACGTATCGGTTGATCTTTTGGTCCTAAATATTGCACTGCAAATTCTGGATCATATTGAGCAAGCTTCTCGTGACTAATATTAGGAGCAGGCCTAAATAAAGAAATCAACCCCCTCTCAATTGCTCCTTGACGATTTATTGCAATTGTTTCACTACCCGCATCAGGCACCCAAACTCCTTTTTCTAGCAATTTTCTTGCTTTATAGCACATAGCTTGAATCAGCATTCCGACTCCGATACGGCGACAAATAGAAATCTGCGCATCACTAATTCTAACTTCGATTGTCCCCCAATCCGTTAGTGGGAACACATCTTGAAATCTTCCGTCTTCTAAACTTGCTTTCTGGACAGTTTGAAGAAAGAAATTAACAGAATTCTCACTAAGATCAGTTAAATAGGGAATATAATATTTTGGGTCATTCCCACTTAACATGGTAGTGTTATATTTTAAACGCAAAGATCTAGTGCAGTTTGGTGCAGTAATTCTTCTATTAATAATTTTTACCACATCAGTCGGTTTATTATTCAAAATCGGAGAATTACATGTAAGAGCAATAAGATGAGGTATAAAATTTCGAATCATACAATATGCTTGAATTTTCTCTAATTCTGAATTAAAAGTACCTAAGTGCGAATGGTCAGCCTGGGAGACTCCGCGCATGTATTCCTTCGTCGCTGGATTAATTGCAGAAGCGATGATGTGCAGATCCTTGGGTAGTGTGGTTTTAGCTAATAAAAACAGAGTACTCGCCCAGTATGCTAACTCTTCAACATAAACACATGGAGGTGTTACAAGTTCTAATATATACGTAATTGCTGTGACATTTCCATCTCTAGCAAAAGTATCTATATCAACAGAACTATCTCCTAAAGCGTAACGTATATCCATAGCATACCCTTTTTCAAGATCATCTCGTCCCCAAGGTCTAGCTAAAACTTTTTGTCTAATATAGTCAGGTACTGGTAAAAAATCACTTCTCCCTTCATATAATATGTCATCCATAATTTTAATGGCATCTTTTACAATTTCTTTCATTCGATAAACCATTTCTTCGCCGGGAGGATAATTACCATTGTCATCTGCTATTATTAATTCCATTTCGATACCATGTGTAAATGGTAAAGGTGTCCAATGTTCTGTATCAGCAAGCATTTCCGCCCATGGTCTTTCAGGGATATAAACCTCTCGATAATCTGACCCGAGAAATAATTTATCACCAGATCTATCTATGTTATTTCCCAATGAAACCGCTTGTGCTGCTGCTTTACCTTTTTTAGTATATAGCTGGGAAAAAGTATCTACTTTCTGTCCAGATTTTTGTTTCTTCTTTTTCTCTTTCTTTTTCTCTTTCTTTTGCTTCTTTTTTTTGTCTTTTGCCATAAAACCCTTCCCTTTTGATTGCTTTACACTATTTTCTAATTTAAAGATATCTTTTTATCTTTTACAATATATATAAAAAATTTTAATTTTAAATTTTAGGTAAATCTCTTCATTTTAAAATAAAGATTGGATAAAAGTTTTAAAAATATTATAATCGTTGATAAATTCGTAGGAAAGGACTAAGTTGATGATTTTTGATTTGGCTGTTGGAAATATCTGTGAAAGCTCATTAGAGATTTTACCCCCTTTAAAAATAGAATCGTCTATTATCAAATTAATAGTATCTCCAACTTTTTTAATTTTTGAATAAAATCGATCGCTTAAATCGTGTTCAGACGATATTATAATTGTTGGTTTTCCTAAATATGGAATAAAGTCTAAATTAAAAATTAATACTTGACCGGGGACACTGCTGAGATTTTTAAAAAATTGTTTCAATGAAGCATTAAGGGTGTTTAACTCATTTTGGTTATAAATCTCTTTTGATGGAAAGACATAATACGCTATTGATTTTTTTAGAGAATATTTCAAATCATTATATACACGATCTAATATTGGAAAAATGCTAAAATCAAAACTAAATAAAGATAAAAACGCAATTGGAAAATTGAAATCATTTACAAGAATATTACTGCTTACATTTCCACCAATTAAACTAAAATTTGTAATTTCCCTATTAACTTGAGAGATAAACGTATTCAATAAGAAATATTGAGAAAAAGCTAATGTAGCTTCAACTTTAGTTTGAATTTCATCTACCATTACATAAATAATATCGAATAGATTTTTTGTTAATTTTTCTTTAAGCTCTTGAATAGCAATAGTTTCAATAATAGAATGAGCTACTGTAGGACTATCAAATTCAGCAAGAGCATTAATTGCGTCCTTTATAAACTCATAAGATTGTTTTCTTAATTTTCTATTTTCTAGGTTGTTGCTATATGAATTATGGCTTAATTGAATGATTAAATTAAAAATTTTAATTACTTCAGATTGAGAATTCTGACCATATAACTTTTTCGCTATATTAAACAAAACTCTTGTCTTTAGAAAATCATTATCTATTTGCTCTACTAATTTCTGAGCTGATAAGGGATTAGATTCAATTACTTTACTAAATATAATGCTTATAAGATCTTCTTTAATAGAAGGATTTTGAATTAAAGATCCAGTTCTAATTGCTTGTTCAGGATTCACTAAAACTTGATCTAAAGCTAATAATTTCAATATCTTTTGTTGGAGATCTAAATCTTGTAAATTTCGAGCTACTTGGACCATTTGATTAAAATCTTTTGAGGCATAAGCTCGAATTAAATTTGTATATAAATTAATTTGTTCAGTCTTGTTGGATAGCATTAATGCGAACTCTAAAGCTTTTAGAGGATTATTAATTGAAAGATAACCTTTTGCTAACTGCTTTATATAAGCATCTATTTTTTCAAGCAGTTGAGAAGTCGACGAACCCATAGATCGTGCCGAATTGAATTCCTCTCTCAAAATTTTTAACTGTTGTTCTGCCTTTTTTATTGCATTTTGATCCATATTAATGAAATAATCTTCTGAATTAAACATTTCAACCTTTTCTGTAATGGTAAAAGCATAATTTTTTAAAATTGCGTTCATTTTGCTAACTGGGACAACCCCTCTGACTTTTTGTACTTTTACCTTATATTCAGTAATCTTAAGCCAATTTACATTAATAATTAATTTACCAAAACCATCAGCAGTTGGCTCTAACTTTAATGTTATATCCTTGGTTTCTCCCGGACCAAATTCTATATGGGTGTTAAATTCTTCGGGTTGTAATCTAATGTTTAAGTTTTCTCCCTCAAAATCGAATTTAAATGTCTCTTTTTTGCTTGAAGTGTTTACCGTCTGAATTTTGATCTCATTATCAATACCGGTAATTAATAAATTTTGCGGGAATTTTGTTATATTTAAAGAGATGATTTTATCTGCGTTTGACATAATTCGAAGGTTCTTCTTGTTCACTTTATTAATACTAATCCAAAATATCTCATTATTTTTTAGGTTTAATAATTAATAATGGATTAACTAGTTTAGGTTTAATTAACAAAAAGCAATGAAGTTTTATTTTCCCATTCTTCGATTTCTTCTTAAATAATCTTCTATATCTTCAATTACCATTTCTTTATTATAATCAGGCCATAAATCCTCTCTAAATTTAAATTCAGCATAAGAAGAATCCCATAACAAAAATCCTGAGATTCTTGCTCCATCA
This sequence comes from Promethearchaeia archaeon, assembly GCA_029856145.1. Lineage (GTDB taxonomy): Archaea > Asgardarchaeota > Lokiarchaeia > Sigyniarchaeales > SOKP01 > Loki-b32. Next base: position 195,078 of record JAHQWK010000004.1, read on the forward strand.
TCCATTCCAGTTCTAATGATGTAATCTACTGGAGGGAAATTTTTCGTATAAAGATATTTTTTAATTAAATCCGTATTTACATCTTCTGGATTAACACCATCACTGATTATTTCCTTTACAGCGTCGACTATTTCTTCATGACCATCATACATAATACAAAGGTTTATGAAATTTTGGTCATGTTTCTTAGTAAATTCAATTAATTCTTCAATTTTTTTCTTTGCATTCTCTGGTAACATTGATATCCTACCAATAACATTGAATTTAACTTTTTCTTCTTTGACAATCGATTCATTTATTACCGTATCGACTGCTTTAATCACTATCTTATAAATATACTCAAGTTCCTCAGGTTTACGTTTTTTCACATTTTCAAGTGATAAAATATACAAACTTAAATATTGGATCCCCGCATCAAAAAAATCAAATAGCCTCTTTTTGAGGTTTTCATATCCGACTAGATGACCAAAATTGATATCAAGGTTTCTTTTTTTCGCCCATCGTCTGTTTTTGGTTAAAGGGGGAAATCCCTTTTAAATACCATCAATGATGAGCCCGATATGCTTAGGTAACCTATCTTTTCCAGTTTTTTTTAATTCTTCTAAAGTAGTGACCATCTAACCAATTAAAAAGTTGTATTATTTTTAATATTAATATTAAATATTAGAGTTATTAATTTTATCTAAAAATTTTTTATTATATAAATTTATGATTTAAACTCTTACCAACTTAACATCGTTGATTGGGTTTATTTTTTTAGAACAATCAGGAGGAATTTTAAATTTATAAGCGATTATCTCATCTTTCATTGACATGTCTAGCTTTTCCTCTGCCTCATAATAGATTCAATTTCATCAAAAGTGCTTATCTCATCGATGTTGATATTCAGCAATAAGAATGCATACTGAATGAACCTTGCACGAGAGATATAAATTACTGTCTCCTCATCTTCGAAGCGAAGTGATAAATATTCATTTACTATAAATTCTTGCATGTTTTCTTTGAGTAGGTTTTTCAATATTATAATATTACCTATTTAAATTGAACGACTCCACAAATTTAAATCATTATCCTCATAATTAATGATAAGTGAGATAATCATATGACAAATCTTTAGATTATTACTCTTCATACTCTTATTATTCGAAATTATCATTCATATCATTAATTTTAAATACTATTTTGCAATACTTTGGTTTAATTAGATAAGTTTTTGAATAAATAAATATTACATTAAAGAAAAAAAAAGAAATTCAGAGATACGGTTAATGCTTTCTAACGATTATTTATTTTCGAACATTGGAATTGATTCTCTATCGTTTTTTTCGCCCAGAACTTATGTTGATTTACGTGAACTTGCGAGAGAACGGAATGTAGATCCTAATAAATATACTAAGGGTCTTCTGTCTAAGGAGATTCGAATACCTGAAGTTGATGAAGATGTTGTTTCTTTAGGTTTAAAAGCAGGTTATAATACCTTACAAAGAGGTGGTATCTCTCCTAAGAGTATTGATGCTTTGTTTTTTGGAAACGAAACTATAACATATAGTGTCAAGTCGATCTCTAACATTTTTGCCGAAATGTTAGATATTTCTCCTAATTCGATTACTCAAGACATATATAATGCTTGTGCAGGCGGAACAATAGCAATTCTTAACGCTATAGGTTTAATTGAAAACAATATTATTAATAAAGCCCTCATTATAAGTGCTGATATCTCATCATATCGTATAGGTTCGCCCGGTGAGCCAACACAAGGTTCAGGAGCTATTGGATTGGTTATCTCGAAAAATCCTCGAATAGCTAAATTTAGTAAAAATTTTGGAAAGATATCAGGTAATGTTAATGACTTTTTCAGACTTCCAAATGATAAAAATGCACAAGCATATGGTAAATATTCTCAAGAGGCTTATTTTAAATTCCAGCTTGGTGCATATGATGATTTAATCAAACATATTGGGGATTTTCATGCAGATTTCTATACATTTCATGCACCATACTCGAAACTTCCGATAAAGATAATGCAACAAATAATACTAAAGCGTTGGATTAAACATATATATGAACTACCTAAATTTGAGAGAAAAGCGATTAGATCATCCATACTTACGAAGCTTGATCATTTTCTACATGATGTAACCGTATTACCAGAATATCTTTATTTAAAACTAAAAGAAAGAGGATATTCTTCCCCCACTTTAGAGAAATTTTCATATTGGGTGAACACAAATGTAAAAGAACGAGTACTTCCTCAACTAAATGTTCCAATGCACTTTGGTAACATGTATAATGCTTCGCTTTGGGCTCAAGTCCTTTACCTTCTCGAAAACCATGCTCGTGTTGATGATACAATTTATTTTGGTTCATACGGCTCGGGAGCGACTTGTATTTCAGGGCTTCTAAAAGTTCAAGATGATTTTAAGAAAATTATTCAGAATGGTCCTCACATTGATGACTTTATAAATATGAAAAAGAGAAAAAGCGTTCAAGAATACGAATTAATAAAGAATGGTACTACTAAACCAAAGATTTTATTGGGTTATATTGTTGAACATGAACAAAATAATGAAAGAGGCTTTACCCTTCATTACTGTGATGATGGGTGCCTTATCCCGAATATAAAAGGATTAGATCACTGTCCGAAAGGGCATTCAGGATATCATAAACGGTTTTTCCCTCTCTTTGCGAAGTTGAATAGCGATCCAATTGCTCAATCAGATATCAATGATCTCAAATATTTAAAAGAAGGGTTAGTAAGAGTAGCTAGTAATGTAAAAAAAGGCAGTGCTTTAGAGTATGAAATAAGAAGAGTTGAGAATGAAAACGAGGGAAATCTAAACGCAAAAGGATTATTAAATTGGAGTCCTATATATTTGCCAATATCAGAAAAATATTTAATAAAAAGAGATAATCAAATCGAAGATCTGCCTATTGTTCTTGAATAATAAGATACTACTACTTTTTTATCCTCATAACTAATTTTACATCCGCATTCAATTTATTCATCTCCCCACCTCTTAATGTCACTTTCCACCCCAATTTGGTCAAGAATCCTCCCTACAGTATGATCGATAAGTTCATCAACGGATTCTGGATTAATGTAATAAGAAGGAATTGGGGGTGCAATTACAACACCTAAATTTGCTAGTTTAAGCATATTCTCTAAATGTATTGGACTTAATGGACTTTCCCTTACAATAAGAATTAGTTTTCGTTTTTCTTTTATTGTTACATCCGCAGCTCTTGTAATTAAATTATCAGAATAACCATTAGCTATTGATGCTAAAGTTTTCATAGTACAAGGAACAATGATCATTCCATCAGTTTTATACGAACCACTAGCAGGTGGAGCAGTCAAATCATTTACATCATAATAAGTTGTAGCTAATTGTTGAATATCAGTAATTCTTATGTTAGCTTCACTTAAAAGAACTAGTTCAGCTGCTTTAGATATGATTAATTCAGTTTCAATATTTTTTTCTTTTAAATAATTTAATAATTTCACTGCAATTGATATACCTGAGGCACCAGTTATCGCAATAAGAATCATAATTCTCACAGATATTTGATTGTAAATTTAAATTTCTTCTAAGTATTAATTAATTAGGAATAATAATTATTTTTTGTATTAATTGTAAAAATGTATAATAAAAAATACTTTTCTAAGATAAAATCGATTGTTAATTATGAGTGGATATAATTCTGAAATTTCTGGTTTTTATAAATTATCAATAAAAAAACGCAGAGAACTATTATCTGAACTTATTAATTTTAATGAAAATGATATAAAACTTCTGGAGAATTTAGGTTACTTTACAGAAACTCAAATTGATACCTTTATAGAGAATGTAATTGGTTCTTATCAATTACCAATTGGAATTGCTTGTAATTTTAAAGTAAACAATAAGGACTATTTAATCCCTATGGTTATTGAAGAACCTTCAGTTGTAGCAGCAGCCTCAAATGCAGCAAAAATAGCTAGAAAACATGGAGGTTTTCACTCTGAGAATGTTAAATCAGTAATGATCTCTCAAATTCAAATAACTAACGTAAAAGATATTGAATCTGCTAAAAGGAAATTAGAAGAAAATAAGGAAAGCATTTTAAAATACGCAAATGAAAAAGATCCTCTCTTAATAAAATTAGGTGGCGGAGCTTTTGATTTTGAAATTCGAGAGTTAACAACGAGAAGAGGAGAGATGTTGATTGTTCATTTATTAGTTGATGTTTTAGATGCCATGGGGGCGAATGTGGTAAATACTATGGCTGAAACCATTAGTCCGTATATAGAAGAAATATCTGGAGGCAAGATATATCTTAGAATTGTATCCAATTTGGCAACTCATCGAATAGCGAAAAGTAAAGCAACATTTGATAAGGATTTATTAGGTGGAGACGAAGTAGTAGAAGGGATCTTAAATGCATATGAATTTGCACTAGCAGATCCTTATAGAGCTACAACCCATAATAAAGGAATAATGAATGGAATTATAGCTTTAACGATGGCTACAGGAAACGATACGCGAGCTATTGAATCTGGGGCACACGCATATGCTGCATTGAATGGACAATATTCTCCATTAACCAAATTTCAGATTGATTCTAATGGAAATTTAGTAGGAGAAATAGAAGTCCCTCTTGCTCTAGGCATTATTGGAGGGATGACTAAAATACATCCTATGGCTCGACTAACTTTAAAAATTTTAAATATCAAAAGTGCAAATGAACTTTCTCAAGTAGCAGCTGCGCTTGGTTTAGCTCAAAATGTGGCCGCCTTAAGAGCCTTAGCTTCAGAAGGAATCCAAGAAGGTCACATGGTTCTCCATTCGAGAAATATTGCAAAACTTGCAGGCGTACCTGAAAAGTTAATAGAAAAAGTAGCAAGCAAATTAGTAGAAGATAAGAAAATTAGAGTTGACCATGCGAAAGAAATTTTAAAAAGAATACTTAATAATGAAAACCTTTAGTTTTATAAAATTTGTTTCTGTAACTCAAAATATTAGTCAATTAGATCGAAATAAGTTTATGAGATGAATGAAATTTATGGGCTTTAGAGAATATATAAATCAAATTGATGAAGAAGGTCTTCTTCGAAAGGTTGAAATTGAAGTATCGAAAAATTTAGAGATTCCCGGAATTTTGAAAGAGATTGAACCAACTCCAGTTATGTTTAATCATGTTAGAGAATCGGAATTTCGTGTAATTGGTAATGTTTTCTGTACTAAAAATGTAATTGCTTCATATTTCGGTGTTACTCCTGCAGATCTCATACCAATGCTCTCAAAAGCGATTTCAGAACGTTCAGAACCAGAAGTTGTTTCTAGGGCTCCTTGTCAAGAAGTCATTGAATCAGGAGTTGATTTAGATAATCTTCCAATTTTATTCCATTGTGAAAAAGATGGTGGAAATTATATTAGTTCTGCTGTTGTTATTACTCGAGATCCTGATTATGGACAAAATATGGATTTTCATCGAGCAATGCAATTTTCAAAAGGAAAATTTTCAACTCGAATAGTAAGGGGTCGTCATTTTCACAAATTTTTAGAAAAAAATGGTGAATTAGACGTAGCTTTTTGTATAGGAAATACTCCAAACATTCTAATTGCTGGAGCAACTTCTGTAGATATTGGAGTTGATGAATTACAAATAGCAAATGCATTAGAACCTATTAAAGTAGTTAAAGCAAGTTCAGTAGATCTTCTAATACCTGCAGAAGCAGAATTCATTTTAGAAGGACGTGTTTATTTAGAAGAAAAACATTCAGAAGGTCCTTTTGTTGATCTAACTGAGACCTATGACACGATTAGAGAAGAACCCGTCTTTGAAGTAAAAAAAATCACTCATAGAAAAGATGCGATTTGGCAAGCTTTATTACCAGGTGCACTTGAACATAAAATATTAATGGGGATGCCTCGAGAGCCAACTATATTTAATAAAGTAAAGGAAGCAGGAGTAAAGTGTTTAGATGTAAATGTAAATCCTGGAGGTTGTTCATGGTTACATGCAATAGTCCAGATTGATAAAAAAACAGAAGAAGACGGGAAAAAAGCGATATTTGGTACCTTTACAGGGCATAGAAGTTGTAAACATGTTTTTATTGTTGATAAAGATATTAATATTTATGATCCTCTCTCTGTAGAATGGGCGATGGCAACTCGCTTCCAAGGAGATACCAGAATGATAGTGAAAAATAAAGAACCAGGCAGTAGTTTGGACCCCAGTGCTGAACCAAGCAGTAAGTTAACTACCAAAATTGGGTTTGATTTAACTAAACCACTTGTCGTTAAAGGAAAGAGTTTTGATATTGCAGAATTTCCAAAAGTTGATCTGAACAAATATTTTTAAGATGAGGAAAGGAAAAAATGAAATTAACATCAGAAGAACAGGACACGCTGGATGGCAAGCACGGTAAAGCTGCCCAAAAATCAATGGAAATTTTAACCACATTGGGCGAAATATTTGATGCTGAATGCATGATCGATGTATATGGCGTTCAGATAGCTGGAGTATCGTACGCCAATCTAGGGGAAGCAGGTTTGGAATTCTTAAGCGAAATGGCAGAAGATGGAAAAGTTAGAGTTTTAGCGACATTAAATCCAGCAGGAATGGATCGTGAAAATTGGCAAGCTTTAGGAATAGATGAAGAATTTGCTAAAAATCAGAATCGAGCAATTGATGCATTTGCCAAAATGGGTATAATTACAACATGCTCTTGTACCCCATATTTAATTGGAAATGCTCCACACTACGGTCAACATCTTGCATGGGCTGAAAGTAGTGCTGTATGTTATGCAAACTCAGTTATAGGTGCTAGAACTAACCGTGAGGGTGGTCCAAGTGCTTTAGCTTCAGCTATAACCGGAAAAACGCCAAAATATGGTTATCATTTAGATGAACATCGTCATGGAGAGGTATTAGTTAAAATAAATGCTCCAATTAAAGGTACTGATGGATTTGGTGTTTTGGGAAAAATAATTGGGGATAAATTAGTCGAGTTAGGAAAGAAAATTCCTTATATAACAGGAATTCCTTCTGCTACAGTTGAAGAACTCAAATCTTTTTGTGCATCAGTTGCGACTTACGGTGGAACAGCTTTATTCCATATGAAAGGTATAACTCCAGAATATAATAATTATCAGAAACCTAGTGATATTGTTTTTGAAATTAATCAAGATGACTTAGATAGAACGCGATTGGAACTTATTGATGATGATATTGAGATAGATTTTGTTAGTATAGGGTGCCCTCATGCTTCAATTCACGAAATTGCAAAGATTGCGAGCTTATTGAAGGGAAAGAAAGTAAAAAAAGAATTTTGGATCACGACTGCTCGACCTACAAAAAGAATTGCTGATGAAGCGGGTTATTCTAAAATAATTGAAAATGCAGGAGCGAAATTTGCAGCAGATACTTGTTGTGTTGTTGCTCCAATTAAAGAACGTTTTAAAGGAATTATGGTAGATTCAGCAAAAGCTTGTTATTATGGTCGTGCAAAGAACAAATTTAAAGTAAAAATTGGTTCAGTTGAAGAATGTGTTGAGGAGGCAATAAAATGAAATTAGCTGGTAGAAAAATCTTTAAAGGTACTGCTGAGGCAGAAGCAATTGTTACACAAGATGGAATTTCTTTTTATGGTGGTATTGACCCTGATACAGGAAAAGTAGTTGAAGTTGGCCATGAGCTTGAAGGACAATCGATATCAGGAAAAGTGTTGGTTTTTCCAACCGGTAAAGGATCAACAGTGGGATCTTATACCATGTATAGAATGAAAAAGAATAACACTGCTCCTGTTGCAATCGTTAATAAAGAAATCGATACAATTGTTGCAGTAGGGTGTATAATCAGCGAAATTCCTTGTGTGGATAAAATTGATATAAGTAATATCAAAACAGGACAAAAAATTATTGTTAATGGTTCTGAAGGAACTGTGGAGGTAAAATAAATGGGAGTCGGAAAAGGATATGGAAAGACCATACTTTTTGGTGAAATTATTTTCCTATTTCAGGAATAAACACTATCATTTTGTTGTGTATGGTCTTCCAGCAATCGCATCAGCTTTAGGATCCTCTACGACTGCTGAAGTTAAAGTAGTCAAGGGTAATGGTTGGACAGTTAATGATCAAAGACTTGCAACACCAGGTTACAAAAAGAAGAAATTCAATGAGGCAATACAATCAATTAAAAATGTAATTGAACATTTGAGAGTGGATACCGAGAATAAAAAACTTGAAATAAAATTTGCGGGGGATCTGATTGCCGCTAGCGGAGTAGGTGCTTCAGCTGCTCAATGTACATCACTTTCCCGAGCTTTAAATGACACGTTTAATCTCAAATTAACTGAAAAAAAGATAAATGAGGCAGCTTATGAAGGAGAGAAAGCCTATCATGGTACTCCTTCAGGTATTGATAACACAGCCTCTACTTATGGTGGTTTAATTTGGTTTGTTAAAAACTTGAGAGGGGGGGAAAATACGATGGAACTTCTACAGTCACCAAAGAAAATGCCCTTAGTAATAATAAATTCAGGAATAACAGCTTCTACAACAGAAGTAGTAGCTGATGTTCGACGTTTAAAAGAGGAATCTCCTTTAAAATTTGAAAAAATCTTTAATAATTATGAAAAATTAGCATTAGCAGCAAAAAAAGCCTTACTTGAAGGAAATATTAACACTGTTGGTGACCTAATGAATCAAAACCACAAATTACTACAAGATATAACGGTATCTGGAGAGATTAATGATAAATTAGTCGAAATCTCCTTACGAAATGGGGCTAAAGGTGCTAAAATGACAGGAACAGGGCGAGGTGGTTTGGTCATAGCATTAGCTGAAAATGAAGAAATTCAAGATGAAATCGCCAAAACTATTGAAAAAAAAGGATATAATGCCTGGAAAACCATGATTGGATGAGTGGGAGTTAAAATTGAAAAGTGATAATGAGATATTTCTATTAAAGTTAGGAGGTAGTTTATTAACTGATAAGAATAAACCTTTTTCTCTTAGAGAAGAGGTTTTAGAGAACTGTCTTAATCAAATTATTGAAAGTAAAAAATCAATTATTTTAATTCATGGAGGCGGATCATTTGGGCATCCAATTGCTAAAAAATATCAAATTTCTGAAGGACTAAATGATACTGTCAAGGATCAAATAATTGGACTTTCAAAAACCCATGAGGTTATGAATAAATTTAATTCTATAATAATAAACAAATTATTAGATAAAGGATATCCCGCAATTTCGATTCAGCCTTCTAGTATTTTTGTAAAAGATTTTAATCAAATAAAAATAAATACAATAGAACCTATTGAAAAATTACTTGAACTTGGAATAATCCCGGTTTTATATGGTGATATTGTTTTAAGTTGGGATTCTTATTTTTCAATTCTTTCAGGAGATCAAATTATTTTAAAACTATGTGAAAAAATTCAAAATTTTAAGATTTCAAAAGTCATATTTGCAATTGAAAAGGATGGTATCTTCATAAAAGACAATGGAAACGAAAAACTGGCTTTAAAATTAAGTTCCAACGATTTAAATAATCTAAAATTGGCTGAATTAGATCAAAAAATAGATGTTACTGGGGGGATAAAAGGTAAACTAGAAACAATTAAAGAAATAATAAAATTTAATATCCCTGTTCAAATTGTTAATGGGCTTAAGAATAAAAATATTCTAAAGGCATTACTTAATCAATCTATAGAATGTACTAATATTAAAGTGCCATCTGATAAAAGATTTGAAAATAAATTATATAATAGGAAGATAGAACACATAGAAATCCCTTTAAAGTATAATGTGCAACATTCAAAGAACTATTTTGATGATATAAATCTACTTCATCATCCCCTACCGGAGTATGAATTAGAGGATATTGATCTTTCTGTTGATTTTTTTAAAAAAGAAATTTCAGCTCCTATATGTATTGCAGCAATTACAGGTGGCCATGAAATTTCTAAAGCAATTAATAATATCTTAGCAAATGCTGCAAGTTCAGAAAATATTATTATGAGTGTTGGATCTCAAAGAATAGGCTTGGAGGATCCTTCCACCATTGATTCATTTAAAGTTGTACGTGATGTTGCCCCTAATATTCCAATAATAGGAAATTTGGGAGTTGGACAGTTATGTGATCCTAATTTTAATTTAGATCATTTTAATAAATGCATTGAGATGATTAATGCTGATGTTATGGCTATACATTTGAACGCTTTACATGAACTTACTCAAAGTGATGGTAATCTTTCTTATAAAAATTTTGAAGAAATATTTAAAGAAATAAGAAAAAATCTGAAAATTCCAATTATAGCTAAAGAAGTGGGATCAGGGTTTAATAAGGAATTAGCGTTAAAACTCGATTCATTAGGAATTGATGGATTTGACGTTGGAGGAATGGGGGGTACTAGTTTTGCTGCAATAGAGTCAATACGCGATGATTCTAGCTATGAAGTATATACTCGAAAGATTGCAGACACTTTTCGAGAATGGGGCATTCCAACACCCGTAAGTATAATCAATGTTAGAAAAGCCACTAAAAAACTTATAATAGCAACAGGAGGCTTAAGAAATGGTCTAGATATAGCCAAAGCAATCTCAATTGGAGCAAATATCGGGGGATTTGCATTTAAGTTTTTAAAAACAGCATGGCAAGATTATAAAAATAATACTTTGTCAAATACAATCAAGGAGATAAAAACGCTGAAACAAGAATTAAGATCCTCACTATGGTTAATGAATATAGATAATATTGATAAGCTAATAGGTAATGACGATAAAAGGGTTTTATTGGGCAAATTATATCAATGGATAAATCAATGAGATTTCTACAAAAGATGCAATTTTTAATATCTTGTATCAAAAATTTTATTCACTAGCTGGTAGCCTCTATTATTTTCATCCGAAAAGATACATCTATGCCTAATATCATTCTTTTTTTGGGAATATTTCATACATCCCCAACATTGTACTTTAGCAAAACTGAACTTCTTTTTTTTATTTTGTTCTCTTACCTCTTCGCATATCTTTAATGCAATTTCTTCTGGAATAAGGTCCTTTTCTTTCATATTCTTTCACGATGTATTATTTAAGATAGAATTTACCTATTTAAGATAGACTTATATTTATAATTATTAAAATCATCAATAGACCAAATATTGAATATTAATCCAAATTGGACTTTTTTCCTTTCGCTAAAGATTTTTTTCTTCCAATGAAGTTTCAATTTCATTAATAAAATCATAAAAAGCACCTATTTTTCCCTTAAAGCTTTTTACTTCTTCATTGTAAAGTTTTAAGAATTTATTTGATATCTTTTCTAATTCTTTATTTACTTTTTTCTGATTGTATTTTTTTGATGATGTCGCAACGAGTATTAGGTTCATCTTCTTTATTATAGTGAATCTCGTATCTTTTAAATCGAAATTTGATAAACCTCCTTCAGTTAATTGTTCAGCAAACATATTTAGTGCGCTCAACATTGCCCCAAAAAGTTGAGGAGAAACCACATTATCAAACTCTCTATGAAAAATCACTATCCCTGATTTTTCCAAAATCCAAATATCTTGGAGTATTTTCAATTAGACTCCTCGTTAAATCTCTATTAATTTATTAAAGTCAATAAAATCATACAAAAGTATAGTCTTTTATAAACTATCCTTTTTCATATATTATGAAATAAATATGTTTTTAATCTATTTTTAAGTTTTTGAAGCTTTCATTTATTAATTTCTAAACAACATTAAACAAGATTATATTTTTTAATATGTTCAAAAATCTCATTAAAATAAGACAAGTCAAAAGGTTTTTTCAAATATCCCTCTGCTTTTGTTTCAAGCGCTTTTACTGCAACCTCTGCCTCAGTAACTCCGGTAAAATAGTATACAAGTACTTTATTGAATTTCTCTGTTGATTTAAGCATTTTACAAAAATCATATCCATTCGAACCCGGTAAATTCACATCTAAGAATATTAATTTAGGTAAGCAAGTATCTAATACTTCCATTGCTAAAGAGATATTTTCAACAGCTCTACATGTATAGCCTTTTGATTCTAAAATTTCTGTTAATAGCATTTTTATATATTTGCTATCATCTATAATTAGAATCTCATATTGAAGATCCTCCATTCCATATCAACTGTCAAATTTTTATCTTCATTATTTGAATAATAAAATTATCTTTCTTACATATCTTCAACAAAGAAAGATTTATTTAAAGTTGAGTTTTTAGATAAAACTGTGTAACAATATCATAAAATCACTAAAAGGGGATAATTTACACACAAATCTTTTTTAGAATTTTCTCTCTCTCACAAAATTTAATAAATCTTCATAGAATTCCATTTCAGATTGTTTAGTCTCACTTTTTAACCTATTTAAAGATAATCTTGCTTCTTGAAAATACGAATTTGCTAAAGCTTTGCATGATTTAATGACATCTGCTTTAAGAAACAAATCTTTAACACTTTGAACATCTTTATTCGTCATATCTGGCTTTTCTATTAATTCCTCAAGTTTAATCTTTTCCCTATCCTCTAATTTATTCAAAGCATCAATCAGTAGACAAGTTTTCTTACCCTCTCTGATATCTCCATCTATTGGTTTACCAGTTACTTTTTCATCACCAAATGTTCCTAAGATATCATCAATTATCTGGAAAATAATACCAAGATTTATACCATAAATCGAAAGATTCTTTAATATCTTCTCATTAACTTTCGCATAAGTTGCACCAATTAAAATTGATTTTTCCAATAATGCTCCAGTTTTAAGTGAAATCATCCTAATATAATCTGAAATTGTAAGATCTTTCTGGTTCACCATATCAGTTTCAATTAGTACACCATTAGCAATATCAATAAATCCTTGTTCATAATATTTAATGGCATTTAAATTCAAATCATTATTAAAATTGTTAAAAAGATAAGCTTCTAATCCTAAAAAAAAAGCTGAATCCCCTCCAATAATTCCTATTGAATTACCAAAATCAATATCGTTCATTTTCTTCAAATTGTATCGTTGATGATAATTGCGGAATCTAAAGTGAAATGCAGGTTTTCCCCTTCTAAAATTATCTTTATCGATAATGTCGTCATGGATCAATGAGGCATTATGAAGGAATTCCACCCCAACACTTGGTAAAACAATTTTTTCATCTATTTTCTCATTAAAAGCATTAAAGCTAGCAATACATAATAATGGCCTGATTCTCTTTCCACCTGATAGAAAGTAATCCTTTAATTCTGAGTAGTAATCCTTTAAAAATGGGTTTTTTTTACTATTCAGTTTCCTATCATAGATCGATTTTATCGCGTTATTTATCTTAGGAATATATTTCTTTGAGTATTCGATAAATTTCATTGAGTATCACGATTTTTTTATTAATACTGTATTTTATAGTCAGTATACTACATTTAATTTGCTAAAATAAAAGGAATTTCAGATTTTCAATACTCTTAACCATTAGAGAAAAAATTAAGATCTAATTTTTCATTAATTTGAAGTTTTAAATTTAATTAAATCACCAAATTAATTCAAAAACAATTTTAAATGTAGCTATTATATGAGGTTGTAATGTAATTTCGAGCTTATTTTGTGCATAATTATTAACTTTTGCTTTAATATCATTTTTTGGTTTTTCTTCAAGAAAGTTTACAATTATAACATTTTTAATAGATATTTTCTCGTAAAATGTTAAAATCGCTTTTTGAGGAATAGAAGATATATTATAAAATCTTATAATAAGAGAATCTCCTTCTTCAGCTTGTTTTAATGCACTTAAAACGACACTTTTATTATCAATTTCAAGAAATCTAAAAATCGGTGGAAGGTAAGATTCAAATTGGTTCTTATTAGGTTTAAAAAGATAGGATAACACTCCAGTTGGCTTTAATACAACTTTATTTGACATTCTAAAGGGACTTTGAGCCATTGCTGGAAAGATTGGTTTAAGCGGATTGTTAAATTCCTTTCCTTTAAGGTGTACTTCTGAATCTAACCAGTTTGATTCTGATGAAGTAACTACTGCTAATTCAAATGAATATTTGCTGAGACATTGCGCACCTGGAGTACTAAAACCTGGACCTGCATGAGACATTCTAGACGCAAAATCATCACGGGATAGCCACTCAATACATCGTAAAAGAGTTATTACAAATGTAATTGTATTATCCTCATTTATTTTAGCTTCATATTCTGGCAAGCCCTTATTTAATACTGCAAAAGTGCTTGAATCATTACTAATGGAGACTTCTAAATTATCCTCTAAAGGAATGGTTTGGCCATCTAATACAAAATTACTATATTCAGGATCAGTTTTTAGAATATCCAATAATTTATCCATCATAATTACAAGCCTAGCTCGAAATTCTTGAAAAGTGAGATACCACTCTCTATCCCAATGAGTTTCTGGAACGATTATGATATTATTTGCTTTCATTCTTATTGTACTCGAAAATAATTTGTTCTTTTCTTTATTAATAATTATTTAATTTACTTCTATAAGAATTTAAAATCTCAATTAATTGGCATCTAATATAGATTTACCAATTACACTTGTGTTTGGTTTTATTCCTAATAAATCCAATAAAGTTGGAACCATATCTGTTGTTTTACAATATGATAATTCTTTTGATGGAATTTCTAGAGAACCACCAATAATAAAAGGGACAATCATCGACTCTCTTAGTCCATTATCATGAGAGTATGGTGAATCACCAACTGTTTTTCCATGTTCATAGTTGAAGTAATAATCACCTAAAGTCGAGACTATAATATCACAAGATCGAGGATTTTTGAAATAACGTGGAATTTGATCAACTATCATTGGAAAATTAATCTGATTTGTAGCTTCTAACCATTCATCTATGGTATGAAATTTATTATCAAGAATCCTGGCTGACTTCTCAATCTCGCTGTATTTATAAAAATCATCTCCATCAAAAGTAAATCTTGTTTTTTGTTCTTTACCAAAACCCTGGTATTCTATCATTCCATTCATTCTTTTTTCAGAGCTCTTTTCTCGATATTCAATGTGAATTATTCCCTTTTCTGGCTTATTATTATCTTCTCTATAATACATATATTTAACACCTGGAATTTCCCAAAGAGTATCAATAAGGTTCAATTCATGCTTTCCAACACCATTAGGTTTGAATTTTTGCATCTGTTGAATCGAGGGATGATGATGCCAAGTATCTCCTGGAAAATTAAAAAAGCCAACTGAACCAAAATTGCAATCAAAATCTCCGATCCCTTTCTCAGGAACGTATGGTTTTAACCCTTTTTTTTGAAAAAATGGTTCGAGGTCAAATAATTTTTTTGCTTTAAAATTACCATGGTCAGAAATTATCCCAATTGCCGTACTATCATAATATCCCGTTTTTTTTAAAGTATTCATTAAAAACCCTAGATATTTATCACACTCAATTATTAGGTTGATATAATCTTGATGGTCAAAACCTTTTTTATGCATAATTTCATCTGTATGAGGGACATAACCTACAGTTATTAACGGAACTTCTTTATTTGCATAATAATTCCCAGGATTTTGAAAAACGTCAGAAATATTTTTAAAAATAGGCTCCACATCAAAAAAATTTTCTGCAAGTACAAAATAAGCTCCACGATATAAAAAACATGTAGAACTCAACATGTTTCCTTCAGGTGGTTGTTCAAAAATAGTTTTGACATTTTTTCCAATATCTTTATTTACTTTAAGTACATATTTCCTATCTCCATAATTTCGAATGAAGGGAAACTTTTTACTCGTTGATGGAGGGTCCATTCTATTAACCCAATGATACATTGGAATTCCACTTCCTTCCTTAGGAAAATACCCTGAATAAGCACCTGTTACAATGTTTCCATAACAAGGAAATGTAATGGCAGGATAAGATGTAACACAATTAAAACATTTAATCCCATCTTCAGCAATTTTTGCTATATTTGGAAGCCTTCCTTCCTTCATCAAGTTAAATAAATGCTCAGCGCGAACATCATCAAGGATGATTAATATAACTTGATTAACTTTATTGCTTCGACTCATCTTAATCTAAAATTTGATAATAATTTATATAAATTTAAAATAAAATATTGTTGTATAGAATTTGAATTTTTAATTATTAAATATTAACAAGAAATAATAAGAAAAACAATAAAGTGATAATGGAAACAACTCATAAGGTATATTTTAAAGATTCTTCTAATTTGTCTGAGGTTGAATCAGATTCCATAGATTTAATGATAACCTCACCCCCATATCCAATGATTGAGATGTGGGATTCATTATTTTCTTCTTTAAATGGTGAGATTAAACAAACCCTTGAAGATAAGGATGGTAAGAGAGCATTTAATTTAATGCATCAAGAGCTAGATAAAGTGTGGATTGAAGTTACACGGGTGTTAAAAATAGGAGGAATAGCTTGTGTAAATATTGGAGATGCCACAAGAAAAATCGGTAAGACTTTTCAATTATTTCCTAATCATG
Organism: Promethearchaeia archaeon; assembly: GCA_029856145.1. Lineage (GTDB taxonomy): Archaea > Asgardarchaeota > Lokiarchaeia > Sigyniarchaeales > SOKP01 > Loki-b32. Next base: position 211,559 of record JAHQWK010000004.1, read on the forward strand.
TTAAAATAACTAATTTTTTCCAAGAAAATGATTTTATTGAATTACCGTGCATTTTATGGAGAAAACCAACAAATAGTCCAAATAAATTCATGGGTTCCGGCATGCTCCCTCCAAATGCATATGTTACTCTTGAACATGAATATATTTTAATTTTTAGAAAAGGTTATATTAAACGAAAAATGCCACCGAAATCGGAAAATAGATATAATAGCGCTTTTTTCTGGGAAGAGAGGAACAAATGGTTTTCAGATGTGTGGGAGGACGTAAGAGGGATTTCTCAGAATTTAAATGAAAACAATATTAATCAAAAGAATATAAGGAAACGATCAGCAGCTTTCCCTTTAGAAATCCCTTATCGCTTAATTAATATGTTTTCATTATATGAAGATATGGTTTTAGACCCGTTCTGGGGAACAGGAACAACCTCATTAGCTGCCATGATCTCTGCAAGAAATTCAATTGGGTATGAAATCAATTCTAAATTCATGGGATTGTTTAAAAAAAATATGGGTAAGCTTAGAAAATTAAATAATGAAATAAATAATAATAGATTACATCAACATCTTGAATTTATTAAGCATTATAGGAATAAGGTTAAAGATATTAAATATAACTCAGCTCTCTATAAATTTCCAGTAATTACGAAACAGGAAATAGATGTTTTATTATATTGTATAAAAAATTATAGTGAAGATGAGAATAAATTTATTCTAAACCATCAAAAATTTGAATTTGCACAATAAATAGATAAATTGTTTAAATCCTTCCTCGAGCAGAGCATTCATCAAATAACTTTCCTTAAAAGGGTTTTTTTATTTGAGTCATTATTTTGGATTTTTTTTATTCACAATCTTCTTCGGCTTGCTGGAGATTAATCTTTATAAAACCTGCTTCCTGAAGATTCCTTTGTTCAGATTTCACTGATCTATTTACCTGATGTAAATGTTTCATAGCATTTTTTTTTCCTTCTTTGATATTTTCAATTAGTTCTTCTTTGCTAAAACCACCAGAAATAACAAGAGCTGTTTGAAAAGAATGATCAGGTTCTAAAGTCATAAATTCAATTTGCATAGCAGATAATATTTCTCCTTGTCCTTTATATATAGTATTTGAAAGGTTCATAGTCTTTCTATCGATTTTGAAATCTTTTGTTAGACATGACTCGTAGTTTGTTGATTTTGATAGAGGAGAAAACCCACCATATAAACCCGTATTATCATATTGGTAAATAACGTCACTTTCTTCATCATAGTCGGATAGATCATTATCATAACCCATAAGTCCATTTATATCAAAATCAAAAACAAAATACATTGAAAAATCTTTCAATGCAAAATCTGAAATGTTTTTAATCGTGAAAAAAGTACTAATGTAGGGTATGTGAGGTGGATTGAAAATGTCTTTGTACACACGAACGAATTGTTTTTTTTCTATTGGGATCGATTTCAAATTTTGTTCTTGAGACAATTTCTTAAAATACTCTGTAATATTAAAATCTAAAGTAATTCTACTTATAGCAGTCCCCGTACGAGTATTTACCATATTGTATATCGGTGTTGGCTCGATATTTTTGAGAATCACTGGAATTGTTCCAATTTCTTTCCCTTCTAGTGTAAAGCTAAACCAAGGACCAGTTAATTCTTGTTCACTAAGATATACAAGATACTTTCCTTTGTATGTCAGTTCTTTAATTGAAAATCCCATTACATAGCCTTGAGCGTTTCAAGTTGCAACTACATCATGCCAAATAATTTTAAGTACTATTTTTTTTAACCTCCTTCAAATTATTTTAAATTATTATATTTTATATAGATAGTTTATCAATTATTAAAAAAAATAAGAATTCATAAAAAAGTTTGTAATGAATGTATTAAAGGTTTTCTACAACTCTATACGCAATATATAAGAAAGCATCATTAACATTCTCACCCGTTAAAGCTGATGTAAGAATATAATGAAAACCAAATTCGTTAGCAACCTCCTTTATCTCTTCTTCACTTATTACAATTTCATCCACTAGATCTGATTTGTTTCCCACAATTACTACAGGGATCGTTCTTTTAAGTGTTTTTTGAATCTCATTATACCATTTTTCAATACTTTTTAGATTATTTGGACGAGTTCTATCTACAACTATGAATGCGGCATTAGCTCCGTTATAGAATCTTGCTCTATTCAAGTCAAATTGACTTTGGCCTCCAATATCCCATATAATAAAATTCAATTTTGTCTTTTCGCTTAAAATTACCGTTTTTTTGCTTAATTGGACTCCGATTGTACTAATATAGTCTTTCTCGAATCTATTTTTGATAAATCGTCTAATTAATGATGTTTTACCAACCTGATAATCTCCCGTTAATATTAATTTATTTGAATATTCTCCTGCTAAATTTGGAAGTTGACCTCCTCGAGTTTTTGACAATGCTTTTATAATCTCAGGTATCTTTGGTGATACAAATTGATTTCCAAGTAAAATAAGTTCAATTTTAGAAGCTATATGTTCAGAATAAACCTTTAATTCAATATCCGCTGTGGATTGATCTGCTACTGTTGATAAAATTGAATTTGGCCCCATTGAACTAAAAATAAACTTCTTATCCCCTGTCTCTGTGATATTAAAGAAACTATCTGTTGTTCCAAACTCGGCTTTAATTCTATCTATGTAAGCCTGATCTAGCGTGGCTGATAATGCTCCAATTATTGCATCTGATTCCTCCTTATTTTCTTGCTTAGACTCTGAAGCGATAATAAATCCGTTTCTATCACATATAGCCACTCCTAAAATACCTTCCACTTCATTAAAATAATTTTTTAAAATTTCTTTTAACAGATTAGTACTTTGAAGCCGTTCCATTGGTATTCAACTTTTTTTTAAATTACTATATTCTTAGATAATATAAAAATAATATAAATATAGGTATTTGGATAATATTAAAGTCATATCTAAGTCCAGTTCTACATACCATTCTATTTTAAATTCATTTATTATCTTTTTTCAATCATGATAGACACATCATCTCGTGATTCTGATATCATAAAATATGAAGAAAATATAGCCCAACTCTTAGACAGAGCAGTAAAACTCTTTAGAAGAACTAATTTAAATGAATTAGCGGATAAATGGGATAAAATATTAAAGACTTACGATTCCAAAAAGAGATCTCATTAAACCAAGCGATTAAATTTTAATTATTAAGAGTTTTCAAATAATTCAGGATGTATTTTCGGTTATTATCAGTAATCTCATATAAATTAAAAACTAATAAATCGATGGTTTCTTGGAGATGTTCCAATTCATCAAAGTTTTCTAAAATGAGTTTAACATTTTCTATTATTTTTTTAGCATTCTCTTTTTCTTTATTAGAAATAGGAACTTTAATCGGAAAATCTTCTATTTTTTCTATTAAAATTCTTGGAAATAATTTTTTATAAGTTCCAAAGGATTTAATGAAGAAATATGAGAAAAGCATTGAATTTAAAAGCCCTAATAAATAAAAATTATTAAATTCAGAAATAGGGGATTGTTTGATTCTTAAATTATAAAAAGATTGAGAAGTTAGTGATAAATTCTTATCATATGTAGCACAAATTTTACTATTTTGGCTTAATTGTCTTATTATTATGCGATCTTCATAAAGGCTAAACTCTTTATAATTTATTCCGACTTTAGAAGTATCAATATATTTGTATTGAGTTATCTGATAACGGATTATAGAATATAGAAATAATTGAAAATTATCTTTTGTCGCATTTGAAGGAATTGCTTCATAAACTATGTTTTCACTATTCTTTTCATTTAGAGGTGAGTTACATATATGACATTTTAATTTCTTTTGAGGAATTGGCAAATATTTATTACATATTTTACAAAATATTATCTTTCCTTTTTTAGTTAGCTCAACTCCCCTACCTAATACTAGTTTAATATTATATTTCTTTGATAAATCCTTTAATTTCAGAAATTTTGTGCTTAATTGCTCAAGAATTAATATATCAATTTCATTTAAATGGATTAAAAATTTATAATTCCACTTTTCTATAATATTTTGGGGGATAGATTCTTCGTGTTGATTTAACACTTTTAATTTGATATAGTTACTTTTTCTTTCTGATATATCATCTTCCTTTTCTAAAATTATAATAATATTTGAAACAACAGGATCACTGAATTTTGGGCCTGTATGATAAATTTCTTTAATTTTTGTAGAATTATATATATATTTCCTAAGAATTGACCGATTTGAAAGAGCTAAAAGTGAATCTGGGACGATATAACCTAACATGCCCCCTTTTTTCAAAATCTTTATTCCAAGTTCCATAAATATCTGATAATAATCGTATTGACCATCATTAGTTTCAAAATTAGATGTTTCAATAATTTGCCTTTGATCTAAGGGAATATCTCTTATAAATAAATAGGGAGGGTTTCCTACTACATAATCATACTTTTTTTCACTGTCAATCATTAATGTGTTAAAATTTTTTATATTGAACCATGGTAGATGATAGTTTGGCTCAAAAGATAAAATCAAATTTAATAATTCGAATAAAGTGAAATGAATATTAATCTGACATAAAATACAAGCAATTGGATTAATATCTATGCCAAAAATACTCTTTTTAACTATTGAAATTATACCTTTAGCTTCTTCAACTGTTAATTCAGAAATTATTTCTCGTTTATAAATTCTAAGACATCTTTCAATCAAAATTCTAATTGCCTGGATGATAAAACTTCCAGAACCACAGCTAATATCAATTAATTTTTTTGTTTCAATCTGCTTAAGGTAATTATAATCTACAGCATCTAAGATATATTTAACTACAGGAGAGGGAGTATAAAATTCACCAAGTTTTTTTTTCTCTTTATGATTTCGCGTCTTTTCATATATCTTACTAAACACATCAAAAGTAATATCATATAAATCAAAGGAGATACTATCTTTTATGGTATTTTCGGCATTATTAAATGAACCAAGACTTTCAATTATTCTATTTAGGAAAACATCGCCATTATGATTATTCAAGCTAACTTTATGAAATTGTTTTAAATTTCCAATAACATTTTCCTTTTCCAGATAATCAATAAAATCTTGCATATAGAATTGAAACTTGAGACCCTTTTTTTAAAATTAAATTATAAGAATATTTCTTTTTTATTATTTGTAATTTAATAGTAGAAATTAAATATTGAGACAATGTTATAAAATTGAATAAAATACAAATTGAGAAATAAGATTCTTAAATATATCAAATTTAAATAATATTAACCTATATGTTTTTTGTCTGAGTAAAAGGAATTCATAGATGAATTATGATAATCGATATATTTCTGATCATAGTTTCAATAATCATTTCTATGATTGGGCTTTCTTTTCTTTATTTCAATCGCAGAAATTTCGGTAGTAAACTAAATGTCTTTTTAAACGGCTCAATTTATTTATTTTTGGGGATGCTATTTTTCACATTTTTCTTTTTATCCGCAGAGACTTATTTTACAGAAGATATTGTACTCGCATTGTGGTATCTCTCAATATTTTTTTGGGTTTTTTCTTTAAGTATGTTGAGTCTTATTCATAGCTTTGTAATTATTTTCGAAAAGAAAGCAGTTTTTTCAATGCTTTTTTATTCACTAATGATCGGGATAATTTTGGGGTTGTTATTCATTCCCGATTCATTTACAATTAATTTAAATAATGGATTCTATAGTTTTATATTTCAGAACATGATACTCTTGTATTTTCTACTAAGTTATAATTCTATTATAATTGGTGTAATGTGCTATAATCTTATAAAAAATTATTTCCGTATTCGAGATAATAAATCAAGAAAAATGGTAATTATTCTTACCTTTGAATTTTGTCTTATTACAATTTTATATTCTGTTTATATTATATCGCAAAACATCATAATCAGGTATTTTTATGGTGCTCTTTATTTAGTCGGTGCAATTTTTGCGTCCTATTATTTAATTAAAAAGCCTTTTCTATTCATTGAACTAACTAATAAGATCTATGATTTTATTATCTTTCATAGAAGTGGAATTCTTCTTTATTCATATAATTTCGAGACTGGAGAAGAAACAGACGAATCTCTCTTAAAAGGGTCTATACTTATAGGAATTAATCATATTCTTTCAAATTTTATTAATAAAAAAGATCAATTAGGTCTCATTAAAATGCAGAATAGAGATATTATATTTGAATATGATATTAATCATGGTTACGCTCTATTATTAACTACTAATCATAAAAATGCTTTTATCGATAAAGCCGTGAGCAATTTTATGAAAAAATTCACAGGCTTAAATAAAGAAAAATTGAAGAATCTGACTGGTCTTATTGATGTCTCAGAATTTAGAAATGCAAAAGACATGATATTAGAATTTTTTGAGCCTTTTATAATAAAAGGTTAATCAGATTAGAAAAATAGGTTTTTTGAAAAAAGAAATCTAATATAACTGATTTTTTTAAATTAATGTTAGCTTTTATCAATAATAAAATAAAATTATATTTATGACTGTGCCTTCTATAATCAATAATATACTTGATATTAATATATTATTTATAGAAATCACATCGTAGGTAAAGATAAACAAATTATATTTGTGAATAAATTATATGTCCAGTGTATTCTTGATAATAATAATAATTGGATTTGTTTTCACTTTATGTGTTAGTATATATACCCTGATTTTCATCTTCAAATATCATGGCAAATATGGTATAAGATTTACAGCAATTTTAAATTTCTTAGCGATTTTCAATGCTGTTATAATTTATTCTACTCTTTATATGTTTTCGGTACTAATTTTATTTTCTGAAAGCATCAACATCTTATTATGGAAACTTTCTTTAATATCTGGTTTTATATCGTTATTTATTACTTCATTAATCTACACATTTTTAAACGAATTCAAGAGGATTCCATATTTTCCTTTTTTAGTCTTTACTACACTTTTTGGGTTATTAATTGGATCGTTTTTTTCACCAAATTCGGTTCAGATTTCCATCAATTCTCTCAATTCTCCCCCATTTTTGGTTAATGATATTTCAATAATAAATTACATATTTAATCTTATGACTGGATTAATCATAGGAATATTTCAATTATCCTTTGTGCTTTATTATTTCTTACTTTCTTATGTGATATATACTAAAGCAAGGAATAAAGAACCGGTTAAGGGTTTAATTGTTAATACATTTATCTTTTTTGTCCCCATCTTAATGTATATTTTATATATTACTTTTCAGGTCTCGATTTTTAGAGAATTACATATTCTTTCTTTATGGATTAATATCTTGTCGATTTGTTATATGTTAGTGAGAAAACCCGAAATGTTTTCAGAATTAACAAATAAAATTTATTACATCAATATTTACCATAAATCAGGTATTTTATTATATTCCTATCAATTTGGAACTGAAAATAATCAGGTTGATTCAACTATATGGGGAAATATTCTTATAGGAATCAACCATATTCTCTCTGAATTTGTTGATCCAAAAGACCAAATCGAAGTAATCCAAACTGACAACTCAGATATTATCGTAAATTATGATAGTCTTGGATTTGCTGTGATGTTAATAACTAATCGTAAAAATCCTATTTTAAAAAAACTAATGGATAAATTTGCTAAAGAATTTAAAAATAAATATGAAAAAGAATTAACTGAAATTCAAGATCTAAATAAATTAATTAATGTTTCTGAATTCAAACAGACCAAAGGTGTTATTGAAAAAAATTTTCAAATGTACTTATAGAGGTTTTTTCTATTAAAATTTATAACCTATAAATATAAATAAAATAACCAACATTTGAAATTAAAAAAAATTTTGGTGTAAGAACAGATTGTCAATAAAATTTTGTTCCAAATGTGGAAATGAATTAGAACCAGAAGCAACTTTTTGTCCTTCTTGTGGAGCAGATTTAGGAGTAAAAGAGGAATTTGTTAAAACAGATTCAGCTAACGTAGAATACGCAGGTTTTGGAAGTAGATTAATTGCTCTCATTATTGATAGCATCATTATCGGTCTAATTGGTTCCACTCTTTCATTTGTCATCTTTATCTCGTGGATACCTTTTAATATTTTCGATCCTCTGGGTGGATGGTGGTATGTCGGCTTTCCCTTTGATTGGATGCTTGGATTTTTATATCACTGGGGCTTTGAAGCTGGTAAAAATGGCCAGACTGTAGGGAAAATGGCAATGAAAATTAAGACTGTAGATGAGAAGACTTTAAGTGCCGCAACAACAAAGAATTATGCTATTAATAATATTTTTAAGAGTTCTCCTTTTCTAATATTAGATTTTATCATTGGAATCATCAAAAACTCAGGAGATTCTAAAAGAAGAATAAGAATCATGCAAAATACCTCTGAGACAGTAGTAATTAATGCAAAATAAGTATGCCTAAAAATTTTTAATAATCTTTTTTTATTTGTTAGAAATTTATCAGTATCTAAATATTTATAAAGGCATGTTTGTATGAATATCCTCAGAGATTATATTTTCAATATCTCATTAATAGAGATGATTCTATAAATGGAACAAATTCAAGATTATGAGTGGGCTCATGACTGGAAAATTATTGTAGGTATATTTGAAAATATTGATAAATTAAAATCATTATTTACACAATTAGATGTGCCTTACCTAAGAGTAGTTCAGCAAAAAATCCTAATATTAAATCTTGAAAAATATGCTTGGTCTTTGCAGGAATACATTATTCAGAAATACAGTTAATTAAGGGAATTTTAGCTAATTTTTAAAAAATATATATTTGCGCTCCAATCTATTTTCTTTTCTTTATTTTATTAAAGAGATCCACAATATTTACCTTTAACATGAGGTAAACTGTAATAACAGTAAAATACATAGTAATTATACTTAATATCCAATTTTCTGCCCCCAAGAAAATACATATATTAAATAAATTATACGCAAAAATAAGCATTAATCCTAATTTTCCAAGCCATACCCAAAAAATTGTCTTTTTCACATCATATTTTATCAAACCCAATGGTATTGTAATCATATCATCATTTAATGGGGTAAATCCAAAAAGAAATATTAGAAAGGGGGCAAGTTTTGGATGTTCCATTAGATATTGTTGATATTTTTTTAAGTTTTCTTTACGTTCAACTGAAATTACTTCTGAAGCTCCTCTACCAACAAGATAACCCCCCATCTCTCCTACCAAGCATCCTAATGACGCGATAAATCCTACTAAAAGGGGAATAAAAATATTCATTTGTCGAAAAGGTAGGGAACTAAAACAAACTACAAAAATATACGGAGTAGGGACAGGGAGTAAGTTTCCAATCATACACACCCAAAAAGTAATGAGAAGACCAGAGCCTAAATCTTGAAAGGGGGCATAAAGCGAAATATTTTCTATAAGTTCTCTATGAGATTCATTTAATAAAAGATCTATTACTATTATAGCTAAGGCTATAAGTAAAATAATGAAAACAAAGTCAATCTTTTTAAGTTTCAATTTAATTTCCATATTCTTTATGATAATTAAGGTAAACGAATTAGAATTATAAAATTAATGATTTAAGAGCATTTTAAGGCATTGAAAGACTTATAAAAATAATACTTAAGATTATGCTAATAAAAATAACTACTATAATAACTATCCCAAGTATTTTTCTTTTCTTATGCCTTTTTCTTAATGATATCCTGTGAAGCTGAGAAGGGCCACGTCGAACATGAGACAATGTACTTTCTTTCAAAAAGAGATGATTTTAAAATTAATTTTTTTCTTCATTTTCTTTCTTTTTTTTCTTATCTGTTTTTTGTAAAAGTTCAATTAATATCACGTTATTGAATGAAAAAAGTATCCTAGGAATGTAATTTTCTGCTAAGTAGGGACCATCATCGATATCTTCTTTTAAGGGAAAGATTTTCTTCTCTTTTATAACTGAATCCAAATAATTTCTGTCGTATTCTTTGTACGCATATACTTTGTTATTTACAATAACAAGTTTTCTTTCATAACCTTCAGGTATGTCAGCTTTTTCAATAAGTAATAGAATTTTTTCTTTTGATAGTTTTTCAAGCAATTCCAAATCTTGTTCAGTTCCCTCATATGTAGGCCCAGTCTGTGCTTCTACATACTCAGGTTCTTTTTCGATACCTGCGGCTACTTTGAAACCTAAAGTTTCATTACCCTCATCAACAGCACTTATTTTAAAACCAATCCCATACCTATCCCTAACGCTCGGTGCTAATTTAGCAGCAATAAATTTCATCCTTGTAGTAGTATTACTCCCATGCCAAATCCACACTCTATAATGAATAGGATCAACAAAAAGTAAAACGAAATCTGGATCTAAAAGTTCAGTTATTTGAATATCATCTGCCAATTCTAATTCTTGGAATTCACTTAATTCATCATTATATTGAAAAACAATAATTTTCTCTTTTTCTTGTTCTGGTAATTTATCATCTGACATAATCTTGGTTAATCAGTCTTCAATTTATATTACTATATAATTTTACTAATATATTACTATTTTGACTTTTAAAAATATCTAATGCGGGAAGGGAGATTTGAACTCCCGAACTCCTTTGAGACTGGATTCTGAGTCCAGCACCGTTGACCAGGCTTGGCTATTCCCGCAAGCTTTTTTCAAAATCGAGAAACTCACCTATAACTCCTTTTAATTAAGAAATCTTGCATTCTATTTAGATTTTAATAATTCTTAACAATTTTTTTATTGTTATCATTAAATGGATGAGTTATTATCGATTAATTCCTCGTTATATTCATACAACCGAATGGGTTTGATATGCTAACCCTTGTATATCAAATATGGTTAAAGAACGTGTTATTTGCTTTCTCCCTCCTTAAGTTTTAGATTTGAGAAACTTTCAAGTCTTTGTAGTCGTCTTATTTCATTACGAATTTGAATTCCATTTATCTAACCTCCTTTTAATTTGATTTTTTTATTTTCTTCTCTAAAGTGTCTATTTCGGCAGATCTGACCAAATACGCGAAAAATCAAAAGATTAAGATCTTCAAGATGCCTTATTTCATTGGTTAAGTGATATGTTTCTAATGTTCTGTGTGATTGCTTGAAACATTGAAACATCTTAGAATTAGATATCTAAATTAGAAGCAGAGAATATGAATAGAAAAAAGATTATTTTAATTATTTTTACTAATTACCGACCTGTAAAATTTCAAAACAAGAACCTATTTTATTTTTATTTCTTACCGTCTCAAGCGTTTCTTGAATTTTCTCAATTAAACGCACTCTATCATAATCCGTGGAGCCAAAATAAGCGAAATACTTAATTGATCTTCCATCAAACGTAGTAAATTTACGCAAATGACCATCCTTGTCATGAGAAACCGCGGTGTAATACATAATATCAAAAAAAAGTGCAACTAACTCTAATACAACACGTTCATCTTTTAGAGGTTCTTTGGCAATCTCTTTCATCTTTTTTCGAATGCTAGTGATGATTTTTGGTCCAAATCGCTTCCTTCGCACTTCATGACATTTTTTGCATAACTTATACATACTATCCCTAAAGAATTCAGACTCACTGATCACCACAAACCCAAAATCAGTATAAAAGACTTTTTGGTGATAGAAATTAAAATCGTCAGGATAGATAACCATTATAAAAGATTTTCCAAGAAGTTCCAATTATATCATCTCAAAATTATGTTATAAAGATATTATAATAGAACTATTTAAAGGAAAATTCAATTCAATCTCAAGAATTCAAAAAGATCAAGTTTTTTTTTTAAATAAAAAGATCTAAAGAACCATATATGGAAGATATAAAAAATAAATATATAGCCCAACCACTTAAAGTACTTCAAATCCATAAAATCTTAAAAAAAATAACTCAAAATTATGAAAAGGAGTTAATAGAAACATATGAACTGATAAATGAGACTTTAAATTTCCTAAAATCCAAAGCTAATAATATAGGAAGAAAACCTTTGATACTCTTCAATATGGCTGCGGTATATTTGATCATCTTATTTGAGGGATTCAATAAACAATTCTTCAAAGCCGCAGCAAATTTCGTATATTATGAAGATGAGATCAGTTTTGAAAAAAAATATAATAAGTCTTATAAACTTAAAGAAGAAATAATAGAAGGAGCATTTGGAATTGATTTAAAAAGGGAATTTAAGCAATGGGAACATATAGAGAAATTACATGAAGCTCGAAATCAAGTTACTCATAATATAAAGGATATTCCAGAACATTCTATTATTGAAATTTCCTATCACGCTGTAAAAGAATATTTTCAATTCATTCAGGAGAAAGTAATAGCTTTTATTGAAACGACAAAAGAATAAAATAACACTAGATTTCTTTATTCTTTTTCAAAAAATGGTTTATATACCTAAATCCAGCCTAAGTTCTTGATGATTTAGAGATCATATTCTCATTCAAGTCTTTTTCTTCTGAATAAAATACTCCATCATTGGTATATATAAATCCTTTTATTTTTGTTGGCAAAGTTAGATTATGATTAGAGAGATCTTCTCTAAACATCGATATTGGGTAGTATCCTGAACATTTATCACCATCTAACAATTTTGTGTTTGGAGGTGTATTGAAAATAGTTGTTGGATACCTATAATTAGGTGCTGGTAACCATAAACCAAACCATTTATCATCATTTTTATTTAAAATCTGGAACCCATAACTGCCAACTGTTATAGGCCGGACAGATTTATTTACGCCATGTACACTTACGTACTCTTCTACTTTACCTGATTTTCCTACTAGACCAAATTCTACTCTAACTTTGATATATTTTCTATAGGGGTCGGTCTTAATAATATATGAATTCACCTCTTCCATTGAAAGTTGTCTTTTACGGCCATCTGATCGAATCCAAAATGAATAATATAGAAAATTAGGGTTATTTGGATTATTTTTTTTCCGGATTGCATACAAACCTTTTTCTTTTGGGAATATCTGAACCCCCAAGATATACAAACCGTTAGATAAGAATATAGGATTTATAATAGGCGGTGGATCAAGGTGTGGGTCGATCTTAATATTAATAATGGTATCAATGGCATTTTTTAAATTGTCAAGCTGATCCCTACTTATACCTATAAGTTCAAATGGATCATCTCTTATCCCATACAATATATAACCACCTACCTCGGAATTGGCAAATGAAACTATATCTTTTCTTAACTCACTAACATCTCTACTATATTGCTCCTTATATTCAATATTCCGATCCTCTACATTATAAGGATCATCGCGTAGTAATTTTAAGTCATCAAATGTCCAAGCTAAAATTGGTTTATCTATTTTAATAAAAACACCATATTTCTTTAATTAAAGATTTCTGTCATTGGAATTTATCTCACTATTCTTATTAAGTATAATTTAGGTGCTTTCTTAATAAGTATTTGAGTATAAAACATTTTTAATTTATGTGTGAATGTCTAAAAGCTATTGAGACAACCAAATTTTTTTACCATTAAGTTTAAAAAAGTTATATATTTAGAAAGTCCTATTCAAAATCTACTTATCTTGCTCTGTTAAAATCTTTTGGATTGAAACTACAGATTTTATTAGCTCCTTTAAAACGTCCGCTGTTTTTTTTGTTCCTAAAGTCCATCCACTTCCTATTCTAAATGATTTTAATCTTAATATACTCTCTTTTAGTTCTTTTTTAATCTCTTCATTCATTTTTTAACCTCTCTCGTTTATAAATATTAAGTACTCTATATTATATGTACATTGATAGAAAAAAAATAAGAGGTAAATAATCGATTTGTTTTCGAACAATTATGTTTTGTAATTTAACTCCCATAATTACAATTAAATAAAAAAGAATAATAAAAAGAAAAAAATTTTAGAATTTATTTTTAGATTTAAAAAAATGTATATATGGATAGTTCATTAGAAATCTGAGGATTCTGGAGCATTTGAGTAAATAAATCTCCATCTGCCCATTCCCAGCATGCGACAGCATCATCAGAATAAAACCTAGCATAATACCAAAAATTTCCACTACTTAAAAAGTTAACCGAAGTAGGAGATCCTAAAGCAAAAAAAGTGTTTAAAGATGAGATTATAAAAAGATTTATTAGAGGTAATCCAAATGTTATTTCCTATTTCCTTGAAGAAAATTTTTTAAATTATTTTAGTAAAGAAGAGATTCAAATCTTATTTGAAAATTTAAACTCATCACCCATAATTAAAGAAGACCCAAAGTTAATTTTTCTATTATTAAATAAATTTAATGACATTGACGTTTCTGAAATAAAATGGCTTGATAATCTAAAAATAATTAAAAAATTGAATCTTACAGCCAATAAATTAACTTATCTTAAAGGAATTGAATATTTCACTCAATTAGAAAAACTGAATCTTAGTGAGAATCAGCTTGTGGAGATTAAAGGGTTAAGACCTCTAATTAATTTAATGAAATTAATTTTAAATAAGAATCATATAAAAGAAATTAAAGGAATAGAAAATCTTATCAATTTAAGGGAACTTTATCTTTGGGATAACAAGATAGAAGAGATTAAAGGTTTAGAGAACTTGAGAAAATTAGAAAAATTGAGCCTTGGTGGCAATCGAATAAAAGAGATTAAAGGTTTAGAGAGTCTTACAAACTTAACATCCTTAGATCTTAGTTATAATCAAATTACACGAATAAATAGATTAAATAATCTCCAAATGTTACAGAGATTATATCTTCATTCTAATGAGTTAAAAGAAATGAAGGGAATAGAGAATCTTAGTAACCTTCAAGAATTATGGATCGCCAATAATAAGTTACCTGATAAGATACTTAATAATTTAAAAAGTTCTAAAATTAAGTTTCATTTACATGAGACCAATTAAAATCACCATCGCTTTTGACCAAACTTGACAATTCCCGCAAAATTTTTGTAAATAGTCCGAATAACTTATTTTTTTAAATAATAATTATTTAAAATTCCTAAAAATTTTAATGATTACTTTATAATTGGATTAGTATGCTTAAAAAATGCAAGAGCTCCTAAATAAAATATTAATTCTAAAAGACAGCGAAATAAAATCCCGTATTGACTCTCGTTTAGCTGAATTTAGTATTATTAAACACCAACAAAAAGAAGCAATTTTTAAAGAACTCTGTTTTTGTATTATGACGGCTAACTGTAGCGCTGTGAAATGTATTGAGGTGCATGAACGCGTTAAAGACGGTTTTCTCACTTTTACTGAAAATGAGCTAGCAAATAAATTCAAAGAACTCGGATATCGTTTTCCAAATATAAGATCGCAATTTATAATTGAAGCACGAGAAAATATTTCTCAGCTGGAAGACATCATTAAAACAGGAGATGGTGGAAGAAATCTGCGAGAATGGATAGTGAGAAATATTAAAGGTATTGGATATAAAGAAGCGAGTCACTTTCTAAGAAATATTGGATATACTGAGTATGCAATCATAGATTTTCATATTGTAGACCTTTTAGTCAAAAACAACCTACTACAAAAACCAAAAGCTATAACAAAGACAAAATATTTAGAAATCGAATTACTTCTGAAAAGTATCGGAAATAAATTAAATTTAAACATGGCAGAATTAGATCTATATTTATGGTTTTTAGAAACAGGAAAGATACTTAAATGATAAAATCTCTTTTAAATTTTAACTAGCATGCTCGAATAATCAATAATTCCAAAAAAAAACATAAAAAAAAATTGTTATTATTCTGATTTTAAGTTATATCCACATCCAGGGCAAAATTTAGCCTCATTGTCTGGTATTTTTTCACCACATACTGGACAAAAATTAATTCCATGAGGTTCTTCAATTGGTTCTGAAACTGATGGGGTTATTTCTTCACTTACTTGGGGTTCTTCTTTCACTACTGGTGTTTCTTCTTTACTTATTGGTTTTATTTCAACTTCTTCTTTACCAACACTTTTACCTATGATAAATCCTAAAATTGATAATCCACCTCCAATAAATGGAGCGATGACTGCGAAACTAGGAATGCCTCCTTGCCAAAAACTAAGTGGAAAACCATAGTTTATTATGGTATATATGAAATAACCTAGTTCTGACCCTGCAATATAGAAAATTGTACCTCCAATAAGCAGAATACCAAGAGCTATCCAAGAACCAGGTGTCTCTTTCCCTCTATGGGTGAGAGGAGAGATGAACAATATAATTGTACAAACGGTTATTAAAATTGTACAACTAATCCCAACAATCATTAAACTCGGAATAGCCAAAAAACCAGGTACAGGAAAACCTAAACCAACGATTAGATAAAATCCATTCATATATTGAAGCACATGTGGGAGACCAGGAAAAACTACAGCGGGTGTGAAAAGACTAATTGCTGTAAGTATACTTCCGATAAAAGGTAATATCCAAATATAATTTCTTACCTTAGACATAAATTTCAACTCTTTTTTTTTAAAATTTCAAATAGGGAATTTCTATAAGATAATTAAAGTATTTGCTGATTTATGATTATATTCTTTCTTATTTAATTCTTTACGTTAGAATAAAAGCTTAGAGAGATATTAAAACTTTTATATAAAACCTCTCTTGCTTTTAATTTACATATAAAAATTTCAATGATAAATTCATTAAGTTTTATTATTTAACTCAGATTTCCTTGAAGATTAAAATTATAAGGGGCAATCCTTTTATTAAAGTTTTAATACATTTAATCAAATTTGTCTTAAATAAATGAATATTAAGAAAAAGTAAATTCACAAAAAAAATCAAGAAAAAAATGATTAGAAATGGATCCTACTTGTCATGAATGTAATAGCATTAGTTTTTGCATTCTTGGAAAACCAAACAAAAGTATAGGAAATTGTCCTATGATAAAAAACTCTGAAATAGAAAATGAAGCGTTAAATCTTTATAAAACTGATGAAATCATAAAAACAACAACAAAAATGGCATCTATCGTAGAAGCTTCAGGATATCTTCTTTGGCCTCGTTTAAAGGATACTATAGAATTTGCTAAAGGAATGGATTTTAAAAAAATAGGGTTAGCTTTTTGTGTTGGTTTACGAAGAGAAGCAAGAAAAACAGCAGAAATATTAAATAAATATGGTTTTGAAGTGTGTTCAGTTTGTTGCAAGACAGGAGCAATTAAAAAAACAGAAGTAGATATTCCTAAAGAGTATACAATATTTTCGAAAACAGGATATCCTCTTGGTTTTGTCTCATGTAACCCTGTTGCTCAAGCATTATTATTAAACAATTCTCAAACAGATTTGAACTTAATAATTGGTTTATGCGTGGGACATGATATTACTTTTACCCAACTATCGATGGCTCCAGTGAGTACATTAATTGCTAAAGATAGGTCAAATCCACATAGCCCCGCAGCAGTTCTGTATACTCCATACGGAGACTCATATTTTGCGAAAGATTTAAAAATATCTCAGAAGGAAAAGAAATAAAAAACTCTAACTTAAGATTTTTCTTTCAACCTTCTTTAATAATAGATGATTCTTAACATTAAGTAAATTTAAATATTAAAGTATGAAATTCAACATTAATAATTACAAGATAGGTAAGTGATTTAAGATAAGATACCCAAATAAAGTAATAGAATTAATTAAACAGCTCCCTGAGGGGCATTCTGAGTTAAAAAAGTTAATTAAAAAAAATTATCAAAAAATAAATTTTGATAAATTAAAGACTTTTGATCTTGTGGGTGATGAAGCACAAATAGAGATATTTTATGGTAAAGTTATTGAGGAAATTCTTTTAGATAATTCAGACGCTTTTAAATTACTTAAGATTTTATCTGTTATCAATACAGAGATAGATACTAATATTGATAGAAAAACTATTGAAACCTGCTGTAAATTATCAAATGTAGAGAAATCCTTTGATGAATTATTGGATACAGGAATATTAAAGAAAAAAAAAGGCAAAGAGGTAGTATTTGAATTCTTGTCTCAAGAAATCCAAGATGCTTTAGAACCCCTAACTGATGATAAAAGCCATGAAAAAGCATTACAATATTATCAAAGAAAAAGCAAGAAATTTAAAGACGATCTTCAGGATGATATTGAGGTTCTTTTTCATAAGGTAAAATTAAACCCATCTGAGGGATTAGTTGATGAATTTCTAGCGATTGCCAATAATATTGCACAATTTGATTATGGGCACAAAAGATTAATTGATGTTGCGCAAGATTTGTTTGTTCTTGATGATAAATATAAGGCACCAATTCTAATCGTGCTTGGAAATCTTTTTTCTGTGATAGGAAATTCTGAGGACGCAGAGAAAATATACCTGAAAGCTTTGGATATTTACAAAAATTTAGCCAAAAAGTATTACAGATTATATTTACCCTATGTCGCTGCAACTCAAAAAAATCTCGGAACTTTATATATTGATTTAAAAAGGTTTGAAGAGGCAGAAAAGATATATAGCGATGCATTGAGTTCATATAAAGAGCTAGAAAGGCAATATTATGATGCACATTCACCTGACTTTCATTCAAAAGAGTATAAGGGTATAGAAAAGTCTTACATTGATGATTTAAAGGCATATAATGAGATATTGAAACGATATTATAATATATATCTACCTGAGGAACCCTCAATTACAAGTGATTTTGGCAATATAGGAATTGATTTGGACTTATTAGAGGATATTCAAGATGGATCCATTGATTCTATAGATAGTTACAAAACATTAGCGAAAGTGTATTATGATATGTATTTAATCGATATTGCAAAGACTCAGAGTAGCCTTGGAATTATCTATAGTGAATTAATGAAATTTGAAGATGCCGAACGAATGCACCTTGAAGCATTAAAAATTAAAAAAAAAATAGCTGAACATTATCCTGATCAGGTTTTACCTGAACTTGTCCTTACTCTATTAGATCTTGGAGACTTATATGCTAGTTTAAATAAATTTGAGGACGCAGAACCAATGTTCATTGAAGCATTAAAAATTACTCAACAATTAGCAGAACAGAATCCAGAAGTATATATGTACAATATTGCTCTTATCCAGAATTCCCTTGGGACTATATACACCAAATTACAGAGGTTTGAAGAGTCTGAACAATTTTACCTTGAAGCATTAAAAATCTTTAAAATCTTTGCAAATGAAGACCCAAAAACCTATTCTTACAACGTTGCTGATGTTCAGAACAACCTTGGGAATTTATTTTTGATCTTAAGAAATCTTGATAAAGCCGAATCATTTCTAAATAAGGCACTCAAGAAAGATCCTGCTAATATTGATATACTATATAATCTCGCTTGTCTTGAATCACTTAGAGATAACCAAATAAAAGCACTGGAAATATTAACAAAAGTAGTAGAATTTGATAAAAATTATATTGAAAAGGCAAAACAAGATAAAAGATTTGATAATATTAGAAATTTAAAAGAATTTAAAGATTTAATAACTGTTTAAATTGCCAAAATTTACATTAAAAAAGATTACAAAAATTAATTTGATGTCAATTTTACAATTAGATGTCAATCCAGAGCAGAAAAGCTTAGTTGCTTCTAATGCTGTATCAATAACACAAGCCCATTTCAATAAAGATGCATGGTTCCGAGCGATTTATGTAGATAACAAACCAATTGGTTTTGTAATGATAAGCGATACTTTATTAAAGTCTAAATCTAACCCAAATCACCGCCCATCCTATTATCTTTGGAGATTTATGATCGATGCTAAAAATCAAGGAAAGGGTTATGGTAAAGAAGCAATGAAATTAATAATTAATCATTTAAAAAGTAGGCCAAAAGCGAAAGAATTTCTATTAAGTCATTCCAAGTCTGATGGAAATGCGGGAGAATTTTATAAAAAATGTGGTTTTAAATATACTGGTAAAGAAATTGGGGATGAATTAGTAATGCGTTTAGAATTATAAATTTTTAACAACTTATTTTAACTCTAATTTTTCATTACAATAAGGACAGTGAAGTGGCAATTCCTCATCACAAGTCTCCAATTCCTCACTACTTAGGATATTCTTCCAGCAAACTAATTTATCTCCTTTTTTAACCATATCTCTGCCATGGTGTTGTGGTATAATATCCTTAGTTTGACAATTATCACATATAATTAACTTAGCTTCACTTTCTAACTCTTCAGTTGAAAGTTCTTTATATAAGAATTTATACCTAAAAATTGTTAGACTATTAAGTAAAACCAGTAAAGAAACACCCATATCTCCTATTCCTACTGCTAACCAGAGAGTCATAAAGCCGATAACAGTTAAAATTGCAAAAGATACTTTAACAATAATAGAAGTCCAAATGTTCTGTTTTATTTTTTTATTAGTTTTTTTCGCAATATCGATGTAAGTAAGTATTTTTTTTAAATCATCGCCGATAATAATAATATCTGCAGTTTCTAAAGTGATATCTGAAGCAGAAGCTCCAATAGCAATTCCTAAATCTGAAAGAGCTAAAGCGGGAGCATCATTGATGCCATCACCAACCATAGCAACTCCTTTATATTGTTGTTTTAGTTTTTTTATTTCTTCAAGTTTTTGATCTGGTAGGTGTTCACCATAAGCTTGATCAATGTCTAAACATGCTCCAATTGAATTACATACACTTTGATTATCACCAGAAATTAAAACCGTCTCATAACCCCTCTTCCTTAAACCATTAATTAGAATTGGAGCAGATACTCTTAAAACATCTCTAATTGTAATTATCCCCAATAAATGATTTTTGTTTCCTAAAAGAATAGGGACTGTTCCTGAGGTTTCAATATTTTTAATGTCATCGATAGGAAGCTCATAATTCAAATCTTCAATAAATTTTTGACTCCCTATATAGAACATCTCACCGTTAATTTGACCTTTAATTCCTTTTCCTTTTATTACTTCAAAATTATCAACATTATGAAATGTTATATCCATATCTTTTGCTTGATTCACAACTGTTTTTGCGATTGGATGTTCTGAAAGAGCTTCTAAACTGGCTGCAATACTAATTATATCAGATCTATTAGCAGTATTATAAGTATAAATATCAAAAATTTTTAAGTTGCCTTCAGTAAGAGTACCAGTCTTAT
The DNA here is from genome assembly GCA_029856145.1 of Promethearchaeia archaeon. Taxonomy (GTDB): domain Archaea; phylum Asgardarchaeota; class Lokiarchaeia; order Sigyniarchaeales; family SOKP01; genus Loki-b32. The sequence continues at coordinate 232,598 of JAHQWK010000004.1, forward strand.
CAAACGCAAAAACCTCGATATCTTGAAGTTTTTCTATAAACTTATTCCCTTTTACCAGAATGCCTTCTCGTGCTTGCTTTGTTAAAGATGCAATATTAGCCAAAGGAGTAGATAGGGTCAACGCACATGGACATGAGACTACTAATAGTACTAATCCACGATAGAACCATATATAAAAATTGAATCCAAATAAGGGGGGAATAACCATAACTAAAATGGATGATAGAAGGATAATAGGTGTGTAATATTTAGCAAACTTTTCTATAAATCTTTCATGTTTGCTTTTATTTTGTTGAGCAATTTTCACGCTTTCAGCAATTTGAGCTACAATAGTATTGGAACTTTCTCTTGTAACTTCAATATCTATAAAACTATCAGAATTTAAGCTAGCTGCAAATATCTCATCACCTTTTTGTTTAAAAACCGGAACCGATTCACCAGTAATTGCACTCTCATCAAAATAAGAACTCCCTTTTATAATTACACCATCTAATGGCACTTTCATACCCGGTTTTATCCCAATGATATTGCCTATTTTTACTTCTTTCGAGGGAACATTTACATATCTGTTTTCAGATTTTAGCAATGCATCATCTGGAGCAAGTTTGAGCAATTCTTTAATAGCATTTCTCGACCTATCCGTTGTTATTTCCTCTAACCTTTCTGCGATAGCATATAATAATAGTGCTGTTGCTCCTTCTTGCCCATGTAATATAAAAAATGAAGCAACACCCGCGATAAGCATTAGTAAGTTTGCGGTTATTTTCTTTTGACTCAGATCTTCTATAGCTTCCTTAACCACTCTAGAGCTAGAAAGGAGGATTGAAGCAATTGCTAGAATCTGAGCAATTAACACAATTTCAAACGCAAATTCTAAAAATATGGAAATTCCAAGTAAAATCGCCGCAGGAATTATGAAATACCAGAAATTTTCTTCAAAAAACGATTCTTCTTCTTCCTCCTCTATTTCACAATAAGATGATGAACATGCTATAGTAGTAATAATTTCTCACCTATGTAATGATTGTTTAAACTTCAATTAGAACTTAACATTTATGGAGTATAAAAGAATAAAACTTTGTATATACTCTAGTAATGAATTTTCAAAAATCTTTTTATTTTTAATAAATAATCTTAGTAAGATCAATTTTAGGGCATATTATGACCAGAAAGATATTAGAAACTACTTATTTCTTCTATACAATCTAGGCATTGCTGAACTTTTTCAAGACTATCTATTTTTAGATATAAATCAAAAAGAGAGATAAGAACCGGGGCTTTTTTAAAAACTATTTTAAAAGATCAAAGAAATGTTTATTTTATAACATAGACAAGCTTTTGACCTTCTTGTTCTTCAAGGTTTAATTCTCGTCTGATGGCATTTCTGATGAGATATCCTCCAACATGCAGTATGGAATCCTTGAGAATAGAATCTTGGTCCATTGAAGCATTACAAGGATAAGCATGATGAGCCTTACTTATTCTTTCATTTAAAGAAAGTTCTCCACTCTTTCCATTCTTAAAATACTTTGATTTTAATTGTTGGCAAACATAATAACTGCTTCCGCATGGAGCAGTTTGAATGATGCAAGTATCTTCAATTGATTCCCCATCCTTACTTAATAGAAATGAGACTATTGGTTCTCCAATTTTAAAATAATCTATAAATTCATCAACAAAATCATGATGGCTTGTTAAATGAAAGCCAATTTTGTTATATTCATTTTGTTCTTTGCTAAGTGAACAAAAAGGTTTAGGAAACGCCGCCTGAATTCCATATTTCTCGAATTCTTCTAAGATCATTGATTGTAATCCTGAAGGCACCCATTTGGGATCTTCTATTGGAACTATAACTGCTTTAATGCCTTTATCCTTGAGATAATTAGGAAGGTCCAAAAGTAAATCTTGATGGATACCTACGACCAATAAAAAATCGACAGGTGGCAAATTTTTTGGTAGATATTCCGTTGAGTCTTCAACAAAATCGGGAACACCTTCACCAATTTTCTCGTAAAAATAAATCGAGCTTGCAAAACTCTTTAAATGTTCCCGACATTTATCGCATTTTACATTTTGTTCTAAATCTTCGCAAGCTTTACAGAATTCTTCATTATTTATGAGATTGCCTGCAAATTTTTGCGCGAGCATCTCTGTATCTGGGCCAAACCCATAAAATATCCCTATTTTATAATTATTCTGGCTCAACATTAGAATAGAACAATTAAAGGTTTTTATTTGTATTTTTAATAATTTATAGAACATTTAATTATTTAGCTGAACATGTTCAATTATATCAAACTTTTGAATAATGCAACCTTGTTTATGATAATGAGGTTTGTAACTTTTTTTTTTAGTGGTACTGGAAATACATGGTGGGTAGTTAAGGAATTTACTGATATAGCCTCCAAAAATGGATACAATGCAGAAATGTTTTCTATTGAAAACGATCAAATAAAAAATCCTAGCATTTTAAGCGAACTTTTAGAAAAATCTGATGCGATTGGATTTGCTTATCCAATATATGGGGCGAATATACCTCCTATTATGAGAGAATTTATAACAGAAGTAAAAAGGATTAGTGATAATCTTAATAAATTAGACCAAAAATATTGCTATATTATAACTACGATTGGATATGTTAACGGATATGGTCCCTTTAAAATAAAAAATACTTTAAGATCAATAGGATTAAAACTCAAAGCGCATATTAATATTCGTCTTACTAATAATATATCTACACCTGGACTGAAAATAAATCCCGTTTCAAGTAAAAAACTAGAAAAACGAAAAAAAAAGGGAACCAAAAAATTAAATAAATTCTTCGGAAAAAATATTAAAGAAAAAAAATATATTAGAGGAATCGGTCCTTGGCTTATCCCTGGAATGCTTATTAGAAGAAGAACAGCACCAAAAATGAAAGTGTCCTACCAAAGGTTTTCTATTAATTTGGATACGTGTAATAATTGTAATATTTGTATTAATAATTGCCCTTCTAATAGCATTATAGAGGTAGATAACAAAATAATATTTAAAAAAGGTTGTACCGCGTGTTTCCGATGTTATAATTTCTGTCCAACTCATTCTATACTATATAATGGAAAATTTGCAGACCCTGGAGTTTATCATAGATATCTTGGACCTATTGATAACTTGAATTTGAAAAATTTAAAATATTAATTGAGCCAATTTGGGATTTAATATCCCTCAACCACGAATCAATAATATAAAATAAGTTAAGTTCATAATCGGTGGACACACATCAGTAGATCCGATAAAGTTTCCTGATGTTGTTCCAAATTTCTTTAAATCATTAGAAAAGTTCGTCAATAAAGGAAAACATAAGAGAGATAAAAGTATTATAAAAATTTTACTACCTCTTGCAAAAATGACAGAACTAGAGGTAATTAAATTAGCCAAAAAGTTAGATGTCTCTTTTAAATGGACTTGGAGTTGTTATAGTGATGGAAAACAGCCTTGTGGCAAATGTTCTTCATGTCGGAAAAGAGAAGAAGCTTTTATTAGTCTTGATTATTCTCAACCAAAATTTTCTCTATTATAAATCTATCATTAATTTAGCATCCAATTTTTTATTGAGGAAAGTTATTAAAATCAAAAAAAATATTTTATACTTAAAAATTCTCAATAATAGAAAACATTAAATCCATATGATTGAGACTGAAGATTTTACTGTAAAAGAGGATTATCAAGACATCCATGTAGTATGCCCAACTTGTAAGGCTAAGAAAGAACTGAGGATACCTACAAAAATTATTAACCTAGCTAAACATTTAACAACGGTTTCAATACCTTCAGGGCCTGTTTGTAAGCACGGCTTTCAAGCTTTTGTAGATAAGAATTTTAAGGTCCGTGGATATCAAATAGTTGACTTTGAATTTTCTCACATGGAATTTTTTCAGAGTACTGATGCTGACGTGGCAGAACCAAACGATCCTACTGTTAAGCTTAGTTCAATGCCATTGTTCCAGGAGATCATCAAGCTTTTAAGAAGTTTTGTGGATGATAAGGAAATCTTGGGGTCAGGACTATTCACGGATGATGGTCATATATTATACTCCTCCCTTCCGAGTAATACGCTATTTTCAATAATTAGAGAGTTTGAAGTCCGAAGTGAGAAGAAGTTAAATAGGCTAAAGAAAATGTACTTAGAATTAGAGAATAATCAAAAGATTTGCTCTAATTATATTGAGATTCAAGAAATGAGATTCGCATTGGTATTATTTTTCTCTCGGATTGTGAAACTTGGTATGGGCAACCTTTATTTAAATGATTTAGTAAAGAAAATTAGGAAATTAGAAAATTAAAATATTAAGATTCTTTTATAATTCTTTTTTTAAGTTCTTGACTAATCATTTATAAATAGTTATAAATATGGCTATAGTTATGTGCTTATTAAGAGTTAAATGTTCATCTTTAAAAAATGGCTCTCCAAAAAGTACAAAGCAGAATGGTTAAAGATTTAAAACATCAAATTCCCGAATTTAACCAAAATAATATTAAAGTAACTGAATTGCCAAGTAAGAAAAATTCTGTTATTAATGTGGTGTTTGATAGAAAGCCTTCTAAATTACCGAAAGAAGTAGTGGTTAAAATATTTCGGACTAAAAACATTGTTCATGAAATCAACATATTAAACAGATTGAAAAATCAAAATTTCCATGTTCCAAGTATTTTATTTTTTCAAAAACCTTATTTAATCCTTGAGAAAGTTAATGGTACTAATTTATGTGATTTTATTAATGAAAAATTGAAAGGAACAAAAAGTTTAGATGAATTGGATTCTAGTGTAAGAAATCAGATTATCCAGAGCATAGAAAAACTTGCTGAATATCTTTCTCAATTACATGAAAAGAATTTTGTAAGGAAAAGATATAAAGTAAAAAAGAAATATGTACTCTGTAAAGGAGATACAAGACTGAGAGATTTCATTTTTGATTCCGCTAACGGCATTCTATATGCTGTTGATTTTGAAGATTCATATGAAGGTAATCATTTGGACGATTTGGCATGGATCTGTACTTCTCTTCTTGATACAGATCCCGGACTCTTTGAAATGGAAGAACCCAAACATAAAATAGAACTAATTAATGTATTCCTACGAAAATATTACCAAAGTAATGTTAGATTTCCTTTTAAGTTCAACTACTTAGCAGAACAAATAATAGAGAAGTTAAATATAGTCATAGAAAGAAGAAATCTCCCATTTGGGAGATTCAGTAAAGATAAATTTATAGAACATATTTCTAAAGAAATTTAGTCTTTTTTTAAATTTCTAAAAATCAAAATTTAATAATATTAACACTATTATTTTATAAAAATTAATAAAACCTTTTTTAAAGGAGAAATTAACATGAGTCTTACCGATACAAAATCATCTTTAAAGAAAATAATTTCTATTATTGAAGAACTTAATGGATTAAATTCGGGTTCAATCCCAAAATTACAAACTCAGCCAAATAATCTACTCGAACAGATTGGAAAACTAGAAGAAACTAAAACCAACGATTTAAGAACTATTGAAACTAATGATGATGAAATTAATTCATTGAAAAATAAGATTTCTCAGAATCAACGAGATATCGCTTCATTAGAAGAAAATAATGTGGAGCTAACAAATCAACGTCAAACTCTTCTTGATAAAATTCAAGATGCCCAAAATGAACTAAATGAAACTCAAACAAAAATAACAGCACGAAGGGAGGAATTAGCAACTCGAAGCAGTCGACTTAGCGAATTAGAAAATAGACTTGTAGAACTAAAAGATATTCAAGAAAAATTTGATAATAAAATGAAAGAACTTGAAAATCAACTTCAAGAAGAATATAATAAAAAAGACAAGTTTAGTAATTCATACGCTATGCGAACAGCAGCTATGAAGTCTTTGATCAAAGCTGGCTATGTACAATCTGCCCAATTAAAACTTATACAAGCATTGCAACCTAATACTACTCTTGATCTAAAGGGCATTGTCCAAGCTATGGGTTTAAGGGAAGATGTGGCAAAAAATATACTAACAAAAATGGTTCAAAAAAATGGACCCATTGAATATGATGAGGCAAGTGGAACAGTAACATTAAAGGGAGAGGTGGATTTCTAATGAGTACACAGGAAATATTAGCATTAATTGAGCAATTTGAGACAGCATATGACACTTATTGGCAAGTTCTGCAAAAACACAATGAAGAAGTTCTTTCTCAATTAAGAGAAGCATGGCGTTTCATGCAAGCTGAACAAAAAGAAGAAGAAACTATTAAAGAGAAATTATCTGCTCAGAATTCAGAATTAACAGAATTAAGGACAAAGTCAGAAGAATTAGATAGGTTTATTGATGGATCAAAAGCAAAAAAGGATGAACTAACTGCGAAAATCTCTGAATTAACAAATAACTTAGAAACAAGTGTGAATGATCTGAAAAAACCAGCATTCGAGCTCACACAACTTGAGGATAAGCTTAGTGTTGTAAATGAAAAAATTACTGTGAAAGAAGAAGAAAAAACAGTATTAGATCAAAAAACAGTTGAAAATGAGAACCGAGAAGTAGAATTAAATAATACTTATCAGAAGAAAATGGATGAACTTGAAGCTAAAATTGACCAATTGAGGCAAGCAAATTTCTTTACATCATTCTTGATTGAAAATTCAGACGAAGAAATTCATGAGGTTGATATAATTGCTACAATCATGGATAAGGGAGAAGCTAAATTGGATGATTTAAAGAAACTTCTTGATGTTCCGCCAATAATGGCAGTCAGAACCATTAAACAACTTGCTGTCAAAGGAATTCTCAATCTTGATGAAAATACTAATCGAGTAACTTTACCTTAAATTGATTTTTTAATTTTTTATTCTATTTTTATTTTTTAAAGCTTCTTTGGACAAATATGGATATATTTAAAATCTCATTAGTATTGTAATAAATAATCTACTTTTAAAATAAATATGAGAGGGAGAATAAATGGGATCTAATAAATACTTAAAGATTGAGAATGCTGCAGAAAGATTAGGCTTTACTAACTTTCCTTTAACTATTCTATATGGACAACCTAAATGGATAAAAACATATAGATCTGGTTTGGATGATACGCTTAGTCTTTTTGGTTTAAATTTCTCTTCAGGAATTCTTACTGATACGGCAAGAATCATCCTAAGAATGTTAGAAAACCAATACCAACTTTATCCTGGAATGCTAAAGAACATCAATAAGCCTTCTGAAAAACCTCGTTTTTTTCATGCATATGGTATGAAGAAGAGAGTACATAAGTATTATTTTCTTATTCCGAGGGCAAAATTATACATTGAACTCAATAATAAAGTGAAAGAACCAGCAAGAAGGAATTTGAAAAGACACGGATTTCAGTTAAAAATCTATTCTTCAGAAGAGGAGCATAAATATAATGTAGCTAATGCCATAAATAATGCTTATGACAGTGGATTTCTTAACCATATTAATAATTGGGAAAGGATAGAGGAATTTTTTGATGTAAAGTCTGAGGAATGCATTGAAGATTGGAATTCGCTCTTAAAACCTTCTTTAACTCCTATAACTTAATATTTTTTATTATTCGTTTTTTTCATTCTAATCTCGACAAATGAGTGCATTTCACTTAATTGAGTTGAAGAAACTTCTTGATGTTCTACCAATAATGGCTGTCCGTACAATAAAGCAATTAGCCGTTAAGGGTATTCTCAATCTCGACGAAAGCACGAATCGCGTCACACTTCCTTAATCGCGCTTCAATTAAATTAATTATTTTTCTATTTATTTTCTCATTATTTTAGATCTAGGGTTTTAAATATATTATCTACAGCTTCAATAATTTAAATTAACATTTTATTTCATTTTATAGAGAACTTAAATATATTTCATACTTTTGAGTAAGAGCTCCTTTATAATAAGGCTTCCCGCCTACTTTTTGTTGAAATTTTTTATGCATTTTTAATTTCCAATTTTCAAAACCCTTAGTTATTCTTCCACCATATATAGCATTCTTCCCTGTCAATTTTTTATAAATTTTAGCTTCCAAATTTAATGATGTTAGTTTTTTAATAGTTGGCTTCTTTTTATCTACAGTTTTTTTAGCATTAGGTTTTCTAACTGTAGATTTTTTGACTTTCGGCTTTTTAGGTGGAGCTTTTTTAGAAATAGTCTTTTTAGGTGGAACTTTTTTAGAAACAGTCTTTTTAGGTGGAGCTTTTTTAGAAACAGTCTTCTTAATGAGGCTATTTAAGTATAATTCATATTTCTTAGTAATTTTTCCCTTATAGTATGGAAAACCACCTGTTTTCTCCCGAAACTCTTTATGAACTCTCATTTTCCATTTTTGAAAAGCTTTCGTTTCAGTCCCACTCCATATGGCATTTTTCTTAGTGATTCTCTCATAAGTTTCAACTTCTGATTTGAATGTATCTAGTTTTTTAGACGGTCCTGGTTTTTTTACTTTTTTGGGTACTTTTGGTTTGAATCTACGTATAATTTCCATTATTTCGAGACATTCAAAGACATTTCCTTTATTATCACTAAAATATGGAAGATCAAAACTATCTAAATAAATGGCAAAATCGAAGTAGTTAGTATGATCAATCTCAGGGCCCATATATTGAGCAGTAAAAACGATTACATTCTTATCTTTAGAGACATTGATAATATTTCTTTTATATTCAGAGTATTGATAAAGAGATATTTTTTCAAAATCAGTGATGGAAGATAATAGTTTAATTTGAGCTTTAGATTTAATTTGAACATCATATTCTTCATACTTTTTATTATTAATAATAGCATTGAGAGCAATTAAGGAATATTCTTCTTCTGAATCAAGGGTTATATCTAAGAGAGCTTTTATAAATTGTTTTATGTGATTCCATTCTGACGCATAAGCAATTCCAATGATTTCTTTGGGTATACTTTCAAACATGGACTTATTACATAAAAAAAAGAAATATTCTAAAATATTATCAATTATAAGCTTTTCCTATACTTATAACACATAAAACTAATGTTTATTATATATTTGGATAATTCCTAAACTTTATATTGATTTTAATTGTCTGGAAAAAGAGATTATCCACAAAAATAATCGATTTAATGAAAAAATAATAAAAAAATTCACTTCTTTTAAAATACTTTAACTTTTTATTTAGGATTAAGAAGGTGATTTGTTTAGGATACTTTAGATTAAGATATTTGACTTTATTTAATTTAATTTTTTTTTTATAATATTACATATTCCAATTAATTTTTTGATGATAAAAATTACATCTTTTAATGATATGGAGCGTTATGTTTCTTTGGTAATAACGTTTAAATTCAAAGAAGATTTTGACTTAATATTAAATCTACCAATAAAAATTAGATAAAATATAATGTTCACAAGAAAACCTTTAAAAATAATATTAAGTGAGCATAAAGCTGCTGTAATACTAGCTGTGGTAATTATCGCAGGAGGTTCAATTGGAACATATTTCGCAATAGATTACCTTAATGCTCAAAATCCTGAGAAAATTACACTAGCAACAACTACATCTACATATGACTCAGGATTGTTAGATTACTTACTTCCAAAATTTACTGAACAAACGGGAATTCAAATTAAGGTTTTATCAGTCGGTACTGGCACTGCTATACAATACGGGAAAGATGGGAATGCTGATGTGATTCTCGTTCATTCAAGATCTAGAGAAGATGATTTTGTTAATGCTAGTCTTGGCGTTGATGGAATCCCATACGGAATTCATCGCGCTTGTATTATGTTCAATGATTTTATTATCGTTGGTCATTCTTCAAATCCAGCTAATTTACTTCCTGGTGATAACGTCACAACTGTTATGACAAAATTAAGAGATGCAATAGATACAGGTAATATGACTTTTTACTCTAGAGGCGATAATTCTGGGACTCATTCAAAAGAAAAAGCATTATGGGCAGAACTTGGTATTATAGCAGCAACAAGATGGAGTGCTCAGCCAGATAAGTATACAGAAACGGGACAAGGCATGGCTTCAACATTATTAATGACTTGGGAAGATGTTGATGCAGCTCATGAAGGATATACTTTAGTTGATAGAGGCACATGGCTTTCCTTCAATGACACTTATATTTCCTTGAATATATTAGCAGAATCTGTTGTTGGTGAAGATATTTTGTTAAACCCATATGGTGCTATCCCTATTAATCCAGTTCTACATCCTCATGTAAAGTATCTTTCTGCTTGTCGCTTTATTGGTTTTTTAACATCTCCTTATGGTCAAGCATTAATTAACACATATAGAAAAAATAATGTTGTTTTATTTCATGCGAGTTTTGGAACTTGTGATCATAATTGCAGTTGTACTACTACTGATGATGAAATCGTTATATGGACCCCCTTTCAAGCAGAATTTGCAGGTTTAACAGTCTAAACAATTTTAACAAAAATCTTTTTTTTAAAAATTAATTTTATTTTGTTGTATTGGAAAAAGAAATGTCGAATGAAATAATAGAAGGAATATTAGAAGCAATACGTTTAATATTTACCCTTGATCCCGAAATTTGGGGCATTATTGCAGTATCTTTTAGAGTATCATTAACTTCAACTTTTTTAGCTGCCTTAGTGGCGTTGCCAATAGGGACATTCATAGGCTTGAGAGAATTCAAGGGAAAAAGAGAATTAACAAATCTGATCAATACTTTTATGGGATTCCCCCCCGTAGTCATGGGATTAATAGTTTATTTGCTATTATCTCGGACTGGTCTATTTGGTGCATTAGGACTTTTATATTCAACTACCGCTATGATAATCGCTCAATTTCTTCTGGCAGTTCCAATAATTATGGGTACAACAAAAGCAGCCATTGAAAGCGTAGACCCTACCTTAAAAGAGACAATTCTCTCTTTAGGGGCAAATGAACGCCAATTATGGTGGGAATTAATCAAACACTCGAAAAAATCTATTATTGCTGGATTTCTTGTCGCTTTTGGTCAGGCAATTTCAGAGGTGGGTGCAGTTATGATTGTTGGAGGTAATATTCGATGGGAAACAAGAACATTTACTACCTCTATTGTACTTGAGACTCGTATGGGAGAATTCGGGATGGCTATCGCATTGGGTGCAATTCTTATTATAATATCTTTTATTGTGAATTATGGATTAACTCGTTTACAAAGTAGAGCTGATTAACATGGAATTACTTGAAGTAAAAGATCTTAGCAAAGAATTTTACAAAAGAGATAAATCAATTATCAAAGTCCTCTCTAGTATCGATCTTATGGTTAAAAAAGGTGAAACCTTTGTAATAATAGGCCCAAATGGAAGTGGTAAAACTACACTATTAAAAATTATAGGGCTACTTGATTTACCAACACAAGGACAAATATTTTATAATCAACAAGATCTTACAAATATTTCAAGGAATATGCAAGTCCAATATAGAAGAAGACTCTCATTTGTTAGACAAAAACCTATTGTACGGAATACATCTGTATTCAATAATATTGCATATGGCCCAAAAGTACGTGGAATGAAATATAATGAATACAAGACATCTGTAGATGAAATAATTGAGATTATTGGATTAAAAGGTATGGAAAATAAAAATGCAAGATCTCTATCAGGTGGAGAAATGCAACGTGTTGCGATTGCAATGAATTTTGTAATCAATCCTGAGATTTATTTATTAGATGAGGTTTCAGCTAACCTCGATTCGATGAATGTTAAATTATTAGAAGATTTTATAATGAGAATAAAGCAAGACAAAGAAAAAACCATTATTATGAGTACCCATGATCCCCTTGAAGCAATAAAATATGCAGATCGCATCGCTGTACTCAATAATGGACAAATTATTCAGATTGGAACTCCTAATGAAATATTTACAGCACCAAAGGATGAATTTACCGCTCTTTTTGTAGGATATGAAAACATCCTTTATGGAATTGCCGAATTAGATAAAACTACAGGTTTATCCCAAATAAAAGTTAATGACTTAACTATTACATCATCAAACCAACTGGAGGGGGAAGTAAAAGTCTGTATTCGCCCAGAAAGCATTG
>JAHQWK010000005.1 GCA_029856145.1 Promethearchaeia archaeon
AAAAAGGAAATAAATTCGCGGGAACTGACCTAGATACGGGAGATGTTGTTGATGATATGTTCAAAATTGGCGTCGTCGAACCAACCGTAGTTAAAATTCAAGCAATTAGAAGCTCTACCGAAGCAACCTCTATGATATTACGCATAGATGATGTAATCGCCTCAGCTCGCAGTGCGATGCCACCCGGCGGTATGCCTCCTCCAGGTATGGGAGGAATGGGTGGTGGAATGCCGGGGATGGGAGGAATGGGTGGTCTTCCTCCGGGGATGATGTAAAATCAATTATTTTATTTAATTTATTTTTTCTTTCTATTTTTGTTTTAGTTTTTTAGCGATATTTTGGGTGATGTATTAATCAAGATCAAAATAGTCATTAATTCTTTATTTTACTAAATAAATTAAACTTTTAATTAATTGGAAATATAGAGAATATTATGAAATTTATTGATTTAAGTATTCCAATTATAAATCCTGAGGAAGCTGTGTTTGATCCACCTTTGACGCGACCTAACATTGAGTACACTTTACATGATGAGGGGGCTCTGCAAATGGGATTTGTCTTTCCAAGATTAAAGCCAGAAAAGCACTTACCATATGGAAAAGGGTGGGCTGTTGAGTCAATTACTTTGGGCACACACAGCGGAACGCATATGGATGCTCCCTGGCATTATGCGCCAATTCAAGATAAAGAGATTGGACAAAAAAAGGCAATAATGATTGATGAATTTCCATTAGAATGGGGGATAGGTCCGCTTATAGTATTAGATTGTACAGATTACGAGGAAGGATATGTCCTGACTCCCGAAGATGTCGATAAGAAGTTAAATGATATTGGACATAAATTACAAGAAGGAGATATCCTTTGCGTTCATACAAATGCTCCAAAACACTATGACACGAATGATTATATAAATTATGGAGTAGGAATCGGAAAAGAAGCAACATTGCACATCATTAGGCAAGGAGTTCATGTAGTTGGGATTGATGCTTGGTCTTGGGATGCCCCTTTTTCAATAACTGCAAAAAAGTGGAAAAAATCAGTAAGAGAAAAGAATCCTAATACATCTATAATTTGGGAAGGTCATTTTGCTGGCATTGAATTAGGATATTTTCAAATGGAAAAATTAACAAATTTAGACAAGGTTCCTCCCGTAGGAGCGACAATTTATTGTTTTCCAATAAAGATTACTAGGGCAAGTGCGGGATGGGTTCGAGCAGTAGCTACTATTCCTGAATAAGTTAATATTTATGTATTATAAAATACACTTGAATTATAAAAAAAAAGGAATTTATTGAATTTTCAAACACTTTAGCTATGTATATTACCCTGGCAGTTCGACCCCTAAAACGGCCATTGCTTCGGGAAGTGAGGACATGACTTCGATCTGATATTTATATCCTTCAATACTTTCAGCGAAAAATATAAGTTGCTTATTTGCAAGGGCTATATATTCTTTGAGTTTTCCTTCTTTAATTTCATCTGCACTTACAATCTTATATCCTTCTTTGGTTGCTACGACCGCATTATCTAAGAGTCTTTTAGCGAGCGATCTATCATCCGGAAACTTTTTCAGGGCTTCTAAGTATACTTTTCCTGCCTTAGAGGCTTTAGCATGGGGAAGCCATACAGTGTTCATAACTATTACCATAATTATCACCTTATCTTATTTTTAAATTTTTATTTTTATTGGAATCGCATTATTTTCGACTTTACAGAAAAGTCAAATTAAGTATTTGATTTATCAATATAAAAACTTTTCTTACAAATGATATAAAATAGGTAGAAGCAATGGTGAAATCCTATCGTAGTTAGGTGAAAAAAGAATTACTAATTTTCCCGGGAGTTTTTACAATAGAGATTTTAAAGAACAAAACACTTTTCTTGTTGGCGGAAGCTTCCTATCTAGATCTAGTAAAAACAGTTAAGAATATATTAGATGAAGGGTTAAAAGAGCAATAATAAATGATAAATTTCTACTATATATCAAAATACTCTGAATAAATACACTTTTGAAAAATGGCAGTTTTAGAAGTTGGAATTAATCTTGGTATGAAAAATTTAGTTGAGAACAAGTATTATTCATCTTCAGATAACATTTTAGATCCTAATATCCGCGCTAAATTTTTGAGTGGATTAAAAAGTTGTTTTACTGAGGTATTTGGAGATAAGATTAATGTAATATCTCTTTCGAACTTTGAGATTGTATGCTACTTTAAAATGATTGAATTACCAAGTAAAGAAGATAATGACACTCAACCATTATTATCATTTGCTATTATTGAAAAGGGAACAAATCACAATTTTGTGAAGCAACATTTAAAGGAGATAATTTCTCAGTTTCTCAATAGATTTCCCGTTAATGACATTTTTTCTAAAGAGGCTAAATATTTTGAAGGTTTTGAGTCCCGAATTGATGAAATTCTTGGAGATTTAAGATTAAAAATTGAGGATCGTATAAAGTCTGTATTCAGAGATTAGAGTAAATTAAAAAAAATAAAAAAAAATTTTATTCTTCTTTAAAAATATCATCTACTAGTTTATCATTAACCTCGTTTTTAAAAGGAGAAAGTGATCCAGTCCAGTTTTTTAATACATCTAAGTATTGGGTCTCAAATTTTTTAACAAATTCCTTTAAAGGAGTTCTAACTTCAGTCGTTTGATTTCCTTTAATAAATAAGGCTCCAAATATGCGATTTCCATATTCTAGAAGGATAGTAATATCTCCATGGTCAATTTTCTTTAAAACTTCGGTGGATTTTGTCATCTCTTTAATAAAAGAGGTAATAGCAGAGAACATTCCAGAGATTAGTCCGGGATCTTGCTCGACATCTTTTTGGAAAGTATAATTATAAACTCCTCGCCCATCATCATAAATAATGTAAAGTCCTTGTTTTTCTACAGGTTCAAAAAGATAGCTCAATTCTGGCATTAATATATTAATTAGATTGTTTTTATAAAGATATCTCAAAGTAAAATAGAATCTTTTCCTTTCAATTTCATCTACAGGCTTCACTTCTTCGAGTAATTTATCAGATTCAAGTAATTTCATGATGACTTTTATTTCTTCTCGTTCTTGCTCAATATATTCTAATTCAACACCCTCTCTTCTAGAAATTAAATAACCATCTTTATTTTCAGCGTAATCATCATAAATGGGAAAATCATTAATGGTGGAATAGATAATTTTCTTTACTTGGTCTTGTTCTATTGGAATGTTTTTAATTCTAAATTCTTTTTTCAAATAGAAGATCATTAAGCTCCACAGTATAATATTAAAGATGTAACGCGTATGTACATACGGTGCCGCTAAAATACTTAAAAAATCTGGTAGATATGCTTCTAAACTTGCTGTCCTTAGTGTATAGAAATTTAAACCGAAGACTCTGGTGAAACTTGTTTTTCCAGTTAACCAATAAAGATCCCCACTCGTAAAAACTAAAAGAATTGAAAGAGTAATGATTACAGGGAGATAAATTGATATACCTAATCCTTTACTTTTTAAGAATTTTAGACCATAAGCTAGAATTAAAATCAGAATTATAGCAGGTATTATTTCCGTTATTAAAATTCCATAAATAATTAATAGATCAAATTGTAGAATAAGATACAAATCTGGATTACTAAGTGTGTATTCTCCAGCTGCGTATATTGCTAATTCTTCTGGTGAACCGGGTACACCAAATAGAGGAGTATATACAAAATTAGTTAATACTAAATTCAAAATAAAGTAGCTTACTAAAGCTAAAGCCCCAAAGATTAACATATAGTAGAAATTTTGGGTATTTACTTTCCGTGTCTTTCTATTTTTCCACCAATCAATTAATTTAACGAAAACTAGTATGGATATTGGCTCAAAGATATCAAGGAATAGAATAAATATCACAGATGCCATTATAAAATACGCAAAGAAGTAAATAATTATAGCAATTGATCCTTTATATAGTAAAGCGAACAGTATAATCGAAAAGATTGACATTGGTGTTCCTATCGTATACAGGCTTTTATAAGTTTGTTCTCTTATTTTTTCACCAAAAAATCTCCCTTTTAAAGCAACTTGACTTGAAAAAAGTATTTCAATACTAAAAATAAAGATTGCTAAATACACAAATAGTATTTCTAAAAACCACCCTAAAGAGGTTCCCCCTGTAGTTAATGATTCCTCTGATAAACCAGAAATTTGGAGTATAACTTGCATTAGATAGAGAGATATTGGTAGTAAAACAATCATTAATTTCAGAATTTGTTTCTCGCGAGACCAATTATTTCTAATCAATGCTTTTTTAGTTCGCTCTAAAGGACTTTCTTTTATTTCGTAACTTATTTGTTCTAAATTCGATTTTAATGAACCCTCTTCTTTTCTTAACTTGTTCCATAAAAATATTATTGAAATAAAAGGAGCAACTAAAAATATAAATGGCAGAGTAATTATCGGGTATGAGAAAAACTGCGCTATTAATGATCCTAAATGTGTAAAGATATAAGCGACCCCATAGGCTATATTACCTTCTTCTGCGGGAGGTACCCCTAACTCATCAGGAGTTTCTCCAACTTGAAATATCATTGGGAGAATCCAATAGATAATATAAAATACAGTAATACCAAGAAATATTCTTAAATATAGTTTACCAATAGTTTTTTTCCATATGAAAAATAAGGGAATAGCTAGAATTATTATGGGTAGTGCGTTAAATATTATCATAAAAACAATTTCAATAGGCTCCATAGTAAGTACACCATTTTTATATTATAAAAATTCAAATTTATTTAAAATAAATGTATGTAATTGTTATTATAATAATTTAGGTATTTTTGATTATTTTTAATTTTGCCATGACTTCTAATAATAAAGTTGGAATTATTCTCGATGATGATTTTTCTTCAAAAAACGTACCCCCTTATCCGTATCCTATGTTTCTTTCATATGAAACTCCTTTAAGGATTAAAGCTGTTATAGGCTACTTAGAGAAGAACCGGATTTTTGACGATGAGAGAATTATTAAATTAAAGCCATTACCTATAGAAGAGGAGATTATTTACTTAGCACATACAAAATATCATGTTGATTCAATTAAGGCACTCTCGAGTAGAGGAAATGGATTATTAGGTGAAGAAGTTTATGTTACTGAAGATACTTTCGAATTAGCTAAAAAAGCAATAGGTGGTGCTGTTAGTGCAGTCACAAGCGTAATTAATCAAAAAGTTAATCAATCTATAGCACTTATTAGACCACCAGGTCATCATGCTTTACGAGAAACAGCTTCTGGTCTTTGTATTTTTAATAATATCGCTAATTCTATTTTATATTTACGTGAAAAATTACAGTATAATAAAAAAATTGCAATTATTGATATAGATGCTCATTTTGGGGATGGTCTTGTCCAATATTTTTATGATGATCCAACTATATTGTATTTCTCTATTCATGAATTTGATTTTGTTGAAGGAGAAATTGGGTTTATCGATGAATTAGGTGCGGGAGATGGTCTAGGAAAAAGTATTAATTTTCCAATACCATTGAACTCAACTGATGATGATTACTTAGAATTTTTTGATATACTTGAACCTATTCTAAGAGAATTTATGCCAGATCTGATTATAGTAGCTGCAGGTTTTGATATGTATTTTGCTGATCCTATAGGAAATTGCTTGCTAACAACCATTTCATATTATAAATTCACAGAGAAATTACTAAAAATTGCTGAGGGAATATGTGAAGGTAAATTAACCTTTATCCTTGAAGGGGGATATAGCTTATTGGGGTTACCTGTTTGTATTCATTCTGTTATTCAATCACTACTAAAAGAGAAGTATAAACGCCCTTCTTTTGAATATCTAGATTTCTCACATAATTCTAAAAAGAATGAGATATTAAAGATTAAATCGACTTTGAAAAACCTTTTAGCTAATTTTTGGACGTCGATACAATAAAAAAATGGAAAAAGTTAAACAAAATCAGTTAACCTTTTAGCGTACTCTTGAGCTGCGAAAAGACAGTCACGAGGACCAACTTGTGGATTAATATAGCAGATTAATGCCCCAGTACCTCCAATAGGAACAGGACAAATAATAATATGCCCTTTATGCATGATATTCGTTCCAATTATTCTTTCTTCTGTATTTTCTACAATCATATACTTAATTCCTTGAATAACAATATTACTGATTCCTTTTTGGCCTAACTCTAATTTTTGGTTAAGTAATTCGTTAATTGAATCAAGATCACTTGTGATATTCCAATTTTCTGTTTGAGTTACTAACTTACCATCTTTATTTATAATAGCAACTCCAAAAATATTAGTTTCCTGATTGAACAACTCATCAATTATAGTTTCAATTTCTTCAGACATTATAACCAAATATTTATTATTAAATTGTTATAATAAAATAAATAAAATCAATTATAAATTTAAATATAATTTAAAAAAATATTGAAAAAATTACGGTGAAATTAATTGGCATTTAGAATGTGGAGAAAGGCTATTCTTCTTTCTTTGCGTGAAAAAAAAGTGTTTACAGTTTTTACTCTGATTTATACAACTTTAATATTTCTGACATCTTTTTTCATAGGTTTAGGGTTTAGAGGAGAATTTGGAGAATTGGCATGGTATTTTGTTTTAATCTTTTTTGGAACATCTCTACTCCTCTCATTGCTATATGCATGGATTTTAGTCTCAAGGAAAAGACGTGTTTGGGCAACGTTTAAATGTATAGGGTATACCAATAAAAACATATTAGTTTTAGTGTCTGGCATGATCTTTTTTACAACATTAGTAGGTTTTTTCATAGTAATTGAAGTATTATTTCATTATGCTGCCATTGTTGCTTACTTAAATCAGTTGCCAGATTTTGATTTTACTTTTGAAATATTAGTTGATTTACTTCCTGTGGTTGTTACAAGCGGGATTTTTATTTTTGTCCAAATATTGGCTTTTGTTTTAGCATACAGAAAGGTACTCAAAGTACGGCCAATAATAGCACTGAAAAAAGTAGGTGAATAAGGAGGTAAGAGAAAAATGTCATCTGATAAAGATATTATGATTGAAGCTGTAGATGTGAATAAAGAATATAGAAGAGCAGGCGCTATTATTAGAGCATTAGCAGATGTGAATTTAAGAATTAAATCTGGAGAATTTATTATCATTCAAGGTCCAACTGGGTGTGGTAAATCTACACTTCTCAATGTTCTATCGGGGCTAGATCTCCCAGACTCTGGTAGAATCATATTTGATGGAGAAAATATTGCAAGGGCAACTGAGGATAGATTAAGTAGGCTTAGAAGACAGAAAATTGGTTTTGTATTTCAAGATTTCAATCTTGTTAATACATTAACTGGAATCGAAAATGTAGAGGCTGTTTTATGGCCGACGGTGTTACGGCAGAAAGAAATCGAGAATCGAGCAATTGCTGCATTAAGAGATGTTGACTTGCTTGATCGTAAAGATCATTACCCAGTTCAAATGTCTGGAGGAGAAAAACAGAGATGTGGTATTGCACGAGCAATAATTCATAGGCCAAGAGTTATTTTAGCTGATGAACCTACAGGTAACCTTGATCCTGAATCAGAAGAGCAGGTATTGGGATTGTTAAAAAAAATCAATAACGAAATGGAGACTACCATTTTAGTGGTGACACATAGAAATTTATCGAAGTATGGAGATAAAACAATACGCATGGATAAAGGACGTATTACTAAAATACAATAAAAAAGGCTTTAATTTTAAATAATATATTTATTTACTTCTTTTTTACAAGCTTCTTTAACATGTAATTCTTTGAACAAGGAGCCTCAATACTGGCAATATTCGCAAAATTGTTTATTGAAATTCAAAACAAAAGTATAAATATATAATGCTTTTTTGAATGTAATAAGGAAATTAAAATCAATTAATCAATTATGGTAAGGGGATAAACATGGGATGGGGACGTGTAATAAAATCTGGAATTGTGGGTATGTTAATCTTTGGTCCTATGGCATATATAGCATTTAGGTTTCTTAATCTTACAGAGGGTGTTACAGGAGGGCTCATTGGGAATATTGATGATGCTATAAGCTCACTGACAGCATTACTTGGATTTGGTGGAGTTTTCTTAGAATTTCTTGCTGGAGCTCTAATTGGAGTTGTTCTTATACTTATATTTCCTATACATTGGTGTATTATGTATAGACCTGACGATGTTATGTTAATCATAGCTATTACAATCCCATGGATTTTAACATGTGTTATCGCTAGCGCTCTATTTGCTCGCTCTCCACGTGAAGCAATACACACTAGTCTTTCCATAGGAATAGGTTATGCTATAATTTCAGTTGTACTTTACATTATATTAGCAGTTGCAATACCTTTTGGTCTTGGAATAGTAATATTAGATGGCCTATTAATAGGACTTACAGATTTACCGTATCTATTTGCTGCACTTACTGCTATTTTGGAAGGGTGTTTAGTTGGTACTGTTTTTGGAGCCTTTATTGGAAGTTTGAGGTATAAACCTGAAGGTGCTAAAGTAAAGAAAAAGAAAGTAAAGGTAAAGGAAGAAGCCACAGAAACAACTGAAATGTTCCCAAGTGAAACTGTAGAAAAGGAAACTGTAAGTACGCCTACATCTGGATCTTGCACGAATTGTGGAGCTAAGCTTACTGCAGACGATTTATTTTGCACGAATTGTGGAGCGAAAAAAGTATAACTAAATAACAATAAATTTCAATTTTTATCTATTTTCAATTTAATTTTTATGAATCTGCTTTCAATTTCGATGGAAAATATATTAATTATTAAATCATAGTATTCTATATTAATATTAAAATGTCAGTTAATTAATGTAAATTATGTCTAAAGAGATAAAAGGAATTATTGTTAGTCGTTTAATCGTTTTGGTCTCGATTATATTAGTTCCAATAGCAATATTTTTTATCTATAACTTTGTTAGTTTTAATTTATGGTATTCAAACGATCCAGTATTAACAATCATCGTAGTTAAAATTATATGCCCTTTTATTTTTAGTATTTCATGGTTATTCTTTTTGATTCTTTTCATTCATCGCTTTGCTAATACTCTTGACGATGTTGATAAAACAATTAGTGTCGTTCCATCCAGGTTAAAATTTTTTTATGGGATAAATGCTGTTTACCTTATGGCAATCTTTATTTTTCCCGCAATTACTCCAGTTATTTCTATTCTTAGCTTTGCTTCTATGGCATGGCGATTAACAACCTTTAGGAAAAAAGTGTGGGAGGAAGATACAAAAACCTCGACTTTTACATGGATTATGATGGGCCTAGCATCAATAATTCCCATTTTCTGCTCTGTAAGTGTGATACCCGAATTTTTTGTATTAGCAGATTTCTTATGGAATGATATATGGGTTCCTTTACTTCCTTATCTTTTTAAAATTTCATATTCGTTATTTACTGCTTTAGCGATTGGAGCTTTTATACTTTTATTTTATAATTCGGGTATAAGTGAATATGAACAATTCTGGGTTAAAACTTCAAAAAAGCAAAGGGTTTGGAATATTAAAATACTTGAAATAATACTTTTTGCTTTTTTTTTGTATTTAGATTTACTAGAGTTTGATGTAATTAATCTGTTCTATATAATGGGTTTTATTTTCATTATTATCACTTCAATTGTTAATTTT
Organism: Promethearchaeia archaeon; assembly: GCA_029856145.1. Taxonomy (GTDB): domain Archaea; phylum Asgardarchaeota; class Lokiarchaeia; order Sigyniarchaeales; family SOKP01; genus Loki-b32. The sequence goes on from JAHQWK010000005.1 coordinate 9,638, forward strand.
ATTCAAGGTAAATCTAAAGTAAAAGGTTTTAAAAGTCATTTATTCGGATATCTCATTGCAACTGTGTTTATAGGGTCAAATGTACTCTTTACAACTGAAGATTTTTCAGAAATTTTACGAGTGTGGAGCTTGGTAATTTCAGCAATATTATACATTATCGTGTTTTTTTATACTTTCTTACAAGCTGAATAAAAATAATTTGCACATTATAAATTTAATCATGGATCAACTATTTTAATTAAATTTTAAGCCCTTTTTCTTAAAAATAGAAGAGAAATCTTCAAAATATTGTGATAAATAAAATTATTAGAAAAGAATAATAATAAATTCAAAGATATAATCATTTATATAATTTTTATCAATTTAACTTAATGAATCTTGGAATCCTATTGAACTTTTTAAAGATTCTATTATATTAGAATAAAAACTATTAAAAATTCATATTTTGATTATATCCTTAATATAAAACTTAAATTTATAATTAAAAAAATGTGAAAAATATGAAAAATTTAAATACAAAATCGTTGATGGTCTTTGCAATTCTCCTTTCTTCTGTAGTAGCTATGCCTATGGTAGCTATGGGACAAGAAAATGATGATCCTTTCAATTTTGATCAAGTTGATGTTGGTATCTTCGATGGTTTCAGAGGAGGATTTGGTGCCATCTTTGGTGATCACTTAGGATATGGAGGAAAAATATTAGGCTCTTTATTTGAAACACTATTTCTTCAAGGTTTGAATCTTACTAAACATGAGATGTTAGGTAATGTGTTTGTTTTAAGCGCTAATCGAACGAGTTATGAACGAGGTACATATAATTTTGATGATGAAGGTGATATAAGAGATATATATGTCGCTCCTCCAGATTATGTGAATATGAGCGCCACAGAAATGATGACTGGAATGTCACCAGAGGAAATCGGGCATGCTTATTGTGTAGTAGAAAAACATGGTGAATTTGACTATGAAGTTGAGGTTGGAGCTGCAGTTACATTAATTATTTGGGATAACGATCGTTCATTTATTACAGCTGTAAATAAACTACTCAATTTCTTCAAACGAATAATGACATATCAGTTTGAGGGTAGACCATTAAACCTAGACATTATTCGGGAGGGGATTTCCTTGCTTACGTGGTTTTTAATTCATATCAACGATATTTTTACTGGAGATGAACTATTTATTATGAATCCTATGACATGGCAAAAACTTGATATTATGCCGAGTAATGACGCAGGTAAAGAATTTAGTATTACGAAGAATTGGTATATAACAGGTAATGATACAGATCATCTCAATGACCAAGCTATGGAAACTCTAACAAATGGAGATCTTTTATTAGATGATTGGAATACTACGGCTCAAAATAGAAAGGATAGTTATATGGAATGGCTTTTGACTCCAACTCAAGGGGAGGTTGCAGAAACATTTTGGACTCAATTCTCATTTGACTTAATTCAACTATGGGTCAAAAATTTTGAGATTCATATCGATGTTAGCGCAATCCTTAATGCCGCTACAGGTGGAGGTGGTGTAAGTCCAGAAGTAATTATTGCCAATGCTTTTGAAGGTTGCAATATTGATTTTTACTTATTTACACATCATTTAGCAGGAGCGTTTTTATATAATGATACAGATGCAAGTAGAGACATCTCTGCCGTTTACACTCCTATAGTTATTGATGAAAATCACACGGTAAATGTGCCTACTAGCACTGAACTCACACACAGACTAATATTAGGACAGGTAAATGGTGGCTTCAAGTTTGATAAACCAGTAATTGATCCCAGTAATAAGAGCATTTCATGGGGAATCAATATCGTAGATTCTGATATCTCAGCTGTTCCTTTAGGTGTCGATCTAACTTCTTACTTGAACGCACCAAAAGAGAATCTTGACTATATTCACTTTGGCTTCACATTTGAACCTTCAATTGATAGAGAGTTAGGTGCAGCACACGGATTAGTTAAATTAAATCAATTTTTTGCTCCTTGGAATAATCCTGATGGCTATTATGCAAACTCACCAATACCGGGTTTAGATCTCGCGATTATTTATGTATCTACTGTTCTACATTTTGAACTTGATATAAGAACTCAAGGTGAAATTCCTGAAGAACCCGAGACAATATTGGAACAAAGACATTATAATAATACACTTCATAAATTATTGATTGGAAATTATATTGGCAAAGGTGCTCAGGAGGAGTTAGAATTTGTTGACATTGCAGGTCCAGATTATGACTATGGTAATGAAACAACTAGTAGATTAAACGCTCCGGCAAGTACTAGCATTATTCCACTTGGTGTTTGGTTAATGGAACATGAAAGACACGATACGTATGTAATAGCAGGAGGAGAGGAAGTAAGTACTTTTTCATCAGATATCAGAATCCAAACTGAATTAAGTGTTATGGTTTATGCTGTGTGTTATCCTGAGTTTGAGGATGGGTCTGGTATATGGCATGACCCTACTTTCTCTGTATATATGGTCTTCCAAGGAGAAGGATTCTGGGCCCTGGTAGTATTAATTGCTGGAGTCGGATTAGTCGGAGTGGCAACTATTTTGATCAAAAGGAGAAAAGACAGAAGATTTTAAATTCAAATTAATTTTTTATACTCTTTTTTTTATTTTTTTTTCATTTTATTGAGTTTTTAGATATTTTATAATGATTTTTATAAAAAAATAAGATTTTTCAATTTCCTTTTCTTATAAAGTTATAAATTTTGATAAATCTAAGTGACATAAAGATAATAATTATTTTCAAATAATGTGAATCATAAATGACATTAAAAATGCAACAGCCCTTTTATGTTGACGAGAATAAACGCTGGTTTAAGAAGTGGTGGCCAAAAGGAGTTCCTTTAAATACTAATTTTGAAGAGAAAACAATAAATGAATTATTAGATGAACAAGTTGATAAATATAAAGATGAGAAATTCATTTGGTTTTTAGACGCATGGATTACATATAAACAATTCCAAGATTACGTGAAATCATTTGCTACAGCATTAGTGAATTTAGGAATTAAAAAGGGGGATGTTATAGGAATTTTTTTACCTAATTGTCCCCAATATATTGTTGCCTATTTTGCTATTACACGAATAGGAGCAATTGCTAGCGGAATTAATCCTACTTACCAACCGGTAGAAGTTCATCATCAATTCGATATTACTAAACCGAAAATGCTTATCGTATTAGATGCTTTATATGAATCATCGATAAAACCAATAATTCAAGAGTCAACAATAGAGCATGTTATTTATACAAATCTTACAGATTTAACAAAAATAAAAGGTGTAAAAAAGGCAATTGGAAAATTTGTAAAAAAAATTCCTTCTGGAAAAGTTGATTTTCCAGGTGCTTTAAAATTTAAAGAACTCTTAAATACAGAACCAAACGTTCCAAAAGTGAATATTGATGTAAAGAAACATCCCGCAACATATATTATGACAGGTGGTACAACAGGGTTACCAAAAGCTGCTGTTTTAAATCATTTTAATATCGTTTCAAATGCTTTACAATGCAAATTATGGTTAGGGGGGGAAAAACCAGGAATTGGAAACATAGGGATCTTACCCTTATTCCATAGCTTTGCTCATACTATTGTAATGAATACAACTTTAACTATTGGGGGGTGGATAATGCTTTTTCCGACTCCTCCTTCACAAGCGGAATTGTGTGAGCAAATAGAAAGACTTCCTTGCAAGGAAGGATTAATTTATGCCGGTACTGAGATTATATTTAAAAGATTGGCTGAGCTTAAAAATCTTAAAAGGAGATTTCCAGGGGTAATGGGAAAATTAATTTTATGTATTTCTAGTGCAGGTCCATTGCATGAACCCGTTAGAGATGCATTTGTTAAAAACACGGGAGGTAGAATTGTAGAAGGCTATGGTTTATCAGAAGCTAGTCCTGCTGTAAGTGCAGGAAACTTATTTGGTGAAAGCCCGGTTGGAAGTATAGGGATGCCTTTTCCTGGAACAGAGTGGGGAATTTGGCCTATTGATGATTTTTCTAAGGGTCCAATATGTTTAGGAAATCCAGAAGATAAAAATTTTGGTATTGAAAATAGTGGCGAAATATGTATTACCGGGCCTCAAGTTATGTTAGAATATCTCAATGAGCCTGAAGAGACATCAAAAACAATTTTGGAGTATGAAGGTAAAAAGTGGCTTTTAACTGGAGATATTGGTTTAATGAACGAGGATGGTACAATTGAAATAAGAGATAGAAAAAAACAACTCATAAAATGTAAAGGATATTCTGTTTTTCCCAAAGAAATTGAGGAATTATTAATGAAACATCCGGAGATTACAGAAGCGGCTGTTGCAGGACTTCCTGATCAAGAATACGGAGAAATTATTAAAGCTTGGGTTGCGATTAAGGAAGATTGTGATTGTTCACCTCAAAAAATAAAAGAATGGGCAAATAATAATATGGCACATTATAAAGTACCTCACAAGGTAGCAATAATCGGCGAGCTTCCCCATAATTTAATTGGAAAAGTTCAGAGGAGAGTGTTACAAGAGTCAGATCCTATATGGAAAGAAAAATATGAAAAAAATCAATGATTTTCTTATAAAATTTTTAAAATGTTATTTAAACTTTTAAGATATCATGTGGAGTGTGCTTTTACCATTATCTTTAAGGGATCTAGTTAAATATTCTTATAGGCATTTTTAAGTAGGAAAAAGATAACTATTCAGTATATTTCAAAACATAGAAGATTCTAGTAGAAAGATAAATAAAGAAGATGTTTCTAGTTTAATCGAACATAAATTTTTATTAAGATATATGGTTTTTTTTAATATAGTAAAAACAAAATCGAGTGTTTTTTAAATTTGTCTGAAAAATCAGAAATAGAAAAACTATTAATAGAAGGTGCGAAATTAGAAGCATTAGAAATAACGGATTCAAAACTTCAATTAGTTGATAAAGTTATTCAAGATTTTGCGCCAGAAATTGCGTTTTTGTATCAATTTAGGGATGACGAATCAGAAGAACAACAGATAAAAACAGGGCGCCTTCATGAAAATCGCATCTTAGGTATACTCCTAAAATTCTATTTAGAAGGAAAGAATAAAATTACTACGGGAGAAGTAGAGGATGAATATAAAAGATATTTTAAAGAAATTGCGCGATCTACTATCTCAACTTATTTAAATATGCTAAAGAAGGAATCTACTTTATATAAAGAAAGAGATGGAAGAATTGTATATTATATTTTTTATGAAGATCCTCCAGGTGGTATTAAACCTTTCTGGTTTACTCGATTGTTTTGTATAATTCCTGCGTATTTTGAGAGAGCAATGAATTTTTCTCCTTTATATATAGATGCTGGAAAATATGTGAAACAAAATATTGAGGATTATAGCAGAGAAAATCTTAATCTTTTAATTAGAAATTTCAAATTTATTGCTGGTTTAATAATTCTAAATATTTTCAAAAATCGTGTTTCAAAATGTATACTTTGCCAATTCAGTAAGAGAGAAATATATAAAAAATTAGAAGAAATAATGGATGTTGCTGTCAAAGATAGATCAGACGTTTTGCCCGAAGAACTCTTTGAGCTCATCGAGAAATTCTCAGAAATACCTATTTTCAATGGAATCAATATCGAAAGGGCTGATATCGAAAAGGAAATTGGCAAAAAAATACTAAGACATGCAGATCTATATAAAAAAGATCTTGATTTTCAAATTATGGTATCACTTAGAAGAAAAGATTTAAGATTGAAACAAAAATTAGCTTTGGAAGAGCAACATATCGATTCATAATTTGAAAATTTATTAAAAAAATATTACTTTTTTTTAGGAATTAGTGATAAATTTATCCACTAGCGAAAGGCTTGGATATACTTATAATAAATTAGACTTTTGTAGCATTAAACGTGATAAAGCTTCAAAAGTTTCTTCCACATTTTCACCTGTCTTCGAACTACATTCTATAAAACCATCTACGCTTCTAGATTTTGCAATATTAATACCTTCATCTCCTGTAACTTCACGATCATCAAGGAGATCTGCTTTTCCCCCTACGACAATAACAGGAAATTGATCTTCTGCTCGAAGTTCTCTTCTAATTACCATTAGCCAATCATCTATATGTGCAAGGGAACTATAATTTGTAACATCATACATAAATAGGGCTCCATTAGCACCACGCACGTATGTTGGTAATAAAAATCGAAATCTTTCTTCTCCACCAAAATCCCAAATTTGCAGTTTTATCCTTTTTCCGTTGATTTCCAAACTTTTAACCTCGAAATCAACACCTATAGTCATTTTGGAATCTGATTTAAATAAATTAGTCAAGAATCTTTGGGTAAGGGTAGTTTTTCCGCACCCGGCATCTCCAAAAATCACAATTTTATAAGTTGCATCATACATTTGTTAAGTTACCTTCCTCTATTAGATTAATTTATGATTGGAAATGCCTTTGAGTATTTTGGTTTTATTTAAAGAGAGTTCTTGTTTTTTTGATTTGATCACTATTAAGATTTCTATATTTAATATCTTTTTCTATATATTTAAAAAATTTTGAAGTGATATATAAAAAGATTGTAATATATGTTTAAAATTTTTTGTCATTCAAATGTATAGATTTGTCAATAAAGATAGTGGGTTTAATCAAGTTTAATAAGCTATTTATTGTTAAAACTTCATTCAAGACACCTCTACAGATACTGTTACCACAGCATTACAAACAATTATATTATCTGAACTATCTCCAAGTTCTTTGATCATAATACCTTTAGCAACTAATCCACCATTTACCACCTTAATTGATTTTTCACCGAAAGGTATTGCTTTTAAAACTTTCTTTTCATCAATACTTTCCGGATATGGTGCGCCAATCTTTACATGAACTTTCATTTTTAATAGATCTTTGGGTTCCTTTAATCCACAGATCTCTGTTAACACTATTAAACAATTATTTGAAATTGCATTTTTAACCGCTTTAATAGCAGCATTGGTGCAATCATCATTAATAAATACTTGAATTTAATAAAATTCAATGAGATGTACAATAAAAAATAAAATATTTTGCTTATTTTTTACTTTAAACTATATTCAATGGATAAATCTATATCTAGAACTAAAGTGAAATGAGATTATGGTTAAAGAAAAGGAAAAAAATCCTTATGAAATAAATGATAAAGTCTACAAGCGTTTTAAGCAGAAAAATAACATGTTGTTTAGAAGATTGTGGGATAAATCTTTATCAACTTACCATCAAATGATTGATACTAATATCGAGAAACACATTGAATCAAAGAAAGATGGTTATTCAAGGATAGATTTTGCGTTAGTAGCGGCGGGTTGGACTGTATACGAAAGATTTCCTTATGCATTTACGTGGGAAAGGAAAGATTTGATGGATATTGGGTATGGAGTAAATTGGATGAAATCAAAATATATAATTGAAAATTCGAAGAGTTTCACGAATTATATAAAAAGAGCAGCAAAGTTCTATGGAGCATCTTTAGTAGGCGTTGCCAATGTTAATGCAAAATGGATCTATAAGACAGGATTTAAGAGACCTGATCAAACTAGTGAAGCTGAAGCAAAGAAGGAAGTTCGTGGAGGAAAGGCTGCAAATTCGATGTACGATCAGCCTATAAATTTGCCAAATGGGATTAATAAAGCAATCGTGATGGCGATAGAAATGGATCAAGATGCAATTTCGACAGCACCAGCTCAACCAGCAGCCGCAGCCTCAGCAATTGCATATTCAAAAATGGCGTTTATTATCTCATGTTTGGGTGAATTTATTAGAAATTTAGGATATAGGGCTATTCAATGTGGTAATGATACTGCTCTTAGTATACCATTAGCAATTGATGCGGGTCTCGGAGCTTTAGGTAGGAATGGGCTACTACTTACTCCTGAACTTGGACCGAGAGTGCGTATATGTAAGGTCTTTACAGATATGCCATTAATTTCTGATGATCCAAACCAAGAATTCATAGCAAAAGTTAATAATTATTGTAAGAATTGTTCTAAATGTGCCGAGGCTTGTGAAACCAATGCAATTACAAAAGAGGAGGATCCTACATTTAAACCGGCTACCATTTCTAACAATCCTGGAGTTAAGAAATATTATGTTGATGTAGAAAAATGTTTTGAATATTGGATAGAAAACAGCAGTGATTGTGGAAATTGTATTGCAGCATGCCCTTTTTCAAAAATTGTTAAATATCTTACACCCAATGAATTTTGGAGTAAAATATAATTCAATCTTTAAATTATAACTTCTTTAAGAAGATAGAAAAAAAAGGGAAAACCCTTAGTTTAATATTGCTTATACTCACCTTTATACCAAGAACGTTGGGTTTTTCTAAGATTATCAGGCATGTCTTCATATGGAGATATTTCTTCATGGAGTTTACAGTCAACGCCATAGCGTTTGTTTGTTTTAAGGTGAACATATCCCGTTTTTGATATTCCATTAGCCGCTCTTAAGGCTGTGCGCCTCGTTATTAAAGATGCCCCTTTTATATAAAAGTACCTCCATTTCTCATCATCGTTAACAAGTTCTATGAATATTCCTTCGTTCATATCTGCGTCAGATTCGATTGGTACAAATTGACCTTTATCACTATTCCATTTTAGCATAAAATTATCTTTTTTTTCTGTCATTGTTTTGCCAATATTTCACTTGTAGGTTATAAGAAATAAAATTAAATTCTTTCTTAAAAAATTTTAACTTTTTTATGATTCTATAATAAAATTAATATTATTTAATCTTATTTTAACCATTAAATACATTCTACTATCAAATCTCGTATCTTTTGCTTAGTGTAAAATGATACATCTTCTATCATAAATTTTATGAGCTATTTTGGATATATTTAACAAAACAGAAATAAGTTATAATCTTTATAAAAACAAAATTTATTGATTTTATCCCGATTTTGAAAATGAAAATCATCGACAAGAAAACTATTGCTGAGATTTTAGTCGAAAAGATCAAAGGCCTTAAAGTAGAGGAAATTGAGACATTATTAGAAAGACCTCCTTCAGAGATCAATTTTACCTATGCTTTTCCTTGTTTTAGGCTAGCAAAACTCGAAAAAAAATCACCTGATTTAATAGCAATAGATTTAGAAAATGAAATTAAAAAAGCTGAAGTTTTAGATGATATAAAAGCAATTGGGCCTTATTTAAATTTGAAAGTTAAATCAAGGTATATTCTTGAAAGTATATTTGAATTGAATGGAGATTATGGGAGGATTCGAGACATTATTAATAAAGGAGAAAAAGAGAAGAAAAGAATTGTTATTGAATATCCTGCCCCAAACACTAATAAACCTCTCCATTTTGGTCATATTAGAAATATATTACTTGGTAAATCACTTTCTAATTTGCTTGAATATAGGGGACATGATGTCTTTCAGGTAAATTTATATAATAACCGTGGTATTCACATTTGTAAAAGTATGCTGGCATATAAAAAATGGGGGAATAATAAGGAACCAGATAAGAAAAGCGATCATTATGTGGGAGACTTTTACGTAAAGTTTAGTGAAATAGTAGAAAAGAATATAAATCTTGAGCAAGAGGCTTATAATTTATTAAGATTATGGGAAATGGGCGATGAAGAAACTTTAAAATTGTGGAAAAAAATGAATAATTGGGTTTTGGAAGGTTTTAAGGTCACTTTTGAAAAACTTGGTATCTCATTTGATAAAGAATACTTTGAATCTGATTTATATCTAAAAGGAAAAGAGATTATTCTCGATGGACTGAGAAAAGGGATCTTTAAAAAAACTGAAGATGGAGCTATTTTTGCAAAATTTGAAGAAAAATATAACCTACCTGATAAATTCCTAATCCGTAGTGATGGTACAACTATTTATATTACTCAAGATATATATCTTGCTTATAAAAAGAAGGAAGATTTTAATTACGATAGATCTATTTATGTTGTTGGGGATCCACAAAATCAACATTTTAAATGGTTGTTTGCAATACTGGATATGTTAGGCTTTAAAGAAGATAATTATCATTTATCATATGGCATGATTAGTCTCCCTAGTGGGAAAATGAAAAGTCGAGAGGGGACTGTTGTCGATGGAGATGATGTTATTGAGGAAGTAGAAAACCTTGCATTAGTTGAGGTTAATAAAAGATACTCTGATATTTCTGAATCTGAAAAGTCAAGAAGGGCGAAAATTATTGGATTAGCAGCACTTAAATTCTTTATTTTAAAATATAGTGCAGTTAAAGGTTTTGTTTTTAAACCGGATGAAAGTATTTCATTTGAAGGAGAAACTGGTCCTTATATTCAATATTGTTACGCAAGGATAGCATCAATAATTTCAAAATCAGAAATCGAGGTTAGTACTAATATTAATTGGGATTTATTAATTCATAAAAATGAATTAGATTTAATAAAACAGATGACTTATTTCCCTGAGATCGTAGATTCAGCTGAAGAAACATATAACATTCACTTAATAACTCAATATTTATTATCGTTATGTCAAACATTTAACTCGTTTTACTCTTCTTGCCAAGTTATATCTGACAATAAAAAATTAGAAAACGCAAGATTGTTAATCATAAAATGCGTGCAGATAATTATTAAGATTGGATTAGACATCTTAGGAATTGAAACCCTTGATAAAATGTAAGAAACAGGAGATAAAAAGAGATAAATCAAAATGAATTTTTTTGATTCTAGTGCAAACATTAATGAAGATACTCAATTTGTAATTTTTGGTATACCTTGGGATTATTTAACATCAATTGATTTACCTAACTCTTCAATTGCCCCTAAAAGAATCAGAGATGTAACAAATGATATTGGATGGACATCTGAATTGGGATGGCCAATCACTAAATTTAAAATTGCTGATGTTGGAAATATCCCTATTGAAAAAGCAAATATAGAAAAAAATCTCAATACAATAAAGAAATTCATAAAAAATTTGTATCAAAAGAATGAAAAAATAGTACCTGTTATGATTGGTGGAGATCATTTCTGTTCTTATCCTGTTATAAAGATTGTAGGGGATCTTTTTAATAAGAAAAAAGAATTGGGTGTGCTTATGTTTGATGCACATCTGGATTTTTACCAAGAATGGGATAAAGGGGTTTATTCTCATGCAACCATATCACATAGAGTTTATGATTTAGAATATATGAATAATACAAATCTTCTGATAGTAGGAGTCAGAGATATTGATATTCCAGAATTAGAAATCACAGAATCAGAAAATATCAAATATTTAAGTGCTTACCAATTGATAGACGGGCTTGATAATTATATAGAAAAGATAATTAGTTTTTTCAAAACATCAGGGATTAAATCCTTATATATTTCTATAGATATTGATTCATTAGACCCTTCTATTGCTCCTGGTACTGGTTTTGCTATGCCAGGAGGATTTACCTATAGAGAATTGTGGAAAATTTTAAAAGATATATCTAAAAATTTTGATATAATAGGATTTGATTTGGTTGAAGTTGCGCCTAATCTAGATTTAGAAAATAAAATAACATGTAATTTAGCGGCCAAATTGATTATAGAATTTATTTCATTTATAGCTAATAAAAATAAACTATGATTTTGATGTCAGATAAAAATTTAAAAGATATTTTAAGAAAAGTGAATCAATTTAAAATAACTGACAATACTGATATTGTAGAACTGATAAATTCATTAAAAGATACTGGATTTAATGCAAAAAGATTAGCCTTAGCTTGCGAGATTTATAAGGAAATGATTAATACTTTAGGTTGTGTTAAATTTTTTGGATTAGCGGGAGCTCTTATTCCAGCAGGATTGCAAAGGGTTGTTTATGATTTTATAAATGAAGGATATATAGATGTTTTAGTAACTACAGGAGCAAACCTAACGCATGATCTCGCAGAAGCTTTAGGATTTCAACATTTACAAGGAGATTTTGATCCTAATGGGCTCGATGACAAATATTTACACAGAGAAGAAATAAATAGAATTTATGATGTATTTATGCCAAATAAAGTATATGAAGGGATTGAAGATTTTGTATCAAAATTAGAAATACCAGATATTCAAATGTCAGTTAGTTCGTTTTTAAAATTTGTTGGAAAGCAACTCCCTAAAAATTCTTATTCCGTTCTCAGAGCTTGTTATGATAAAGATATTCCAATTTTTTGCCCCGCTTTTACTGACTCTGGGTTAGCAATGCAATTAGGTTTTCATAACCAGAAACTAAATTTAAATCATTTCAAAGATATGTTAGAAATGGTAAATATTGCTTGGGATGCTAAACTTGCTGGGATGTGCATTATTGGAGGAGGTGTTCCAAAAAATTTTATTATGCAATCATTACAATTTTGCCCAAATTCTGCTACTTACGCTATCCAGATTACTATGGATCGTCCTGAATCGGGAGGATTAAGTGGTGCTTCTTTAAGGGAAGCAATTTCATGGGGAAAAATAAATGAAAAAGCAAAATATTCTACTATTATTTCTGATGCGACTATTGCACTACCAATAATATTATGGTTTTTAAAAAAAACGCATAAATAGATTAAATCTTTATAATATTCCTCTTAACTTTTGATCAATAGTTTGCGTATCGGTTCCAAAGATTGTATCAATAGATTGTTTGAAATCTTTAAATTGCGATACCTCAGATAAATTTTTACCTGTATTTAAAGATTTAAATTCTTTTAATACTTGTTTCAATAATGGTTGAATGACTTTATGAATGTATCTTTCTATTTTTTTCTCTTTATCTAATATAGCATAAGAGATTAGAAGTTCAGGCTCTATGCTATCTTCACTTGTTATTTTATCTTCAGTGAATGTAATAAGAAATTTTTTTCCTTCAAAATATTCTATAATATCCTCTGAAAAAGTAGATTGAGCAAAATTTAAAAATGCGGTAAGAAGCCCACTTCTTAAGTCTGTATCAATTTTTCCTAATGATGTTTTGTGGTAACTTTTTTTTACTAAAGTAAATCCTCTGAATAATACCCCAGCTTCTCTAACAACCATTTTAAAGAATTAGTAATAATTAAATTAGTTTTTTAATATTTTCTTCCTTTTAAATATTCAATTCAATATTTTAATTATACCCATTTATTATAATAAATTCTTTGATTCTCTTACTATTTGTTTTAATTTAGATATTTAATAAGAAATATTAAACCATAAATTTTTTTTTCTCTTAGATATTAAATATAAGGATAAAATAATAATAATAATAACTATTAAAGCAGCAAAGAGAGAGATGAGCCCACAAGATTTAAGATGTAATCAGGGGCATTGGTTCCTTAAGAATCCTAGATTGAGGAAAATTAGGTATAAGCTAAGGTCTATGCTTCTAGCTCTATTTGAATTAAAAGAAGTTGAATTACTTCAGAAAATAGGTCAAGTTTCCCGAGACAAGTCTCTCTCACATGATAAGAGGACTGAGATGCGGAGACATCTCCGTAAAGAGAGGGAAGATTTAATCCTCTCTTTTTCTCAACGACCAATTAACTGCGCCATGTGTGGAGATAGGGAGGAAGATCTAATATATCAGCAAGATGACAATATGTGGGTGTGTCACAATCGCGAAGGATGCCATCAACGGGTTGAACAGTATGCTCAAAAAGTTCGAAAGATGTTGAAGGAGAGAATAGATAATTAATTTTTTTTTCTATGATAAAAATTAAATAGCTTTCTTCTTTGAATAATTAGCAAATCCATTGAGTTTTTATTTTTCCTGATTTAAGATCATAATATCATCGTAATTTCACCTGTGAGACAGAGCTCTAAAGAAATACTTTTTATCTTAATAATTATTTTATCATTCAAATGAGAGATCTGTTGGTGATTTTGTGGTAAGAAAAATTCCAAGCTCAAAAGTCAAAAAATGTGCTGAAAATATTACAAAAAGCATTAACATCAAAAAAGAGGGAGAATTCGTACTTATAAAAGGCGCATTTTATTGTCATGAGCTTTTAGAAGAAATAGCTTTAAGTGTTCTTAAAAAAGGAGGAATTCCACATATTACAGCAACAAGTGATTATTATGAGGAATCACTCTGGCAAGATGATAAGATTAAAGCTAAAACAATAGAAAAACCACCGCTTCCTTATTTGGAGATGATTAAAAACATTGACGCTTATATAGTAATTGAATACCCAGAAGATCCTTTAATTCGTAATAATGCTCCAGAAGAAAAACTTAAAGCTTATCAAAAATCAGTTGCTCCAATACGAGAAATACTATATGGATTCAAAGAAGAATATGCACCAGGAAAAAAATGGTGTTACGCTGCTTGGCCTTCGAAAAAAGCCGCAAATTTCTATAATATTGATTATGATTTGTTTGAAAAATTCATTGTTGATGGTATGAGCATCCCTTCAGAAGAATTAACTAATATTACTAATAATTTAGGAAAATTTTTTGACAAAGCTAAAAAAGTTTATGTTACTGATGATTTTGGTACAGATTTTTGGGTTTCAATAGAAAATAGAGTTAAAATTCTTGATGATGGGATACTTTCTGATGAACAAATTGCATTAGGAGACTTAGGTGGAAATTTACCCGCGGGAGAAGTATTTTTCCCTCCGAATGAAAAACAAGGAGAAGGCAAAATTTTTTGTCCATTAACAATTGAGAGATATTCTAATAAAATTTTGAAAAATGTAGAACTTAGTTTTAAGGATGGTAAATTATTATTGGATAAAGTCTCGGCTGAAACTAACTTAGATATCCTAATTAATGCTTTTAAACAAAGTGAAAAAATAGATAGAGAAAATAAAGTACCAGAAATAAGGACATATAATGTTGGTGAACTTGGTATTGGGTGTAATCCAATAATAAATAAAGCAATTGGATACATTCTTACAGATGAAAAAATTAATGGGAGTGTCCATGTTGCTTTTGGATTTAATAAGTCTTTTGGAGGTACATCAGCATCTCAAATGCATTGGGATTTTGTTACTGCTCCAAAAGCAAACATTACAGTAGAATATATGGATGGTTCTAAAAAAGACATAATGGAGAATGGAAATTTGATAAATGAATAATTACCTTTTTACAATTATATTACAACTTGTATTTAAGGTAATTCTTCTAAGAATTGAATTATTTTCTCTAAAACTTTTTTTTTAAAGGTAATACGATCTGTCTTGAAATTATATTGCTGGACATACATCTTTTCTTCGATTGAAATACCTATGAATACCAAACCTACAGGTTTTTCTGGTGTCCCTCCAGTTGGTCCAGCTATACCGCTAATTCCTATTCCAATATCAACATTAGAAAGTACTCTTATATTATAAGCTAATTGTTTAACAACATTATCAGATACAGCACCATATTTCTCAATGATTTGCGGATCCACATTTAGTAGATCTATTTTAGTTTGATTGCTATAACATACAATTCCTCTTTCAAATACTTTCGATGCTCCAGAGATATTAGTAAACATGTGTGAAACAAAACCCCCTGTACAAGATTCTGCAACTGCAATTTTTATGTTCTCATTAGAAAATTTTTTTATTATTTTTGAGATTCTTTCTAAAATATCCATAATTTTGCTCATGTAAATATTTAATACGAGTCGTTATTATTAATATAAAATAATAACAAATAAAAATAAATAAAAAAATAATATTGTATACTTTTGAATTATATTACATAATAACAGATTTAAATGAAATAATTCAACGAAGTGATTTAAATGGGAAAAGATGACGTTACTAAAGGATTCGTATTTAAGATTACTGTAATAGGAGATGGAGCTGTAGGGAAGACTTCCTTAATTAAAAAATATACTCAAGGTAGCTTCCAAAAAGATTATATTAAGACCCTAGGCGCCCAATTCTCGAAATATGATGAAGAAATGGAGGGAGATAATTGTAAATTATTCTTTTGGGATATTGCTGGACAACGGGAATTTGATTTCATGCGTCCCACATTTTACAAGGGTAGTAAAGCTGCAATCATAGTATTCTCCCATACTGATGAAGATAGTTTTAATCATATAACAGATTGGCATGAAGATATTAAAAAATATACTGGGGATCTCCCAATTGTATTATTTGGTAATAAAACAGATTTAATTGATGAAAAGGATTTAGATGACGAAATTATAATTGATATAGTTAAAGATAGCAATTTCCTTGGCTATTACAAGACATCTGCTAAAACAGGAAGCGGTGTTTACGAAGCATTCCAAGCAATTATAAAAAAATTATATTACAAATACAAAGAAGAATAGAAAATGTATGAAGATATCAACCAAGGATATCCAAAGATTTTATTTTTTTCGTCAAATCATTGCGCACCTTGCATCCCAGTGGAAGAAAAGCTAAAGAGAATAAATATTTCACTATTCGGAAAAAAATTAAGAATTGAAAAAATCTCAATTGATTTGGAAGAAAATCGTCAGTTAACACAAGAGTATCGTATTTCATCAGTTCCCACATTAATTATAGCAGATAAGAGATTATCAGTAAATATACAAGAAGAAGAAATTATCGATGCGATACTTTATGCGTTTATATCTTCAGTCAAAATATAAATTTACATAAATAAAAAAAATGTATAATAAAAATAAAAAAAGAAGTGAAATTTGATGGATAGGCAATTACTCTCCAAAATTCTCGCTCAAATGAAAAAAAATTTAAGAGAGGGCAAAAACATCGGAGATATGAAAGTTGGTGCTTTATTAGCTTTAGGACACCAATTAGAAGCAATCTTTTACTATTTAGGCCATGAACTAGGAACAAACTTAAAAATTAAGCCCGTTAAGGAGATATCTCAAGTTCCAGATGAAATAAACCGAATTATTACTGAGTTTAATCTTGGAAAAGTTGAGATCACTGAAAGTACAGAAGAGATAGTACAGCTAAAATTAAAGGACCATTCATCCATAAAAGATTTAATCAAAAAAGGAATTAGGACATCAGGAAGTTTTTGTTCATTTGAAGCAGGGTTATTAGCAGGAGTTGTAGAGAAATTAAGTGATCGTCATTGTTTTGCTCAAGAAATTGGATGTAGTTTACAAACCGGCGAGAATTATTGTACTTTCATGATTGTGTTTCAGAAAGATTAATAAGATTAATTAAATATTTTTTCTTATCCATTTTTTATATAAAGTATTAAACCACATGAAGTCCTATACATAATAATAATGTGGATGTAAAAATTTATTCAAGTTTGATTCAATAAGAAATTAAATAATCAAAAATAAATTAAATAAAAATTATCAATATATTATCTCATAAAATTTAAATCAAAATTACTCAGAAAAGGTTTTTCAGATTGGAACCTAGTTATATAATTAAGATTTGTTTGCTTGGGGAAGCAAATGTGGGGAAGACATCACTTGTATATAGATTTATTGAGAATAAATTTAGAGAAAATTATAAATCCACACTTGGTGTAAACCTTTTAAAGAAGGATATGAGTATTGCAGATTATGGTAGTGCTTCTGCTCAGATTTGGGATCTAGGGGGCCAAGAATCCTTTAAATCTCTTAGAAAGTTATATTTAGAGGGAGCTAATGGCGCATTGTTGGTTTATGATATGACTAGCAAGAAAAGCTTTGAAAAACTTGGTGAATGGATACAAAGTTTTAGAGATGCTAGGGATGATGCTCCTATAATGTTA
The DNA here is from genome assembly GCA_029856145.1 of Promethearchaeia archaeon. Lineage (GTDB taxonomy): Archaea > Asgardarchaeota > Lokiarchaeia > Sigyniarchaeales > SOKP01 > Loki-b32. The sequence goes on from JAHQWK010000005.1 coordinate 27,250, forward strand.
ATAGGAAACAAATCTGATTTAAAAAAGCAAATTAAAATAACTGAAAATAAATCCTCGGAATATGCTAAAGCAAATGATATGTCTTTAACTATAACTTCAGCTAAAACTGGTCGAAATGTTGAAGAGGCTTTTATACAATTAACTAAACGTATTTTAGATCAGATCTCAGAAGATTCTTAAATTGCGATTTAGATAATTTCTTTTCTTTATTAATTTTTGAAAAAAATTATTTAATGACTATCAAAATTTGGTGATTTTAGCACTATTCTTTTTTAAATCTACCACCTTTATAAAGGAGGATTTATTTAAATAAAATTAACAAAAAAACCGTGAAATAAAGAATATTATTATTTTACAAAATTTAAATCACAATTATCACTTATATTTATCATGTCAGATGAAGAAATTGAAGATGAGTTAGTAGAAGAAGAAGAGAAAGAAGAAAAATCTAAAGGGAAAGAAGTGGAAGGAGAATACGATTATAAAACAGACTTAGATTATAAAATAGAAAACGTTGTAGCAACAGTTGTGGTGGAAATAACAGAGAAAATAGATCTTAATCAGATTGCAAGACGCCATGCAGATGTAGAATATAACCCAGAACGTTTTCCCGGCCTTGTAATGCGAATTGAAAAACCTCGCGCTACTATTTTGATATTTTCTACCGGAAAAATGGTAGTTACTGGTCTTAGACAAGCATCAGAAGCAGAAAGAGTTGTTGATAAGGTTGTTAAAAATATTAGAAAAGCAGGAATAAAAGTAGCTAATCCAGAAATTACTATTCAAAATATTGTAGCTTCAGGTGATCTCCATACAAATATCGATCTAAATATGGCAGCAATTGTCATGGAATATGCTATGTATGAACCAGAAGTATTCCCCGGTTTAATTTATCGGATGCAAGATCCAAAAACAGTATTTCTAATTTTTTCGACGGGAAGAATTGTGTGTACAGGTGCAAAACGAAAAGAAATAGTTAGAGATGCGGTCTTAAAGTTGAACCAACAAGTTAGAGAATTAGGTGTAGCAAAAAAGGATATTGGAGATTCAGAATATCAAGATATTACTTTTATCTAATTTATTTTTTATCTTTTTTATATTTGGACAATTGAATGTCAAGTAATAGATAGTTTTAAATTGTTTTCTTTTTGCTAATTGCATCAATTGAATTAATATATTCATTATATAATGCTTCAATTAGTTTATTTTCTTTAGCCTTAGTAATTACAAAAAGAAATAATTGATTTAGTGTAACATGGTTGCTTATTTTATAAATATCCTCTGTGAACCCGATACAATCGCTATATTGATCAAGGAAATTGCATAAAATATATCTATTTTCATTTCTCATATTTACTTTATTTAATACCCCAAACATTCTTAAAATTAACGGTGCTTGATATTTGATTTGATTATGCTGTATTGAGCGAAATAATTTTAGATGTTCATATTTTTTTAGAGGAACCGACATAAATAAAAAAAGAAGAAGGAAGTTTTTGAAAAGGAGTAATACTAGGGTAATACGAGAAAAGTATGCATTTTTATTTTCTAAGAAATTATACTAGAATTCATAATCAAACCCTTTGAATTCATTTGTAGGAGGAGTAAATTCATGTTCTATTTTCTCGACTTGAGCATGCTTAGGACCTTGTTTAGAGAACTTTAATAATTCAAATAATTTATCCTGAGGTCCTTCAGCTTCAATATAGACGGTGCCATCAGACATATTTTTAACGTATCCAGTTAAACCTAATTTTCGAGCAACCTTCCTAGTAGTATAGCGAAAAAAAACACCTTGCACGTATCCGAATACTTTAATTTTTATCTTAGATACTTTCATACTCTCAAATAATAAGAATCTTTCTCAGAGTCATATCCTACAACATTATTTTTTACAAGCGTTTCAAGGACACTTAATAACCATTGTTTTTTTGTCATTATCACCTTTTTAAAATCTTCAAGCTTTACTAGATCTTTAATTGCTAGCAAGAATAAGATTTTACTTTTTACAGGTAAATGATTTGTTTTTGTAATGAAATCGAATTTTACTTCATAATCATATTCTCTTGTTTTTAGAAAGGCAACCTCATTACTTAATTTTGTTATTACTTCATCAGTAGTACGGAAAGCATCCAAACTGATATGAAACATCGCCTCTAGAGTTTCTTTTAATTTCTCTTCTTCTGTTAATTTATCAATCTCTTGATTAAATTTTTCGAGAATTTCTAAATAGTCATTACCATCATCAAATTTGCTTAACACTAAAACAATTATGATTTCTTTTTTTTCATTATAATAAGAAACTGAGTTCCATTTTTTTTCTTCTGTAATAATGTAAGATTCAGTAAAGTTATGTGATATCGTTATTTGTTGTACCACTGGATTTGGAATTTCTAAGTCTTCAGGGAATTTTAAATAAATAATACCTCCCTCAACCTCATCCCAACGAATTAAAAAGATACCATTTGGCATTGTATCTATTTCAGCGTCCAATTAAATTCTTAATATTTTAAAAATCGTTTATTATTAAAAATATAATTATTATTTGCTTAATTAATCAATTATGATATCGTAATATATATATTTGACCTCAAGCTGGTAAAATTAAACCAGACTTAGAATGATTAACTAAAAAAATAAATAATACAACATTGATCTGTCACTTAGAGGATACGATATGGCAGTATTTTATGTATATATTTTAGAAGTTATGGCTAAGAATGGAAAAAAAAGATATTACACTGGTTACACCAATAATCTCTATAGGAGATGGAAGGAACATCGAAATGGAACTGGTGCTAAATTTTGTCGTGGTAAGAAACTTATTGAGTTAAAATATTTCGAAACTCATCAAACTAGAAAGGAAGCTATGAGAAGAGAATTGCAAATCAAGTCCTTTTCAAGACAGCAAAAAGGAGAACTTATAAAGAGCATTAGTTTTAATACAAATTAGTTGATTTAATTTTTGAATAACAAAAATTTTTTGATCTGTTTAGTAGGATTGCCTGCATCGGGTAAGAGTACATTTGCTAATTCGTTAAAAATTGCCCTTAAAAAAAAATTTAATAATTTGGAAGTTAAGATTATTGATCCTGACATAATTAGACAAAAAATAACCTCAGATAAATTTGATCACGAAAAAGAACACATTGTCAGAAATGAGAATTTAAAAATTATTAGGAGTGAGTTAGAACTAGGGAATACTGTAATTAGTGATGATTTAAACTACTATTCAAGTATGAGACATGATTTAAAAGGAATTGCAGATGAACTTAATCTAGATTTTTCTATCGTTCATATTGCAACCCCTATTGAAATTTGTATGAAGTGGAATGAAAAAAGAGGTGAACCTATTCCTATAGAGGTTATCAGTAAAATTCAGGATAAATTTGATATGTTTAATAAATATAATTGGGATAATCCTATTGCCACGTATGATCTCTCAGAGATATCTGACCTAAACATAGTAATGAAGGAATTTTTGGCTAAATTAGAAGATAAGATGAATTTTAGAAAACAAAAATTTGGAAAAGAAAGGACTAAGATTATTTCTAACATATATAATGAAAATTTAGACAAAATTACTAGAGTTTATGTAGGAAAACTTGTATTAAATCCTAGTTTTATCCCTCTTAAAAACAAGATTTTTAAATTAAGAAAAACCTATATAAAAAAAAATAAAAATAAAGCGCTAAGCGAGACAGAAATCTTAAAAAGGTTTAAAATTTATTTAGAAAAAATTCTAAATATAAAAATTTCTTGAATGTTTTTTTGACAGACAATTATAAAAATTAAAGAAAAAGAAAATAAACTACTATTACTTTTTTTACATGATAATTTTCAAAAATTTGATTAGTTTCGTTATGAGGAAAAATGTCGCAAGGAAAAATTGTGAAGAAGAACTCTAAACTCAGAATTGAGAGGTTAGATAAAAGTCGAAGTGGACGTTCTCTTTGTTATATAGATCAAGATATAATGTTTGAATTAGGATTAAACACAGGAGATATTATTGAGATTAGAGGAAAGAAAAAAACTACTGGTATTGCTGTTTCTTCAGGTTCAGATAGAGGAAAGGGGATTATTAGACTTGATGGACTCCAAAGATTAAATGCAGGAGCAACAATAGGAGAATATGTTACATTACAACTCGCAGATGTTCATCCCGCAATTGAAATTATATTAACTCCTACCCGTCCTAATATTGATTTAAAGAGGCAAGCAGAAGCGATTAAAGGAAAGTTAATTGATAAACCGGTAGTGTTAGGCGATATCGTTGATGTCTTGGGAACTTTTGTTCAAAGAGATGAGAGTGACAACCCAATGTCTGAAATTATGAAAATGTTTCCTTTTGGAGCTAAAAAAAGGCCAACATTGGGAACGTTAAGGTTAATTGTGGAGAATTTAAAACCTTCAGATAAAGTAGTTAAAATAACTCGTGATACTCTAATAAAAGTTAATAAAAGAGTAGCGGTTCTTAATATCTCTGGGGGTGTTGTTACTTACGATGATGTCGGAGGATTGACAGATGAAATTCAAAGAATTAGAGAGATGGTTGAATTACCTTTAAAACACCCTGAATTATTCCATCGTTTGAATATAGATCCACCTAAGGGTGTACTATTTCATGGACCTTCTGGAACAGGTAAAACGCTTATGGCAAAAGCTGTTTCACAAGAATCTAATGCTAATTTTATAATTATAAATGGTCCTGAAATAATGAGTAAGTTTTATGGAGCAAGTGAGGGGAGACTTCGAGATATATTTAGAGAAGCAGAAGAAAATGCGCCCTCTATAATTTTTATAGATGAAATCGATTCTATTGCTCCAAAACGGGTTGATACTTCAGGAGAAGTAGAAAGGCGAGTTGTTTCTCAATTGTTATCTTTAATGGATGGTCTACGTGGTAGAGGGGAAATAATTTGTGTTGGTGCTACTAACAGAATTAATGCAATTGATGAAGCTTTAAGAAGACCGGGAAGATTTGATCGTGAGATTGAGTTTGGTGTTCCAAATGTTAAGGGAAGAAAAGAAGTATTTCAAATACATACAAGGGGAATGCCAATAGAAAAAGACGTCAAACTAGATGACTATGCTGATATAACTCATGGGTTTGTTGGAGCTGATATTATGGCGGTATGTCGGGAAGCTGCGATGTATTCACTTAGAAGAATTTTACCAAAGATCAATTTAGATGAACCAATCCCTAGTGAAATTATTCAAGAAATTAAGATTAAAAATAATGATTTTATTCAAGCTCTAAATATGATTGAACCTTCTGCAATGCGAGAAGTTATGGTCGAAATTCCTGATACCTCTTGGGATGAAGTTGGAGGCTTAGAGGATATAAAAAATGAGTTAAAAGAAGCAGTAGAATGGCCATTGAAATATCCTAAATTATTCGAAAGAGCAGGGATTCGCCCATTAAACGGAATACTCCTTTTTGGGCCCCCCGGATGTGGAAAAACCCTTTTAGCTAAAGCTATTGCCACTGAAACAAAGACTAATTTCATAACAGTAAAAGGGCCCGAATTATTTTCTAAATGGGTTGGCGAAAGTGAGAAATCAGTAAGAAATATTTTTAGAAAAGCTAGACAATCGGCACCTTCAATAGTCTATTTCGATGAAATTGATGCTGTTTCCGCTTCTAGGGGAATTAGCGAGGGAACCGCCCTTAGAGACTCAATTGTAAATCAAATATTAGTAGAAATGGATGGAATTGAAAATCGAAAAGGTATTGTTGTTATTGCGAGTACAAATCGACCTGATATGGTAGATTCAGCATTATTAAGACCTGGAAGACTAGATCGATTATTATATGTTAGAGCCCCTAACCTTGAAGAAAGAGAAGATATATTAAAAGTTCACACTAAAAACATGCCCTTAGCAGATGATATTTCTTTAAAACATACCGCACAAACAACAGAAGGATATAGTGGTGCCGATTTAGAAAATGTATGTCGTGAAGCAGGAATGCAGGCAATTAGAGAAAAATTAAATGATTTAGAAAAAATAGAACAAAAACACTTTGATTTTGCATTGTCTAAAATTAATTCGACATTACCAAACGAAATTATTGAAAAATATGAAAGTATGGCTAAAGAAATAACTAAATCAAGGAATATTCAGGAATCCAAAGCTGATTTATATAGATAAGTGAAACCTCAATAATCCTCTTTTACTCTTTTTCTATTGATCTGATTATAGTATTAATTGATTTTGTAAAATTTTATTATGAGCATTAGTTAATTATTATTATCAAAATAATTTTGTTGATGTTTTAAATGAATGATATTAAAATTGATTGGGATGGTCATATAAGAAAATATTGGGCGGCAATGGAAGAATTAAATTTAGATTTTTGTGTTCTAACTCGAGTAAAATCTATAACATATCTGGTAGGATGTTTTGTTCCATGGAAAAGCTATTTATTTCTCCCAAAAGAAGGGATGGGAGAACCAGAACTATTTACTGTACTCTTAGACACAGAAAGAATAAGAGCAGAAGGACATTTGAAGAATATAAGTGGATGGGGGCCTCTCAAAGGATTTTATATAGAAAAGAAACTGCAAAAAGCAGCTAAAAAAGCAGGGGTATATAATCCTAAAGGAAAACCTCCTAGAATTGGTGTAGAGCTTGGATTAGATATTTGCGTAACTGGTCAAATGCTTTCATATACTGAAGCAGAATTATTAAAGAAAATGTTTCTTGGATGCGAACTTATTGATTTTAATGATAAAACCGAGAGAATTCAATTTATCAAAGAACCAGAGGAGATTGCTATGCTTCGTAAAGCATCTAAAATTACCGATATTGGACAAGAGGTTGTTAAGAAAGAATTAAGTGAACGTCCTACGGGGAAGATTTTTACTGAAAATGAGATTGCAGGAATAGGTACTTTAGCTATGAGAAAAGCAGGAAGCAATTATGAATGGACTTTCACAGGAAGTCAGGAAATCGGTTCAGGTCATCGAGCAAGCTGGACTTTTAATGGATGTACGCCAGCTACAAATAAAAAAGTAAAAGAGGGAGAATCTTTACTTGTAGACTTGCATAGCGAATATGGATGTTATCTTGGAGATTTAAGTCATAATTATATTCTTGGATCATGCTCTTCTGAGCTTAAAAAGTTCAATGAAGTATATGAACAATTATGTTATACTCTAATTGACAATATGTATGTAGGAAATACATTTGATAACTGCTATCAAGAAGTACATAAAGTGGCTGAAAAAACAGGATATGGAAACGAATTATTCTTTGGAATTGGACATGGTATCGGTTGTATTGGGAATGAATCTTCCCCTGTTGTAGTTCCCGGTAAAGATTGGGGTCATTTAACATTCGAAGAAAATATGGTTGAAATTGCAGCAATAGTATTTAATCGACCTGGTCTAGGAGGACTTCGGCTTGAGTCGCCTACCCTTGTTACAAGTAAGGGTGCTGAAGTTTTACCGAAAACCAAATTTGAAGTTGATTATATCTAATTCTTTTTTTCCTTATGTTTTTAAAAAGCGGAGTTTATAAATTTTGAACGAATTTCTCAATTCTATCCATAGCTTCTTCAAGCTTTTCTAATTCAGTAGCATATGAGATTCTTATCATATTTTCTGAAAATGACCCAAAAATGTTTCCAGGAACGATAGCTACCGCTTGTTCTTTCATAATTCTCTGTGAAAATTGAGAACCGCTCAAATTGAATTTTTCTGTTGAGGGCATTATATAAAATGCTCCACTTGGTTTTACTACATTAAAACCCATCCTGTTTAATCGATTATGCACTAAATTACGTCTTTTATCAAAAGTCTCCCATATTTCCTTAAAAAAATTCGCGTCCATTTTTAGTGCTTCAATAAAACCATACTGAGCAGCATGATTAGTTCCTGCAATAGTATATTGATGAAATTTCTCCATTAAATCTATTATTTCTTTTGAAGCAATAGCATACCCTAATCTAAAACCAGTAGCAGAATATGACTTTGACATAGCATTTACTGTTATAGTTCTTTCAAACATACCATTTAAAGAAGCTGGACTTACATGTTTTAGTCCATCATAAATATAATTTTCATAGACTTCATCTGTAATTAAATACAAATCATTTTCTATAATAATATCGACAATTTCTTCCAAATCTTTTTGAGTTAAAGCATAACCAGTAGGATTATTAGGAGTATTGATCAACATTGCCTTAGTTTTATTTGTAATCGAATTCCTTATTTTTTCAATATTAGGGCTAAAATCTTTATTTCGCTCAACCTCTATCACTTTAACACCAAAAAATGAAGCACAGTAAAAGTAAGAGACGAAATTTGGTGAGGAAATGATCAACTCATCTCCAGGATTAAAAATTGAAGCAAATGCTAAAGTAACTGCTTGACTGGCTCCGTTAGTAACAATTATATTATCTCTCCATTTTATATTAATCTGATTAATATTAACCGCTTTCTTCTCTATTAATTCTAATAACTCAGGAACACCCCTAGTGGGGGCATACATAGTAATATTCTTTTTTAATGCGTTTATATTTCCTTGTATTACAGGTTCGGGAGTTCTAAAATCTGGCTGTCCAATCCCAAGACTAATAACACCCGAACGACCAGAGGCAAGATCAAATAACTCTCTTATAGCAGATTTTGGAGCTTTCAATAATCTTTGAGATGTTTCTTTCATGATTATACTCTTAACATAAATACTTTAAAAAGACTAGTCGTCAATTTTTTAATACAAAAAGAAGTTGTGCGAGACTATTAAAACTTTTTAAATCTCTACACCATGGTTGTTCAAGATTTGATTTACTAGAAGTATAAAAGCTTCTTCAATATTTTCTCCCAGTTTTGCACTTGTTTCAATAAAGTGGCTAGCTTTGATTTTTTGGGCTATTTTTTTACCTCTCTCTTGTGTTACTGTCCTTTGGTCTGTTAAATCTGATTTATTGCCAATTAATATATATGCTCCCTCTTTCTTAACATATTTTTTGAAATCTCGTAACCATTTGGAATTTATGCTATCAAAAGTGCTATAGCGAGTAACATCATAAACCAGTAAAGCACCTTGACATCCCTGAAAATACATACTGCGAACAACTCGGTACTTTTCTTGACCTGCTAGATCCCACATTATAAGTCGAACTTTTGTGCTATTCAAGTTTACATCTTTACGAACAATGTTTGCTCCTAGCGTAGGTTTGTAGTCCTCGTTAAATGAGCCTTCTACAAATTGATTTATCAAAGATGTCTTACCTACAGCAGCATCTCCTAAAATAACTACTTTGTATACGAATTCTCGATCGAGATTAGCATCTTCGATTATCATTGTGCAATTTAATATTTTGTTGTAGGTCTATTTAATACTTTTTTCATTTTTTTATAAAAAATTATATTAATGTCTAAATGGATTTCTTATATTACTTCAATTATATAACTTAATTTTCGTTTTTAACTTATTTAATACTTTTGTCAATTTTTAATTTAACTATGAAACTATTATGTTGGGGATCTTTTATGTCATCTATATCTCTCTCATAAATAACTTTATGTTCTGATGGTAAGGATTTTTGTAATGAATTAACTAAAAATCCTTTAAACAAATCACAAGGAACTCCAATCTCAGAACAAAAGATACATCGATCGACACTTATAAACATTTCATTTTCGTTATTTTCTCTAATACTAACCTTCCAATCTGCTATAATTGAAGAATTTATTTCATCAATAATTTCTTCAAAACTTTTTCCAAATGGAAATAAATAAAATGAGAATTTCTTACCAATTTCAAAAAGGAGATCAGAGGAATCATATAATAAACAATTTTGAGCAGATATGATTTTTTTAAAAGAAAAAAAGTCTAATGTATCATTAGGGTTTTTATCTCTTATATCCTTTATGTGTATCATTCCTGCTTCTTTTAAGATAGATTTCATCCCATCATAATCAAGGATATCGTGATAGGCTTGAAGAAGCGCCACAATAACTTTATTTTTTACAAACCCTTTATAATCTCCAATCATTTCTGTCTAATTCGATACCTTACTTTTTATAATAATTTATTAATTTCTTTCGAATTTAACTCCACTTTTCTTTAATATATACAAAACTAATTTTTTAAACGCTTCCTCAACGTTTTCCCCATATTTTGCACTTGTTTCTATAAACTCTGCAGCATCAATCTTTTGAGATAATGATTTTCCTTCTTCGGATGATACTTTAATTGAATCTTTTAAATCTAATTTGTTACCTATTAATATATAAACTCCATCAGGCCTGCTAAATTTTTTAAAATCCTCAAGCCATTTTATTGTTATCTGTTCAAATGTTGAATAACGTGTTATATCATAAACTAGAAGTGCTCCGACACAACCCTGAAAAAAATTTTGACGTGTTAATTCATATTTATCCTGACCGGCTATATCCCATAAGAGCAAACGAATTTTGGAGTTTATTTCGTCAATTCTTATATCCTTTGATACTATGTTTACACCTAGAGTTGGCGTGTAACTTTCTTTAAAGGAATTAGTAATATATTTATCAATTAAGGATGTTTTCCCTACTGCAGGATCTCCTAATATTGCCAACTTTAATGCCCATTCTCTATTCTTATTATATACCATTAAATCTCAACCCATTTTCATAAATCTAAAAGCGATAAATTAAATTGAGGATCCTCAGCGCGACTTAATTCTTGATCAATTTCCAATATTTTAACTTCACCTGTAACGGATATTATGCTTGGTTGGCTTAGATGTCCTCCTATTACAGAATAATCACTTCTTCCTAAAGTTACATGTAAGTGAATTATTGGCTCTTTACCTTTATATGTTATATTTCCTATGCAACTAATTAATTCTACGTATTCATTAAAAGTTTCCATTTTGTAATTTTTGGAATCAATATCATAAAAACCGATTGTAAATTTTTTTAATGCACCAATACAGTTGATTAATCCAGATTTGATATTATATTGTTTAACTAAGTCAATGATTGAGTTTATTAAATCTTCATTAGGTTCAACTTTCCCGAAAATAATGCGTTTAGATCTAGTTTCGATACTTTTCATTTTCATTTAAATTTTATTAAACTTTAATTCCTTCATTCCTTAATATTTGAAAGACTAATTTTTCAAAAGCTTTTTCTACATTTTCTCCGTATTTCGCACTCGTTTCAACAAGGTCACTTGCGTCTATTTTATCTGCAAGTGCTCTTCCCTCCTCATTGGATACTGTTCTAGAATCTTGTAAGTCAATTTTATTTCCTATTAAAACATAAGCTAAATCTTTTTCTCCATATTCATTTAGATCTTCTAACCATTTAGATTCAATATTTTTAAATGTAGCATGTCTGGTTATATCATATATAAATAATGCCCCTACTACACCTTGAAAAAACATTTTTCGCGAAAGATCATATTTTTCTTGACCAGAAATATCCCAAATAACTAACCGGATTTGATTATGTTCTGTTTCTAATTCTTTCACACAGATTGAAACGCCTAATGTGGGCTTGTAATCTTCTTTAAATTGGTGATGAGCATACATATTGATCAGAGAGGTTTTACCAACCGCGCTATCTCCTAATAAAACAAGCTTCAGAACAATGATGTTGTCAGACATCGTTATTAAAAAGATCTATTTGAAAATATTATCTATTTTTTATAGATTAGATAATTTCATATTTTTTATATTTGAGCTAAATAAGAGATTTTCATACATCTGCTACAAATTATTTTTTCATCAATAATACCGTAATATTTTTTAGATCATTTTACTTCATTTAAAATATAACGTGGATGTGGATGCTATGAGTATAAATATTAAATTTCTAAGTTTTGCACAAAATATGATTAAGATCATATCCACGATTATTATTATCTAAATTCATTTATTTGTGAAGTGAATTTTCTTAGCTTTTACTTCCACATCCTACTTCATAAATAATGCATTCGGTATTTATGATATAACCAAATTTGTTAATTAAATAGTTTTTTAATATTTTTAAGTCAAAAGAATTGAGTATGAAAAAAAAAATTAAGTTAGGTGTTAAAAATTTCTTATAATGAAAAAGAATTAGAAGTATTACGATTTTGGAAAAGAAATGAAATATTTGAAAAAAGCGTGGCGCAAAGACCAAAGAATAATCCTTATGTATTTTATGATGGACCCCCATTTGCAACGGGATTACCTCAACACGGTAATATATTAAGTATTGTAACAAAAGATGTATTCCCGAGATATTGGACAATGAAAGGGCATCATTGTGAGAGGAGATGGGGTTGGGATTGCCATGGACTTCCTATAGAAAGTGTCTGTGAACAAGCTCTAAATTTGAAACAGAAGAAGGACATTTATGAGATGGGTGTAGGAGAATTCAATGAGTTTTGTCGATCAAAAGTGCTTTGGTACGCTAATGAATGGAAAAAAACCGTTGATCGAATGGGTAAGTGGATAGAATTTGATAATTCGTATAAAACTATGGATAATACTTATATGGAAACCGTGTGGTATATTTTTAAGAAGATATATACTGAGGGTTTTATATATAAAGGTAAAAAAGTACTGTTTTACTGTCCAAGGTGTGAAACCCCACTCTCTAATTTTGAAATTTCTATGGATAATAGTTATAAGGACATTACTGAACAATCTATAACCGCAAAGTTCGAATTAAAAGAAGAACCAAGGACATTTCTTCTAGCATGGACTACTACTCCTTGGACGTTGATCGGAAATGTGGCTCTAGCTGTTAATAGTAAGCAACCATATGTTAAAATAAAGGTTGATGGTGAATATTTAATATTAATAAAAAACAAAATAGACACCATCAAAGAAGAATATGAAATAATTAAAGAATTTAAAGGAAAAGAATTGTTAAATAAAGAGTATGAGCCTTTATATCAAATTTCTACAAAGAGCGACAAAAAAGGGTATCTCGTTATTGATGGCGGTGATGAAGTTTTGTCCGATGAAGGAACAGGAATTATACATATAGCGCTTTATGGGGAATTTGATTATGAAATGATAGATAAGTATGATCTTCCTGTAATTCAACATATTGATGAGCATGGCGAGCTGGCTAATGGTCCTATAGATTGGATTGGAATGTGGTTTAAGGATGTAGATGAAGAGGTTTTGGAGGATCTACATCATCGGAATCTTTTATTCGACTCAAAAGATTACACACATTCATATCCTTTCTGTTATAGATGTGATACTCCCTTAATTTATAATGCTCTTGATGCTTGGTTTATAGACATTCAGCATATAAAACCAAGACTTTTAAAAACCAATAATAATATCAACTGGTATCCTAAAGAAATTTCTAAAAGATATCAAAAGATAATAGAAACTGCTCCTGATTGGTGTATTTCAAGAAATCGGTTTTGGGCTACAGCAATGCCCATCTGGGAATGTGAAGAATGCAAGGAAATTAGAGTAATGGGATCAGTGAAAGAATTACAAGAAAATGCGATTGAAGAAGTTCCTGATGATCTGGATCTACACAGACACATAGTTGATAAAATACATCTTAGATGTCCAAGTTGTGGTAAAGCAATGAATCGTATATCAGAGGTATTTGATTGTTGGTTGGAATCGGGGTCAATGCCATATGCAGCAAAACATTACCCTTTTGAAAATATTGAATGGTTTCAACACAATTTCCCGAGTGATTTTGTTTCGGAATATATTGGTCAGGTCAGAGCATGGTTTTACTATATGCATGTAATATCAATTCTGTTATTTGATGATATTCCTTTCAAAAATGTGGTTGTAAATGGTAATTTACTTGGCGAAGACGGAACAAAAATGTCAAAATCAAAAAGAAATTACCCTGATCCAAACCTGATAATAGAAAAATATGGAGCAGACGCTTTAAGGATTTATCTTTTATCGTCTCAGCTGATGAGGGCAAAAGATTTAAATTTTAAAGAGGAAATTGTGAAGCAAGTATATCGTAGATTTACTTTGTTATTAATCAATGTTCTAAAATTTTATTCATTGTTTGAAGTCGATGAATTGACTATGAATATAGCCGAATCAAGTAATATTTTAGATAAATGGATTGTCAGTTCATTAAACGTCCTGATTCAGGATGTCACCTTACAAATGGATGATTATAATACAGCAGAAGTCAGTAAATTATTATTCATCTTCATTGAAGATCTCTCAACATGGTATATTAAAAACAGTCGAAATCGATTTAAAAGTGAATATTTAAATGAAAAATTACCAGCAATGAATATATTATCATATATATTAAAAAATTTATCAAAACTCTTAGCTCCCTTAACGCCATTTATTTCAGAGATGATATACCAAAAATTGAGAGAAAAAGGAATTGTAAACTTAGAATCCGTCCATTTAGAGTCTTGGCCTAGTTTTAATGAGAAATTTATTGATAGCGACGTTCGAAAAAACATGGAATTAACAAGGGAAGTAGTAAAAAGATCCTTAGAATTAAGAGATAATTCTCAAATTCCAGTTAGGCAAGTTTTAAATAAGGTTAAATTAAACGGAGTAAACCTTGATAATGAATATTTAGAAATAATCGCAGAGGCTATAAATGTGAGAAAAGTAATCATTGATAAAAGAGATTTTTCGGAAATTTTAATAGAATTAGATACCGAAATTACGCCAACGTTGAGGTTAGAAGGAATCGCCAGAAACTTAATTAGACACTTGAATAATTATAGAAAAAAATTGAATTTATCAACAAAAAATCGAATAAATTTATATATAAAAATAGTTGATAAAGAAATTTCAGAAGCTTTTGAAAAGCATGAAGAAAGAATTAAGAAAATGATCCAAGCTGATATAATCATTCAGAATTTAGAAGGAAAACAAGATATAAAGAAATTCAAAATTGAAAATAAAGTCGTTGAGGCATGTATTGAGGTAAGCAATTGACTTAAAATTATAAAAGAGGAAGATAGATCTTAAAATCTTCCGTAAAATTCTTATTTTTACTTAGTCTTTATTATTTTATGCTTAAAATCTATAATACCATGACTCGACAAAAGGAAGTTTTTAAACCTATAGAAGAAGGTCGAGTTAGAATTTATACTTGTGGGCAGACTGTATATGATGATGTGCACATCGGTAATGCAAGAACTTATAGTTCATGGGATGTAGTTATTAGATACTTACGATACAAGGGTCATGATGTATTCCACGTTCAAAACTTCACTGATGTGGGTCATTTAACTGATGATGAAGATCAAGGTGAAGATAAAATTGAGAAAAGAGCAAGAGAACAAAAGATAAATCCTTGGGAATTAATCGATAAACAAATTCAAGAGTATTGGCAAGTAATTGATGATTTAAACATTCATAGACCAAATATATCTCCTAGAGCAACAACTCTTATTCCTGATATGATTGAAATTATTCAAATTTTGTTAGAAAAAGGTTATGCTTATGAAGTAAAAGGCAATGTTTATTATGACACTACGAAATTTAAAGATTATGGGAAACTTGCGAGATTAAAACTTGATGAAGAGAAAGCACAAGCACGTGTAGCTCAAGATCCATTGAAAAAGAATTACTTTGATTTCGCATTATGGTTAAACGCACGAAAGGGGGATCAAATCCATACTATGCGTTGGAACTCTCCTTGGGGTGAAGGATATCCTGGATGGCATCTTGAATGCTCGGTAATGGGTATGAAATATTTAGGAGATACCTTAGATATTCATTGCGGGGGAATTGATCACATTCCTACTCATCATCCCAATGAAATTGCCCAATCCGAAGCAGCTACTGGAAAAAAGTTTGTAAATTACTGGATGCATGCTGAATTTATCACTTTAAATGGCAAAAAAATGAGTAAAAGCCTTGGAAACTACGTTACAGCCCGTGAGCTAATTGATGAATATAGTGGACTTGTTGTGAGAATGGGGCTCGTCTCTGGACACTATCGATCTGCGGTGGATTGGAATCCACAAGTTATTGAAAACGCAAAAAATAATATTGAAAAAATAAGAAATTGTTTAAATGCTATTGAAAATTCAAGTGGTGGAAGTGAGAATACCCTTGAAGAAGCAATAGAAAATGTTAGAAAAGATTTTGAGGAATCCATGGATGATGATTTCAATAATCCAAAAGCCCTTGCCGCTATTTATGAATTTATTAAAAAGATTAATAGTTCCCTAGACAACAAAAAGGAAATTCTTATTAAAGCAAGGGAAACGTTACTTGAACTTCTCGGCATCTTTGGTCTTGACTTCATCAAAAAAGAAGAAGGAATTGATATTAAATTAAATAAATTAATGGATATTATCATAAATATTCGGGATAAGGCAAGGAAAGCTAAAAATTACGAAATTAGTGATGAGATAAGAGATAAATTAAAGGAAGCAGGAATCCAACTTGAAGATACCCCAGATGGCCCTCGTTATAGTCTCTTTTTCAAAAAGTAGTTTAAATCTAACCCTTAAGAAGAATAATAAAAAAAAATAGAATTAGATAGTAGTTAAAACTTCCCATTTTTTATATAGAGCAGGATCTCCGCCATCCTCGATATAATCAACATATTTTTTTAATCCTGTTAAAATTGTGTCTGCTGTATTTTTATATAATTTTGAGAGCTTCTTGTCATCAAATTCGGTCCGAATTTCCACTTCTGTTTTATTCGCTCTAGGAGTCAAAATATACCCAATTGAATTCATATCACTTTTCTCCGTATACCATGTAGCACTTTTATTTTCATCAGTTTCAGTTTTGATAATTGTAATTCCTCCAACATCTGTTTCCAATTGGATTTTATCATCATCTAATGGAGTTACTGCAGTTACACTAGGATTCCATTTTGGTGTATTCAAACCATCTATTAAAATCTTATAAATATTTTCGGGTGTAGATTCAATTTTGATTTTTCTTTCCAATTTTGGCAAAAAATCACCATAGTTTTAAATGCACATAATTATATGATATTTACTTTTATATAGATTTGTGTGATTTTTAAATGCTGAATTATTTGTAAATAAGAATAATAATGCCAAAATCTATTATCTCAACATTATTGACTATTCCACGTTTGAAAAAAACTAAAAAAAATAAGAAATAAAATTAAATGATAAAAAAAAGATTATTGGAATGTTTTTAGTAGTTCCTCGATTTCTGCTTGGATTGCTTCCGGCTTCTTCGCTGTTTGGCCTGCTATGGCGAGCTGTCTTTCTATAATAGGTCTATGAAGTGTGTTCATAGCGCAAAATGGGATTTCGCGAACTTTAGAGGGATCATCTGGGTCTATAACACCATAATGAACAAGACATCTGCATACTCTTTCAAGATCAAAGTTGTAGCTGTCTTGGAAATGCATTGAGCTGATCATTAGGTTTCGGTCGTTAAAGAATTGTCCAGCAGATTTTAAGTTTGGAGCCATTACTAAACGAGCAAATGCTTGATATGTTTTACTAGTAAGAATTTTTTGTGGACTTTTAATATATCTTGCTGCTCCAGCAAAGAAATATGCCTTCATAACTTGCCGATAACCTAAACTGGTTATATCATCAACAAAGTTTCCAATTTTGGAAGCGATCTGTCCAAAGTCATCTAGGTTGATACCTTTCAATAATCCAGTAGGTTTTGGAACTTCTTGTTTCTCAACCATATCCCAAACTTGATTAGACCATCGAATCAATCCTTCAGCGTCAAAAAAGTTTTCGATGGGTTCCCACTCATCCTTATCATTAATTACACATATGGTAGCGAAGCCACAATCGCTATGACTCGTCATACTGAAGGGTGGCATATCGTCAAACCAAGCTAGCAATTTTGTAAACTTCGCTGTGAATGCAATAGGGTAAAACTTGGTTACTGAACCATTTGTATATTTATTAATTGCATCTTTTAAATCAGAAGTTGTATATCTAATATCCATTAATTCTTCAAAACTTATACGTCCGGTTAATGAAACTGGTTGGAATATAACGCCTGATACAACATCACAATTATTTTTTGCAAAATCCAAAATCTTTCCAATTTCATGATCATTTACGCCTTTAGCGATTACTGGGACTAACATAACACCATAAAATCCAAGCTTTCGAGCATTTTCAATGACTCTCTTTTTAAGAGGCCATAAGTTAACTCCTCTGATCTTTTTCCATACTTCAGGATTATCTGTTGCATCAAATTGCAGATACAACGCATCCATTCCAGCATCTATGCATTTTTTCGTAAATTCTAGTGATTTCCCAAATCGAACACCATTGGTGGTTACCATAACTTCTGTAAAACCCAATTCATGTCCTTTACGAATAATTTCTGGGAGATCGTCTCTAACTGTAGGTTCTCCTCCAGATAGCTGGAGTAAAACCGCTGGAATAGGTTTCATTGATCTGAAATGTTCCATAATTCGGACGAGTTCTTCGAATGTAGGTTCTACAACGTAACCTGCCGCGCTGGCATTCGCAAAGCATATTGGGCAGGTTAAATTACACCTATTGGTAATATCTATTAAACATATGTTCGGAGCACTTTTATGGTTTGCACAAAGACCACAATCATATGGGCATCCTTTGTTTATTTCTTTAATTCCAGAGGATGTGTATTCAGGTTGAGTAGAATTATTAACAGTAGAACCAATATCGTTCGTAATATTCTGTTGCCATTTATATTCTTCTGGATTAATAGATAGTTTATCTTTGAATTCTCCATGTTCCTTACAAGTTTTTCGCATCATTACCCAGTTTGTTTCGGGGTCTACGTAAATTTCTGCTGAAACATGATGCATACATTCTGGACAAATGCTTATAGTAGTTCGAATAATTTCGACTTCATCCTTTTGATCAGATTGAGTCTCTAACTCTGTCATAAGAATCTATTCTCTGTTATTATTTGTTTAAAATAGTGTTTTAATAAATAGTTATTCTATTAATTAAACTTTTAAATCATTTAAATCTTTTAATAATCTCTATACTATTATCGATATTATTAAAAAAGATTAACAATCTTAATAAAATTGGAAATTGTGTGTCATATTTTAGTCTTCTTAAATTGAAATTATAATAGTTAACTTTAAATTTTAAATTTTAATAAGAATTGCGAACAGATTTTTCATTGTCTTTTCAAAATCTTCAATAATTACTAAAAGTTTTGTTTTTGCTCCTCTTTAATCATTATTAGAAATTCCGATCTCTTAAAAGTTTAAGATCTTCATGGAAGTTATACGATTAGAAATGATTAAGGGTGACTCCTGTCCTACGAGACGCAAATACGCGTCAAAACAAAATAGGGGGAGGAGGGCGAAATCAGAGTGTAAGAATTTACACTACCAAAAGACAAAAATCCAGGGTGTAGGCAGGAGTCATTATTTTTTGATTTCTATTAATTTACTTTAGTTATTTCCTATTTTGTTTGTTTTGAATTTAATTTTATTTTAGATTTTAATAAAATTGTGTTTTTTTATTGATAGATTGCTTTCAAATTTTTATCCTAAATTTATTATATCATTAAGAGTTTATAAATTAAATCATTATAGTTCCTATGGCAATTTTAGTTTAAAAAAGAAATAGGATTAATAAAAGGATTAATTTAATCAATGGACATAAAAATCTTAGTATAATCATGTCAAATAAAAGTGAAGAACAAACTGTAGGAAGACCAGAACCAAAATTTAAGATTGATTTTGTGACAATAATATGGATAATTGTTGGTTTTATTGTATCTTGGGTAAATATGTTGATTATTTCAGAGTCGATGGAGATTTGGTCGTACTTAACAATAATTTTTACAACGATAATACCTACAGTAATTATTGGTTTAAAGAACCGATATTGGGGGTACGGTTATTTGTTTGGGTTTGCTATTGCAGGAATTCCGTTCTTGTTCATAGTTGAACTTTTTATAGGGGGTTATACATTTGCAACATCTTTGTTTATTTTCATTATATTATGGTTAATCTTCTGGAAAGCTTGGAGGTCTCTATCTTCAATTAAGCAACTAAATAAATAAAAAAGACCAAAAAATAACATTTAATGATTGAATTACATTAAAACTAAATATTTACATTTTATGCAGAGTTTTCCTTCTTTTTTTGCTTTTTCAGCGCATTCTAGGCAATATTTTGTTTTACACGCGGGACATGTATAAATTTCTCCTTTAATATCCCCTTTATGAAAAAGACAAAATCTTTCATTGAAAGTAACCGAAGGGGGCAATATTGGGGGAGGAGGTACTTTTTTATCACTCATTAAATCACATTACATAATAGTCTCTTAAATAGAATTAATTAAGTCTTATTAAGATATTAAAAAAAATTATAAATTACACTGTAATTTAAGCTAATTTACTAAAGTGTAGGAATATCTTCAATCATTACACTAATAACATTAGCAACAGACATAAACTTATCTTTAATAGTATCGACTGTTAATTCCCCTGCATCAACCATATCTCCAATAAGATACGTCTCATAGAAGCATTTTTCCATTTCATAGCATAATCCCGTTGTATGTAGTATTTCGTTGCTTAAATTCATATCATTCAATACATTAGAGATTCCCTTGACGAGATCTGGCGAAAATTCTTTGAGTTTTACAAGGATTTTTTTAATATTTTTATTTTTTGTGGGAAAACAGCTTATTTTGACAACATCTTCGCGAGAAATAAAAATTAATAAATAATAGGGTGAATTTAATATTTCTTCCTTAATTTCAGAAGGAAAAATAGGGTTTTTACTAAGTTCTTCATTGTTTATAATAAGACCTAAAGAAATTTTATTTTTTTCAGTGCTATTGTCTGTTTCCATAATAATCAAAAACCTAAAGATAATTAAAAGTTATATTTGCGTAAGCATATATAAAGTTTTTTTATTTTTAATTTTTTACACGATTTATATAGGTTGGTTTTGTTATATTTTTCTTCAATTAAAAGCTTATGAATCTTCAATACTTAGAACTCTGGTATTACTAAGATAATATTTGTATTTTATATCTAAATCGAATTTTCATTATTTAATATCTCCAATAAATAAGAATTAATTGCAGCTTTAATAATGGAATTCCAAAATAATTTTAATCAAAATGGAAATAACTTTGGATTTAAGCTTGATAAGTTTACTTCTCAAGAGTGTAGGTTTCATGCGTTATATTTTATTGATTATGAGACTGGTGCTTTACTTGTAAGCAACCGATATACGGATAATTTAAATTTTTTAAAGGATGACTTAATCTGTAGCTTTTTAAATGCAATTAATTTATTCATTAATGAGATCAATGAAGGTGCCAATGAAGAACTTCAAGAAATTAATTTTAAAGGTACAAGAATTTTATATGAGAGAGAAGGAAGGCTCTTAGCTATAGCGATTACTAAAAAGACCAATTTACAAATGGAAAGAGGAATTCTAAGAGAAATTGTCGAAGATTTTTATATCCGATTTAAGCATCACATTAATAATTTTAATGGAGAAGTATATCCCGCGATACTTGATTATAAAAAAAGATTGAAAAGTATGAATTTGAACTCATTATTTAAATTGAATATTCATATTTAGTCCATTAAGAAGAGTCTTCTGTATCATCATCTTTTTTAAATTTTTCAACTTCATTTTCAAATTTTTCAACGATATGTTTCGCGTCAGTTTTTATTTCAATTCGTTTTTCATCAATTTCTTTTTGTTCTTCAATTTTTTTTGCATATTTTTCTATAGTGGTAAGGATTTTCTCACTCACATCTCCTAAATTTAGATGTAGTCCGGTACGTTGTTCATCTAATTCCCGTTGTTTCTCAATTCGAAATGCTTTCTCACTAACAGATTTCTCAATTTTTTCTCCTGTGCCGTCGATATCTGCATTTATTTCCTTACGCTGTTCATCCAATTCCCGTTGCTTCTCAATTCGAAAGGCTTTCTCACTAATAGATTTCTCAATTTTTTCTCCTGTCCCATCAATATCTGCGTGTATTTCCTTACGCCGTTCATCCAATTCCCGTTGCTTCTCAATTCGAAAAGCTTTCTCACCAATTGATCTCTCAATTTTTTCTCCAGTCCCATCAATATCTGCGTGTATTTCCTTACGCTTTTCATCCAATTCCCGTTGCTTTTCAATTCGAAACGCTTTCTCACCAATTGATCTCTCAATTTTTTCTCCTGTACCGTCGATATCTGCGTGTATTCCTTTACGTTGTTCATTCAATTCTCGCTGTTTTTCAATTCGAAATGCTTTCTCACTAACGGATTTCTCAATTTTTTCTCCTGTACCGTCGATATCTGCATGCATTTCCTTACGCTTTTCATCCAATTCCCGTTGCTTTTCAATTCGAAACGCTTTCTCACCAATTGATCTCTCAATTTTTTCTCCTGTACCGTCGATATCTGCGTGTATTCCTTTACGCTGTTCATTCAATTCTCGCTGTTTTTCAATTCGAAACGCTTTCTCACTAACAGATCTCTCAATTTTTTCTCCTGTACTGTCGATATCTGCATGTATTTCCTTAAGCTGTTCATCCAATTCCCGTTGCTTTTCAATTCGAAACGCTTTCTCACCAATTGATCTCTCAATTTTTTCTCCAGTCCCATCAATATCTGCATGTATTTCCTTACGCTGTTCATCCAATTCCCGTTGCTTCTCAATTCGAAACGCTTTCTCACTAACAGATCTCTCAATTTTTTCTCCTGTACCGTCGATATCAGCATGTATTCCTATAAGCTGTTCATGAATTTCTCGTCGTTTTTCAATCATAAATGCTTTTTCATCAATAGAACCTGAAATCTGTTCCTTTCCCTTTTTAAAAGCTAATTTTCTTTCTTCTTCAGTACTTTTTAAATAGGCCTCTCTCTCTTCTTTTTCTTTCTTATAAAGTTCATCAACAAGCTTTTTTTGTTGTTCTATTTCTTCCTGAGATAAAGGTTTTTCATTTTCACCCAAATTTCTCACTTTCTAAAAATTTTTGGCATTTTTTTTTAAATATAATATCAAAATTAGTATTTAATAATTTTTATGTTTAAACTATAAATAAGTTTTAAGATAAATAAGGAGTATTAGGATTTAACTAAAATTATAAGTTTTCTAATTATCTATTTTATAGGAATTGGTCCAAAAGAATCCTCTTGCATATGTTCCATAAGGCTTTCCATTGTTAATTTCAGTGTGAGCATTTCCATAACTTCCATCTCTAATTTCTTTGCTTTTTCAGAATCTAATGCTAAGTTATGTTTTGTAATTAAATTTTTGAATTCTTTTTTTAAATTTTCTCTTAACTCATCTTGTTTATTTAAATTGATATCTTGAGTTTCTAGCCATTTATCTATCTTTTGTTTAATTTGAATGTCTACATTATTATCTAAATTATACGTAACCTCAACTTCATTGAGATTCTCTAGATTATTAAGATATTTTTGATCTTGGTACATTGGTTTAAGTAATAATCCAAGATTCATGATTAAAGGTTGTTTTTGAAGTTTCTCTAAGGAATCTGTTAAGAATTCTAAAACTTGATCTTTTTGCGTTATTTTTGAATAATTAATATATTGTTGGACAAAATGCATTATTGAATTTTTTATTAATAATTCTTCAAAATCAAAGATAGATTCAGGTTCAATTTCAAGAGTATTATTAATACAAGTGTGTAATGAGTTCATGAAAGGTTTAATATCTTTAAACATTGAGAATTTATCTATAAAACTCAAAATATCGCCTAAAATTTCGAGTTTATTCTCATCTGGTTCCGTGTTATAATAATGATTGATATTATGCTCCAAATCGCTGTTCTTATCAGAAATCGATAAGAGTTGTTTTACGTCAGAATAAATGGAACTTAAATCCACGATAATTTTATTTTGTTTTCAATCTTTAAAAAAATTTATTTTATTTTAGAAAAAGATTAGAAAAAAAAAATTAAAATGCTGTGGTGATTAATGCCGTAGTGCCATGTTTTTGAGCTTCCTGAATAAGTTCCATTACTTCTTCAGAAGATAAAGGAACTAAATCGAGAGCGCTCATACCAGATAATTTTAATTCAGCAGTAGTAGTGTCAGCAAGATTATTACAAGCACCTGAAAAAAATACTTTCCTTCTACCAAATTCTTTCCTTAATTTTTGACCCACTTCTTCAATAGCACAATATCCTGCCACAAGTCCTTTTGTATACCCTTCTGCTTTTAATTGGTCTATAATATCCTCATTATGTCCTTTTCCCATAACAATAAACCAACCACCTTTAAATTTTTCTGGATAATCAAAAGCTAACCATTGTAGTAATGATAACGGATTATTTTGACAGCCTTCTCTGCATAATAATTCTTTTCCTTTTATGATTTTAACATTTTCTGGAAATTTTTGTAAGAGATCCCATTCATACTTTTCTTTATAAGCTTCTAAATCTTTTCCTATTACTTTTATTTTGTTTAAATCACCTTCGCCTAATCCTCGTTCATAAGCTATTTTTAAATGAGGAACCTCATCAATTGTTAAACCGAATATTCTTGCTCCGACTATATCGACAGCTAATGTGTCTCTCCCCCCAATAAGGATATTGAAAGGGATAATGTGTTGATCTTCCCATGCTGTGGGGGGATAATGTCCATGAATTGTACCTTCAATACCATCTATGATGGTAATATCTGGTTTGATTACATCATATACTTCCACTAACTTTGAATGTAAATTATAATTGTGGTCTTTACCACGATCCGCATGTTGAGGGAAACCCCATTGATTTTTAATTCCC
Organism: Promethearchaeia archaeon; assembly: GCA_029856145.1. GTDB lineage: Archaea > Asgardarchaeota > Lokiarchaeia > Sigyniarchaeales > SOKP01 > Loki-b32. The sequence goes on from JAHQWK010000005.1 coordinate 51,905, forward strand.
AAAGTAACAACAGTCATACTGTGAGTTTTCAATTTTGGTAAATTTATGTATGTAACAGAATCTCTGTTCTCAATAATTTTTGTTACTGTTTGTGGTAATCTATAAGTTTTTAAATTATATCCTCCTGGGACTTCTTCTGCTGAGGGTTTATACTTAAATTCATAATTAAACGTATCTTCCTCATCTAAATAAATTATTTTTGCACCAGCTTTTTCGCAAATTTCTTTATAACCAGTAACGGTAAACACCACTCTCGTTATATTAGCTTGCGTTGAATTTTCCATTACAAATACTTTTGCACCCCTTTCTTTAAGAAAGCCTATTACAGCTTCTAAAACTTCTGGCGATGTGTAAGTATGTTTCTTAAAATTAATTCCATTCACTTTAATATAAACTTCTTTTGATTTTTTAAGGATGGTCCCGCCAGCGCTCTCAATCTGATTGAAAATTCGGTTTACAGCGGATTTAATCCCTTGATTTGTATCTTCAATATATACTTCAGTCATAATTTTTCACTTTTTCTAACTATAATATCTTAAAGTTGTTATTTTATATCATTCTTTGGTAATTAATTTCTTACAAAATATTAAAGAATAGGTATTTGACATATGTCAGATCACAAAAAAGTTTAAATAGAGCTTATTCTTTAATATTATTAAGCAAAAATTTTACTGGTTTTTAAGTGATATAGACAGTGTTTAAGAGAGATATAGATCAATTTAGGTTTGAGAATAGACCACATAGGTTCATGGGACAAGGTCCACCTGAGCATCATGGACCTCCTCATCAACCTCCATTTGGTGGTCTTCATCCCTTTGGATCATTTCCACCATTTCCAAAAGGTCCTTTCAAACCTCCTTTACCTATAGGTCGAGAATCATTTCAAGAAATAAGAGATTTTATCGTATTAATAATAATTTCTGAGTATCCTAATGGGATTACCGGTTATCAGCTACAAGATAAATATAATTTTCCAAGAGGAACCTTGATAAGAACTCTACAGGAATTAGAGGATAAAAAATATTTAAATTCTAAAGAGGAAATAATAGAAGGGCGAGCAAATAAATTCTATATAATAACAGATGAGGGGAAGAAATTTTTAGAAGAGTTAAAATTGAAATGGGCAAATTTATTCAGTATGATGTCAGAGATAACACCCTCTAAGGGTTTAAGATTGTTCTTAATAGAAAAAATAAAAGAATTTGAGTCGAAAGATGATGCCATCGATTTTTTTAGAGGTTTGAGATCCTGGATGAAAGGCATGCTTCAACGAATAGAAAGAAAAATTGAAACCTTTAAAGGGAGTAAAGCCGACTTAGATAGAATGATTGCGGAAATCGAGAAAATGGACACCTTAAGTAAAGATAAGATAATAGAAATGGTTGAGGAGTCAATTAGAAAAAGTGGAGAGTTTGAGAAAAGGGGGAAAAATTTATGCCAATAATCGAAGAAAAAGTAATTCCTAAAAAAGCAATTATTGACACATCAGAAGTTGTTATCAAACTAGAAAATTTAACAAAGAAATTTGGTAATTTGACTGCTGTCGATAATGTAAACCTCGAAGTTCATAGAGGGGAAACTATAGGATTAGTAGGACCTAATGGAGCAGGTAAAACGACAACCATTAAAATGATTGCGAAAATATTGAGACCTACATCAGGTAGAATATTAATCAATACCAACCATCATGAATTAGAAGACTTACAAAAAGTTTCGAGGACAATCAGTAATATGGGTTTTTTAATAGATATTCCCACTTTTTATGATATGACTGCGTATCAATTGCTAAGATACTTTGCTAATCTTCAAAATTATCCGAAGGAAAAGATGGAAAACCGTATAGATGACCTATTAGCTTTATTTAAACTCAAAGATTGGAAATGGAAAAAAGTAAAGACATTTTCCAAAGGCATGACTCAGAAATTAGGAATAATTCAGTCCATCTTACATGAACCAGACATCATCATATTAGATGAGCCTCAAACAGGTTTAGATCCAGCAGCACGCATTGAAATACGGAGCTATATTAGAGAGCTTCAATCCCTAGGAAAAACAATTTTTGTAGCATCGCATATGCTATATGAAATTTCTGAAGTATGTGATAAAATAGCTTTAATTAATTATGGTTCCATAGTTGGATTTGATACAGTAGAAAATCTAGCAAGGGCTTTAAAAACTAATGAACTAAATTGTGTATTGCTCAACCCTATTGCCTCAAATGAATTAGAACCGTTATTGACCCATTTGACTGAGAAACTTAATCCCTATTTAGAACAAAATTTAGATCCAAGTACTTCCAAGATTCCAATCAAATATAATCCTGAACATCAAGGTTTGAAGATTTTTTATGATGGAAGGAATGAGTCAAAAGGAGAAATTTTGAAAATTTTGATTAAGGAATTTGAATCTGATTTTACAGTAATCTCATATATTCAACCGAGATCATCTCAATTGGAAAGAGTTTATTTAGAAATGATAGCAGATGATGCGCCAAAAAATAAAATTAATCAAAATGGAGTGTTATAGAAAAATGAGAAACAAAAATGAAAGTAATATTGGAATAAAACCGGTTCTTTACACTATTGTTTTCGAAATGAAAAAACAGAGGAAAAAATTTTACTTTTTTCTCGGAATTGCTGTGCTTGTAGTCTTCCTTCAAAGCTTTTTGCTTCAAGCCTTATTGCCAACTTTCCTTCTATCGGATACACAAGCAGAGTTCTTCAATAGTGGTTTAACATTTATAGAATTCTTAGCCTTATTAGCAGCGTGTTTGTTTTTCTCGTCAATTATTTGTTCTGAATTTGACAAGAAAACCGGTTATATTGTTTTTCCTAAAATAAACAAATATAAATTGATACTAGGGAAATATATTGGAAATCTAGCTCTGGTAGTTGGCATTCTTACCGCTTATTACTTTTTCCTTGGCCTTCTAGGATTATTCTATTATGGGGGACCAATTAACATTCGATTCTTCTATTCTTATGGTATTGCGATATTATATGTAATAGCTCTTAGTAGTTTTGTAACATTTTTTAGCTCATTTATGAAAAGTGTAAATCTAACAATCATAACTACAATATTACTTCTCCTCATCGGATTTAATATCGTAGATCAGATTGTTACAATGATATTTGCTGGAGATGTTGAACCTTTATATTCAATCACATATTTAGGTGGTCTCATAACAGGGATACTTCAAAATCCATTCCCTGACCCGAGATACGCTGAGATACCAATGGGGGGTATGGGTGGAGGCATGGAGGGTTTCACATTTTTTCAGTGGATAACACCTAGTGTCGAGATGGGGATTATATTGCTACTAATATTTAGTGTTGCTTATTTGTTATTAGCTGCATATCTATTCAAACGGAGGCAATTATAAAAGTGAGTGATAAATTATGCTAAGGAATAAGAAAATCGTAAAGCTTAATATGGTTTATTTTTTTGTTTTAGGAATTTTGTTAATGAGCATTAGTTCTTCAGTGTTTGCTGCTAATTATGAAATTGGTTTAACAAAGGGAACTGATGTTTTAATCGTAAATCAATATAATGAAACTGCTTGGAAAAATACAGTGAATACCTCTTCATCACCCAATAATTGGTTTGAAGGAGAGGCTGATACATTGGGCGCTCAAAGTAAAATTATGATTAAAGGGTGGAATTCTATTACATGGGGAACGTACGATGTTTTTGTCTCTCTATTTTTACCAGCATTGTTCGAATCTCAAGAAATTTTTTCATTATTAATGTTAATGGGTAGTCAAGGATATAATAAAACCACTATAAACAACAATTACACAAATAGTTACGATCTATGGATTGGTCTAACTGCTGTATGGAATTTTACAGTTGGCGATTTTAAAGAAGATCCTAGTGATGCTAATGATCCAATTTTAATATTCCAAAATCCTACAGATATCGATGATATTCTAAATGATTATAATAACTTATCAACTGTGCTTAATAATAATCCCGTAATTTTTTCTTCAGGATATAGTTTTCCGATCTTGGATTCAGATGAATTTTTATGGCTATTCATCTTTAACGGATTAGCATTAGGCACTCCCTCTGGTTCATACTTAGAAAACATGATTAATACGCTCAATTGCAAAAATGCTACAGTTAACAAAAATATCCTCATAATAGACCGTGTTGGTGAAACAAATTACACTGTAGAAATTACTTATGGATCTGAAGGAACGATGTCTTCATTTGTAGTAAAAGATATTAGTGATAATATCATATACCAAATTGTTAGTAGAAATTCAGAATGGATCTTTTTTACAGTTGTCATCATACTGGCAATTTGTATTGGAGGATTAAGTGCTTACTTAATATTCAGAAGACGAAAAATAAACAGATTTAGGAATAAGAAATAAATCTAAATTTTTTTTTATTCTTATAAGAGCAAAAAGGTTGATATATTATAAGAAAAAAGTTAATAAATATTGACATATATCAATATATGAGATATTCTAAAAAATAAGGGAAAAGTGATGGCTGAAAAAATTGCTGAGAAATTTGAAAGCTCTATGA
>JAHQWK010000006.1 GCA_029856145.1 Promethearchaeia archaeon
ATAAATCCCTTCTTATAAATTTTAAATATTTAAAATCTAGCGACAATGTTTCATCCTGAAATTTTACATTTATTTCTTTTCTTTCCAGAGAGGATTTGGGAATCCTTTATGATGAATTTTTCCATGACATGAACGACAAATCCTAATAATTTTTTCCGGTTTATATTTTATATGATGGTTAACTTGTACGTCTTTAATTCCACATAGTTCACATAACTTAAAATCTTGAAAATGCTGCGATTTGTATTCTTTCATCTCGTACTCAATTGTTCTACAAACTTCACAATAATTAACTTCAAGGCTTTGATCTATTCCTTCATCGTATAGTTCAATCCAATCTTTTTCCAGAATTCCCCAGTTAACCTCTTGTAATATATCTTCACCACACCGATTACAGTAACCACTTGGAATTTTATCTAATCCGAACATCCATCCATCTGGTTCACATTCCTCATAAAACGAGACTCTTGGAGAGCATCCAGATCGCTCTAAAAGGATAAACTCAGGTAAAAATATTTTGAATGGTAAATCAATGAAATAGACCAGTGGACTTGGATCTGACCAAATGGGTACAAGCTCAGTCCCCCTCATATCCGCAAAAACAGCACCTTTAACCTTGAAAATTTGATCATCTCTTGACTTGAATTCAGTCTCAATGGGTTTATAAAACAAGTTAGGCTTTTTACTGCTATCTTTATATCCAAGTTTTCTTAATTTCTGCCCAGTTTCGATCATCTGATACCAAACTGATTCTTTATATATAGGTCTCCCATCTTTATTTTGTCTAATCATTCTAAATTTCCCCTAATTCTTTTTTTCTCTTAAAAATATAATGATCCATTCCCCATCCCATATCTGAAATTTCAGGCGGATCTTGTTTTATTGTCATCAATTCCCATCCTTGACTTCCAAAATAATTTAGGATATCAGAAAGATATTTACATATTTCATTGTTATCGTCTATGATGTGATACCATCCTTGACCATTTAATTCATTGAATTCATAATAATGCACATATTCTGATTCTGATTCTTTGAAATCGGGAAAGTAAAGTTCCATATAAGGGTTCTTCTCTTTGTAAATCTCCCTGATTTCGATTTCCTTATATTCCCAGATGTAATTTCCAGTTCCAATCTTTTCAATTTTTTTTTTATAAGACAATTTTTTAATAATGTTAATATCTTTGCAGTCCTGACAACACGTTATTACATTATCCCAATTATGATCATCTTTCAAATATGGATCTTTGAGTCGAATTAATAATTTATTTGGTTCTTTTTTCTTTTGGCAAATCTGACATGTATTTTTATCTCTATAAAAGTAATTTTCCTCAAGATCTTTCCTTAATTTAATGATCTTAGGCTTATCTCCTACAATCTCAAAGTAATCTGGATTTCTATTAATTCTTTGGACGACTGTATTAGGATCAAGATTCAGACGATCAGCTAATTTTTTATACGTATATGGTCTGAAATTTGTCTTTATATACACATCTATTATTTGTCGAATAGACTTAGGTATTTTAGTTTCTAACATCTTATTATGACTAATTCCTCTATTTTTAAGTATAATAATGAATATCCAATATTTAAATGTAATGTAACAATGACATCTATTTAAATCAAGTATGACATTCTACTAATTTAGTTATGATAACTTGTTTTAATAGTATAAGAGGTTTAGTATATTATAGGTGCAATATTAAATGAAAGCAGAATTAAAAATAGAAGTAGATGCTAAATTAGAATATTTTGTTGAATTACCTTTTAGCCTTTCATTGCCTACAGGATTATATTCATTAAACATTCCAAATCAAATCAAAATTAGAAGAGACATGTATTATTTACAAAAAGGCAATGAACTTGAAAATATTTCAACTTTAGAAAAAATATATCTAACTCAAGACCAGCTATTTAATGAAGATGGATTAGTTGATGAATCCTATTCAATTTATCCATACAAAAGAAAAATGAAAACTGTTTTATTCATAAGTTACAAGGTTCCATTTTTCTTAACGATTGAAAAAGAAGAATTCAGGACCAAATTAGTGAACAGAGAATTAAAAAATAGAGATATTTCATTTCCTCAAGGTCTATTGCGTTCATTCTATGATAGATTCAAAAATCAATTGAATATTTTTTTAAAATACTATTCCAATTTTTTTCCAATTAATAGTTCAAAGCATATAACTCAACATGAAATTCGCCCTCTTTCCAACTATGAATTGAGTAAATGTGAATCTGGAATTAACTTAATAATAGAAGATTTCGGGGTTCAATTGCCGCCAATTATTGAAGATTCAGGAAATTATTTTGGGATTCCAGAATCTACATTTCTTAATCCTCAAAAGACAAAAGAATTTGAAAACTATATTCTAAATCGGAAAAAAATTCCAATATTACCACATCAAGAATTTTTTAGTTTAGCTCGAGTACTCTTTAGAACAAATAAGAGTGATTTGTTATCAAATATTATTCTGAATACTATGACGTCTTTCGAAGCTATTCTTCATACGCTTGAATCTGAGGATCCGAATTTCATTAAGTTCAAAACGAAAAAGAAAAGGATTTTAAGCTTTTATTTTGATTCTTATAGAAAAAAGGCTAATCAACGCAAGATGACTCAAAAAGCACAACGAAAATTAGCAATTATTTTGAGAAATTTTATCCCTGAAATTAAACAGTTTCGAAGATCTAGAATAGTGATTCAATACTTGAATTTTGGTAGATTAATTAGAAATGAAATCATACATGATGGTATTTTAAGTTTTAATGAAAAAAAAAATCGAATAAGGTTCAATTTCGTAATGCTGAATAAGAATATAAAAAGAAGATTAGGGATTAATATTAAAGTTTGGTGGAATTACGTATTAAATGCCTATGATGCTTTTAACCAACACATATTACAGTTGAAATATCCCTCAATAAACTGGGATCTTTCAAGTAGTTATAAAAAAACTCATATTGCTACATCAACTCAAAAATCTGAAGGAAAATCAGTTCTAGTGATCCCAAATTATGATTGGAGAGAAGTTGATTCACATAATATTGAATTGCCTAAATTTGCAGTTCCACCTGAAAAATTCCCAGTTGGTATCCTTACCATCGATAATAAACTAATTAATCTAAATATTGATTATTCAAGGGGTAAATATGAACTAGTATCCCAAAAATATGTAAATGGTGAAAAATTTTTTGCTGAATGGATAATTTTCAAATTTGATTTTACCTATGATGAATTTAAGCATCATTTCAAAGAGAAATCATTGAATATAGTAATTGATCGAGAAAATCAATTTTATATTTTTAGAAGTTGTTTGAACTGTGATTTTATTATTCCAGTTCATAGGAATATTCAGTATAAAAATAATTCCTGTCCTAAATGCAAATCTAAAATTAACCTTGAAACATATCAAAAGGAAGCTTTAACTGCTCTTTTTGTTAATGCGTTTAATAAAAAAAAATACAGGTATGCATTAAAGTACGGTAAAAATGCACTAAATATTGACCAAAACGATCCAAATTTATGGAATGATATTGGTATTACTTATCTAAAACTTAAAAATTTTGATCAAGCAATTTTAAGTTTTGAACAATCAAGGAAAATTGATAAATCTTTACCAGATCCTTATTACAATCTAAGTTGCTCGTATTCATTAAAAAAGGATACAGATTCCGCTTTAAAATATCTTCAGAAGGCCATAAAGCTCAATCCAGAATTTAAAAATAAGGCTCTAAAAGATCCTGATTTCGATAACATTAGGGATACAGCTAAATTTATAATTTTATTAAAGAAATAAGTCTTTTTTGCATTATCTTGAAGTTTACTAGGCTTCTAGAAAGAATTTCTTAATTTTTCGCTGAAATCCCGAGGGTAATGGAAGATAAAGGCTATTATGACTGGGTTTCAGCAAATTTGAAACGTTAGATTATTTTTTTTTCTTTTTTTTTTAGCTTTTTAAAGTCATAATTCAAAATTCAAAATATTTAGAATTTTATAAATATAAGATAATAATAATTTATTTTGAAGTACATTTAAATTCTCAATTGTGATAATAAAGTAAGAAAGGTCTTTATTTTTTTAAGGAGATATTTGTGGAGATACTAAGTGAAGACAGATTAGATAATTTGATATTGTACTCAGAACAACGATTACAATATTTAGCGCATGACCAAATTTGGAAGGGAAAAGGAACAGAAAGTGATCCTTTTGTTATTGAAAATGCTAATATTCTCGGTCAAGCCATTTTAATAAAGAAATCGTCTTTGTATATTTCTTTTATAAACTGTAACTTTGATCATGCTCAATTTGAGGCATGTAAAAATATTTTGTTGAAGGATTGTACATTTGAAACATTATCTTTAAGTAAATCAATGAAATTTAAAATTTATAATTGCTACATATCTGATTTAAAATTTTCAAGGACAAAAGAAATTGTTATTAAAAAAACTGTGATTTTTGATGTTCCTACTAAATTTAGAATTAAAAACATAATTTTTGAAGATTGTCAAATTAATAATGAATTTTTGGATTATGTATTAAGAAAGAAGCTTGGTGGGTTTTATTCAAAAATTAAAGAAATTATTGTATCTTTCATAATAATAATAATCTTATTTATTTTTTATAGGCTCTTTTGGGCCACCTATGCTTTAAATTACTCAGATGTTAAAAGCCTATTTTTAATTGTTAGTGTAATTATTGTATTACTAATAATTTTATGTTTTTCTTCATTTTATGAATACTTAGCTAAAAGGAAAGTTCCAAAAATAATTATCTCAGAGAGTAAAAAAATCTAATACTCTACTCTTGGTAGCTTTCGAAGCATTTCCATGAGTCAACAAGTAATTGGTATTCGAAGTATTCATCATGTATTTTAGATCTTGGATTCTTACGCTTACTTTCTGTTTTTATCAATTTACCAATGATTTCAATTTTATCTGCGCAAGAAATTGAATCCTTAGTATATATTACAATTTGATAACCATCATGTAGATCGAAGTAATTCATATACGGATGGGAATCTATAAAAACAGTAAGATGTTGCCATATTTCTTTAGCTAATATTCCTATAATTTTAACAGTTTTTCCTACATTACCTTCAAAATTAGAATATTTGGTAATGGTAATCATAGTTGTGATTATTTTAAGAAATTCTAATTTATAACATCTATTTTCTTAAATAATTAATCTTGATTTTAGATTTTTAAGAATCTGCTATTATGAAAACACTTAAAAGAATAAGATAAAAAAGAACTTGTTAAAATTTGATTTATGCTTTCTCGATTTTCAAATAATAATTTTCTGCTTCTTTTTTATATTCCAAAATCTTATCTTCACGCTTATCTAAATATCGCTTAATATTTTCTCCTGCTTCTCCATAATCACCTGTTACTTCAAGAATTTCTCCACTTTGCATCTCAAGTAGCTGTCTCTTAGTTTTAGCCACAGGCATTGGACAAACAAGTCCAGAACAATCTAATTTATATAAATCTGGCATTTTTTAATCACTCTCTTTCATAATTAGGTAAATAGAACGTTATCCGCTTCTTCACACATTTCAACAAATCCATGCATCGTTGTTTTTTCAATTCCATCCATTAACTCATCTTCAACCATTCCACGTGCTTTCATACACACGCCACATGCTTTCACATTTGCTCCTTCAGAAATTACATCTTTCATCCAATTTGCTATATTATCATAAGTAGACGGATTTTGATTCTTTTTCCCTACAAAAATTCCATCTTCTACTAAAAATATATTAACTTTATGTTCTTCTAATAATGCTGTATAGGCAAATCTTAACATAGTGTAAGGGCGTTCCTTAGTGTATGCACCATCTCCGATAACAATGGTAAAAACCTTCCTTTTTTCAGTCATAGTTAATTATCTCTATTAAATTTAAGTTTAAAATAGGTCCTCGATTTGTAATTACACAAAAATTAGATTATTTAATAATTTTTTCGTAATTATCTATTAAAAAAATTGATAAATAAGAAAAGAGTTATTATCTTATATTTAAATAGAATATGATATCTTTCAAGCGGATTTAATGTATGAATCTTGAATACTTAAGAAACTTTGTTAAATTGACACAATATAAGAGTTTTTCAAAATTAGCAAAAGAGCTTCCTATCTCACAAAGCACATTATCACATCAAATATCTCAATTAGAAAAAGCTTTTGGAGGAGTTGTGCTAATTAATAGAACTACAAAGAAATTTGAGTTAACAAAAGCTGGTAACCTTTTACTTAAACATGCTCAACAGATAATAGAGATATACGATAGTTGTAGATTAGAAATCTCCAAATTTATTGATCAACTAGAAGAAGATATTATTATATCCGCCTCAACAATTCCCGGTTCTCATATTTTGCCGCGATATATAGCAGATTTTAGAAATAAAAACCCAATCATAAATTTCAAAATACTGATTAATAACTCTCAAAAATCTTTAGAGAATTTGGAAAAGGGAACCGCAGATTTCGCAGGCATTGGCAGTTTTATGAGTTATAATGAGAGAGATTTTGATTACATTAAAATAGGAGAAGATGAATTTAAATTTATATGTTCACCTAACCATGAATTATTAAAAAATGAAAAAGATGCTGCAAATTTTGATGATCTTCTTAAATTTCCTTTTGTATGGAGAGAAAAAGGCTCTGGAATGAGATATACATTTAAACAACAATTTCCAGATTATAAAAAGTTGGATATTGAATTAGAGATAAATGATAATGATTCAATCATTTCTACTGTTAGTGAATCTAACTACATTGGTATTATGAGCGATATAATGGCTGATAAAGCAGAATCAGCCGGATTAATTAAATCTTTGAAAATTAGAAATTATCCTGTTATCGATAAAAGACCATTATACTTTGTTAAACTAAAACAAAAACAATTAAGTCAGTTAAAAAAGAAATTTTGGGATGAGATAGGATCAAATTTCTAAAAAATGAAAAAATTAAGAATAGATAATAAAACAATTTACTTTATCAAAACACCAGCTTGATCAAAGTTGAGAAACGCACTTATTTTTTCTTTTAGAGGGTATATCCCTTCTTTTAGAAGAATCACTAGAAAGAACGCGATAAATACAATCGAGCCTAAACCAGGAGCAAATCCACTTAAAATATCTATGAAACTAGATGTAGGGTCCCAAGAGAAAAAAGTATAAACTAAAGAAAACCCAGCTATTAAAATTGAGATAAAAGATATTATTGCTGCTGTTCTTTTACTGAGATTTAAATGTATTGGTCCAAGTTCAAGTCGGAAATATTTCGGTTGTACGATTATTGATAAGATTGTGTGGCTGATCACTTTATCCTCAAATTCTATGTATACATTTAAGAATCTTCTCTCACTTTCTTTCTTCTTCTTTTTCTTATCTTTGGATTTCAAGGGCATAATTGAAAAAATCATGACTGGAGGATTTACCGCATCCTTTTTTACTTCCACTTTTCCATATATTGGATGTACCTCAAAACCCTCACCTTCAATTTTAAGGTCAAGAACAGGAGGTTCTTTCTTAGTTGTTACTATCGTAAATGTAGTTTCATAAACAGTTTTGCCCTCTTCGTCAACAATCTTCAATTCTTTATGTGAGAAATACACATAAAACAGATAGCTTCTCTGTTGCATCATAACAGAATAGTATTGAAGCCCCATATTAATCTCATATACGATTGGTTGAGGTTCTTCAGGAACAACTATAGAAGGTGCAAGCGTGGGTTTTGGTGGTGGAGCACCAAAACTAGCTAACTCATCTGAAGGAGGACCGCTAGAAGGTGGAGATGGAGGTGGAGGAGCTGTTGTAGATTCAGGAGATCTAGCGGGAGCACCACCACCAGGAGGAGTTGGTTTCTTAGTACTAGGATCAGGTGAAGGTAATGCTCGGGACTTTTTTTTAGCTTTTGGAGCTTCCTGCAATCTCCTAGAATCTTCCCTTTCCCTAATATCTCTTTTTAATACTTTCTCTTCCTCAAATGCTTCTTCTTTATATTTTACATCATCATCCATTGATGACAATATTTCATAATCTTCATCATACATTTCTTCCTCTTCAGGCTCAAAAATTTCATCTATCTGTTTTTCTGCAATTTTGTCTTTTGTTTCAAGCTTCCCCTTTTTTTTTTCCAGTGTTTCCTCTTTTTTTTCTGGTTTCTTTTTCTTCAATAATTTAAGATGTTTAAGTTTCATTGTTTCAGGGATTTTGGTATTACTAACAAAATCTATGATATATAGATCATTGCGTTCTATTTGAATTTCTTTTAAAGATGCAAAGATATCATCTAAAATCTTGCTAATCCTTGTCGATTTCTTATAAATCCCAACAAACATGAAATCTAAAATCTCTGCAGAGAAAATATTAGTTTTTTTATCATAGAATATCCTATTAGTTGGAATTTCAAGGCTAGAAATACTTTTTAAAGATTCCATTTTCGATATAACCTTTTTTTTACTTAAATGAAGTTTAATTAAGTTTTAATAATTAAGAATTGACTTTTTATAAGTTTTTATAATGATATAATACCTAATATAGTTATCAACTTATTTATATTGAAGAGTCTTTAAGATTAATTAAGATTCCAATCTAAATACAAATAAGTAATAAAAAGAATATGGGATAAATTTGGAAAGAAAATATATTTTAACTCATGACTTAGGAACTTCTGGTAATAAAGCTGTACTATTTGATTTAAATTTAAATGTCATATCTCAAATTAAAATAGACTATCCTTTATACTATCCAAAATCGGGCTGGGCAGAACAAAATGCAGACGATTATTGGGAAGCTGTGAAGAAAGCAACTAATATTTTAATTACCAAGAGTAATATAAACCAAAATGAAATTATAGCATTAGCATTCGATTGTCAAATGAATTGCACTATTCCGATAGATAATAACGGTAATCCTTTAATGAATAGTATTAGCTGGTTAGATACACGAGCAGCTCCATTAACTCGTATGTTTTCAAAAGGAATCATAAAAATATCTGGTTATGGATTAAAAAATATACTAATGTTTCTCAAAATCACAGGAGGAGCTCCGGGATTTAATGGGAAAGATCCGATTTCTCATCTTTTATGGATTAAGGAAAATCGACCAGAAATTTATGAAAAAACTTACAAATTTTTAAGCGTAAAGGATTTTATTATATATAAATGTACCAAAAATGCTGTAACTTCAAGAGATTTAGGTAATACTGCTTGGATGATGGATAATAATCCTGGTAAATTTGTATGGTCTGATAAAATTTTAAATAAATTTAAAATTGATAAAGAAAAACTACCAGAAATAAAAAAATCTATCGACATCGCAGGTGAATTATCAAGTGAAGCGTCTAAAGAACTAAATTTGAGATCTGAAATCCCTATTTTTGTAAGTTCTGGTGATTTATCCTCAGCTGCATTAGGTTCGGGTGGAATTTTAGAAAATAAATTTATAATATGTTTAGGAACAGCAGATTGGGTTGCAACCCACACCTCTAAAAGACTAAAAGATATCGCCCATTATACTGGTTGTATATGTTCTTCTCAAGAAAAATATTTATGCATTTCAAAACAAGAAACTGGTGCTAGCTGTCTAGATTGGATTGTACAACAAATGTTTATAACCGAGATGGAAAGATATAAAGAGAGTCCTAATGAATTATACTTACATTTAGATTCACTTATTAAGAGAGTTGAAGCTGGCTCCAAAAACCTTATTTTCACACCCTGGATGTTTGGGGAAAGAAGCCCAATTAATAATCCAAATGTTCGAGGAGGTTTCTATAATCTAAGTCTTGAGCATACAAGGGATGATATTTTGAGATCGGTGTATGAGGGAGTTGCTTATAATATAAAATGGTCCTTATTTTATTTAGAAAAGTTAGTGGGCAAATCTGATGAGATTAATTGCATTGGAGGAGGAGCAAAATCAGATGCATGGTGTCAAATTCTAGCAGATATACTTGAACGAAAGATTGTTCAGGTGGAATTGCCTGATTTAGCTGCTGCTAAAGGTTCAGCGATTATTTCAATGGTAGGTTTAGGAATATTAAAAGATTTTTCGGAGGCAATTCCATTGATTAAAATCAATAAAGTTTTTATCCCAAATATTGACAACAAAAAGATTTACGATAAATTATTCAATGAATATAAAAATATTTACAAAAGAAATAAAAACATGTTTAAGAAGTTAAATCTCTGAAATAGGCTTTAAAAATACCAAGTTCATCTTTAATAGCCTTCGTTTTTTTAACTTCCTTATCAGGTCCTATAATTTTTGCAAAAGCTTCATTTACAATTTCAATATCTTTATTTGCCATAGGATTTATATAGGATTGATTTTCTAAATTTCCTTCCCAAGGTTTTAATTTTGGCGTAGATTCGATATATCTTAAATTCCAATTAATTTTCTTTTTGTATTCTCCAGTTAATGGTTTTAAATTAACTTCATTCCATCTTTGAATAACCCATGGAGCATATTCATGAAGTTTGTCGAAATCAAATTCCAGGTCATTTCTCCATTCATATTGATGATCCCAATTTCCAACTGCTAAATAATTCTCAATACCAGATTGTTCATAAGGAAAATATTTCCAAGAATCTCGATTTACATTTTCATCTTTAAAAGGTCTCCCTTCAGCATATTGAAAGAAAAACCCTAATCTTTCCTTAATTTGAAGATCTTCTTGGCTTAACTTTAAATAAACTTCAATTTGAGTAATATCTATTTTACTTTTTATAACTTGATCTTGATATAATTTTAAAATTACATTCAACACTTCATTTGGATGACACTTTCCTGAAAAGATTGGATAATACGTAAAGCAATATAAGTCAGAATTACTTTCTGATCTACCTTGATAGATTTCAACCCAACACTCTAATGGCTTGATATAAACATTGGATTTGATAACGTTAATAATCAAAAATACATCAGAAATAAATAAAACAATTATAATAACGATAAATAGGATTAAATTAAAAAACATAGAGGCCAAAAAGTATGAGAGAGCAATATATATTAGCAAAAATCCCGCAATAAAAAAGAACGCTACTAGAGAAGAATAAGCTTCATGTTCCTTATCTCTTTTCGAATATAAAATAACGGGGGCGTTCTCAGTTACGATATCTTTCCTATACTCATTTATAAACTCTTGAAACTCAACTTTAATCCATTCAGAATCAGACATACTTAAGTGGAAAATGAATTTGTTTATTATAATTTGATTTTATTTCATAAAAAAATTGCTATATTAAAAATATAATAGAGTTTATCTTTAAATTTTAAGAAATAATTAATTCTTTTCTCTTTGTAATTTTTAATTGAGAGATTTCATTTCAGATATTGAAGCTATTTATGGTAGATTTCGAAGAATTTTTGCACTTTATAAAGTCACAAGATTATTATAACGATCAAATACACCATATTGAACATATTTCAGCTAAGGATGCCCAATTTGGTGAAATAGAAAGCCCACTCAGAAAACGTTTACAACGTTGGTTAGATATAAACAATATTAGACTATGGAACCATCAAGCAGAAGCAATCAATAAAATTCGTGAAGGAAAAAATACTATAATTGTAACTTCCACAGCATCTGGAAAATCTCTCTGTTATAATTTACCTGTTTTACAATCGATACTAGAAGATCCTAAAACTACAGCACTTTATATCTTTCCTACAAAGGCATTAGCAAGAGATCAATTTACTATGCTATCAAAAATGCTTGAAGATACAAATATAAAACAAAATAGAATTGGTGTATATGATGGAGATGTGGGCCCTAATGAAAAAAAGCTAATTTTGAATAATGCTAATATTATTTTAACCAATCCATACGGATTACATTTTTATCTCCCTTGGTTCAAACAAAAGTGGAGGAGGATTTGCCAGAATTTAAGATATATTATATTGGATGAAATACATATTTATAGAGGTATTTTTGGATCTAATTTTGCTCTTCTACTCAGACGATTAAAAAGAATACTTGAAACATACAATATAAAACCTATATGGATATTATCAAGTGCTACTATTTATAATCCTAAAGAATTTGCCGAAAAATTAGTAGGTGAAGATTTTGTTATAGTAGATAAGGATTATTCTCCCGCGGGTGCTAAAAAAGTGATTTTATGGGATTTACCATTTGATACCATATCTAAAAAATATCGTTCAGCTCATCAGGAGACGAAAAATTTATTTATTAGCCATTTAAGAAAAGAAATCCAAACATTAACTTTCACACTCTCTAGAAAAATGGCAGAACTCCAAGCAATATGGATAAGAAATGCATTACCGTCTCTAAAAAATAAAATTTTCAGCTATCGTGCAGGAATCAGTAAAAATAAAAGAAGAGAAATTGAACAAAACTTCAAGCAGAAGAATATTTGGGGAATTAGCTCTACTAATGCACTAGAGTTAGGAATTGATATTGGTTCTTTAGATGCGATTATATGTTCTGGATTCCCGGGTACCATCTCAAGTTTTAGACAACAAATTGGCCGTTCTGGAAGAGGTACTGATCTCTCAATATCGACTTTAATTCCAATGCAAAATCCTTTAGATCTCTTCTATATTCACAATCCTGATAAATTATTTGGACCAATTCAAGAGGAAGTTCTAATTACATTAGATAATAAATATATTTTAAAGAATCATATATGTTGTGCGAGTAAAGAAAAACCGATAAGAATTGAAGATTACAGTAAGTTCGGTGTTCAGAATAAAGATTTATTTGTCGAATGTTTGGAAGAATTAGTTTCAGAATCTTTGCTCATGAAAAGAGGAGATCGTTATTTTTGGAATAGTGATTTTTTTCCTAATGAAAAGTTTGGATTAAATAATCTTTCAAATCGTAGTTATAAGGTTTTGCTAAAAACGGGTTCAAGTGAAGAACTTTTAACTGTTGAAGATGAAAGTTTCGTTTTTCGTGATTTGCACGAAGGTGCTGTTTATCTTTATGAAACAGAAACTTATCTAGTACACGAACTTGATTTAGAAGAACGATTAGTCTATTTAAGAAGAGCAAATGTTGATTTTTATACACAATCCTTAAAACATACAGATATCACTCCTCTTAATGTAATCTCAGAAAAAAAAGTAGGTTCAAACAAGAATATTGATGTATTTTTTGGAAACGTGAAAGTAGAGCATGAATATTACTCTTATAAAGTGCTTGATACTCTAACTCAAGAGATTCGCTCACGGCATCCTTTAGAAGATATTCCTCTTATTGAGTTTGAGAGTCAAGCTTTATGGCTTCTAATTCCTTTCGAGTATCAAAAAGACTTAGAATTAGCCGGATATGATCTCGGAGGAACTATTCACGCTATAGAACATGCCATGATTGCTATGGCACCGGGACTAGCTCAAATTTCTCGGTGGGATTTAGGTGGAGTTTCAATCGATTTTGATCCTGTTAAACAACAACCCATTATTTACATATATGATGCATATAGAGGAGGTATAGGGATATCTGAAGCACTTTATCACACTTTAAATGAATTGTTAGAATTAACTTATAAATTAATTAATTCATGTAGTTGTAAAAGCTCTGATGGCTGCCCAGTTTGTATAATGAGCCCAAAATGTGGAAATAATAATGATCCTTTAGATAAAGAAGGAGCATTATATCTATTAAAGAAGCTTACTAATTCTATATCTAATGAATAGAACCGTTCTTAATTTTTTTCATTGGAAGATGAGTATTTCAAATAAATCTAAGGAATTTGAATTTAATGTAAAATATTTAAAGACTAAAATTATATTTATACATAACACCAGATAAAAACCTATAGAATTAAGTAAAATATTCATAATTATCGGGTATTTGGGTTGGCATATACTTCCACATTCAAGATAGTAATTTTTGGAGATTCACAAACTGGCAAAACCACATTAACTCATAGATTTCTAACGAATTTATTTAAGCAAGATATAACTATGACCCTCGGTGTAGATTTTCACCTGAAGGCTCTTGAAGTCGATGGTGAAATGGTAAAACTTCAGATATGGGATTTTGCTGGAGAAGAACGATTTAGGTTTCTCTTTCCATCGTATATTAGAGGTGCTAGTGGTGCTATTTTTATGTATGATATTACTAATTATGGTTCACTGGCTCATGCCGATGATTGGTTTGAAATTGTTGAGAATGAAATTGACTCTAAATTACCAATTGTTTTTGTTGGTGGGAAAACTGATTTAACTCATTTAAAGGAAATATCTACTAAAAAAGCGATGGATTTAGCGATAACAAAAGGTGCTGATGGATTTATTGAATGCAGCTCCAAAACTGGAGAAAATATTCATAAAATTTTTAGCCTTCTAACAAAACTAATCCTTAAAGATAGGGATTAGCATTAATTATAACCTTTTTATAGCTTTAAATTTAAGGACTCATTTTTTATTTATTTTTTTTATTATTTGCTTTTCTATAATAAATTTTAATTGCCTAAATTTTATGGTTTATTAAAAAATTTTTTTTAAAACAAGCTGTTCCAATAATAATTATGACATCGCAAAAAAATCTCAAATGGGATGATCTTGTATCTCCAACAATGAACCCAGATGAATATTTAGAAACTTGCGGAAATAAAGTTAGAAAAGTCTATGAAAAATATCAACCAAAATCAGATATCCTTGATAAGATTAAAGAATTACTCAAGGATAAGAAAGAAAAATTGAGAATAGTTGCTTTAGGTGCCGATTGGTGTCCTGATTGTTCAAGAAATGTACCCAGTATGATAAAAATAACAAAAGCAATCAAAACAGAAGATTTTGATTTACAAGTTTTATATGGGATAATGGTAAATGCATTACACAAGCCAGAAGAAGCAATTTGGCATAAAAAACGTTCTCCACCAGAGGCAAATGATCCAAAATTTGAATTAAGAGCTATACCAACTTTCTATTTCTTTAACAAATCTGGTGAATATTTAGGTATGATCGTGGAAAATCCAGAATATCAATCGACTTTAGAAGAGGACATCTTGAAAATTTTAGGAATAAATTTATAATTAAAAGCAATCTTGTTTTTATGGCTTTTTTTCATATAATTTTTTGAAAATCATCAAAATTTAAATTATAAATAAGCCATAATAATTTTATGTCGAAATTAAAAGTTAAAAAAGTAATAATTTTCAAACACGGCGTATCTTATTATATTCTTGAGGGTATTCTAAAAGGTACAGGTAATTTTGAACTTGAATTTAAAATTGATGAAATGAATGATATCTTAAAATCACTTTTTGTTTTAGATACAAGCGAAAAAGGATATATATCATCGATATCTTATGACGCTGCCTTAGAGACTCACCAATTACTAAAATCCATAATGTTGAACATTCCTGATCAAGATTCTTTTTCTTCTCTTGTAACCCAGATTAAAGGTGCTGGTGTAAATATAACAATTGGGGGCGCTAAAAAGGTTACTGGAAAAATAATGGGGATTGAATTTGTTGAAAAACTAAGTAAAGTAGATAAAATCATAGAGAAACTATTGATCTTATTACAAGAAGATGGAACGATTACCAAATATAACTTCTCAGAAATTAAATCTCTTGAAATATTAAATGAAGAAATTAAAAAGGATTTGAAATTTTTCTTAGATACAGTAATCGCTGGAAAGAAAAAGGATGCTAAGAAAATTTTAATAAACTGTGAATCTGGTGGAGATGATACTAGTGAGAGAAACCTTTTGGTATCTTATATTCGTGAAAGTCCAATCTGGAAAACTTCATATCGATTAATAATGAGTAAGCAACAAGCTCTAGATCAAAAATGCTTACTATCTGGTTGGAGTTTAATTGAAAACACCACCAATCAAGATTGGGAAGATATCAACCTCTCATTAGTTGCGGGTATGCCAGTCTCCTTTGTTTATGAATTCTACAGACCCATTTTCATCCAAAGACCTGTTATTCAACCACCTAAAATTTTAAGTGCGAGGCCCACGGAGATAGAAGAAGGATTAGAAATGGATAAATATAAGGATTATGCAATGGCAGAAATGGAAGCAAGGCCTATAGCAATGAAAAAAGCTAAAGCTGCTAGAACTGGAGCACGACCTCCTCCAGCACCTGCTGGTGGAATGGGTTATATGCAAAGTGTTATGTCAGATACAGAGATATATGATAAAGTGAAATCTCAAGTTAAAATGCAAACAAAAGATTTGGGAGAATTGTTTGAATATAATATTTCAAATCCTGTAACAATTAAGCGAAAACAATCCGCTCTGGTGCCAATTCTCACAGAATCAATAAAAGCAAGGAAAATTTTACTCTATAATAAAAACGATCAGGATAAAAATCCTAATGCATGTTTAGAAATCACTAATAATACAAATTTAATGCTCGAAAGAGGGCCTGCTACAATCATTTATGATGATAATCTTGCTGGTGAAGCTATTATTCCTTTCTTAAATAAAGGAGATACGAGATTGTTAAACTATGCTATAGAGCAAGCTGTAATTATTACCCATGAACAAAAATCTGAGAATTTAAACGTGCATAGAGTTACATTTGGAAGTGGTTATTCTTATGAATATTACTATACTAACTTGATGACTACTTATAAAATTAAAAATAAGACAGATGAAGAAAAGGAATTATATCTCGATCATCCTAAAACTCATGATTACAAATTTGTAGAAAAGCCTGTTGAACCCGAAGAGACTGCTAATTATTGGCGATTCAAATTAACATTAAAACCTAAAGATGCTGTCGTGTTTAAATTAAAAGAACAAAAAGAAAATTACTCAAGTAATTATCTATGGAATTATAGCAAAGAAGATCTTTTAAAAAGAGTTGGTTTCTATGTAAAAAAGAAATTTATTGACTCTGATCTGGAGACAAAATTAAAAGAAATTGCTCGATTAATTCAAACTTTAAACGATTTGAGATCTAAAGAAGATAAACTAAATGAAGAAAGAGATTTAATGACTGATGAACAAGTAAGGCTTAGAGAAAATATCTCGGTTTTAGGAGAAGATAGTCAATCTGTTTCATTAAAAGAACGATATATCAAGAAATTGAACAATCAAGAGAGCAGATTTGAAGAAATCAATAAAGAACTTAAAAATTTAAGCAAAGAAATCAAGGAGTTAAACTCTGATATCGAAAATGAAATGAATTTGCTCTCACTACCCTAAGTTTAAAAATCTTCTTTTTTTTTTGTTATAAATTTAAATCTTAAATTAATTTACTTTCATTAAGAATGGTAGGAAAAACAGAATTTGCTGGTTTTAGAAGTTTAATATACCGCAGTGGATGGCTTTACAATGCGGTGACTCGCAGATTATATGACCAAGATACAAAATTTTACACAATTGCAACTATTATAGGTAAAGGACCAAAAAGAATTTTAGATTTACCATGTGGTACTGGATACCTAATGCGTTTTTTGCATCCAGCAATTGAATATGAAGGTGTAGATCTTAACCATCGATTTCTAAAGCGAATAAGAACAAAAGAATTGAAAAAAAGAAATATAAAATTGAAAAAAATCATCATACAAAGAAAAAATATCTTCGATTTTCACGATTATCAAGGTGAAAAAAAGGATGTAATTGTACTATGTGATATCTTACATCATATTTACCCTAAACATGTCGAATTAATTAATATCGCTAAAAAAATTGCTCAAAAAATTATTATTTGTGAACCATATGTCATTAAACCCAGAGAAATTTCCGCTCGTGATAAATTATTTAAAATAGTGATATTTTTTGGTAAATACTTGCCAAAATCTTTAATCAAAATTGTTGATTTCTTATTTTTAGATAATGATGGCATTAATACTTATCATAAGAGATCACAATGGAATCTTGATAAGAAAAGTCTTAGAGAATTTTATAAATCTATGGGATTTAATAATATACAAAAAATTTTAGATGAATATATTGCCATTTGGGAATCATAAAGTTAAAGAGAGGATTGTTTCTTAATATGTTAAACATCACATTATCACTATGGGATACTGGAGGACAAGAACGATTTGATTTTTTTAAAACCGATTTCTTCAGAGGTGTTGCAGCTGTTGGTTTAGTTTTTGATTTAAGCCGTCCTGATACTTTTGATAAGATAGATGAATATTTCAATGAAATTAGAGAACGTTCTGGGAATATCCCTATTTTTTTAGTTGGAAATAAGAATGATCTTATAAAAGATATTGGAGAAACAATCCCTAGAGAAAAAATAATTCAAAAAGTAAATCAATACTATTTATTTGATTATATAGAAACCTCTGCATTAGAAAATAAAAACGTACAAAACTTATTTTACCGATTAACAATTACAGCATTATTAGATTTCAAAGCAAGACTAGGAGAAATAGAAGACACTAATCATTTTAGATTTAAAATTTTACTTACTGGTGCTGCAGCTGTCGGGAAATCATCCTTGATTAGAACTTTTAATAAAAAAAGCTTTATAGAAGATTACAAATTAACCGTTGGTTTGGACTTTATGATACAGAATCTTGAAATTCTTGAGAAGAACCTTCCAAAAGAAACTCTTGAGCTAATTAAAAGATCGGTTAAAAGTTATAAAAAGCTTGTTAAAAAATCTCGCAAAAAAGAAGAAATAGATGAGATTTCAGAACCAATAGAAGAGATTCAAAAGCATTAACCGCTTTTTCATCATTTTTAATTCTAATTTTCTTACTCCAGATTATACATAATGAGTCTGACTTGCTATCATGTCCGCAGTATGTATTAGAGTAGCCAGTTCATTCATTTCTATGGGATAATACTTACTCCATTGACCATGATGGAAAATTATTGCTTTATACATTTCATCATCAAAAAATAATACAAGACTATGCTTCTTAAGCACTGCTATTGCCTCTTCTACATGATAATCCCTTCCTTCGTAGTTAAACCTGCTTATAATATCTTCATGTACTACATTTAATTCTGCACGATCTACTGCAATTTTGGATATTATGTCTTTTTTTTTAAAAGAATAATATGAGATTTTTCCAAAATCGTGATAGATAGCAGTTAAAATTGCTTTTTTAATATCGACATTGTAATCTTTAGATTTACCTAGTAAATAGGTATAATTTGTTACCAATAAAATATGATCAAATAAACCTCCTTCATAACCTCCATGAAATCCTCTCAATGCAGCAGGTAATCTTTTAGCCTCCATTAAAATTTCTTTTAAAAATTCTCTCGTAGCATCTTCAAGTCCAGAAAGATCAAAAAAATAATCAAATCCTTTATATTCAAAATCTAATTGATTTTTAAGATCTTTATTTACAAAATGGTTCATATCATGTAAATCAATTTTTGTACCTTGAGCCTGCTTATATATTTTCGAATTAAATTCAGTTAATAGCCTAATAGCAAACTCATGATCCTGATGATTCAAAATGAGAAAAAATTTCGCAATATGCTTACAAAATTTATTATTAGGTTTTTTTCTTGACAAAAAGTCAGGGCAATTATGAGTAATAACATCAAAAGAATTTTTTTTTGAAATATCTATTGTTAATTTATAAGGAACTATTTTATTTCCTTGAATTTCAGCTTCAATTAAACCAATTTCTTTATTGGTTTTTAAAATTCTTATACAATTATTTGAAACTGACTCTGCTCGAGTTAATGTATTCCTATCTGTAAAATTTTTGATTAAATCTTCAAAATCCTTTTCTTCTAGCATTATTTATCATATTAGGTATAAAAATTATTTAAAATAGTAGTCCCTAATTAATTTAAGTTTTTAAACCAAAAAAAATTAAATAATCATATCCTTATTATCTTAAAAAATAAAGGTGTGAAATTTGAGTATTGATGAGTTACAAGAACAAGTTGATAAGTTACTTGAGGAAATGGATGAACTTCAGGAAGTTTGTGATACTTTAGAGAAATGTGAAGACCCAGATAGTTGTTCAACATGCGAAACTAATACAAAAATTGAAGAACTTGAGAAAAAAGTTGAAGAACTTGAAAACAAAGTTGAGAAATTAATGAGAGAAGAAGAAGAATAAAATTCTCTCATATCCAAATTATAACTACTACATTTTGTTTTATTCTATTTATTTCTTATCATTTTTTCTACTTAATCATTTTATTTGAAACCTTTTCAGCTTTTTGAAAATAAAAGTAATATAAAAAATTTGAACAAACTTTATTATGGAATAGTAAGTTATATTTAAAGTGTATATTTATCTTAGAAATTAAATTAGACCAAAAAAAAATAATAAAAAAAGTTATAGGGTAGATGGTTATGTCTGAAAAAAGAAGATTTAAGGTACAGGCAATAAAGGACGAAATTCTCGAAAAATTCAATCTTAAAAATCGATATGCGTTTCTGAATAATAATCTGACCGCAATTTTATCACAAAAAGAATTTAATTTTCTACGTGAAGTTCAGCGTTTTTGTTTGCGTTATGAGAAGAAACATAACATAATTCACGGTCCTGACGAAGATATTTATGATTGGATACCAGATTTTGGCGAAAAAGGGTATATTACACGTCAACACTCATTTGACATAGTTGATGTGGTTTATGAAGATTGGGGCTTAGCAGCAGATTTCATGAGACAGTTAGCAATCGATATGTTTGATCCACAATTTGGTATGGGTGGCGGAGCAACTGTTCTCGCGATTAACCCTGTTTATGAACATCACGATAATGTTCCTGAACGATTAGAAGCGTTAAAAGATTTGGTGACTGGAAAATCTCCTGGTGCAATCCTCATTACTGAACCAGAAAGAGGATCGGATGCGGTTCACCAATTATCAACATGCGATGAGCAGGAAGATGGTTCTTTTATTTTGAATGGTACCAAAATCTATAACACAAATGCTCCCAAATCTAAATGGGTAGTTGCCTATGCTACTGCGGAAAAAAACAACGGAAATTTAATGGCTCAATTTTTAATTAATACCAACTGGGATGGATTTGAAGTTGAACGAGTAAATATACCATGGGTTCCTAAATTGTTCCTCGGAAAGGAATATTTCAAAAATCTCAGAGTTCCAAAAGAATATGTATTAGCGCCGGTAGGTAAAGGAAGGGAGCATATGTTTGAAGGTTTGGTTCCAGAGAGAATTGCCATTGCTATGATGAGTATAGCAGAGTGTTGGGGTGCTTTAACATATGCCGTGATCTATGCCAATAATAGAAAGCAATTCGATCAGGAAATCTTAAAATTTCAAGGAGTTGGTTTCTTACTTGCAGATTTATGGGCAAAGACAACTAATTTGACAATCGGGCTTTTAAAGTTCTGTGAAAGCTTCGATGAGAAATATATTAAGTTTGAAGGAAATATTCCTAAAAATATATCTCAAGCAATGGTTGCAAGTGCTTCTCAATTCAAATACCAATCTACAGCATTGTCAAAAGAAGTTTGTTATGAAACTGCGAATGTGATGGGGGGTGCAGGGTTATGTGATAATACCATGATGCACGATTACCTAAATATTTCACGGATTCAGGAAATCGTAGGTGGCTCAAGACAAATTCAGCAATATATAATGTCGATGGCGTTGAGACAACTATACAAGATGTCAGTTTCATAACTTAAATTAATACCTTTTTATTTTCTTCTATTTTATCATTTTAATAAAAAAATAGTTGACTTGTCAAAGCATTCACAAAAACCATTGTCAAATCTATTAATGAAACTTAAATCGAATTATTACGAGTTATTCTGCACTAAATATTTGATTAAGAAACGTAAAGAAAAAAAATACCGCAAAAAATAGTAAAATAACTAGAGTAATACTAAAAATCTGAGGTACAATCAAACTTCTAACTTCTGGAATTGAGAAAACATAATAAGCAGAAATAAACGCTAGTACGAAAAAAATTGTGAATGTTAAGTCTATATAAATGTGCTTTTTTCGCTCGTTCACGATAACTATTAATCTAATTTAACTATAAAAATGTTTTGAAATTAAGGATACCTGCTTATCTTATATCCTGAGACAAAATTAAAAAAAAGAGAGTTAGAGCATTTTAAACAGTTGTCTCAACGCCATCGACATTATATATTGCTGAATTTGTCTTGAGCCACCTACGATTTCTTGAATTCTCGAGATGTTTACATAATCGTGCATTAATGTATTATCTGATAATCCAGCTCCTCCCATTAAATTCGCAGCTTCATAGCAAACCTCTTTTGAGAGGTTGGTACAATGATACTTAAATTGACTTGCTGACGCGACCATTGCTCTTGAAATGTTAGCTGGGATGTGACCTTCGAATTTTTCCATCTTTTTGTCATACTCCTCGCAGAACTTCAGCAATCCGAGTGTTAAATTGGTTGTTTTAGCCCAGAGGTCAGTAAGTAAAAATCCTACACCTTGGAATTTTAAGATTTCCTGATCGAATTGCTTTCTCATGTTAGCATAAATCGCTGCGTGAGATACTGCCCCCCAACATTGGGAAATAGCACCATAAGCAATACCAATCCGTTCAGGTACTAATCCTTCAAACATATGCTCCCTTCCTTTACCAACAGGTCCCAAGATATATTCCTTTGGTACTCTAAGATTTTCGAACCACTCATGACCCAAATATAGTTTTGGGACATAAGGAATATTTACTCGATCACACTTCCACCCATCCCAGTTGGTATTAATTAAAAATTGAGCCATTAAATTTCCGTTGTTTTTTTCTGCAGTAGCATAGGCAACAGCCCATTTTGCTTTAGGAGCATTCGTATTGTAAACTTTTTCGCCATTTAGGAGATAACTGCCATCTTCCTGCTCATCGCATGTTGTTAATTGGTGAACTGCATCGGAACCTCTTTCTGGTTCAGTTATACAAATACATCCTGATTCTCGGCCTGTAACGAGATCTTTCAATGACTTTAATCGCCCAGTAATATTTTCATGGTGATCGTGAATGGGATTAATTGCTAATACTGTAGCACCAATAGCCATACCAAATTGTGTATCAAAACTATCTAGAGCAAGAGTTCTAAGGAAATCTGCTACAGCACCATAATAATTATAATTGACATCAACCATTTCAAAATTATATGCTCTTGTAACATATCCTTCTGCTCCAAATGTGGGAATCCAGTCATATACATCTTCTTCAGGGCCATGTGTAATCCCATTTTTCTTTTCGAATCTCACGCAAAATTTTTGAACACTTTTGAAGAAATTAAACTGCTCTGGCGCCAAAATTGCCATTAAATTATTGTTTATGAAATTATATCGATTTTTAAGACTTAATTTATCTAAAATCTCGTCATTTATTACTTGGTCTATAAACCTTGGCATTGTTTTTACCCCACTTTTTAATCCTTTAAATTTTTAAGATAATTAATTATACTAGGGAAAAAGTGCATTAACTTTTTAATTTATGGAAAACGATACTACGATATTCAAAATATCACATATCTTTTTAAAAAATCTTTATATGAAATGGATAATAATGATCGATTTCTAGATAAAAGCACATTAAATTCAACAAATTAGTTTCTGTATTCTATTTGAAAACCGTTTTGAAATGATTAACCCTGTCTCGAATGGGCAATTACTTTTGAATTGGATCACTGAAATAAAATGTTGATCAATTCCTGTTAAAGAAAGTACGCCAAAATTTTCCAAAGAGATAAGTTCATTTACTCTATAATTTCCAGAAATAAATCGTCCTTCTAATAGTCTAATTATTTCAGAAAGAATATTTGGTTCTAGTGAAGAAACAATTATCCTTCCGGTTTGGGTTAAAAGAGCGGAAGATACAACAGAAGAAGAAAATGTATGTAATTCATTAAAAATATTTAATAGTTCTTTCTTAATTTCATCTGACACTAGTTGACCATGATTTTCCATTATTTCATTTATGTTTTTCTCAAACTCAAAAAACTTTGATATTTCACCATCGAAATTGTTGGTAAGTAAGGTAAGATCATACTTATTTATAAACTGTTTCTTAATTTCTCTCAGTTGATTTCTAAGCTCGACAAGGTTGTCGGTTCGATCGCTAAAGAGAGCAAATAATAATTCATCATTTCCTATTTTTTCTATTTCAAATATGAACCTAAAAAGACCAACTTCAATTTCAGATAATTCTTCAGTTTTTAATGTCTGTTTTACAAACGAGAAAATCGCGCTTAAGAAACTGCTTGTTAGCTTTATATTAAAAATATCCTCATAAGTTTTATAGAAGATTAATTCACCAGTGTTTCCTTTCATTATGAAGATATTTTTTATCATTTAACTCAGAGATATTTTTTCAGTGAAAAATATATTCTTTAATTTCTTTAATAATAGTCCATCTATAAAAATTCTTTTATTAATATATTTCTTAGGTAAACGCAACAAACATGCAACAAAATCTCTCTAAATTTCTTCAAAAACTTATTCTAAAAATAAAAGTTAGGGTTAATATATCTATAAAGATTTCATTTAGAGAAGTAAAGATTTAATTTAAAACCCGTCAAATTTTGCCCATTCATCTTCTTCCTCTTCTTCTTCATCGTCAACATATTCTTCAATCTTCTCACTTTTAATACCTTCTGAAATCTCTTCTTCGAATTCTTCAAGTTCATCTTCAAAGGATATTGATTTTTCCATATCTGTGGTAGTGTCAGCGGAAACCTTTATTTCTGGAATAGGTCCTTCTACTGGTTTCTTCTTTTCAACTAACTTCAGGTAATCTCCATGAATCTTAATAGTTATTGGAGTTTCTTCCTGTAAGAGCCTTACGACGACCTCCTCACTTGCACTCGAGTCGTGAGGCATACGCATAACAACTGCTCTCGAACCTTCGAATACTCCACTTATTATTTCAACGGTATCACCTTCTTCTAAATATTCCGTAACACTTCTTGGCAATAATACATGTTTCAATTCAATCAATTTAATATTTTGCACTATTCTTCCTTTAATATGAGGTATTCCTTGCACAGCTATTTGAACATCACGTTTCTGAGGTGCTTCAAAGAATATATAGCCTGGCAATAAGGGAGAAACAAGCATAGCTCTTATATCTGGAATTACATCTAAGATCTTAAACCTATAAAAAATCTGTTTTAAAATATTACTTTCTTGATTTATTGTTGTTCTCACTGCAAATAGAGTAGTTAGATCTTCTTTTTCTTCAAGTTCCTCTCTACTAATTACTGTTTCCAAATCTAACTTTTTATTATCAACTCTCTTTACATCTTCTTCTTGATCGGCCATTTTTTCTCACGATTCCTATTTGAATTTGGGTTTTTATAAATTTTTTTTTAGAAAATAAGTATATAATTGTAAAAGATTACAAAATTAAAAATTTTTGCTTTTTATTAAGCTATCAAGGTGTTTTCTTAATTAGAATTTTTTTTATAATGTAAATTGTAGCTTGATGAATTTTAACAACTAGAATGGTATATTATTAATATTTAAAATTTCTGGAATCCTTCTGTTCCTTTCAAGCCAAGAAATCTCATGTTTCAGATATCTCCATGATATCTCGCATTTACCCATCTTGTCATCAGTTTGCGTCTCCCACTCCCACGGATTCACAATCACAAGATCACCAATCCTTATCCAAACCCTCTTTTTGATTTTTCCCCGTATTCTACCAATCCTATGTTTACCATCCTCACAGAAAACTTCCATTCGATCATTTCCAAAAACCCCTACCACGCGAGCAAACATTTCTCCTAATTTTTTACTAGGGAATTTAACACGGGTAACTACAGGCGGTACATAAGGACCACCTCTCCTTTTACTTTTTGATTTTGATTTTCCTTTTTTTTTTGCCATACTTAGATACTCTTTTTCAATTTTGTAATTTAGATTTTATCTTCAGGTTTATAATCTCCTTTAATAAATACAACTTTAATTGGTCTATCAGAATCATTTCTGATATTGTGCATTTCTTTTGGTTCACATAAAAATACACTCCCTTGTGGAGCTTTATACTCTTTATCATCAATTATCATCA
Organism: Promethearchaeia archaeon; assembly: GCA_029856145.1. GTDB lineage: Archaea > Asgardarchaeota > Lokiarchaeia > Sigyniarchaeales > SOKP01 > Loki-b32. The sequence goes on from JAHQWK010000006.1 coordinate 25,897, forward strand.
CGCCATTGCCTTCTGCGAAATAAAATGTTTCATCAAGTATATTATGTCCATGAGCTTTATCACCCATCATTTCACCAGGTTTAAGTAAAATAACTCCCCAATCTATCGAAGGCCCCCTCATAAGATATTTCACACCAGATTCTCCACCTCTATATTCAAAATCCGTTTCATGAACTTTTTTAATTGTAAATCACCAATGGTGTAATTATGGTATAAAACAAATTATCTAGAGTAAATTATAAATCTTACCTATTATAAAGAGATTCATAGTTTAATATAATAATTCTCGCGACTTCATAAAAATATAAAAGATAAATTTTATGATTCCTCCTTTCAGTTTTGCCAGAATCCCACATATCCTTTTTGGTGCTGGTAAGTTAATTGAACTTTATGATTTTATTCCAAAATTTGGAAATAATGTCTTATTTGTTATTGGAGGGAGTTCACTAAAACAATCAGGTAACTGGAACAAGATTACTTCTAACCTTGAGAATAAATCAATCAATTTTTCATTAGTTTCTATTTCAGGGGAACCATCTCCAACTGTTATTGATGAAATTGTAGCAAAATTTAGAAATAAAAATCTCAAACTAATTGTTGGCATTGGTGGAGGGAGTGTTACTGACGCAGGAAAAGCAATTTCTGCTATGCTAACAAAAGATGATTCAATTAAAAATTATCTTGAAGGTATTGGCACTAAAATTCACGATGGTAAGAAAATACATTATATTGCAATCCCTACAACATCAGGAACTGGGAGTGAAGCAACAAAAAATGCAGTTATTAGTGAAATTGGTCCAGATGGTTTTAAAAAATCACTTCGTCATGATAATTTAATACCAAACATGGCAATTATTGACCCTGAACTTATGATTTCTTGTCCACCATCGGTTTCAGCGGCTTGTGGAATGGATGCTTTCACACAACTACTTGAAGCATATGTATCTTCAAAAGCGAGTCCTATTACAGATGCTCTAGCTTATAGTGGAATGAAATTCATGAGTGAAAATATCCTATTAGCATGCTCTACCGGTGCGTCTGATGTGAATGCCCGAGGGGCAATGGCATATGGTTCATTATTGTCCGGAATTGTTCTTGCTAATGCGGGTTTAGGAATTATTCATGGATTAGCATCCCCGATTGGAGGTTTCTTCAAAATACCTCATGGAGTAGTATGTGGTACTCTTCTAGCTGAAGCAACTAAAGTGAATATTGAAATTTTGCAAAAACAAGGACTAGAAGGAAAACTTGGGTTAAAAAAACATGCACAAATAGGAGCATTATTAACAGGTGAACATCATGTGGAAGCAAATAAGATCCTTGACTATTGTTATACATTAATAGAAGTGCTTGAAAATTGGACCGAAAATTTAAAGATTGATCGATTAGGAAAATATGGTATTGAAGAAAAAGATATTGATAAAATAGTAGAAAGTGCAGGATTAAAGAACAATCCAGTTAAGTTAAACAAAGAAAGCATTAAGAATATATTACTTAAGAGATTATAAGTATGAAATCATTACGGTTATGAGTCTCTATAACTTTTTTATAAGTTCTTTTGCTAGCAACTCAAAAGCTAATTGAACGTTTTCTCCTGTTTTTGAAGAAATTTTTAAATAATTAAAAAAACCATAATTCTCCTTAAGTTTTAATGCAAAATCGTCATCAATAGTAATTTGATCTTTCAAGTCTAATTTTGTTCCTAAGAATATGATAGGGTTATCAGGATTCTCCTGTCTACAAATGTCAACCCATTGTCCAATTTGTTCTAAACTTGATGGTCTGGTGAGATCAAAGAGTATTAAGGCACCTCTGGCACCTTTTGCATAATTTTTTAATAGAGGTCTAAAATGCTCCTGACCACCAAAATCCCATACTTGGAGTAAAATTTTATTCCCTTCTATGTTAAGTTCTTTTAAAAAAAATTCAACTCCGATTGTCATACGTGTGTCAGCGAGAAATCTGCCTTCAATATACCGATAAAGGAGTGTTGTTTTCCCAACACCGCCCTCTCCCGCTGTAACGACCTTTAAAAGTATAGATTTTGGCACAGTGTTTCCTCAATTTCATAAATAAATAAAATTTTAGATTATATATTAATCTAAGAATTACAAGAGTATAAACATTTTTTATTGAAATTTTAAAATGTATTAATTATTTTATATTTTTTTTAAGCTCTGTCAATGGATAAATATTTCTTTTGTCTCAAAAATATTGTATTAATCTTAATTATTTTTGCTTTTTTACGCAATTCTGAATCATTTGTCGCCAGATATATGTTTTGATTTTCCAATTTTAAGTTTTTTAACATTCTTAGTATAAAATCATCAGTAGTTTCATTTTCTTTTTTGATATACTCCAAGATTCCAATATTATACTTTTGCTTATTTTTTTCTAGGTATAATAACCCTGATTCAAGGAACCTTTTAAAATTAGTAGCTCTCGGGTCCCTCTTTCTTTTCGATTCTAATTCATTAAGAATTTGTTGATATATTATAAATCTTAAGTTTCCTTCAATTTTTAATCGAATTTCATCAAAATAATCTATTTTAAATTGAAAAGGAAGTAAAATGAAATTAGAATCGATTACAACTAAATTCTTATTGGATTTCAATAGGCTTGGCGCTCTAATATTTTTCTTGTTAAAACATCGAAAGCTTTTTGAACATTTTCGCCCGTTTTGGAAGAAATTTTGAGATAATCAATCAAATTAAATTCACTAAGAAAAGATTTTGCATAATCGTCTTCGACCATGATCTCATCATCTAAATCTAATTTTGTACCTAAAAAGAGAACAGGAAGATCTGGGGCACCTTTCCGCACAATATTAAGCCATTGTTGCAAATTTTCTAAAGTGGTTATTCGAGTAAGATCAAACATTAACAATGCCCCCTTAGCTCCTAAGACGTAACTTTCAAGTAAAAAACGAAATCTTTCTTGTCCACCGAAATCCCAGAGCTGCAATGTACAATGTTTGGAATCAATCTCGGTCTCTTTTAAAAAAAACTCCACCCCGATAGTCATTTTTGTCTCGGCCGAGAATTTTCCCTCGACATACCTGTGAAGCAGTGTTGTTTTCCCTACTCCTCCTTCCCCTGCAGTCATTATTTTGAGTATATACTTGGCCGGCATTGTTGTTATTCTCTTCTTGATTTTTGGGCGATTAGTCTTAAATATTACTCTTCTGGAGCTTTTTATTAAGATTATTAAATATTTATGTTATAATGATAATCAAAAAACGTATTAATATTCTTTTTTGAAACGATATTTTGAAATTAATTAAATTGAATAATAATTTTTTGTTTTTGTTTTTTATGGTTTCTTTGAATTTAAATCAATAAAAAAGAATTTAAAAATAAATTTTATTAATTTCGGTATAATAATTACTATTAGTCTTTTTTTGGAAATATTAATAGATATACATATAAGGTGATTAAATATGAAAATGAAAAAGAAAGTTCCAACTGAAGAAGAATTAAACAAACTAAAAGTAAATTCATGGGGTACGTGGAGTAAAGAAGTCAGTGAATTTGATTGGTCATATGGTGATACAGAAACTTGTTATATTTTGGATGGAGAGGTAGAAGTGACAGATTCAGATACAGGAGAGAAAATCGAATTTAAGAAGGGTGAGCTTGTTCAATTTGAAAAAGGCTTAAAATGTGTTTGGAATGTGAAAAGACCAATAAGAAAGCATTTTAGTTTTGATCTAAATTTTGGAGATATTGATTAATCCTCCTTTTTTTTCTTTTTATTTTTTTATCGCTTCAAAAAATAAAATTATAAATACCATTAATAAACAGTTAGATTAATAAAACTAAGATTTAAACCGATTTAAAATGGATAATGAATCACAAATAGATATTAAAACCTTAAGACCAAATCAATTAGGATATGTCTATAAGGATATTGAGAAACACGCTAAAATTATGGAATCTTTCTTAGGTGCTTCAAAATTCGTTATTTTTGACCCCCTTGAATTAGATGTTACTGTTCGGGGAGTTAAAAAGAAATTTACAATAAAGTCAGGTTTTGGCAGGATTTTTGATACTGAAATTGAATTACTTCAACCAGTAGAGGGAGAATCAATCTATACAGAGTTTTTAGAAGAAGGAAGAGAAGGACTACATCATGTAAGTTATAAAGTTGATAATATCTCCGCTTATATTGATGAATTTAAGAAAACCGGAATAAAAGTTTTACAATGGGGCTTGCTTGTAAAATTAGTTTATGTTTATTTAGATACTGAGAAAATTTTTAACACAATAATTGAGTTTACTGAGGAACTCAAAAGGGGAATGAGGAATACATTGAGTTTTTAGTTTATATTTCAAATCGCTGCTTGTCTTTGTGTTCTTTTACTGAAATTTCTCTCTCACTGAGTCTATTAAGTTTTACTAAACTATCTTTCATTGCTTTAATCTCTGCGCGAGTAGTAACCTTATAATCTTTTAAATTATCAAGGATTTCTTTCTCACTAAAACCTTTATTATAGACTTCTTCGAATTTTGCGATTGTTTTCTCATGATAGAAAATATATTGTTTATTTAAGAAAGCAATTAACCAGTCTTTTTTTTCTTGTTTTTGAGATAATTCAAACATCTCATCCTGTATTTTTAGTAAAGATTTCTTAAACTTTCGTGCAATTAACTCATCTTCAATTTTATAGTATTTTCTTAGGAATTTATGAAGTTTTCTTTTAAAAAGCAATCTTGGAACATATGATAACAAGAACAACACTAATGTGATACCGGACATCCAAATAGCAGCTATGGGATTATAAATGGCTACAATTAGGATAATAGCCACAAGAAAAAGAAACCATCTTCTTCCAATTGTTTTTATTATAACAATATACTTTTTTGGCAAGGTTTCAGACTAAGAATTATTCCGTATTAATTAAAGATATAATTTATTGCTTAAAAACTTAATTTTAGATGAAAATAAAAAGGTAAACCACGTATAACCACATAAAAAAGCGTGACCGGGTATTTTCCTTGTATGCCATGACCGTAAGCTAACTTACAGTTTGTAGTTTCCCATAGATCGCAACTACAGTACTATCTACAACGCGAAACAAGTTTAACTTCCGGGTTCGGATGGTTCCAGCGCAGTAGCGAATTGCTACTAATTTATGTGGTTATGAACGTAATTTTGAACCATTTTATAAGGTCGGTTATTTTATAAGAAAATACTTACTTATATATGGTTACAAGTAAATAGGAAAAATTAAAGCTAATAAAAAAACTTTACTGTAATATATTTAATAGATTTGGAGAAAGATAAGTTTAAAAAGGAATAATGTAATAAATTTACATTAGATTTATCAAATCTCTCTTTCAATACGAGTGGCTTTTTTTAATCCATAAAATGTAATATAACCAGAAATTCCAATAACTCCAATGATGGTAATCATAGAGATCACTGATATGTAATTCATTAATGGAGTTGGGATTAATAGAGTAAATGAAGAATCTTGGAAAATAATTGTATTATTGGCATAATCTCTTGTAATAATAAAATAAGAGTATTTACCTGGTATTAACTTCTCGGTGTTAATAGGGAATAGTTCTTTATTTTCTTTAATGCTATTTGATAATCCATAGTAAGTATAATCAGTAAAATTATTTTTAGATAAATATACATATACACATTCTATCCCTGATTTATTGTCATGAGTTTCAATATTGAAAGTAGTTATAACTGAAGTTTTAGGATTCTTAGGGCTACATTCTACTCCCATTAACAGAGGTTTATTGTCATCTGGAAGTGCCGTAAAATTGAAATAAGATGGGATTAAATTGTGCCCTGTAATTGTCACATTATATAACTCATTTGCTTGAGCGGGGACGCGAAAATTCGCTAAACCAGTGTCATCCGCGTATGCAGTATGATATTTTCCATCAGAAGTTCTTAAATGAACTTTTGCATAAGGCACATCTTTACCATCAATATCTTTAATAGATATCGACACTAATTGACCCTCATAAACACTTTCAGAAAAAGGATTTAATGCTGCTTTAGGTCTGTCTGTATAAATATCAAGCTCCGGATCGCCCAAAAGGCAATAAGTCAAAATATTTTTGCGTTCAAAATCTAATTCTGTTGAACCAAAATCCTTGGTATAATAATCGCTATTCATATATGCAATTTTTGAATCATAAAGAGCCCTACCTTGTTGAAACTTTTTGTTAACAAAAAATTCTTTCCAGAATAATTTTGCATTTCCACGATTTAACATTTCGAGATCATAATCATCTGTAAAATACCATGTGACTCTTAACCCTCCAATTGCTCCAATCGCACCACCATCTTCTTTTTTTATTAATGTTTCACCAATACTATCATCACTAAAATCATAACTCGATGTTGAGCAAGCATCTAAGTACACTAAAGAAGGCATATGATCATTCGAGCTAGTACTAGCATCTGATGAACGATACCCCACTGTAGTGGGATTTCTGTAGTATGCTGTTGGAAGACCATGGCCCACCATCAATACTGTAGAAAATCCATCATTAAAATAATTATCAAGATCTGTTCGGGTAAGATTGTTTCCTTCTTCTACTAAATGAGTGTAATTCACTTCGTTTTTAGCAAAATTTTCTATAATATAACTTGTTAAGCGGCTTTCATATTCTCCATCAGGATCAGAGCCACTAGGATAATCAGATATTCCTCCTGCTAACAACATACTATTCATCCAATCACCAATATTAGGATTAGTCTCATATTTCAATGTTTTATTTACCATAATTTCAAGTTCGTTAGCATTATTTGCGGGAAACCTCCCTACATAAACTTCTGGATCCCAAGAGATTTCATCTAATCCATAAGCATTATCCGGATTATCCGGATTATCTGGATTAGTCGGACTTTCTCCCCAATTTCCATCTCCATCACTATTCCAAGTCCCATTAAGATCTGCATAATAGAAATCTGTAGGTTTATATTCTTCTCCTCCAACTGTTTCTGTTCTCCCACCACCCCATCTTGATACATCCGGGTTATACACTTTCCTAATCGGAATTAAATCCCCTTGAGCATTTTCAGTATCTCCTGCTAAGAGAACCCATCTTATATTTTCTCTATTATAATACCATTTAATCATGTTCCGAATTCGTTCTGCATCATCCACCCCCTCATATAAAGAGAAATTACTTAAAATGATTGTTTTGACACCTTTTTCATTTTTCCAGTCCATTAAAGGTTTCACAGCATTGATAAAATCTGTGTTATTTGGAGTTATAATTAACATTTCGATTTTTGGATTATACCAGCTATCGTTTAATTTGGTATAATCGATATCTGGTAAAATAGATATATCGATATCTAAATATCCATTAGAAATTCTTGGATTTTCTGACCGGTAATATTCTGTTGTATTTATTAAATTATTGGATAAAAATATATTGATTAGGGGAGAAAAAGCTAATAAAAAGATAGACAAGTAGATAAATTTTTTAGGAAAAAGTCTAACCATTAATTATCAAGATAACAATTTATTAACAATATATATATTATAGGATATAAAGATTTAAAAATAAGAATTTAATTGTTATAAAAAAAATTTTTATGGTTATTATGCCACTTCGATTTAATTTTTGCCCACATTGTGAAGAAAAAATAATATTTGAAATTGAGATGAAAGACATTAATTCTAGCCATTATCCTGCTCCAGTTTATATCGTATGCAAACTGTGCCATAAATTATCAACATTTTATGTGGACAGTTTCTTACGAGTATCTTATAAAGAGCTTGATAAAAAAACAGGTGGTATCACGACGATTAATACACAATGATAGATTTTATAGCTATTTTTTTTTAACAAACCCTATATATTGATTAATTTAATAAAAAATACTACCTTAATTGTTCTTAGGAAACTAAATATATAGGAGTTAAAAACACTAAAATTAAATTAATATGTCTTATAAATTGGAAGATGTAAGTGGAATTGGAAAAGCAACGGCAGAAAGATTAAAAACAGCCAAAATTGATTCTGTTGAAAAGCTTGCTAACGCTAAACCAGAAGATTTATTAAAGCTAAAAATAAAGGGTGTTGGAAAAGCAACGGCCGAGAAATATATTGCAAATGCAAAAAAAATGCTAAAAGAAACAGAGATTCCAGAACAATCATCTGGTGAAGTAAAAGAAAAACCTGAAGAAAAATCTGATTCAAAACCTAAAGCAAAACCTAGACCAAAGCCAGTTTCAAAAGCGGAGGTTAGTAAGCTAAAAGAATTGATAAAACAACAAGCGGAATGTAATATAGGGCTCGTAGGGCATGTAGATCATGGAATTTATTGAAGGGCTCCTTCATAGAACATAAAGACAACCCTAGTAAAAACCCTAACAGGAGATTGGACAGATAGGCATTCGGAAGAGCAAGAAAGAGGAATTTCAATAAAATTAGGGTATTCTAATGCTACTATTTTATGTTGTCCAAATTGCGACGAGTATATAACATATTACCTAGCTGAACAAGCAAGGAAAAAAGGAGAAACTCGATTTTTATGCCCTCAATGTAAAGAACAGTTAGAATTTAGAAGAAATATTTCATTCGTCGATGCTCCTGGCCATGAAATCTTAATGGCAACAATGTTAAGTGGAGCTTCATTGATGGATGGGGCATGTTTATTAATCGCTGCTGATGAGAAATGTCCTCAACCACAAACAAGAGAACATTTAGAAGCATTACATATTGCAGATATAGAAAACATAATTATACTACAAAATAAAATAGACGCAGTTTCACGAGAGCAGGTAAAGGAGAATTATCAACAAATTAAAGAATTTGTTAAAGGTACCATTGCTGAAAAAGCCCCCATTATACCAATTTCAGCAGTATTTGGCGCTAATATAGGTTTAGTTTTAAGAGCATTCGAAGAAATTATTCCTTCCCCTGTACTTAGTGAGGGAGATTTCCAATTTTTAATAGCTAGATCTTTTGATATTAATCGTCCAGGGAAAGAAATCAATAGCTTAAAAGGGGGCGTAATAGGTGGTTCAGTTTTAAAAGGGAACATCAATATTGGCGATCAAATTGAAATTCGACCGGGTTTAAGAGTTAAAGATAACTATATTCCTCTAAAATCCACTATTGTAAGTATTAGTCAAGGAAACAATCTATTGGATAATGCTAAGCCGGGAGGGCTTATAGGTTTAGGAACAAAATTAGATCCCGCTTTAACCAAGGGTGATCACTTGATAGGTCATTTGGTTGGAAAACCGGATACTTTACCCGATGTTTTGGATGAAGTAGAATTAAAAGTAAATCTTTTAGATAGAGTAATTGGCGTTGAACAAATGCTCCGAGTACATTCACTTAAGCATAATGAAAAATTATTATTAGTTGTAGGAACAGAAAAGACGGGAGGTACAGTAACAAAAATCTTAAAAAATACTGTTATTCTAAAATTAAATCCTCCAATATGTCCTCCAGAAAAGTTTATCTACGCAATTTCGAGAATTATAAACAGACGTTATCGATTAATTGGATATGGAGAGACAGTAAATCATAATTAAAATCCTATTTCAATAACTTCTACTTTTAACCATTATGAGGAATAAGAAATAAAGACTTCGCGTATTTTTCCCCTTATTAGCGATAAGGATGGATCTACACCATGAAAAACTTTTTTTAAAGTTTGAATTACTTCTTTTTCATTATTGGGGTTGTTTGATTTTGTTAAACTTTGTTTAGTTTCATATAATATCAGAGTATCAGAAACTTTAGCAAGAAAATGAAGTATTATCTCAGCAATTACATTACTCGATAAATTGATATGATTTTTAACTTCTTTAATTTCATAAAAAATCTCATTCATTATTCTTTTTTCTAAAAAAGTAATAAAATCATCTATATTATCACAAAAGATAACAATCAAAGTATTTATCGTAATTTCTTATTTTTTAAATAAAATATTACTCCAAAGAATATAATAACTCCATTTATAAGACTAAATACAAATATCCAAAGGGGAAAATGAGGATAATTTGTATAAATATAATTAATATTATTTACAGTACTAGCAGTTGACTCCTTTAAGAAAATTCTATTATAATAAACTCTAATTGTATAATTTCCATGAGGAACATTATACAATATGATCTCTCCATGTTCATTAGTATTTCCCGGTGGGATCGGTTGAATACTATCATTAGATATATAAGTTCCATATTCAACACCATAATAAAATACCTCTACTCTAGCACCAACTAAAGGCATTTTAATATTATCTGTAATAACAACTCTTAAAGTTTGATCCGAAATATATTTAATTATACAAGGACAAGTTTCTCCTGCAATTAAATAAGGTAGTTTTATTTTTATTCCCTCTCTTCCCGTTATTGAACTATTCAAATGAAAAGATTGAACATCTCTTTCAAATTGCGAAGAACTTTTTAAAACTTGTTCAATAAAAAGAGTATCTTCATATATTGTTAAATTCATGAGGTAGATATGCCTTGGTCCAGCAATTAATGAGGGTAAATAGATTCTCTCACGAATATCTCCCATAGAGACAAGCCTATCTATAGCCCAAGTCTTTTCTACTGAATTAATGAATTTAAAAGTGAATAGAGATGTGAAATTTAATAAAACAACACTATTATTGGCTAAAAAATGATCTGATAATAAAATATCAATCGATTTATCTACATTTAAACGAACGCCAATATCAACAGAGATATCGTTTAATAAAAGACTGTGTCCATACAGTCTATTTTTATCAGGTAAATTCATCGTTAATGCAACATCTATATTATCAACATCTACATTATTCTCTAGTATCGTTTCACCGTATTTTTTTCCTAGCAAGTTAAACCCATAATTAAATTTTACAGTAAAGTTTTGTTTTATATTATTTATTAATAAGCCCTGGTTAGGGTATTGAGTTATGCTCCAAGATTGAACACTTAAATCATATTCCCATATGAGATGCATTGTAAAATTAAAGACAGGACCTTTATGAAAATAGCTTTTATAATTGAATAATATAAATTTATTACTATCAAAAGTATAATCTGTTTCATCATTTAATTCAATAGTGTCAGTTCCATTATTAACATAAAATTCTAGTAATCTACTTGGTCTTAAACGGGAAAGATAAATTAAATATCCTGCTTGTGGATTATTATACTCCACTTCTAAAGTTTCATTCAATTTTACAGTTATTATATTACTATCTGTTATGTTTTCATTTAAGTTATCCTGGATTGCGGGGTCTATGGTTTCAACAAAATTGAAGTCTGTTCGAGAAATACTATATGCTCCTGAGTTAATATCTTCCCCAATTAGTGGATAAATAACATTGTGATTAAAAAAACCCATCTCTAATTTACTGAAATCTATATCGTTTACTGTTATATTTCCAAGAGAATATTTCTCCTCAGAAAGTATGGGTGTAAAATCTTCTTGAGATATATCATTTAATGTTGGAGAGGGCTCATGATTTGATAAGCTAGAATTAAATGCTTCATTCCCAAATATTATCGGAATTAAGAATAAAGATATAACCAAAATAATTAGATAACTCTTTATATAATAACTTTTACAATTCCGATTTTTATTAGGCATTTTAAATGTTTTCATAGTAAAGTATTTAGAACAGAAAATTAAAATAAATTAAATAATTTTTCTATAGAATTTATAGCTTAACTATTTTGTGTCATAAACCAATATTAAATCGGAATATTTATAATTCTAGAATTTATTTGGAATTTATTAGGTTTCAAAATAAGATAAGAATATTAAAATAATTCATTTTGAAAAATCGCTTTCTTTGGATTTTTATGTTAAATCTCTAAGTATTTAAAAAATAATGATTTAAATGACCCATACGCCAGACAAAACTAAATTTCTAGAAGATTTCAATAGGGCTGTAGATGAGTTTATTGATCGTTCCTTTGCTCATATCATAATCATTTCACATAACGATGCTGATGGAATAAGTTGCCTTCATATAATCCAGAACTTATTATATAAAATGAATATAAATTATGATTATTTTATCTATAATAGATCGATTTCTTGGGAGAATTATCTACAAGGCATTCTCTCAAGTAGGCAAACCGACAAAAATGCTTTCATTTTTACGGATGTGGGCTCTAATTTAAAAGAATTAATACCAATTATAAAGAATAGAAAAGAATTTTTTTTTATTCTTGATCACCATGAAGTAGAAGATGATATACAATTTGATGAGTTACCTGAAAATCTATTTTTCATTAATCCAACTATTTATGGGTTTGACGGTCTTGAACATATTGCGGGAGCCACTTTAACATACATGTTTGCAAAACAAGTAAAACCATCTATAATGAAACAAGGATGGTTAACGGTTATCGGTATTGCTGGAGATTCATTAAGACCGATGGATAGATTACAATCATTTAACCGAGAGGTGTATGAAGAACTGGTACATGAAGAACTCATTGAAGACAAAGAAGGCTTGATTTTATTTGGGAGTATGCATGAATCTGTAAAGAATGGTTTAAAATACAGTATATTACCCTTTCTTAGTCGCTTTGGAGGAGAATCAGATCAGAAAATCAATTCGTTCTTAAATACACTACAAATTGATCCAAGAACAAAATTAGTTGATTTAAGTGAATCTGAAATCCAATTAATTCAAAATGAAGCCGATATTAACAGTTTTGGGCATTATTCATTATTACCTCATAAATTGGGATTATTAAAGTTTGCTTTTGAACACGCTCTTTTATTGAATATTTTATGTTTTAAGAATATTAGCGCGGCAATTTCAATAATTCAGTTAAAATCAATTACTCGTTATGCCAAAAATTTGTATTCTGAGTATATTGATAATCTTTCTCGGAATTTAAGAACTCTTTCAAATGAAATACCTCATTTTGAAACCAAAAAGGCAATATTTATAGAAGTAAAGGGAAAAATACCACCAAGCAACTGGTCAGATACAGCAAGTTTTAGTACTGTTAATGAACTATTTGACCCAAGTAAAATCCTGTTTTTAGGGGGCCTTGAGATAAAATCAGGCACAATCAAATTAAGTGTTCGATGCTCAAGAAAATATCTAGAAAAAAATAAGACAAATGGAATAAATAAAATTATATCAAATATAAAAAGAGAATTTGGAGGCGTAGGTGGAGGTCATAAATTAGCTGGAGGTATTAGATTGTCAAAACCCTCTTATAATCTCTTGAAAAACAGAATAGATGAATTTATTTAATTTATCAATGTAGTTTGTTATATAAATGAAATTTCTAGAAAAACATTCAGATACGAATTTTATTATAAAATTGAATGTGAGAACTAACTGTAAAAGCCAAAAAGTTGTTAATAATGGCGATTTTTTAACGATTTTTCTAAAATCAAAGCCGATACAAAATAAGGCAAATAAAGAATTGATAAATTTAATAAAAAAGAGATTGAATATTTCATCCAATCAAATTCAAATAATTTCTGGTTCAAAGAGACAGGATAAATTGATCAAACTTTACTTTTTAGAAAATATTAAAGAACAAGAAATAATAAGAAAACTAATCCTTTGAATTAACTACCAATTTTTTTCATCTTCCCACACTTTAAACATATTATAAAATGGGTCATTCCTTCATCAGCACTACGTGTCTGTCTTGTTTCCAAATGTGCTTTATCGTATCCACATCGAGGACATTTAAAGTTTTTAATTGTACTTCTCAAATATTCTTCTTTCCATTCCATAACATCAGTTAAATTCGTGACTTCATTCCTAATAGAATGCTCTATTTTAGTGGTAAGTTTATACGCCTCAGATTTTTCTTCTTTGAATGGTTTTGTTGCTCCACATTTACACTTGAATACCTTTTTCCCATCCAAGTTTGAGGGTAACATCATTCTTCCACCACATTCATCGCAGAATTCCATAAACTATTAACCTCAAATTGATATTAATAATATAGCTTTCTTAAAAATAGTAAATTATTCCTATCAAATAATTTTTTTGAATTCAAAATCTTAAACCAAATAGCAAAGCACAAAAAATTACTCCAGAAATAAGATCAGCTGTGGTACCAGGATTTAATTTGCCCTTCTTTGCTTGGAGTTCATTATCTAATTCTATTGTTAATCTTAAACCTTTTTCAGAGGAAATACCTTCATATTCTAAAATATTTGATGCCATGTTTGAGATATATAAAGCCAAATCCAGTCCAGATTTTCTAATAACTAACGTATCTGGATTTAAAGATAAAAGTTTAAGGTAAGTATTGACTGTTGCTATATTTATATCCTTAAATTGATTAAAGGTCTTAACGAAATATGGTAATCCTTCATTTAAAATTAAATTAAATCCAGTAGAATATTCCAAACTTATCAAATCATATTCTTTTGAAAGGTCAAATATTTTTTTTAAATTTATTTTATCCTTATTTAATTCATTAAAAGAATTTTCATCATTGATATCATATTTTTTAATCCTTCCTAAACCTCCCGGATTACATAATCTAATCGCTTGATATAGATTTATTGTATCATTAACAGATGAGTTCTCAATTACTTTGTTTAGGAAAGTTTTTAAATCACTAATATTAGTTTGATGTTTTTTCATACAAATTATCGCTGCTACTGCGAGAGGTGCTAATATTAATATATGTCCTAACAAAACATTACCTCCATCTTGCCATCTTATCATTTCTTCAGCCGCCTTCTTAAAAAATTGTCCTAATTCAATTTTTTTGTAATCATCTTCATTCTCAAAAGATTTTTGGAGATTTGTTTCGCAAAAAACTCTAAAATTTGGCTGAATAGCAACAATTCCTGCCATAAAGTGTTCAAATCTAGTTTTTTTAAAATTTTGTGTACGGTGAACATTTCCAGGTTTAGGCCAACCTGCTACTTCTAAAAGGCTAGCTAAACTCAAGCATCTTAATAAATCATCTAAAGATTTAACAGAAATATTAAAATTAGTTTCTTCTAAAGACACATCTGAATATATTTTCTAAATTATATAACTATATTGTAAGGATAAGATTTAATAATAGCTTAATTCAACAATTTTCTTTTCTTTCACAGTATATCCTTCAGATTCAGAAGTTTTATATGAAATTGGTCTGAAATCATTGTGTAATCCGTTTTTATAAAGAAATTTTTTAATCCTAAGTTTTAATGCTCTTTTAGATAATTTAATTGGCATTTCTACGTTTATATTATTTCCATTTCGGTCAAGGTTTATCTGGGGTAAGGCTTCAGATAAGAATCTAATTAAATCAAGAACATGTTGCTCACTTTTAAAGCTTAACTCCTTAACGTTGATTGTGAAAGATTTTATTTCACTCATAGTATCATCACTCTGTAATATAATTAAAAATATTATTAATTTTTTATGATTTTAATATCATAATTCATTATTTAAATTTCTTTTAAGGAAATTCTCATATAACTAAATAAAATTAAAATTTATTAGATAATTGGTGAATTAATTTGGTTGATTACATAAATTTGGACTACAAGCCAAGTGAAAATGATTTAATCGCAATGTATTATGTACAGATTTCACCAGAATGTAGGAATTTGCAACATGCCTCTGAAGAAATCGCAAAAGAAAGTTCGATTGGTACATGGACTGAAATTTCAACATTATCACCTGAAATAGCTGAAAGACTTAAACCTTCGACATTTTATATTGACCCAGAAAAAAATATAATAAAGATTGCCTATCCGAAGGAACTTTTTGAAGCAAATAATTTACCTCAAATTTTAAGTGCTATTGCGGGTAATATTTTTGGTATGAAAGTCTTAAAGAATTTAAGATTAATAGATATTAGTTTTCCAAAAGATATTGTCAATGCCTATAAAGGTCCTAAATATGGAATTGAAGGCATTAGAGCATTAACAAAAGTGAAAGATAGGCCTCTTCTTGGTACTATTGTAAAACCGAAAGTAGGACTAACTGAAGTTGAGCATTCAAAAGTGTGCGGAGAAGCGTGGAGTGGCGGATTAGACATTGTTAAAGATGATGAAAATTTAACAAGTATGACCTTTAACAAGTTTGAGAAAAGGATAATAGAAACATTAAAAATTCGGGATAAAATTGAAAAGGAAACTGGAGAAAAGAAGTTCTATATGCCAAATATAACAGCACCTCTCAGTGTTATGAAAAAACGAGCTGATTTTGTATTAGAAAATGGTGGGGAATATGTAATGGTGGATATCGTAACAATTGGATTCTCAGCTTTACAGGAAATTCGAGATTATCTTGATGATAAAAATACTGTAATTCATGCTCATAGAGCTATGCACGCAGCTTTTACCAGAAGTAAAAAGCATGGTATGACAATGTTAGCACTAGCTAAATTAATGAGACTTCTTGGTATGGATCAACTTCATACTGGAACTGTTATAGGGAAAATGGAAGGTGGAAAACAAGAAGTTGTAGAAATCAATAAGACTATCACAGAACAAAAAATTGAAGGAAATAATTTAACTACACTTGATCAAGATTGGTATGATATTAAACCAGTATTACCCGTTGCTTCTGGGGGTTTAAGTCCACTGCATATTCCCGAATTAATGGAAATATTGGGAAAAGATATGGTCTATCAATTTGGCGGAGGTTGTCATGGTCATCCTGATGGAACTGAAGCTGGGGCTCGTGCTATAAGACAATCAATTTCCTCTGTTTTAGAAGGTTATGACTTAAAAGAATATGCTAAAGACCATAAAGAATTAGCTAGAGCTCTTGAAAAATGGGGTTAAATGTACGTAATAAAATTTTATATCATTTCTGGATACAATTTTTCAAAATAATTTGATACATGACTTGAGGCAAAAATTCCTGCTTCTGTGATTAATCCGTCTATATATCTTCGAGACACAGTTTCGAAAGCAGGATTTAAAACTTCAATTCCCTTAGGAGGTTTTTCCCATACTTCTTTTGGATCTCTCATTTCAATAGTTTCTAAAATTCCAAGATTTGTTTCTGGATTGTATTTTAATAGTGGAGATGCGACATAAAAAGGAACATGCTCCTCATGAGCCACTAATGCTAATAACCTTGAACCTATTTTATTGATTATAGTTCCCTCACTTGTTATACTATCTGCCCCAATTATAATTAGATTAACTTCAAAATGTCTTACAGCCCACCTCATGGCACTATCAACTACGTGAGTGACCTCTATACCTGCATCCACTAATTTTTTCGCTGTTTTCCTGCCCTGTAATCTAGGTTGGGTTTCAGTATTAATTACTTTAAAATTCTTATTTTGACTTTTAGCTTCTAAGAGAATAGCAGTCACCAAACTTGAGTGGCAATGAGTCATTACATTAAATTTCTTATCTACATCAGGAATTCGTCGAGCACCAATTATCGCAATTCTTTTCTTTGCAGTTTGAACCATATCATAATATTGACTTTTATATTTTTCAATTACATCTGATATAAACTCTGCATAACAACTTTCTCTCTCTTTTTCTAATTTATTCATGATAAATTTCAAACCATTTTTCATAGCAGGTTCAGTTGACCTTGTATCAATTAAGATGTCAACTGCGTTGTATAGATTTTTGAAGCATGTCTCAAGATTGTCAGATTTCAATCTTTTAGCAAAATCACTTAAAAATTGAATTGCATTAATTGCGATATTCGTCGCACCTTGGATTTCTAAAGCTTTAATTTTTTGAGCATCTTTTAATAATTGTTCCATGTTAAATTACCACCATTTTTATTATAGATGATTTAATTATAGATTTGTAGAATTTAATATTATAGTCAATTGTATTATTTCTCTGAGAGTTCTTCTTGATCTAATTTATAATCCTCAGTATCGACTTCTACATAAAAACGACCAATATAACCACAAGAGCATTCATACATATCAGGTGCAAGCCAACCTGAAACATTAACAGCGTTTTTTAAGTTCGGTTCTTTGCATCTAGGGCAAATCCTAATTTTTACCATAATTACTATTCAACACAATTTATTCAATATTTTTTTGTCTCAATTTTTTTTTAAATTTACATTCTAAGTATAATTATAATTTATTACATTTTTAATTAGAGGATATTAAATTTTAAAATTGTGATAATATGGCAAATACAGTAGTCACAAGAAGTATAGGAATGGATTTCATATATTTTGATTTAATTTTTTAATTCCTCTTTATAATTATACGATTATTAGTATAACAATAAAATATTAATCTCTGTTAATATAAAAGTATTATAGGCTTAACTTCTCAATTTACAAGGTCTAAATAATCCTATAGAATATGTCCAACTTACAATTACAAAGAAAAAGTTTACCAAATGAAACTGGGGTTTATTTATTTCTCGATAATAAGAAAACTGTTATTTACATTGGAAAAGCTTTAAATCTCAGAAAAAGAGTTAATCAATATTTCTCAAAAACTCATTATAATGATCCATTTTATGAAGAAAAAATTAAAGAATTAGCTAAAAACATTCACTCTATTGAATATATTGTAACTGAAAATGAGAAGGAAGCTTTGATTCTAGAAAATATCCAAATCAAAAAATAACTCCCTCGTTTCAATGTAATAATGAGAGATTCCAAAACATATCCTTGGGTGGGAATCTTTTACTCTGAAGCTTTTCCAAGAATTCGTATACTTAGAAACCCTGAAAAATATTCACAAGATAACTTATTTTTAGGACCATACACAGATAAAAAAGAAATTATACGCATATTAAGAGATTTAAGGAAAATTTTTCCTTATTGTTCATGTAAGAAACCTATTAAGAAAAAAAAAAGACCATGTTTGTACTTCCAATTAAAACTCTGCCCAGGTCCTTGTTTCACTCCTATCACTAAAGAAGAATACCTTGAAAATATTAAAAAAATTGAGTTATTTTTAAAAGGAGAAAATATTGAATTAAAAAAACAGATTGAAGAAAAGATGCAAATAGCATCTAAAGATCAAAATTTTGAGTTGGCAGCACTTTGGAGAGATAAATTGGATGATATTGATCATGCCACTGACACACAACATGTTTTAATGAATCATGAAGAAAATAAGGATATTATAGGATTTTATAGTGATGGCAAATATGTAGCAATGATTATTATCCATATCAGAGAAAGTAGAATTTTAAACAAAAGTTCGTTTACTTTTGACTTACGGGAGAAATTAATTAAGAAAAATGAGATTTTAAGTTCGATTTTAGAACAATATTATCAGGACTTTAAATCACACTTACCAGGTATTATTATCATCCCTAAAATAAATGAGAAACTTAAAATTCTTTTAGCGTTTCTAAAAGATCTCAAAGAAGACATAAAAATAAGAACTCCAGTTAATGAAAATGAAATAAGTCTTTTAAGAATAGCAAATAAAAACGCAAAAGTAATGGTTTTCCAGCAAGTACAAATGGAAGAAATCCAGATGAATGATCAAGAATTTAGAAAAAAAATTCTTGAGGAAGCAAAAAATATTTTGAACTTATCAAGACTACCTAAGATTATTGAAGGATTTGATATTTCTAATATCGAAGGAGTTGATGCAACAGGTTCTATGGTTTACTTTCTTGACGGAAAACCATATAATAAATATTACAGGCATTATAAAATTCGTTCCAAATCTACACCAGATGATGTTGCAATGATGAAAGAACTATTAAGAAGACGATACAACATGCTCCTTGAAAGAAATATGGAATTACCAGATTTAATCTTGGTTGATGGTGGAAAAGGACAATTAAATGCTGGGATTTCAATTTTAAAAGAATTAAACCTTAGTATCCCCATCATTGGATTAGCTAAAAAATATGAAGAAATATATCTACCTTCCAAAAAAGAACCGATTGTACTTCCTAAAAGTTCCTCTGTTTTAAAATTATTTCAAAGAGTCCGAGATGAAGCACATCGTTTTGCTATCAAACTTCAGAAAAAACAAAGAAAAAAGCGGATTACAGGGTCAATCTTGGATGATATCGAAGGAGTTGGCCCAGTTACCAGAAATAAGTTATTGAATCACTTTGGAAGTGTAGATAATATAAAAAATGCTTCTTTAAATGAATTATCAGAGATAGTAGGAAAAAAGTTAGCAAACACAATTATAAAAAAAATAAAAAGATAATTTACTTAGGCTCAAGAACGTGAAAATTCCATCCATTCAAATTTTAAAAGTCTAAAAATGTAGCTTTAAAATAAAATATACTTAAAAAAAATTGAGTTGATTATAAATATTCATTCTTTATTCTCGAAAGTAAAGCAAAGATGATTATTATTGCTCCCAATAGTATAAATGTAATGCTTAAATTCCACATTACTAAGTATCCAACAAGGGGGTAAAGAATAGCTCTTATGAAGCTTGCGAACATATTTACTGTACTTATAACGGTCGCTCTGTTCTCTGATTCAATTTGTAAATTTATTCCCTTAACAAATATCAAACTCCTTGAAAACCCGAATCCAATTACAATGAGAATTAAAGGAATACTGACTGGAATGAAGTGTATTAGCGCCATTAGAATAAATCCGATTCCTGGAATTATCGTATAACATTTAAGAAACTTTCTCTTGTTATGAATTTTGTTTTCTAGAGTTGGAACGATATTGTTAAAGAAAATTTGTACAAGTGTCATTAATGTACTTACGAATCCAAAGAAGATTAATTGAAAACTTAATGCTTCAAGATACACTTGATAAGTCCATATTAAGAAAAACACTAAAGACTCTGTTATCACCATTTCAACAGCTAAAATTCTTAAAATCTTATTATTTGTGAGCTCAGTAAATCCAGATTTTACTACTGTAAAGTATTTATCAGCCTTCTTCCTTTCTAGGTCATGATTAGGTTCCTTTAACGTTAATGATATCAATGTTGCTATAATAAAAGGAACAAATATAAGGCTCATTACAAGATTCAATGAAAAATATGCACCTATAATTGAACCAATTGGTGCTGAAATTGCAATTCCAAGCAAACTGAAACTTCTATTCCTAGCTATTACTTTTGAAACGTCATCTTCTCTTCCAAGTTTTCTCAATGTATCATATGTAAATGCTGTATCGGTACCTGATGTTAAAGCTGCTCCAAAAGCCCACAAAGTTTCACCAATAGTAAAAATAAATATGTTTGGATAACTTCCATAAACTAATGCAGCAAATGCAGTTGCCAATGTACCTAATATCAAAGAGAACTTCCTGCTTATGTAATCCGCTATTGCTCCACAAGGAATTTCGAATACTAATATCATTACTGTAAAGTAGCTTTGTAAGAACATAATCTCAACAAATGTTAATCTCCCCCATGTTAAGAAAAATGGTAATAGAATTCCTGAAATTAAATGAAATCCTTCTATAAAATGAATTAAATATGATTTCCATATATTAGCTCTCCACTTATTTAAATTTATATAATTATCTTTCCGTTCTAACTCTAAAGAAGATTCAACTAACTCTTCTCGAGTAAATTCCTTTAATTCTGACATTTTTTCCACCTTTTTTTAAATTCTTTAAATTTTTTATGATTTTATTATAAAAACATATTTGGTATTTCAATTGAGATATTATCATAGCTTGAATGTGATTTCCTAACCCTGAATTCTTAGAATACTATCTAAAAGATAAAAATGATAAAGAAGAAGCTTTGTATCAAACGAGAAAACAAAAGAAAAGAATCAGCGTGGTGTTGATTTCAATGTTTTTATGAGGATAATGGTGTATGGATATATGGTACGAACACTAAAAACATCATTACCATGATAATTTTATCACAAGACGGATCTTGAACTACCATATCTTTTTGGTTAATTCCAATCCAACTATTTTCTTTAATTACCATGATACAATCAACAAATATGTTTAATAAAACTATATTATTACCAAACTTATAAATTTAATGGTAAGTTTCTTATCTTTTTGAGACAAAAAAGAGGAAAATGGGAAAAAAGTGGGATCATCATTTCAAAATTGACTTTTAGGAAATACTTAAATTCACAAGCTCAGCTGTTGCTTCGCAATAAACTCTAGCTAACGATTCCCTTTTAGCTTCACTAATAACTCTAATTACTGGCTCTGTATTTGAAGGATGAATGAGAACAAACCAATCCATTCCATGACCAAATCTAAGATCATTTTCAATTTGTTCTACTTTTTCTCCTTCATTTATCAATTCAGTTTTTACTTTTATAATAAGTGATTTGGTATCTACATTTTTAATATTGATTTTTACTCTATGAGAATAATATTTAGGTAATTTTGCTACAAGTTGAGAGATATTTTTTCCTGTTTTTACTAAAATTTCAACAATTTTTGCTGCTGCGAAAATACCATCTCTAGTATTATTAAAATAGGGAAACATAAAACCTCCACATGAACCTTCACCACCAAAAACTAATCGATTCTCTGATGAATTCGATATCAAATTCTCCATTTCTTCTGTTAAAAATCGTTCTCCTACAGGAGTTCTAATTACATTGGCATTATATTTTTCTGCTATAGCTTCAAACCTCAAAGAAGATGCTAAATTTGTTACAAAATATATCTCTTTATCCTTATATTGCTGATTTTTTAAATAGTATTGTGTAATTAGTGCTAATCCAATATCTTCGGGATAACACACTCCATTTTCTCCGATAATTGCCAATCTATCAGCATCTGTGTCATGAGCGAATCCAATGTCATATTTCCCATGCCACACCTCCATTATTAAATCTTTAAGATTTTCTTTAATGGGTTCAATTTCTCTTGGAAAATCGTTATTTGCAAGCAAGTCATTATTAATTAATTTTATATCACATCCCAGTTCACTTAATACTTTAGGTGTGACAAGTTTTCCTGCTCCCGCTCCCGAATCAATAACTACTCTAAGATTATTTTTTTTTTTTATTGTTATAAGATCAACATAACTCAATAAATCTTGAATATAATCTGTAATTGGGTTCAAATTTGTAATAATCTGTTCTGAACTTGATTGATTTTTTTTATAAGAATTCAAATCAATGTTTTCTAAATAAATTGAAATTATTTCTAAATCATCACTATTTAGAAATGTTTTTGTAGATAATAGTTTTAAACCATTCCATTGTTGAGGGTTATGAGAACCTGTAATGATTACACCAACAGGGATATTTAATTTATTTTTTGTATGGATTATTACAGGTGTAGGGCATATTCCAAGATTTATTATTTCAAAACCTGATAAAATTAATCCTTCTATTATTGCTTGTTCAATGAGAGTTCCACTTGGCCTAGTATCTCTACCTATTACCACTTTCTTATCTGTGCCATCAATCAATAATCCAAAAGCAACCGCTATTTTTTTAACAGTGTTAAATTTAAAATCTTTCTCAGCACGGCCTCTAATGCCACTTAGGGTGAAGATTAAACCATTTTCGTCCATTTTTCTCTCTTATTTTTTTAGGAGATTATTTTATTTTTTTCTAATTTATATTTAACAAGAGCTAATGCTCCTCTTAATCCAATTTCATCTTTATATTTTGTTAATTTTATCTTTGGAGGGTGATTAATAGTAAATTTAATAGGATCTTTTTTAAATTGTTCAATTATCAGAGGAATTATCTGGTCTTTGTCTTTCATCATTGCTCCCCCAAAATATATTGAAGTAGAATCATAGTAATTATTAACTAAGCCAACGCCTACTTTTGTATAATAAACACAATCTTCAACGATTTTTTCAGATAACTCATCTCCCTTCTTGGCTGCTTGAAAAATTTCTTTTGCAGTTATTTTGGAAATCTCATTATCAACAATTTGCAATAATAGATCTGCATTTAACTTCCCTTCATTTAAAGCATCTAAAGCTCTATTTTGCACTCCTGTTCCAGAACTATAAGCTTCCCAACAACCATATGCTCCACAATTGCATCTAAATTTACTTTTTGGCTCAACTAACGCATGCCCAATTTCTGCCGCATTACCCTCTTTTCCAAGTAAAAGATGTCCGCTGCAAATCACTCCTCCACCTATACCAGTAGACATTGAGATATAAACTAGATTGTCTCTTTCATCATCTTCGGCCTCAAAGAAGTGTATACCCAAAACACTACCATTACAATCATTAATAAAATATATTGGAATTTTAGGAAATTTTTTTTTAATTGGTTCTTTTAGAGGAACTACTCTAAAACCAAGATTAGCATTATTGAATACCTCTCCTTTTTCCATATCCAAAGGACCTGCTGTAGCTATCCCTATACCTAAAATTTGATCGTTTTCAATATTATTTTCAGTCAATATTTCTGATAACATCTGACACACAGAATTACTAATTGAATATTTATTTTTTTTTAATGTTCTTGAATTATTTTTTATAATATTATTTTCATTTAAATCTGCTGTACAGATAGCAACTCTTACCCACGTACCTCCAATATCAACTCCCGCAATAAATTTTTCATCCACTATTATCTCACATTCAAATTTTCTGTGTTTTCCTTAACGTCTGGATAATATAAAGATTTCAAATACTTCAAATTATTATTATAGAAATAAAAGTTTTTCTGTGATTCAGTATACATTTATTTCTATTTTATTATCATCGATTATCTCCTTAAAAATGGTGGCAATCTCTCTTTTCCTATCATCATCTATTGAGAAAACAAAATATTCTGCGGGAATTCTCGCAGTTGAATAAATTTGTACAATGTTTGGTTTTATCCTTTTTAGTGCGCGAGCTAAATCATAAATGTTTGTAGAATTATTGTTTGGAATAAAATCTTCTTTGTAAGAATTAAAAATTAAACATTGAATTGCTAATTTATTTTTTTTAGGCAATTCTCGTTTCAGTTTAATTAATGACTCAATTATCATTTTAATATTAGGAGTATCATGATGAGGACGGTTAGTTCTCTTGAAATCAACATTATTAGCTGTGTCTAATTTTGCTAAAACTAATTCGAATTGCTTGACTCTTTCTCTTATTTTATCGATATATAAAGTACTAGAATTTGTAAATAAGGTAATTAATGGTTTTTCACTAGTCCAATTTAATTCATTCCTTACATCTAATGCGATTTTAAGGAAATCTAATAGTTTCTCGTTCAGAGTCGGTTCACCATTGTAACCAAACGTAATTGAATTTAAATGTGGAACATATTTTAAAATCGAGAATAATTCCTTCCGAAAATTACGTGATGGAGGTAAATTTATTCTATAATTAGGAGAAACTAAATTATCTTTCTCTGTTAATCCAATTTCACAATATACACAATTGTTTGTACATAATTTATAATCAGCTAAAACATCGACACCTAGAGAAAGTCCTAATCGCCTTGATTGAAACGGTCCATATGTGTACTTACGCATTTTATTTACTTATAAATGATTATCAATAAATCTTTCTATAGCCTTATTTACTAGGTTAGGTTTTTCTAACATAACACCATGACCAGCTTTATCTATTATGTAAAGTTCTGAATTTTTAATTTTATCATGAAAAAACTGCGAATATTTTACGGGGGTAAGTTGATCATCCTTCCCACATATAATTAAGCATGGAACATCAATAGAACTAGTCTTATCTAAAGTATCAAATGCATTACATATTTGAAAATCATTATAAGTTACATCTGGATCTATTTGTGCAGTCTCCAAAATGTGGCCCTCTATTATTTTTTTTGATGTTTTTCTATAAAATGAACCAACTCGTAAATCATCTAAGTATTTTTGGTAATTAGGTTTTATAGAATTAAAGATAACTGAGCTAACTCTCATCCTTCCTCCTGTAGAACATAAAATTAGAGCAGAGACATCATTTGGATATCTAAAATAAAATTCCTGTATAATAACTCCTCCCATGGAATGTCCACCTAAAATCAATTTTTCTGGTTTCAATGAATCATTGAGCTTCTTAACAACATCAACATATAAATCTAAAGATAATTCTGGAAATGTATTAGATTTATTATGGGAAGGTAAATCAATAGCAATTATATTATAATCAATTTTTAAATAGAATTGATTCTCCCAAATATTTGAGTTACCTCCTGCCCCATGTATAAAAATAAGCGTATTTTGAGAATCATTATCCTTAATCTGGTAAAATATTTGTTTTCCTGAAAAGGTGAAATATGGTATTATTATGCACCAATATAATTAGTAGATTATATTGTGTAAAAAACGATTATAATTTAGGTTTATCAAAAATCGAGATTTAAAATTCTATACTATTACCCAATAGATAATATTCAAATAGCCACTATTGTCCAATATTAAATTCACGATGCTGCATTTCAAGAAGACGTTTATATTTTCCATTCAAAGCGATTAAACTTTCGTGGTCTCCTTGTTCTATTATTCCTTTTTTATCTGCATTTATTATAATTATGAGATCAGCATTTTTTATTGTAGAAAGTCGATGTGCTATGATTATTGTTGTCCTTCCCTTACGAGCTTTATTCAATGCATCTTGTATTAACGTTTCCGTATAAGGATCTACCGAAGAAGTTGCTTCATCTAAAATTAATATTTTAGGATCAGTTATTAAAGCGCGAGCAAAAGCAATCAATTGTCTTTGTCCTATTGAAATATTACTACCATTTTCTTTTAATTTAGTATCATAATTTTTATGTAAAGCGTCAATAAAATTATGAAGTCCTAAAAATTTTGATACTTCTATCATTTTTTCTTCAAGTTCTGGTGTAAAGGTATCATATCCATATAATATGTTTTCTCGAATAGTTCCTGTAAATAAAAATGCTTCTTGTGGGACAATTCCGATTAAACCTCTTAATTCTTTTTTCTTAACCTTTAATATATCAACACCGTCTATAAGAATCTTTCCATTATTTACATCATAGAAACGAGCAATCAATTTAATTAACGTTGTTTTACCTGCTCCAGTTTCCCCTACAATTGCTAGTGTTATTCCCTCTGGAATTTTTAAACTAAGGTCTTTTAAAACGAAACCCTTAGATTCTATATGTTGAAGGAGTACTTTTTGCTCATCAATTAGATCTTTTACTATTTTTGGGATTCTTTCATTTATCTCGGGAGGTATAGATAATTTGGCAAGTGTTCTCAAAATATTTTGAGGAGATTTTTGTCCCCTTTCATTACTAATCATTCCCCCTCCCTCTCCACTAAAACCGCTACTCTGCTGAAGATTTGTTTTAGTTCTTAATATCTGTTCTAAAGACTTAACCATATTTAGAATGGTTTCGGAAGTTATAGTATTGTCAAATTTATTATGCTCATCTAATCTTTGTTTCTTGGACTTAATTTTCACTCCTTCATTATTAAGTATATAACCAAAACTCACATTGTCAAATTCAATAGTACCATTTATTTGTTCAAGTAATATTGGATTCTTTATATCGGGGATCTCAACTTGTTCTTCTAATAACGAATAAATTCGATCACTAGCTGCAAGAGCAGATTCGATAACATTTTGAATTTGCATTAGTGTCATAAATGGTCTAAAAAATTGTCCTAAAATCGTGATAAATGCACTTAGGACCCCTAATGAAACGGTAATCCCGAAAAGCGAAATATTGCCGGATGCTACAAAACCTCCCACTAATAAAATGGTTGCTGTAATAATTGTTGTTATAAGATTAATTAAAGGAAAAATGGTTGCCATATATTTTCGAATCTTAACCATAATAGTGTAATTTGCAGTATTTGCTTGATCAAATTCAATAGCAGCTCGTTTTTCTTGCCCATACGCTTTCACTACTTTTGCACCCTCAATATTCTCCTGTATTGAAGAAGTAACCTTCCCTATTGTTCTTCTTTCCTCTTTAAATAATAAAGTAGCAACTTTTTTGAAAAAGCGAGTTATTATAAAAAATAAAGGAAAAATTATCAAACTAATTAAAGCTAAAGCTAGATTGAGGAAGAACATAAAAATCACAGTTAATCCAATCGAAACCATGCTCGTTATAATTTGAACGAATTGACCTCCGACTAATTGATTAAGTATTGTAACATCATTTGTCAAAATAGATATTATCTGTCCTGAAGATCTTTTATCAAAATAATTTAAAGACATATCTTGCAGTTTAAAAAAAAGATCATTTCTAATTTGATAAGTCACTTTTTGAGATATTTTACCCATCCCATACAATGCAAAATAATTAGTAATCGCCATAATTAAAACTAATATTAGAAAAATTCCACTCATTATAACAATATGATAGGCATTTTTCGTGACAATACCTCTATCAATTATATTTGCAGAAAAAATCGGAGTTAACGCGGAAATTACAGTTGCTACTAAAAGAAAGATAAAGAATAGGAAAAATTCCAATTTTTGTGGCTTTAAATATGAAATTAACCATCTCCATAATTCTCTTCTTGGATTATCTAGCTTTGATTTATCCCCTTCTAACATAAAACGTTGACGAGTACTTGCGCTTGGTTTAATTATTTCTTCTCTTTCCTCATCATCATTTTTATACTTATTATTACTCATTCTTATAAGTTCCTAATTATGTTTCTTCTCCAATTCGACTTTTTGACTTTTGTTTTTGATATAAAGTTTCATAGATTTGTTTATATAAGATATTTGATCTAATTAATTCATTATGAGTCCCATAACCTACGACACGACCCCTTTCTAAAATTAAAATATAATCTACTCCTCTAATGGTTGAGATTCTCTGTGTGATAATAATAGAAGTTATATCCTTCATTATTCTTGTTAAAGCTTGTTGTATTTTATATTCAGTTTCTACATCAACGGAACTAGTACTGTCATCAAGAATTAAAATTTTAGGTCGTGTTAAAAGAGCCCTTGCTATTGATAAACGTTGTTTTTGACCACCTGAAAGACGTGTTCCTCTTTCACCTACGATTGAATCATAACCTTTCGGTAATTTAACAATGAAGTCATGTAAATCCGCAATTTTAGCAGCTTCAATTATTTCTTCTATTGAAGCATCTTCTTTTCCATATGCTATATTTTGCGCTATTGTTTTATTAAATAGAAAGGTTTCTTGCGATACGATCCCAATGCTTTTCCGTAAATCATTTATTAGATATTTTTTTATATCTTTTTGATCAATCTTAATAAATCCCTCATTCAACTCATAGAAACGAGGGATTAAATTTATTATAGTAGATTTACCCGAACCTGTTGTGCCTAAAATAGCAAGTTTTTTTCCAGCTGGAATTTTAAATGTAACATTTTTTAAAATTCGATGATCGATTGTATATCCAAAGGAAACATTTTCAAAATCAACTTCCCCTTTTAAATTAGATATCGGTGACGCATTGGGAAGGTCTTTTATTTCTGGACTGGAATCTAAAATATCTCTTACCCTAGTAAGTGCAGCATCAGCTTGAATATATACAAGCATGATTTGGCCTAACATCATTAAAGGAAAACCTAGTGCTGCAATATAAGAAAGAAGAGTTACAACTATGTCTAATTCCATTGTTCCATTTATAAACCTAATACCCCCTATGAATAATGAAAAAATTGTCAGTGCACCGATGATTATATAAATAGAGGGCATATAAAGTGAATTATATTTTATAGAATTGACACTAGCTTTATAGAACCTATTATTATTCTCTTTAAATTTTTGATATTCTTTAGTTTGAGTACTAAATATTCGTACTACTTGAGCACCAACAATGTTCTCCCTTATTGTTGAAGTTAAATCACCAAAACTATTTCTTGTTTCTAAGAAGATTGGTTTTAATTTCTTTGCAATATAATATGATAATATAAGAGAAATTAAAATTGCTGAAACCAAGATAATTGATAAATCAAGACTAAAAGCAAAAAAACCAATAATAATCCCACTAATCTGAAGAATCGACTGAAAACCTAAAATTAAACCCATACCAAAAATTTGGCGCGTTTCTTCAATATCACTTGTAGCTCGAGAAATTAATTGACCTGTTTCAGTCTTATCGAAATATGAAAATGATTGACGATAAATAGCATTACTAATATCATCAC
The DNA here is from genome assembly GCA_029856145.1 of Promethearchaeia archaeon. Lineage (GTDB taxonomy): Archaea > Asgardarchaeota > Lokiarchaeia > Sigyniarchaeales > SOKP01 > Loki-b32. The sequence continues at coordinate 55,760 of JAHQWK010000006.1, forward strand.
GTAAATAATATAAAGCTCTTGATGAAACTTCAGCTCCTTGAAGCCGAGCAGTTCTATTGAAAATATAAGTAAATAATCCAAATACCAATATAATACAAAAATAAATTAAGAATACTATAATATTAAAGCTTGGAAGATTTGGATCTAATAATCCAACCATTCTCCCTATAAAAATGGGAATAAAAGTATTAAAAATTGTTGAAAGTGATAAAAATATGATTTGTAAGATAAATGCTCTTTTCGATTTTAACCAATACTTAAATATCATTCGAGCAGAATTCATTAAACTACGAACCGTTGTTGCTTTTGACTCTAATTTCTATTTTTGATTTAAAAAAAATTATTACTAATTAGCTTATTTCCATTTTATTAAATGAACGGGCTCCAATTAATATTAATATTGCTCCAAAAATCGCTGCAACGAGAATATCAATCCAAAAAGGAAAATATGATACACCCAATAAAACAAATCGGAA
>JAHQWK010000007.1 GCA_029856145.1 Promethearchaeia archaeon
GTAATATTATTGATCCTGTTAAGCCAGAAAATGCTATTATCTTTCCTTATAGTCAACACTTCATTATTAAGCAAGATCTGGAAAAATATTCGGTTAAAAATCAAAAGGACTTAGATCATCAAATAAAATCTTTCCTCAGCAGAACTGGATTTAAAGCTATGTCGGGTAAGGATATAAAAAAACCTATTTATGGAATGGTCATACTTTCTTACCTAATACTTATCAGTATAAATGTATTTTTACTAATACTACTCTTACTATAAGGTTGGGTAAAAACTTCATTTTTTATTTTTCATTAAATTCTTGGCAGCTGCTAATCCTGTAAGGATCGCAATGGGTATTCCAGAAGGACTATATGCCCATTGACCAGCTTGGAGTATATTTGGAATAGGAGTTTTTACAGATGTAGTCATTTTAAGGATATTTTGAACCACAGGGATGGGATTTTCAAACGTCCAACCTGTTATTGCTCCTTCAGAACTTCCTACTCTGTTTGAAATGCTGACGGGTGTTAAAGAGAAACGAAAGAGAATCTTATCCTTGATTTTCGGGTATATGGATTTTGATAAAATCTCTAACATGCGATTCTCGACTTCTATTTTGAATTCTTCATACCATCCTCCCTCTTGGACTTTTTTCATGAGATCATATTCAAAGAAAATGTTCACTATTAATCCAGTCTTTCCTTTTGGAGTTAAGGTGGGGTCTCTAAGCCCTGGAATGGAAATCTCATAAGTATTTAATTGGCAATAATCGTCTAACCAATGCATAATGGCTTCTTTGGGAGTTGATTCGAAATTCTTAATAATTTTTCTTAAAGTAGTCCAAGTTGATTCTCCTAAACCTTCTTTTGATGGAGTATAAAAAAAATGACCGTTCGAAATCGATTGAAATTTTTCGAGAGGTTCGTCTATCCCTAGGAATAAAGAAAAGACTGAATCTCCGCCTCGATTTGATAGCAATTTATCTTTTTGAATTGATATCTTTCGAGAAACTTTTTCCTCTAAATCACGGAATGTAAGAAATCGATACAAAGATTTTAAATCCGCGCACCAAATAAGTTTTTCATAATTAAACGTGTTTCCATTGATATCAGTTAACTTGTTTTCAGAAGGAATGATCTCGTGTATTTCTGTACCATATAAAATTGATCCTCCCCATTCAATGATTTTTTGCACGATGCCTTCTGGAATTATGCCCGTACCTCCCTTTGGATAATAATAATCGAGGTAAGTGTGAAAATAACCTAGGGCAAAAAAAGTAGGCGTGCTCTTGAAGAAATGTTGCGTCATAATATTGATAAGTGATTGGTTTGAAGTCATTTTTTTTAGAGTATCTTCAACTGGATCATTCCTTCGATTTATCCGGCGAATAGCAAGAAGGAACTTGCCCAAATACGGAAGAAGCTCCTTAACAAGATAACCTATGTTTTTCATGTCTTTGAAAATCGGATTATCAATCTCGTTTAGAATGGCCATATCTTTCAGGATTTTTTCGATTAACAAGAAAATTGCGGCAATCTCCTCTTTGTTATCAGGATACAGCTTTTCTAATAGGGATTGATATTCATATATACTTTCATTTGACGTGAAGTGTAAAATTTCATTCTCAATACCAATCGAAACCGGACTTTTAAGCATTTCAAGTGAAATTCCAAGGTCATTTAAAAAGGGTAGCACGGCTCCTGAATTTTCAATGGACCTCGGACCCATATCAAAAACAAAACCATCTTTTTGGATTGAACTTAGCAGGCCACCACAAGTTTCGTTCTTTTCAATTAAAAGAACATCATATCCCGCCTTTGATAAATAAGCCGCAGCAGTTAACCCCGCCATCCCTGCTCCTACAATGATCACCTCATGGCTTGTAGTCGTCATGCTAAACCGCCTAATTTTATACTTAAATCCCACAGCTCTTCTGCGACCTGCCTATCCAAAGCAGGAGGTGCAGGTTTTTCTTCTGCAGTAAGACGGTAAAACTTACTGCTCACTCCATTCATTTCCTTTGACACACCGAGATAGTATAAAGCTTTTGCGGATATCTCAGGTGATTTTGCTGCTCGATCAATTAAATGATGTTTAAAAAATCGATAAGTTCTTCCATTATTTTCTCCCATGTTTGTTTTTACACTCCCAGGATGCATTGCATTTATTAATACTCCACTATCTTTGAAATATTCGTTAAATGAAATCATTGAAAGCAGCTGAGCTATTTTGGCTTTCCCATAACTACGCAAACCTGAATAATGATGCTCTTCATACTCAAGATCATCTAAACTCAATCCAAGAAGAGCAAAGCGGTGACCTTCAGAATTTACAAATATAATTCTTGTATTACCTTGGGCTTTTAATTTATCCTTTAATATATAATTTAGAATAAAAGACCCAAGATAATCTACTTGGAAAACAAGTTCGATATTATCTTCAGTAAATATTTTTTTAGTAGAATAAACGCCTGCATTATGGATAAAAACATCAACATTTATATCTGAATCTAAAAGTTCATATCCAACTTTCTTTAAATCAGAAATGCGGGTAAAATCCGCAATCTTATATTCACATTCTACTCCATAATCTTGACGAATTTCTTCGCAAACTTTTATCGATTTTTCTTCATTTCGATTTATTAGAAGAAGATTAGCTCCATGTGAAGCATACTTTCTCGCAGTACAATAACCGATTCCAGATGTCGCGCCCGTTATCACAACTAACTTTTCTTTAAAGTCATCTTGGCATTCCTTTACCTCTGCCTTTTTATTCTTCCGCATTTGGCCCAATTGGCGCCAAAAAAAAGAATATTTAAAATATTCTTTTAAATATTTATTCAAGCAAATCACCCGAACAATTTTCTCATGAACTTTCGATACCCTTTAGCTAAAAATGAAATATTATCCATGATATCACCCCAGAGATCATAATAATCCCTTTGCTCTATGATTTTTCCCTTATCATTCAATTTCAGGCGACTTACCCCGAATATCTTCGAATCAGGAGTTTTCTTAAAACTTAATCCCATCTCCCATTCAAAAAAAATGATGTTCCCTTCAAAAAGAATGTTGACAATTTTCATTCTTAAATTTTTAGATCGCTCAACTAATCTTACAGTCATAGCTTTAAATTCTTTTATACCTCGAATTTCTTGAATAGTATCACGAAAATATATCTTGTCGTCATAATATGGGAGGATATGCGACCAATCAGGTTTACCTTCGGTTTGGTAAATATTAGTCCATAATTCGACAAATTGCTCTTTACTTTCAATTCTAAAACTCATGAATATTTTTCCAAGTTTAATTTTTTACAGTAATATCTAATATAAGATAAGAATTTACAATATAAATAAAATTCATTAATAATTTTTAAGTCATAGATTTTACTAAAGTTAGAGATTATTATTGGTGGAGGGTTTTTTACTTTTCAATGTGAATAAAATTTTCTCTTAAAGCAGCACGTGTAACATGGAATCCACAGATAAATGGATACGATTTTACCAGATTTGAAGGAATAATAGCTGTATTTTGAACTACTGTTCTCTTTTTCCTATTAATATCCACATTGTATGATATTCTGTGTCTTTTGCATAATTTTTATGATAAAATTCAGATAATTCATGAATCATCAAAAATTTGAAATCCTCGAGAAGCCCTTCCTTTGAGCTAAAATGTATGAAGTATTCACTTTGAAATGAGTTTGGATCGTCTTTAACAGGTATGCCTTCTCCGTAATATTGTGTATCATTTGAAGAAAGAGTACTCAAGAAAAAGAAGCCATTTGGCTTTAATATATTCTTAACTTTCGAAATAAATGCGGTTCTGTCAGCTAAATTGAAGAAGTGATAAACCCCTGACATGTAAATTATATCATATTTAGTTTCATCTAAATCCTTCCAATCCATGCATTCAAATGTGACATTATCTTTGTTTGTATTAAGTTTGATGGCTTTTTTAATTGCGTTTGATGATATATCGATTCCTTTTATTTTAAAATTGTTAAAATTCAAAGAAATATAGTCGATATCACGTCCTTCCCCACATCCAATGTCTAGAAATGATATAAATGTAGATTTATTCAGTTCTTTTTTAAGAAAGCTTGAAGCTACACTAACTACTTTACTAACTTTATCCTCGCCACTTGGAATATGGTTCATAATTCAATTATATTTGATTTCTTTAATAAGATTAGACCATCTAAAGTCCATATAGGTCTCCAATGAGGTAAATTCTGATAGATTATTTTTAAACCACCATCGTCTTGAAGACCATTTAAAAAATTAACTACTTCATTTTTTACTGCTCTATCATCCACAATATCTAGAGCATGGTACCAATGTCGACCAAATAAAGGATAATGGGCATTATTTTTTTTAAAAATACTCGGGAGTTGGTTTATAATCTGATTTAGCATCTTTTTTTCCTCTATATTCTCTCCTAGGTATTTCAGATATATAAAATAAGGATATTCATAGAAAGTAAATTCTTTAGGAAGAGAGTTGTTTGAATAAAAAGATTTTACTTTTTTAAAAAAAGACGATTCTTTATATCCCCATTTTTTAAGAAAACCTGATATCGCTAATATTCTAAGATCATCAGGACCATCCCACCAATCTTGAAAGGGAAAATTATACATAGTTTTAGGAGGGTGGTTAATATATCCTTCTTCATTTTGCTCTTCAATAATCCAATTAATTAAATGCTCTGTGATTTCATTATCTACATAATCTATGAGATCAAGAATATACAGAGCAGTTTCAGCACCAATAGCAGTACTGTCTGGACATAATAAATCTGGTTCAATTCCATTACCAAATCCTCCATCCAAATTCTGATATGCCACTAAAGTCTTAATAACTTCATCTCTATTTCCATTTTCAAAAAAGAATGAAAATAATTTTCTCTCAAGGAGCCTTCCATTTCGGAATATAAACTCTCTTATCTTTTTAAACTGTTTTTCATCAATAGCTCTCATAAAAAACACAATCTCATTTTTGCAAAATAATTAAATGGGGCTTGCTAATTACTAATTTTATTTACAATTAGTTAAGGATTTTCACTTTTTTTTCTTTTTTTTGTTATTGAAAATTCTTTTAAAAGTTAATAATTAAGCTATTCTAATCTAATTGGCTTCCACAATTTTCACAATATTTATTAGTTTTTAAATTTTCAGAGCCACAAGAATGACACATTATTTTTTCTGGTTCTTGTCTCGGTGCTGGCTGATATATAGGTTCTGGTTGAGATACAAGTTGTGATTGGTAAGACGGGGGTGATTGGACTTTTTTTAAATCTACATATTTTGCTATCATCGCTTTTTGCTTTCTAATTCGAGCATTATTTCGGAGCTTTTTTTCTAGTATTTCATGAGGAATAAAATAAATTGCCATAATAATAATACTGATTACAATATTTTCATACAATTGATTTATAGCACTCCAAATTATGAAAATAGGAAAGTAAATGATGAGAGTCACCGCTATAGATTCAGTTATAACTCGAAAGGCTTTTTCATTGAAAGTATAATCTTTAAATTTTACTTTAAAATCTTTTGAATCAACTTGAATTAAATTTTCAATTTCTTTTTCTTGCCTATATACTGGTTGAGGTATTGCTTGTGGCCGAGGTATTGCTTGTGGCTGAGCTATATCTTGTGGTTGAGGTATAGGTTGCTGGTGAGAGATAGATTCTGGTTGAAATGATCTAATTTTTGCTGCTATTTGTCCTAATTCATTCATTTTTTTCTCTAATTCATTAATCCCATCATTATTAAATACACTCGTGATTAAACCAATAAATTGTGGACGTTGGGTGGCCTTTATTAGATTAGAAAGACCGTCAGCTATCTGATATTTAGTGATAGGCCTATTATAACTGTCTTTACCTTTTTTTAAAGCGTTAATTGCATCATCGATATTTGAACAGATTATTGGAACTTGCTCTTTTGCTTGAGCTATGCCAGCTCCAAAGGTAAAAATCGATGTAGGATATCTTTGAGGTAATTCCAAGATGTTTGACTTAAGAGTATGCAGTTCCCGGATGATTGTATTTTTATCCATTTCCCTTTTTATTCCAAATTTAATTAGAATGAATATTATTTAACATCAAATAATATCGCGATTAATCATTTTTAAAGTTATAAAAATATTTTAGGTTTCTCGATTTATCTCGTTCTTAGCTTCAGTTTTATCTTTGATTTTTTTAATGACGAATTAAGGATTTGCAATATTATTCTACTAATTCTTCTAATCTAGTAATTTAAAAACTTTTTGACTTTATCGTTAATTTTTTAATACATATTTTTCTGGAAAAATTTCTTGGATCTTACCCTTAGGCATAGATAATTTCAATTAACCACAATTAAAAAATATGAATAGTTTTTTTAAATTCTAAAGAAAAGAAATCATATATAAATGACTAGTGTTGTTTGGGTCTTTTTCAATAAACCTAAAATATAAGGCGTTATTATTTTGTAACTTAGTTTTCTAAAGCAAAAAAATAGTGTGCCGAAATAAAATGAGTCAAAAGAGAGAGAAAGTGAAATGTCCGGTTTGCGGTTTTAAATTTATTCCAGAATCTTTTCATTTTGAAAAAACAAGTTTTGATCAGAGAGAAAGTAAAGGGGAGCTTATAGAATTTCCAAATGGGAAACATCAGTTAGAGCTGAAACCGTTCACTTCGATTCGGGGGTCATTTGTAACGTATTGTCCTGAATGTAAATATCTAATAAAATTTGCTGCGGAAATAGGCAGGAAAGAAGTAGTGGAAGACCCCTCTCTTATAAAAAAATTGGGTGCGATTAAGGAATTTGGGAACGTATATAAATATATGTATGAACCAAGTGAGAAACCCTACATGGATTATTCAGATTATTTTTTAGAAAAAGCAGATAATATTAAAAAAAGCATTAAAACTGCTTTAGATGAAGTCAATTTGGCTCAGTGGGGTACTTCCTATAACCAATGGAAAGAGAATAAATCTATTGACTCATTCAAATTCTTGATACACTTCTTTTCTACTTTAATGGATTATTTAGATTCTCAAGTAGATGATTCTGATAACAAAACAGTAATACAAAAAATATCAGAGCTAAATCTATCGAAGAACCTTGATATGTTGATTAAAAAAGTAAGAGAATTAAGGAATAAAATCGCGCATGAAGTTTATGAATTAAGTGAGGAGGAGGAAGAATTAGTCGAGAACTCCTTTACTCAATTCATGCATTATTTAATACTCAAACAATTAACTCCTTTAAATCTAAACAAGATCAAAATTGAGCAAGACTATAAATTCATTGATATAAATAAAATCAATTACGAAATCTTAAGATTTCTCCATTTATATTTAGGAAATTTGCTGCGTATAAAGAATTTTTATCATGAATTTTTAATCCCGTTATTTATAGATCTCAAAATAAAATACTCTGATTATAATCCCTAAAGACTTGCTTTTTTGGGTAGATACAAAATGTAGTGATGAGTTTTAAATCTTTCCACTTAATTAAATTAAAAAAAAAAATAAAATCAACAACAATTAAAAAAAGAATATTTTTTGAATTATGAGAAATCAATTTGAAACATTTTTCTACTCGAATTTTTATTAGTAAACTATAGTTAAGTTCTAAAATTTAAAATTAGGAGCATTACTGTTTAGACTTTATTAGATATTATATTCATATATATTTTTATAAAATAATTCAGTTATTTAGTATTAAAGCTTAATTTTATAATAATAAATAGAGGTTATTTATATTTGAGAATTTTAATTTTAAGTCATCGGAACCCATATTTTCCTCCCTATATTTTTTTAAAAATGCCTGAAGCGATTCAAAGAGATGATATCAAACAAGTTCCTTTATTGATAGATCTCTATGATAGCGGTTTTTTTAAACATGCGTTTGGAACTTTTAAAACAGCTAATTTAATCTTTGAAATTCCAAGTGAATACTCAAGAACAAAAAAGGAGCGCCTTTTAATTTCACTAGTTATTGATAGCAAATCCAAAATTAATTCTACTTTAGCCCAAAAGTTTTTAGAGGGACTTGTTGAAGATTTCAAAAAAATCGAAGACGCTTTCAAGGCTTTTTATGTAGACTCTAAAATTTATGAAGGAGATCCCACTAAACTAGAGGAAATTAGAGCACTTCTAAATGCGTTTAATATTTCTTTTCCAGAAGAAGAAGTCATATTTGAACAAAAAGAGGCAAAAATTTTAATTTTTGGGCTTTCAGTGGCGGGGAAAACGACAATAATTCGAACGAGAAGAAAATCAGTATCAAAAACAATATTTCCAACTATAAATGTAGACATTTCTAGAATTTTAGTTAATAATGTATCTTTGTTAACATATGATATACCTGGAAAATATAAAGTTAAGGAAATATGGAAACCTTATTTAAAAAATCAGGATGGGTTGATTTTTGTTTTAGATGTTACTGATAAAATAAAATTCTCATATGCACGCGAATTACTGCATGAAATTGCCGGAAAACCAGAGTTAAGTGAATTGCCACTTCTTATCCTTTTCAATAAAATTGATTTAAAGCAACCAGATATTAATGATCTAGAAGAAGCGATGGGACTGAAGAAACTCGGAAAGAGACCAATAAAATCATTTTTGACAAGTGGAATTAAAAACATAAATATTGATGAGGCATTTAATTGGCTTTCACTTAAAATTGCAGAGAGAATTGAACAATATATTCCAAGAAGAGAGGTCGGGATAATTTTTTGTCGATGGGATGAAAATCTAGGTATTAAAATCGAAGCAGTTCATCCTAAAGATGCTTTTGAGAATCCAGAATTGATATCTGTTAAAAGTTTTTCAATATCACAGTTTATTTTTGGAGGAGATGAAATTAGACCAACCTCAGTAATTCTTCCATTTCCTCACCTAAATTCAAATGCAGCGATTTATTTTGACTATGTCCAAAATGAGAGTATTAGAGGTGGTTTATTACCTTTATCTTTAATAATTTATTACAATGAAAAAATTCCCAAAAATATAATTAACCAATTTAGTTCTTTCATTCTTAAACAATTTGATGATATAAAAAAAAATTATTCAAATAAAAAGCAAGTAGTAGATATTCTTGAGTCTATTCACAGTACAATAATAAATCAAATTGCTTTATTTCAACCTTCAATTGAAGCACTTAAAATAGCCGAATTACGTTATGAGGCTTTATTTAAAGCGGCTCGAGATGCTATTTTAATAATTGATAAAAAATCAGGAATAATAATGGATGCGAACAAAGAAGCGGAGAAATTATTTCAACGACCATTTGAAGATTTCATTGGTTTGCATTCAAGTCAAATATTAAGTGGTATAATTAATATAGATTTTAATGAAGAAGTATTTGATCAACTTAATTATCCATTTCCTTTAAGATTAGAGGTTATTGATAATTCTGGTAATCTTATTCCAGTTGAAATTAGTGTAAATGAAGTTCAGATGGGGGGTCAAATCTTTGTTCAATACATAATTCGAGATATTAGTAAGAGAATAGAAGCAGAAATTAAATTAAAGCATTCTGAAATAAAGTATCGTCATCTTTTCAAAGATTCACCCTTTTCTATTCTTTTAATTGATCCTAAAGGTTCTTTAGTTGATTTCAATCCTGCTTTAGAAGAAACTTTAGGATATACAAGAGAGGAATTAATGGGAAGAAAATTTGTAGATCTTTCATTAATACATCAAGATTATCTGGTAGAAGTTCTTAAAAGATTGAAAAAAGAAGAAAGAGGTAAGATTTTTCCTCCATTAGAAATTCAACTCTATCAAAAAAATGGCAAGCTCATTTGGGTAAATATGCAATCATCTTTTGTTAATATTGGTGATGAAACCTTTTATCAAATAATTTGTCAGAATATAACAGAACAGAAAAAAATAGAACAGGAATTAAAGAAAATTTCTAGATTAAAAGCTATTATTACAGGAATTGTATCAAGATTTGTAGGTATACAAGATTTTAATCAGGCAATAATTGATTCACTTAGAGATGTTGGTGAATTTGTTAACGCAACACGAGCATATCTTTATATCTTTAATAATAATTTTAATTTCATAAAAAGAAATTACGTTTGGTATGGTAAGTTGATTTATCCCCAAATTAATTTACCTGAAAATATATTAATTAATAATTTTCCATCCGTAATTGAGAAATTAAAAAAATCTGATTATTTTTATGTTAAAAATGTAGATACACTTCCTAAAGAAGCAATAAATTTAAAGAGTTTTCTTGAAAATCAAAAAGTTAAAAATTTTTTAACATTTTCGGTAAAAATTAATGGGATCTTAGAAGGAATTGTTTGTTTTGATAATATAAAGGACGAGGATTATTGGATAGAAGAAAATTTAGAATTATTAAGCATTATTTCAGATATTCTTAAAAATGTGATGCTACGTAAATTAGCTGAAGAGAATTTACGTATAAGTAAAGAAACTATCCACCAAGAATTTGATAGAGAGTATTTTTATAAAGAGCTATTCGTGAATGATATAAATACAATAATTAAGAACATTCAATCATTATTAGACGAATATACCAAGCAAGATAATCAAATTTTATTAAAACCTAAAAGAGAATTATTATTTTATATTAAAGATCAATGCATAAACGGTCAACTTTTAATATATATAATAAAAAAATTAACGCTGATTAATGAAACAAATGTTGTAATTAAACCAGTAAATATAAATAATGTAATTGATGACGTTAAAGAATTTATTACAAATAGTTATTCTAATAAACAAATTAATATAATTATTGAACATCCAACTGAGGATCTATATGTAAAAGCTGATAAGTTTCTAGTAGATGTTTTTGTTAATATCCTTATTAGTTCGATTAGATATAACAAAAGACCTACAATAGAGATTAAAATCATTATCTTTAGAAGTCAAAAGGATGACCTAAATTATATTAAAATAAAAATAATCGACTATCAGAAAGAGATTTTAAATATCGGGAAAGAAATGATATTTAAGAAAGAAAGAGAAAAGGATGGTAAAATTAAAGAAATAATTTTAGGATTTCTATTGGTCGAGCGTGTCTTAAATAATTACAATGGAAAAATATGGGTAGAAGGAGATTCTTTTGTAATTTTATTACCCGAAGCTTAAAAAAATATTTAATCTTCAATATTTAATTAGTATAGTCTCTAACTCATCTTAATAATGTTGAAAATCCATTAAGAATTCCATCCTCTACTAATTAATAAAATCAATTACGAAATCCTACGATTTCTCCATTTATATTTAGGAAATAAATTAAAAAAAAAGATTAGGTTTAAAAAGATTATAAAAATGATATTTTTATGTTCAATTATTTACCAATTAAATTATTTATTTATTAGTAACGTCTTTTTCCACCGCCACCTTTTCTACCTCCACCAAATGAAAAATCTTGGCGTGGGGCTTTTTTAGTGACGACCACATTACTAGCTTGTGGACCTTTTTGACCTTCTACGACATCAAATGTTACTTCATCGTTTTCATTCAAGGTCTTATATTCATCATCTTCTCCACTTAATGCAGAGAAATGAACAAACACATCAGATCCATCTTCAGAGTTTATGAATCCAAACCCTTTCCGTGAATTAAACCATTTTAAATAAACGAGGATTTCTCATTAATTTTTTACGGTTCCGTTTGCCATTGTAAATTTTAACCTTTTATTTCTTTATTAAATTATATTTCATCTTTGTTATTTTTTATCGTTCAAATAAGTAATACTTGAACAATATTTAAGAAGAATGCTAAGGAATTAAACTTTTGGATGATTTCTTAAATATTTCATGGAATGGAATTTTAATCTTATTTGTATCAAACGTTTGTTTTTTTTTTTTAAGATTTTTTTAAGATTTTTTCATTCTTCGAATATTTTTAAAACAAGAATTTCTATTTCTGTTAGGTATTAAATTCACTGCTCTTCATGTTCTATTATAAAGGTCTCCTTGGGTGTCTTTCTTGTTTCTCTTACTCGTTGTTTTAACTCTTTTCTTGTATCAAAATCAATATTTTCAAAAAGTAAGTCATATTCCTCCCATTCGAAGTAATCTAAGTAGCCCTCTTTAATCAAAAAAGTCATTACATTTAAATCTCCACTCTTAAACCTTTTAAGTATCTCCATCTTAAAAACTTCTTTCGCTAATGGATCTCCTGCAATTGTTAACTTTTTTAATAACGGGAAAGACAGATTCGCATGAAGCATTTGAGTATCATAATTATTCTCTGCCCAAGCTTGTATGTTTGAGCAATGAGCCCAAAACTCAACCTCAGAGTCGATTTGGTAATTTTGAGTGTCTATTGAATCATTAAATTCTAGTGATTTGTCCAATTTTTCAGCTAATCTGTCAATTGACAAAAAATCCTTATTATAAACGATAAAATTATCATTAGTATCTTGTAATAGCAGATATTTGCACTGAATTATTTTCATATCATTGATATAGACATTTGTCCTGTCCTCTTCCAGTCGTAATGAAATATAATCATTTATTTTGAATTCCTTCATAAGAACCGTATTACCGTATTACATTAACTAATTTATTAAATATTCTTAGATATAAATATTATACAAAACTCTTTAATAGATTGATTAAGATGGTTGAAAAAAAAAATTGTTACCAAAGAAGATATCTTTATAAAAGCCAGAATGATATCTGAAGGTTCTATTTTTATTAGATGAGAAAGTATCTAATAACTTAAAGAAGAAATTAGTTTCAGGAATATATAATGTTATTACTGTTCAAGATTTAAATAAAAGAAGTGTCGAAAATAGCGAACTATTAGAACTAGCAAGGATTGAGAACCGATTTCAGGAATTCATTAAGTAAAATTTAAGTCTAAAAGTTATTTTTAATTTGATAATTCCTTTATTAGATTGCAGATTTTTTGTGAATTTTTTGTGGAGAAAACAAATGGTCTGCCAGATTGAAATGTTAATTTTACAGCCTCTCCGAAATCTGTGTTATAGGCCCATGAACCATCTACTCCAAATCGAATTCCTACTCCACCGTAAGTTCTAAAATTTGCTTTAGTTATATCACAACTTGTTATTGCGTTTAAGGGAATTTTCTTATGGTTAAAAATGCCATATACTACTTCAAGTTGATTACTGGTTAAGGTGATTTTTAGTCTTCTGTAGTTCCAATACATAAGAAAAATAAATAGACTTACAGCGCCAAGCATAATACCTATAAACGCCAATTCGCCGGGATTGAAAGCAGTAATTATAATACCGATTGAAATACATAATACGCAAACAAATAGAACTAACCCTTTTACAAGTCTTCCAGCTGGAACCCATTCTACATATAATATTTCATCATTTTTTTGGATATTTTTTTCTTTAATTTTTTTAATCACCAATTTAATTTTGTTTCTTTCACCATACTAACCATAAATAATATGGGATTTAAATTTTTCTAAATTTCTTATACATTACAATCTGCTCAGTTTTCTAAATCGTCTAATACCTCCTCTTATTAGTATTTAGCATCATTTTAAAAGGAGATGATGTATTCTAAAGTTATAATTTTCGGTTAATTTAATTAGTTTTAAATAAAAAAGAAAGAAATATTAATCTAGTTATGAATGAAATTCAAGAAAGTTCCGAAACAGTAACAGAATTTCGATTGTCAAAGAAGAAGTTCATGTTAAATTTGATAAAGTTAATTCCAAAAATGAAAAAGATTAGGAAAAAAGCTGAGGAAATTCTACTTGAAACTGAACCATCAAAATTAAAAGTTGAGGCACCAACCTCAGAAACGATTCAGAAAGATTTAGACGATATTTGTAAAGGTCCACATCGGAGAATTGGGACAGAAGAAGCTCATGAAATTGAAAATTTTTTAGTAAGGAAATGTAAAGAATTAGGATTGGAATCTGTGAGAAAGGAACCTGTTGACGTTATAAATTGGAGTGCAACGAATTGGAAATTAACAATATCAACAGAAAGAGAAGAGATAGAGGTACCATGCTTTTATGTACTTAATACTGGATTTACACCGGAAAACGGAATAGTAGCCCCTCTGGTTTACATTGGTACGGGACAAGAAAAAGATTTTAAAAAAATAGACGTTAGCGATAAGATTGTAGTAGCAGATATCGAATTTCCAACCTTACCTTTAGGGAAATTGATAAAATTAGCAAAACTATTTTATGTTTCTGATCCATCAAATTTAATTGATGATACTACTGAACTCATCTTGACATTTGTATTATCCAATTTCCCTCCCCAGGCTTTAGGGGGAAAAAGAAGAGAAGATTCTATGTACTGGCGAGCATTCGATAGAGGGGCGTTGGGATTAATATTAATTTTAAGGGATTATCCTTCAAATATTAACAGCCATTGGGGCCCTTATGACGGAGTTATGAAACCTATCCCGGCATTATATGTTGGTAAATATGATGGAGTAAGAGTTCGAGAGCTAGCACAGGAAGAAAATGCTCAATGTACTATAATACTTGAAGGGTTTAAAGAAGCAAGCGTAGCACATAATATTTGGGGCATTTTACCCGGAAATTCAGAGGAAATGATAATGATTTCAAGTCATCATGATTCAGCATTTAAAGGAGCATCTGAGGATGGAACAGGAGTGGCGATGGTGTTAGCTCAACTAAGAGCATGGTCAAATGTTCCAAAAGAAGAACGCCCAAGATCTTTATTATTTTGTTTGTCAGCGGGACATCTATATGGTGGAATTGGTGCTGAAACATTTGCCCGTAAATATAAGGACACCTTATTAAAAAATGTGCTTGTAGATGTAAACTTAGAACATATGTGTGCTAAAGAAGTTATAGAAGACCCTGAAACGCATAATTTTAAAATAACTAATAATCTATCAATGGGAGCACTTTTTATCTCTCGAAATGAAAATTTAGTAGCTCCTGTTATTAAGGTTTGTAGGGATTATAATATTGAAAAAATGCTGTTAATTCCAGATAACTTTTTCGCAACACCTCCAATTGGAGAAGCAGGACATTTTGCAACTCAGGCAGATTTAAAAGTTATTCATTGGATTAGATCTCCATATTATTTACTAACGGCAGAAGATACTCTTGATAAGATTGATGTAGATAAACTCCATTCTACTGCTCAGTGTGTATCTGATTTAATCATTTCACTGATGGATATACCGAGGGAATATTATTAATAGATTGATGGATCCTACCCTTAGGCATAGATAAATCCAATTAACCACAATTAAAAAATTTGTAAAAAAAAATCATCTAAAAATTAAATAATAAGAACCCCAAGTATAGATTAAATAACGTCATTATTATAAGGTGATAATAAAATTGAAAGAATATAAGGTGGAAACTGTAGGTAATATCTACTCCAGTGCAAAACATGGGAAAGAATTCGAAAAGATCTTGAATGATCAGGTAATCGAGGGCTGGGAATTAAAATTAGCTGCTTCATTTTACTTAGTTTTTGAAAGAGAGAAAACTTAAAGAGAGCTGCTAGGAAGTATCTACCACTAAATTATTAATCTTCCCTTTTTCTTTTATTTAAAATTAGCTTAAATACGTAGAGCGCGAAATAACGCTGGAATTAAATGTAAGCTACTTGAAATTCCCAAGTGTTTAATAAGCTTTCGCTTACGGGATAACATTATCTTCCAAATCTTTTTCCTCGTTTTACTTCTTGTAAACATAGCGATCATTGCTTGCATCATCTCGGGATCTTCCTGAGCCATCGAATAGGCAGCATTGATAATTTTTTCTAGGAGTCCGCTGTGGTATAGAAGTGTATGAATTTTGTAAGAATATCTCAATTCTTCTTCATAAAGGTGCATTAACAAGAGATTATGATATCTCGAAAGACTATTTTCCCCGAAATCTTCCTCTTCATACGCTTTACAGAATATTTCAGCCGCAAGTTTGCCAGATAACCGGGCTTGGTAGATGCCTTCATATAAAATCGGGTCTGCAGTTCCACATGCATCTCCGATAATCATAACACGATCACGATAGGGCTTCGCAATCAACTTGTCGGGAATCGGTGCAGCCCAGATCTTATGACATCCAAATACCTTCATTTCTCTCCCCTCAATTTTATCCTTTATGAATGGATAGCGGAGGAAGGATTTAAAATCCCTTATCTTTATGCCTCTGCCTAATACACCAATACTCACTGCTTCCCGCTTAGGAAATGCCCAGGCGATACCGTGTTCACTTATGGTGCGATCGAAGAATTCCCAAACTCGGTTACCGAATTGTCCTGTGATGGCCGATTCAGGAATCGCAAATTCTGCTTGTATTCCATTTATCATGGGTGGAACTTCCATTCCAAGACTTCGTTGGAGACGTGCTCCCCCAAGACCAGTTGCTAGAATTACACACTTACATCGAAGATCTTGAGGTCCTTTTACGACTACCACTCCACTTTTAAACTCAAAGCTTTTAGCTCGAAAACCATATGTAACCTCAGCACCAGCGTTACAAGCTATATCTACAAGATATTTATCAAAATCAGTACGAAACATGCAAAATCCCTTGTCTTTTTTTTCTGTTGTATCGAAATTCATAGGTCCACTTTTAGGGGTTACAATAACTCCCCCTGTCATTTCACGTTCACCAACACCATGCGGAATTGGTGTGAATTCTTCATTAGTAACTGGAATACCACCAGCACAACACTTATACCGCCCTTCTTTTCCAGCTTCAAGTAGTAAAACTTTTGAACCCTTTTCTGCTGCAATCATTGCGGCGGTAGCCCCACCTGGACCACCGCCAACTATTATCAAATCATAAACCATAAAAATTCCTTCTCAAAATGATATTTTTATTTATTTTTTTTTTATTCAGAAAGTCTATCATTAAAGAATTTATGCTATAATTTATTAGTTCAAGATTTTTTAATTATTAATTGGTCTTTATTATAATTAGATTTATGATTGTGAAAAATAAGAGGAAATTTAAGAATTAATTAGAAAAATATGGTTTTATAAGTCTTTTAATATCTTACCAGCAATTTAAATCGTAGGTAGGTTGATCACTTAGTTTTCCATCCTTTATCCAAATGCTTTCTCCAAGTGGATGGTTAGCAACTAAGGATACAACTCTGGGATCGTGCGTGACAATAATCAAAGTTTTTCCACTTTCCGCTAAATTTATTAAGAGCTCTACAATCGATTTTCCGGTTTCACTATCCAAGTTCCCCGTTGGTTCATCAGCTAGGATTAGTTTAGGCTCATTAATTAATGCACGAGCAACAGCAACTCTTTGAGATTCCCCGCCTGATAATTTACTTACTTTAGTATTAGCTCTATCACCTAACCCAACAATTTCTAATAATTCTTGTGCTTTTATTCGATCTTTTTCTGAAATACCAAAGGGTACTATAGGGACTAGTACATTTTCTATTACGTTCAGATTAGGTAATAAATAGAAATTCTGAAATATAAATCCAACCTGAGATTTGCGATAATTAGATAATTTTCTTTCAGGTAAACTCCCTATCTCAATGTTGTTAACTAAAACTTCTCCAGATGTAGGTTTATCCATAGCTCCAAGGATATTCAATAATGTACTTTTTCCGCTTCCAGAAGGACCCATTACAGTGATAATCTTACCCTCTTCAATTTCTAAATTAATTCCATCCAAAGCCTTAATTGTAGTCCTTTCTTCACCATAAATTTTACTAACATTTTTTAACGTTATAAGTTGTATCATTAACACCTCCCTATTCTCCTTTCAAGACCACTACTGGTCTTACTCTTGATGCTTTTATACCAGGATATAATCCCCCAACAATGCCTAAACCGAGAGCGTAAGCAATTACTTCTATAATTCCTTGCCAAGTGATTATAGCTGACACCCCTCCAAAAGGAAATAAACCACCACCTAACAAGTATATAAGCACACCACCAATAGATAATCCTATAATAGCTCCCAAAATGCCTAGTGTAAGAGACTCATAAATCACATCCTTGAAGATATGACGATTTTTCCAGCCTGTTGCTTTAAGGATTGCAAATTCTTTCATGCGTGATGAAACTGACATTAATTGAGTTACAATTATAGCCATCCCTCCTGAAAGAACAACAATAAAACTTAAGACTGCTGTGAATGCGTCAAAGATACCAAATGTATCCTCTATTTCCTGAAGAAAGGTAGCAAGCGAAAATGCTGTTACATATACGGGGGCATATCCATCATCTTCCGAGTAATCATTAATCCTTTTTACAAGCTCATCCGTATCTTCATGTCCTTTAACATTAAATCTGAGACTTATTAAAGTATATACATCATTTGCTTCACCTGCAATATTGAGTAAATTCCATGTTGTTTGTATATCTGTGTAAATATAATAATCTCTTGGAACAAACGATGGAGCTCCTGTGTCTTCCTGTTCATATATTCCAACTATTGTGAGTGTTGCTGTTTTATTTCCACTAAGATCCAAACTTATTGTAAAATTACTTCCGATTGTTACTGGAAAATCAGCAATATCTAATAATCGGGAATCTATAATAGTTTCATTTTTAGTAGGATCAAAAATTCTTCCTTCAATGATTTTTGTGGTAACACCTCCCCAATTTCCATCTATTGTAGAATTTAATCCCTTTAAGAGGAGTCTATCTCCAAAAGTGCTTAAATTAGCCCAATATTCAGAAGTAAAATAATCTGGAGTTTGAGATTCAACATTATAACTTAATAAATATTCCCCAACATTTGGAGTATCTTGGATCTCTTGAGGAAGGCTTAAAGGAAGTTGACTATCAGCTCCCTGCTGCAATTTTTCTGTAACACTTACAATCCCCAATGTTCTAGTAAGACTATCTTGAAACTGAGCACTAACACCCGCAGTGAATGCAGCAATTACAAAAACTAACATTAATCCAAATCCAACACCAACAGCAGAAAGTATCGCTATTAATTTTTTTCTAAATGCATTTCTAATACTAAATAATATCATAATTCAATTTTATTCATTTTTTGTAAATACATAATAATTCCATTAAATTCTGGATAATGAGAAATCAGCTTTATTAAAAAAAATTCTTTCTTTAATTTATAGAATAAAAATCTAAAAAGATAGCTATTGTAAAAGGAAAATTATTATTTTATCTTTTTTCCAAAAATCCAATATTGATATTCTCCACCTCTTTCTAGAACAGCTTCAAATATAATTGAAAATCCCGCTTTTTTTACCAGTTCGAGAGTTGTTTTTGGGTTAAAATTACTCCAAAACATAGGAACTCCAAAGAAGTTATTTTTTCCTTCTGATTCTGAAATCCCCGTATTTATTAATAATATTCCTTCTGGTTTCAATATTTCAAAAAACTTTCTAAATATGTCTAGATGGTTTTTTTTAGGGACATGAAAAAGAGCAAATACACTAACAATACCATCAAAGGTATTTTCCTTAAATTCTAACTCATTCATATCCATTTTAATGAATTCAGCATTAGGTACCATCTTTCGAGCTAAATTCAACATTGTTTCAGATAGATCAATCCCAGTTACTTTTATTCCTCTTTGTGTTAAGAATTTAGCTGTAGGAATGCCCGCACCACATCCTACATCTAATATATGAGCATTATCTGGAAGAAGGAAGGCAAATTCCTCTAATTCTTTATTAAATTTATTTAAATCCCTATGATTGTAATAATCTTCTGCAATTTTATTATATCCTTGTTCTACTAATTTACTTATTTCATTCATATAACTAGGTAAAATAATTAAATCTTAAGTAGGCAGTGTTAATATTTTATTATTGAGAAAGACTCTAACAGTTATAAAAATTAATCCTTTAGAGTAAACAATTTATAATTCTTAACACCAAATCTCTTTAATTTGTCCAAAATTCTCAATTTGATTATATTTCTTATTTTTGGATTGAAAATGAACAAAAATCTGTGAATTTTTGAGTTCTGGCATTTGCTCAAATAATTTCTTATCTCCATGTCTAATTGTTTGAAAAACAAGGGGTAAATGAAATCGAAAGATTCTATCTCGTAATCCCGCCCAACCAAAACAAAAACCTCCACTAACATGTAAATAGAAGTGGATTTCATAATGACTATTCTTCTTTTGCCATTCAGCTAATACTTCGTCCTTCATAAATCGTGTGTAAAGATTGGATATTTTATCATTGTCATATTCGGATCCTATAGTAAGAAAAAGATCTCCAGTTGAATCAGAATGGGTTAATGTATATTTACGAGGTAATACTAACTTGTCAACATCAACCGAATCTTTATAGATAATGTGCAATTTTTCAGGATTAAAATCTGCCATTATTATAAATATAGTATGTCAAATGGGAGTTTAAACCTTGTTCTTATAAAGTATTAATATAAACTATAAAAGACTGGATAGAATTTATGATAACAATACTGAATTAAATATATTACAAGAAGTTATGATGGTATAAATGATGGCTCTAAAAGGAAAAACTCTTTTCATTACTGGTGCTAGCAGAGGGATTGGAAAATCGATTGCATTAAGATAGTATAGTATAAAATTGAGAAAACTTGAAATATTGGAAAATTTAGAATTAATTGATAATAAATGATCTAGTATTTTGGGTTTTAAGTTTCCTTTTTCAAACCATAAAACAATTTATCAAGATGTATTGGTTCAATTTTGTCTTTCCATCTAGACTCATTTTGCTCGATCCATTTTGTATATTTTGATATGTCGAATTTTTGTATCTCCTCTGGAAAAATCGCTTTCAATCTTATAACAATATTTTGAATAGCATCTAAAGACATGTCTTTTTTACTTCTAAGAGCATCATTAAGTTGTTCCAAAGCACGGGTCCGCTTATATGGGATTATTAATCTTATTATACTTTTGATGATTTTATCGAAATATTTTTCTTTTGGTATTGAATCAAAATCTAAAGAATAAGTTGTAAGTAGTCTATTAACCTGAGCAATCTTTTCATTATCAATGAACATTTCGTTGGTACAAAAATCTATACAACGATAACAATAATAACATTCACCTTTCGTACTTAAACCGAAACCTTCTAAAGTAGGGCAAATTTTTTCGCATATTCCACACTCATTGCAATATGGGGTTCTTCTTATTTTCAATGGACTAACTTTACCGAATAAAAATGCTAAAGCACCAAAAGGACAGAAAAATCTACAATAGGGACGATATATAAAGATACTAATGGGAATAATCAATAAAAATATGAGAAATGCTACAAATATCATCAAATTTAATGGAGTCCAAAATATAAGAAATCCGTTAATAGGATTCATAAATAAAGTTATTTCCAATCCCCAAATTATTGAAACTATCGCATAGATTGCAAAAAATCCCCATCGTAGATAGTTTTTTTTCTTCCAGTATTTTCTATCATAATCCAATTTTGGTTTGAAACGTATCATTGACGCCAGTTCTTGCATCGCCCCTAAAGGACATACATAACCACAAAAAATTCTACCAAAAATTAAAGTTAATCCTAAAAATATCGAAAGTCTTATTAGTAAAAGAGCCCAGCGATTTGGAAAAATAATATCCGCGAAAATGTGTTGTATTACCAATACCACATTGGGGACGCCACCTAAAAATATCCCCCCAAAAATAAAGGAAATTGATAATAGGACTAATTTTGATTTGTTGTCTAATTTTTGGCTTCGTAATAAAATTGCCGCAAGCAGACCAACAGAAATTAAGATTATAAATGATAAAATTACTAAAAGAATAATATCTCTATGAGGAAAATATAATGATTGTATGAATTCATCAAAATTTAGACTAATCATGATAATAATTATATTTCTTTTTTAATAAAGCGAGTGGAAAGAAATTTACTTAATAGGATATACTATTGCAATTTAAAATAATGAAATTTTTTATTGAAAATAATTTACATAGAATAATGTGAAATATTTAAGAATACGATATTGGATATAAACTAAGATGGAACTAATTGAATGGACATTTACAATCTTATCCTTTATAGCTTTTTATTTTTTTATAAGTAAAAAGGCAGGTCAGCCAAATTTTCGGATTATAGGGTTAATTTTATCAATGATTATTGCAATTCTGATGGCAGTTTTTAGTTTCTCTATTGAAGTCCTAAGTCTTGGTATTATTAATACTTGTTATATTTTTCTTAATGGATATGGAGTTTTTAATTGCTATAAGGAAATAATGTCAGAGAAAAAAAACATGAAAGAATAAAGTAGAGATATTAAATGACTTCAAGAAAAAAGAAATCTATTGGTACCTATGAAGTAATTAGGTTTCCCAAAGAGCGTAAAATGGTAATAGATATTATGGAACAGGGAATGAAAAAGCATTATATTAAAGGACTAGTTGAATTTGATGTGACATATGGAAGAGAACAGATAAAAAATTACAAATTAAAACATGGGAAAAAGTTATCTTTTACTGGATGGCTTTTAAAATGCATTGGCCAAGCTGCGAGTGAAAATAATGATGTTCATGCCTTAAAAAAAGGGAGGAAGAAAATTTATAGATTTAACGATGTTGATATTTCAATTGTGGTTGAGAAAACAATCAAAGGTAAGAAAACCCCGTTACCAGTCATAATTAGAAAAACTAATGAAAAAACTGTTGAAGAAATCACTCATGAAATTAGAGATGCTCAAGCAGAAGCAGTTGATGAAGATGTTCTGCTAGGACTTAAAAAAGAAGAAAAATTTAAAAGAGTTTTCACATCTCTTCCTAAATTTATAAGAAAAATTACTTACTGGAGATTTGGTAGGAATCCTTTGCTACTTAAAGATTTCGGAGGAACTATATCGGTCACATCAGTGGGAATGTTTGGAGATTTAACTGGGTGGGGGATTCCCATTGGAGTACAACCATTAATGTTCGCTTTGGGAG
The DNA here is from genome assembly GCA_029856145.1 of Promethearchaeia archaeon. GTDB lineage: Archaea > Asgardarchaeota > Lokiarchaeia > Sigyniarchaeales > SOKP01 > Loki-b32. The sequence goes on from JAHQWK010000007.1 coordinate 22,820, forward strand.
CTATAACAAAAAAAGCGGGTGTAATTGAAGAGAAAATCGAAATTAGAAAAATTCTTCATGCAACTATATTATTTGATCATGATATTATCGATGGTGCTCCAGCAGCACGATTTTTAACAAAATTAAAAGAATACATAGAAAGTGGATTTGGTCTTGATCAATAATAAAATACCCACGTAACCGGAACTATAATGAAAAAGTATTTGCTTGTTTGAACTAACAAATGTGTCTAATGGGGTCTTTTATACCTTTTACTTTATATTCACTAAATCAAATTCTCAAGTATGATAAAATCTTTTATTCATGAAATTGATAAGCAAATCGCTTCTAACATGGAATTATATATTCAAACGAAAATTGAGATTTTTAAAGAGAGATTAAAAAAGTTAGAATCTCAAAAAAGTGAAATTCTTAAATGCTATGCAAGATCGTGATCCTACTCTGCTTTAATGCATCTTTTTTTCAAAAATTTTGAAATATTTTTTAGATCATGCTTAAAAAATAGTTTTTCCTTCTTTGGGGGATCTTACCCTTTGAACTTGATTAATCTCATTAAATTTGATTTATCATGATAATTACAGTATTTCATTTTTAAAAAAGTAAGTGAAAGGAAATATATGATACCAGCATACATAGAAAGTGGATTTGGTCTATATTTCTAAGTTAAATGGTCTCTAGCGATCGGTTAATTATTCAGAAATACCATCAGACTGAGTACAAAGTAGAAGAGTTGATAGGGAGTTACCATTATTCTTTCGATTATACCTCTATATTTACCTGCGGCAAAAATACCCGAAATAATTACACCTATTAATGAGGCAATAGCTGAAATTAGTGAAAATGTAGCAAAACCACTCCATACTGATACAAACTGTAAGCGAATCCAAAGTGCTACCATCCCCGCAATAGCAAATAATCCCATTAAAACTACAAGGGTAATATGCATTTTTCCTCTAAGAGATGTGAATTCACCTCCTTCATCAAGAGGAAAAAAGAGAGCAACCATTATTCCTAATATAGAACTTATTATAAGAACAATTGGTCCAAAGATTGAACCCCCTCCATCATTGATACCCCCATGTAATCCAATGAAAAAAACAAATAATAAGACACTTTCTGTAATCACGAATGATTGTGCTAAGCGTTTATTAGGAGCACCAACTGCAAACAGTGAACTTATATCATCTCGAATGTGATTATACTCCGAATCTAAACTGCCACAAATAATCCACATCGCAGTATATATAATTGGACTAAGCATTCCACAAATTGCTAAAATCTGAAATATGCTCATAATTGTCTGGATTTGTGCTTAAAATTAAAACTTTACCCTCAATTAACTACAGCATGTTAGACTTATAGATGAAATTGACTTAATCCTGCAACGATATCACTACTTTTCCTTTAGGATGACCTTCTTCATAGTATCTATGAGCCTCGACCATCTGACTTAATGGATAAACTTTATCAACGACTGATTTAACCTTTCCAGCTTCGATGAGCTCTCTAAGATAATCAAGTTTTTCACCAATAACATTACCCATATACCCTCTCACTTTTTTATTCAACATATATCTAAACACCGTTGATTGTGGATCAACTGTAACAAAAATCCCATCCTCAGTTAACGAGTTTTTACATTTCGAGTATGAAGTTATATTTCGACCCACCGCATCAAAGATAATATCATAAATTTGTCCATTTTTAGTAAAATCTTCTTTCTTGTAATCAATCGCAGTATTTGCACCAAGTGATTTTACCATATCTACAGCGTCTGTACCACATACGCCTGTTACTTCAGTTGTAAATGTCTTCGCAATTTGTACGGCATAACTGCCTACTCCTCCAGAAGCACCAAAGATAAGCACTCTTTGCCCCTCTTTTATAGTAACTATATCCCTAAGACCTCTCAAAGCTGTGCCACCGGTATCAGGAGCAGCCGCAGCCTCTAAATGGCTCATATTAGCGGGTTTTATTGCGGGATACTTTTCAGGAACGCATACATATTCGGCATTTGCACCAGGAGTTCTAAGACATGCATAAATAAGATCACCTTGTTTAAATTTTGTTACCTTTTTTCCTACAGATTCAACCTCTCCAGATACATCAAACCCTAAAATATTATGTTTTGGTTTTTTTAATCCAGCCATTAATTTTGTCATCCCAAATAACAGCGATTCACCACTCCGAAAAATCATATCTAAGGCGTTAACTGAAGTTGCATGCACCTTAACAAGCAACTCATCATCCCTAGGTGTAGGTTTTTCCACTTCTTTTAATTCAAGCACATCCGCAGAACCAAATTCTTCATATATAATAGCTTTCATAACAAGTTCCTTATAGGTTTACATTTCATATATAATTTCTCTAAAATCGAAATTGTATTGATAAACTCTAATTCTAATTTTTTAATAATTTTTTAAGAAGAGAAAAACTTTAAAGCATGAATTTTACAAACTCTTTTTCTCGTATTTGAACAACTTTAATTTCCCCTTTACTATTAATTTCAATTAAACTTGGTGTGTCTATTTGTTGCCAGGCACCGGAATTGGCAACTATAGTATCCCACGACTCATTGGATTTTTTATTATTTAATAAAAGACTAAGTTTTGTTTCCTTATGAGTATGGCCAAAAATAATTTTATTAAGTTCGTGATCATATCCCATTTTTACTAATTTTGGGAAAAATTTTTTTCTGATTTGTTTAATATAGCTCTCATTTTTTAATCTTTCTCTTTTTCTCGCAACTATTTTGAGTAATTTGTTAAACAGCTTAAGAAAAATTAGGAATGGTGCAATCAGTGAGAACTTTAACAACCCTTTCATAACTTTTCGACTTTGAGCCAGCCATCTATCAAATACGTCATCTACTGTTCTAATACTTAGCTTAATCACTTCATTCCAGAGTAGATTTCCTACTTCTTTAATAGCATCTGGAGATTTCAACCCCAGATACCATGATATGCCTCCTCCATATTTACGTAAAAAAGTTTCAAACTGAATTCCATGTGTCATTAAACAGTTAAATGAGATATCAGGCGCTTCAATTTTATCGAGAGGGTATATATTTTCTTCCTTTTGTGTAATTATGTCTTTCTTTGTATCATAAAAACCTAGCTTCCATGTTCCCTCATCTGCGGTTAAAATAAAGTATTGCCATATATGTTCTAAGTCAAATAAATCAATGTATTTAAAGTTGAATTTTTTAAATTCATCTACGAATTTCTTTTTTCTTTTGTAAAACCATTTATCTAAATTACCAAGTATTTTAATTTCATGATTCCCTAGGGTGAAATATACTTTAATTCCCTTTTCTTTCAACTTTTTTAACCCTATAAAAATTTTTTCATAATTTCTTGTTTTCTCGTCTATGTAATCACCTCCTCCTGGATAATGGATCCTTTTACAGTAATCTCTTACGCTTTCCATAATAATATCAAAGAAATCTCCTAAAATTAGTACCACTTGTAATTTTTTCGGATCTTCAATGATTTGATTTAAAAAAGTAATAAAGATTTTATGATGATTTATCGAAGCTCCAACATGTACATCAGAAACTCCCACTAGTATTGTATCATTATCTAATTCATACATTTTTATTAGTTTTCTTTTTTTAATTGGATTTTCTTATATTTTATATAAATAAATGAATGATTAACATATTTGTATATTGATTTAAAAATATTCTTATATTAAATTTTTTGAAAGTTAATTCAATATAGACTTCCTTTCCCGCTATTTTCTTTGACAATTTGGACAATAAAATCCATGCCTTCCAAAAATTTCAATACGCTCGATTTCATGTTTACAAATTGGGATTACAATCATTTTTCTAATCCTTCCTTAGTGATTGTTAATAATAGCTACTTATGAATATATAATACTTAATTCCAAGAGTTATTTAAGTTCTGTGAGAATTAAAATTTTATATATATAATTATATGCAATATGCTAGGTCTTGATGAAAAAGAATGGTACTTATTTAAATTGCTTGATTAATTGAATTGAATATAAAATTATTATTTTTTAGAGGCTTCCTAATGGAATGGAGATTAAAATATATTTTCAATTTTCCAGAAGATATTACGTGGCATAATGGGTATGCTCAATTTGGGTTTCATGATTATCAAGGAAATTTCTATGTTTTGCGACACGATAATCATTGGTTTGGTGAATTCACTAAAAATAACGAATTTCTCTGGACAGCAGGTTCGATCAATCCTAATCTCAGTGATACACATATGTTTTTTAATTTAAAGAAACCTAAGTATGTTTCAAAATCCCCTATAGATGAAGCTTTAATCATCTCAAGTGGTGGAAACAATAGAATATATAAGTTATTTCCGGATGAAGAGAAATTTGACTTATTAATAGATCTAAAGGGACATGACGTAAAAGATATCGGTAATTGCGTGTTCGATAAGGAAGGGAATATATGGATAAATGAGATTACAGGATGCAAGATCAGGCAATTTGATCCAGAAGGTAAAAAAATAAACGTATTAGGCGACGGAAAACCTGGCTTTCAAATAGAACCGGTTAGTTATGAGGATGTTCGATTTAGTTGGATTTACGATATCCGAATTGGGCCAGATAATAATCTATATGTTCTTGATAGTGGAAATTATGCTGTCAGAATGATTGATCTTAAAGAGGAAATGGTCGATCTTATTGTTGGTACAGGTGAACCAGGTTATTTTGGTGATGGTAAATTAGCCAAAAAAGCTACTCTTGGTTCTGATAAAAATGAACAGTTTGATGGACCGTGGGCGATATCTTTAGATGAAGAAGGAAATATTTTTATTGGTGATACTCATAATCATGTCGTTCGTATGGTTAAAAAAAAGAAAAAAAAGCGATTAATATCCACAATAGCTGGAAATCCGGATTATATCCCCTCACTAAGAAATTCTGTTGATGAAACTGATCCTTTCAAAATAAATCTTCCTAAGATTTGCAGTATGGATTATTATGATAAGGATTTATTTATTTCTGAAGAGGATGGAGATCTCATTGTACTTGAAAAAGTTGATTAAGAAGTTTTCTAGAAATCATGTTTGATTGGATAAATTTTGGGTCATTATTGCTCAGTATCTTTCTTTTTAGTTATTTATATACCTTAAGTATTCAACCAGTTAAGAGAGAAAAACGGAAAGATGACCAAGCCTGGAGGCAATGCATGAAATTACGCGTAATTGCTAGTTTCTTTGAACTTATAATTGTAATAAACCTGATACTATGGATTTGGTTCCCAATTTCTTTAGTTAATTGGAAATTACACACAAATTATATAATTGGTATTTTGATTGGAATTTTAATTACCATTCCTTGTTTAATTATTCTTTTAAAGGGAATGAGAGATGCCGGTCAAGAATCTATTCAACCATCTAAAGAGACCCCAATGTATGGGGGGATATATAATTATATACGGCATCCTCAATCGCTTGGAGAATTCCCATTATTTATCGCAATAGCATTTATAGTGAATTCTTGGTTTCTTATTATTCTAATGAGTGTTTACGTTATAATATATGTTCCAATTATGATTTACTATGAGGAACAAGACCTGATAAAACGTTTTGGTGAAAAATATAGGCAATACCAAAAAAGAACTGGAGCCTTATTTCCTAGATTTAAAAAATAAATTGTAAGATATTTTTCAAAAGATAATAGAGAAATACTTTTTTAAATCTTTCACTCTTACGAAAAGTGCTGGTACACTTTTTCTGTACTTAATGTAATCTTCTCCAAATCTTTGAATCAGTTCTCTTTCTTCTACCAATTTGATGTGTATATTTATTCCTATTAGAAATATTAAGAAATAGATAATAGAATAAATAGAGAACCTAAAAAAAATACTTCCAATCAAAAATAACATTAGACTATGATAAGTTGGATGACGTAAAATAGAATAAATTTCGTGGTTTTGAAGTGTAGAATCTTCTGGATAATAAACATAGACTAAACCCATATAATCTATGCCAAAAATCATTAAAGCTTTTCTAACCACCATAAGGCCTAAAGCAAAAAATACAAGCCATAATACTAATCTAATAAAAAGGAAAATAACCGAAAAGTTGAAGAATATCTCAGAAATAGGAATACCTAAATACCAACTAATAGATTTATTATCCTCGTAAGGTACAATCAAATCCGTGGGGAAAAAGCTATGAATTACAATTGAGATTATCATGGGGACGCCAGTCACCACAAATTTAAAGGCTTTTTGATAAGCTAATTTACTATCCTTATTCAAATATTTGTCTTTTTTCCGCCAGAAGGAAAGGACCAATGAAAAACCGATTACCAATATAAATAATGAACCAAATATAGGAGTTAATGGTTCCAATATCTTTAAGGCATTGTATTCTCTGAAAATACGTGGTAGTGAATCCATTATTAATTGAAACACTAAGGAGCTTAAGAATACAATAATTACGATTATTAAGAATTTAACTAATCTTTTTCCCTGATAATCTGGTAATTTTTCTTTTAATTTATCAAATCCTTTCATTCACTTTAATTACTCAATTATTTGTATTTAAAACTAACTTTTTTACATAATAATCGAGATTAAAAGGTAATAAATTTATTATAGACATTTTGAATTAAGTATATAAAATATCTAATTTAAGTAATATATTCCAAAATTAAAGATTAAACAAATTAGAGTGAGATAATGACCATAGTTAAGGTTAATGATACCGAATTATATTATGAGGAACATGGTTCAGGGGATCCCTTCTTAGTTATGCACGGGGGCTTAGGAATGGATCATGCATATTTTCGACCAGCGATAGATCCTCTAGGCGATATTCTCAAACTGATATTTTATGATCATAGAGGAGGGGGTCGATCTGGAAGACCACCAATCAATACTATCACGTATGAGCAATTAGCTGATGATGCAGATGCATTACGTGAGATATTGGGTTATAACAAAATAGGAGTAATTGGGCATTCTGCTGGTGGATTTGTTGCCTTAAATTATGCAATTCGTCATCCGAAGAATATTAGTTATCTTATACTTATGGATGCTAGTCCTGCATTTGATTACATGGAAGAGATGATGGAGAACGTGATGCGAAAAAATCCAACACCTGAAATTATAGAAACTTTAAATGCTCCGGTTGATCCTACTATAGAAGGCTTTAGAGAACAATTCAAAATTTTAAACCCGTTATATTTCTATGACTACAATTCTGAGATGGAAAAGATGGTTAATGAAGTGTTAAATAAAATGATATTAAATCCAGAAACAACAGCACTAAATGAGATATTGCTTCCAAAATATAACGTGAGTTCATTACTTACCAAAATTGAAGTACCGACATTGATTTTAGTTGGAAAAGATGATTTTATCTGTCCACCATCCCAAGCTCAGCGAATGCATGATGCAATTCCTAATTCCGAACTATTTATTTTTGAAAAATGCGGACATTACCCCTTCTATGAGGTACCAGATGAGTTTTTCAGTGTTGTTCGAGACTGGTTCAAACGAGTACATCTTAATTAGAAACATAGTGTAAAATTTCAATATACTCAATTATCTTTTTTTTATTCGATTTTCAATATTTTGAATACAGAAAGCAAAATTAGGTGTGTTTTTTAATGATAAGGTTTTTACAAAGTTATGAAAATAGCAAAAGAGTTATTATATCCTGCTCCATTCTATAATTTCCTTTCTTATATCTCTGATTCTGATATAAATGGACCAATTCTCGATTGTGGCTCAGGTGGTCCTTATCCCAAACAAGCACTTTTTATTCAATTAGGTTTTGATACTATTGGTATTGAATATTCAGAAGAAAGACTAGAAATGGCACAAGATTATGCGAAACAGCACAAATTAGAATTACCAATGCAATTGGGTGATATGCGATTAATTTCATTTGAATCTAATTATTTCGGGTATGTTTATTCTTGGAATACGATATTTCACATGAATAAAATAGATATTAAAAAAGCTGTAGATGAAATGATTCGGGTTTTAAAACCGGGAGGTCTCTGTTTCGTTAATTTCCTATCAGTAGATTCAGAGTTTTCCGGTGAAGGTGAAGAACAAAATCCAGGGGAATTTTTACAAATTGAAGGTGATGAGAAAATCATACATACTTTTTTCACTGACGAAGAATCTGATGGATTTTTTAGAAACTTAGAGATTGAGATATTACATAAAGAAAAGAGAATATTACACAAGAAACTTGAAGATCGAGTAATGAAAGATAGCTATATTGATTATATTGTTCAAAAGAAATGAGTTTGAAAACAATTTAAACCCTAAACAGTGTATCTATTGATTTTTCTTTGAAGAAGTTGAATCCTTACTCTTATCAAATCATGGTGATTGTTTTTTATACTAAATTCAATATAGGTCTACTCTTGGGTAATAATTTACCCAAGAATAGAAAAAAAAATGAGATGATCGGAATGATCAATTAAAAAAAATATTCTTGACATAAAAAGAACTATGGTATAATTTTCCCCAATTAATATAAATTAGTTAGTTTTTATCACTTAAAAAAAAAATGCATAAGTCTAAAGCAGAGATAACAAGATAAAAAAAAAAAAAATAGGATTTGTTAGAATTTTTTTTACAATTACACAATCGTCCATTCATAACCAGTTGAGAAAGTATGGGTATAACCTGGTTGATTTGCAACTACCATTAGGACATATTTTTCAGATGTTAGAGTAGCAGATAACTCGAAACTTGCCGTACCATATTGATCGACGTTAAGTATCATTGATTCAATACTTGTAACAACGCCTTCGTCAATCGTGATAATATCTACCTCAAAATCGTTATAGTGAAGAGAGCTATCACAAGTCCATCCGTTTTCAATAACCCAGTTACTTACTCCTTCGAAATCATCGAATTCGCCAAGTTCGGGTATACTGATATCATCGACAAACCAACCTCCTCCAATTGTATATGGATCAGTCCAATAGGTAAAGTAGATTTCGATTTCATGTCCCGCGAATGGTGTAAGATCCATTTCTTCTTCATACCATTCAGTTACAGTACCCGTGAAGGCATTCCACAATTCATCTTCATAATAACCAGTTGGTTCTAGACCCCAATCAGTTTCATCTCCGGGGCAGTTTTCATTGTCTATTCCTTCATTTTTAGGTAATGTATCCACTGTATTGATACCTTCAAGAGTACACCATGTATCCATTGTCAAGTCGTGAACTTCCACGTAACCATAGTCCCAATCCAACTCGATATCATATTGCGTCATAAAGTTAAGAGTTGCAGCAGAATGTCCTGTAAGGTCAAAATATTGATGGAATCTATACCACGCCCATGCGTCTCCATTTGAAGACATTTTGAAATCACCACTATAGGCGGTAATACCAGTCCATACATCCCCGTCAAATGTTAGATCAAAGTTAGCGGAACCTGGATGGTAATGGAATTCGATATAGTTTGCGGTATAGGGTAAAGTCGTGTCACTTCCACTTTTTGCAACTTTATCATATAGGTCAGGAGTATTTTCCAATATTAGAGGGATGCTAAGATCTTCAGAATCACTGGAAGGAATATCTAACTCATAGTATCCATAAACTCCATCTACACCGAGCGAAGTATCATCAAAATAATTCGCAAGCATCCAATCATGGAATATCTCATCAAAAGTTTTTTCCGTACGACCTACAAGAATAGCGCTCCACCCATCAATTCCATTCAACTGTTCATGTGTAAGATCCCATATCAGACTGGCATCACCATAATGTTCCCACATGTAATATGTCCAGAGGAACACGCCTCCATAATCATATAGGTTGCCTTGCCAGTAAGTTAATTCATCTAGGTGGTGGTTAAGGAGATATTCTGAGATGTGTCCCGGTGAAAATCCATAACCACAAACCCATTCTGCCAAAGTGGCGCATCCTTCATCTACCCATGATAATTCATCAGAATCTACGTCGTAATGAACAAGATGCTGAAATTCATGAGCGAAAGTACCATCATACTGGAGAGGAAGTGGACTAAGACCATAATGAGTTTCAGTTGGGGTTCCAGCTCTTCTCCACCATTGATAGGTATCCATGTGGAAAATGTTTGAATCAAATAGTTCACTTACGTATGACCAGAAATAGCCCATAATGAACCATCCTGATTTGTATGGATCATAAAAGAGCCCATCCCGCATGTTGAAGATTAAAACTTGGATTTTACCATCATCTAATGGACCTGGTCGATAAGCATATTCTCCGAAATGGGTCACAACACCATCATGAATATTGCCATCGAATTCCTCCTTTATATTTAATAAATCTTGTCCAGTTATCCAATCACGATACTCTGGTGGTAAATAGTATCCATCTTCATCAGGATCAGGAGCGTGTGCTCTTTTTGCGGCTATTCCTTCAGAGCTCCAAGGATAAGCAAAATACCAGACATCATCCTCAAAACCTTCGCCATTTGCGACGTATTCATCGGAGAATCCATCATAATCTTCATCACTTAATCCGATCCAAAAATTACATTTTTCCCCTTCCAAAACCATTTCAAATTCTTGATCATACATCTCTCCTGTAAAATCATCACTCACAGTGACAACCCATGTATCTCCAATACCAGAAGTTTGAAGCATACTAGAAGAATGAAGCATACTAGAAGAATAAGGTTTTTTATCTTTTAATAAGGATGTTCCATCAATACCCACATATTCTCGAATTTCTGGTTCGTTATATGTGAACAACATCGATAATATCATCGAAACACTAGAAACACTTAGAATCGTTAGGAATATTGTTAATACAACAATTTGTTTTTTTCTCATTATTTTCAAACCTCATAAAAGTTTGTGTTTAAAAAAAATGTGAATGACATTAAAAGAAATAAGGTATAACTATTCCCATTTGACAAAAAATTAAACTGAAATTAAACGTAAGTAGATCATATCTTTTTTATATTGGTGTGTTTTATCATATTTTATGAATATTTTAAATACATTTATCATAATCCATCTTAAACTTAAGCAATATAAATTACAGTTTATATTTTTCTTTCTGTTTTGGCTCATAGGTTTTCTTTTCTTTCTTATCACTGAACCCGAATATAATTTGGGGGAAATAATTTTATTTTCAATAACAGTGAATATTCCTTCTGAGGCAGGAGATTTTGGTCAATTCTATGCTGTAATATGGCCAATTCTATTAGAAGTGATTTTCTTTGGATTTATCATGGGAGAACTATTTGAAAAATATAACCCTGTTGTTACTAGTAGAATTCTCGCTTCTCATAAACGAAATCATGCAGTAATTATTGGATATCATCATCTTTCTGAGAGAGTTATAGAGTATTGTATTAAAAATAAAGAGCAATTCTGTCTTATTGAAGATAGTGAAGAAGCTGTCGAAGATCTAATTAATGCAGGACATCCAGTAGTAATTGGCGATGCCACTGAGACCGCTAACCTTGAATTAGCAAATGTAAAACATGCTAAGGAAGTTTTTATTAATACCAATGACGTTAGAATCGCAATAATTTGTTCTGAAAAGATTCGTAAGATGAATCCAGATTGCCATATCTATGTTCGGGCATTTGAAGATCATGTACAAGAATATCTTAGAGAACCACCACTAAATGCATTTTCCTTCTCAACATCTAAATGGGCTATGGATAATGTCCAGGAATGGATTAAAAATAAAACTGGTACTGCAATTGTAATTGGAAGAGATAGCTTAACACATCGAATTGCATACCATATTTCTCAACAACCAGATCGGGAAGTCTACCTTTTTGATGATATTCATGATGGTATAGAATTTGTAGTGAATAAGCAATTACATATATGCAAGGATTTTGCCTGTTTTTTAAGTGATTTACGAGCCCATGTGAACTTAGAAGACGTAACTCAAGTTTTTATTTGTTGGAAGCGAGAATCAGAATTTGACGAATCTATTTATCTCACATCTAAATTAAATTTGCGATATCCTCATATTGAGGTGTTTGTAAGAATTTTTGATGAAGAACTCAAGGATATAATAAAAAAATACAATGCCAAAACGTTTTCAACTTCTAAAAAGGCGTTTAAAATGCTTCAGAAAGTAGTCAAACCAGATTCAGTAATTGCTCCGATAATGATGAAATAAAAAGAGAAAATATTATTTTTTAAGTTTAAATAATTGAGGAATTATATTTCACCTTCAAGGAATTTTTTTGTAAGACGAAGTATGAATTCAGTAATTTAAGACGGTAAAAGAGGATCCTAGAATTGCCCTATAATCAGTAGTAAATGATTCAAGATATTAGGTTTGACCAATCATTCATTACATAAATTAAAAAGAAATTTTGGACTATTTTAAGAGAGTGATAGCTATGATAAATAATAATAAAGTTTTGCAGAATTTTTATACAAGTTTAGAACTGAAAGGTTATAAAGGAAAGATAGTATCCGCAGAACATATTCCGGATCTACGTAAAGATGTTCAAAAACATCGGGAGCAAAATCTTTTAGATCCTGAATTTTATGAAGAATATAAGTCTTATTTTGAATTTGAGCCAGAAGTGGATTTTCCTGAAATAAAATCACTTTTTATTATATCACTTCCACAACCACAATTTGAAGCCATATTTCACTGGAATAATAAAAAGATCTCTTTACTGATTCCTCCTACATATTTATATGGACGAAAAGTAATTGATCATATGATTGAATTTCTAAACGAGATATTAGAGCCAGAAGGGTATAATGTAGCATACGCTATGCTCCCTCAAAAAACCTTAGCTGTACGTAGTGAATTAGCTGAGTACGGTAGAAACAATATCACCTATGTATCAGGAATGGGCAGTTTTCATCGTTTAACAACATTATATTCAGATTTTCCTATTGAACAAGATAATTGGCAAGAATTACGAATGATGGATATGTGTAAGGAATGTTCAGCATGTACGGATAAATGTCCAACAGGAGCAATTCCAACTGATCGTTTTCTATTACGAGTTGAGCGTTGTCTCACATATCATAATGAACATCCACCAGAGACTCCTTTTCCAGATTGGATTGATCCCGCGTGGCATAATTGTCTAGTAGGGTGTCTTCATTGTCAGAAAGTATGCCCAGCAAATAAAAAAGTTATGAATTGGACTGAAAAAGGACCTGAATTTAGTGAAGAAGAAACAAAATTAATATTAGATGGTGTAAGCTTTGATGATCTTCATAAGGAAACCAAGGAGAAAATTGAAAAGTATGATCTAGTCAATTATTTCGAGGTTCTTCCCCGTAATTTAACTCCTTTCTTAAAAATTTAATTTATTTAACTTACTTTACCATTCATATCTACATTTAGTGCAAGTTTTCTTTTTTGCGTAGATACGTCTTGGAATGTAGCTAATTACATTGGATTTGTCATCAACTTCTCTTATAGCAAATCCCATCGCCCCGCAATTTGGGCACTGTCTTTTATTAATTCTAGGATCATTGCTAGCTGTAAATGTAGGGGTTGATTGTTCAATTAGGGTTGTTGTTGGGGTTGGTTGTGGTATAGGTACTGGTTGTGATATGGGTGCTGATTGTGGTGGAGGTGCTGGTGAAGGTGCTGGTGGAGGTGCATAAGATTGTTGATCTGGGTAAGGAGGTGGTTTTAATTCGTGTGATACGTTTTGAATTTGCGCGTTTAGTTGATGATTCTCATTAGTTAATTCAGTTATTTGATGGTCCTTTTCAGCTATAAGCGCTTGATAAAAATGAATTTTGGAAAATAATTCTGTAATTTGATCTGTTAACTTATTAATTGTTTTTTCATATTCCGAGATCGGATCATCTGGGTTGTCATACATCATAATTCTTGCACCTCATTACAACCAAAATTGTCGCTTATTTCTATAGAATTTAGTTTGGTTTACTATATAAATGTTTTTGGAGAGGAATTTTCGAAAAATAGTAAAATGGTTTTTTCTTTTTTTTAAAATTTTAGTATTTATCTGAAAGACATAAAAATTTAGGTATCTTATATATAAATATAGATGAAATTTTTAATTCAATTTTTAAGAATTTAATCATATTTCAGAGATAGTTTTATGAATCGTGTCTTAAATGAAATAAGGGATGATAATAGGGAATTTCTTACTTCTGAGGAAATAAAAGAATATTGTGATGATTTATATCTTAATTACAAAACCAGTAGTGATTATTTAATATCGCGCGGATATTTAGTAAATATTTTGGAAGACATTTATTATGTGAAGACTATTGATGAAGTGAGAGAAAAAAAAATCAAATATTCACTTTTGGAGCTTGTAGCAAAGAGTTTAAATACTAAGCTTGTTAAAAATTGGTACTATGGGCTTTATACTGCATTAAATTTAAGTAATATAGAGCATGATCATCAAGATGAAATTTTCTATGTTATTAATGATCAGATGGTAAAAAATAAACCAATAAAGATTTTCGGAAAGAATTTTAGATTTCTAAGATTCAAAAATGCTCTATTTAATTTTGGAATAATAAACAACAAAGTAAGATACTCAGATCATGAGAAGACGATTTTAGATTTAATTTATTTATGGGAATATAATCATATAAATGAAAATAGAATATTAATTGAGATCGCTAAATTGTTAGACGGAATTTCTAAAGAAAAAGTATTAGAATATGCCCAATATTATCCAAATTCGAATCAAAAACTAATGATAAAAGCATTAGACCCACTATAGTCTATTATCTATTTAATTATTTTTTATATTATTTTTAATTAACCCTTTAAATTGATTTTATGTTATGTTAAAATTCTTTAATAGAAAAAGAAGATTAGTTAAGATTATTAATTTTTTCTCATCTTTTAAATGGAATTGGAATCCATTTTGATACTTTCTCTTTATATTTTATATATTCTTCACCAAACATATTTTCAAGAATGTTTTCTTCAAAATTTACCATCCAGTTATAAACTAAGAAAACTGGAATAAAGAGCCCGATGCTAATTAATGAGAGGGAAAATAAGATAAATGCTACATAAATTAACAATATTCCAAGATACATTGGATTTCTCACATAACCAAGAATCCCATTAGTAATTAATGAATCGGATGGTTTATGAGATTTAAATAAAGCTCGATGTGATAGTGTTATAGAACTAAGAGCAATGCCAAAAACTAATATAAATAATATTATGCGAATTGTAAAGGGTACAAAATCATTTAAGAAAGTAGAAATTCTAAATATGTTTGAATCTAAAAACCATATTGTAAAGAACACTATTGGCATTACTGCATGATATATGTGTCCATTTGGTATTTCTCTCTCATGACCTTCATGTCTTTTAACCTTCATTTTTAATCAATAAATTCTAGAGTTTTATATTTTAGATTTTGAGACTTTTTATTTAATTTTTATATAGTCCAATTTTTCATATTCATTTATAATTTTTTCATACCCATGGTTGCAGTTGTAGAACTTGTTGAGCTACAACTTAATTATTCTAAAATAAAACTTAGAGATATATGAATTTCATAGTAAACCTAGGCTCATTACCATTACAATCATTCCAAGGATAATTCCTATGATTGAAAGATGTTCAAATCCGCAATCTCGAGACGCGGGGAGTAATTCATCGAGAGAAATGTAAACCATAAACCCACCTACACTAGCAAGCATTATACCTAATATATAATCATTTATAAAGGGAAAGAGGAAAAATCCTACAATTAAAGCTCCAATTGGTTCACTTATTCCTGAAATAAATGACCAGAAGAAAGCTTTTTTTCTATTCTTAGTTGAGGTATAAATTGGAACTGCTACTGCGATACCTTCAGGAATATTATGGAGGGCAATGGCAAAGCATAACATAATACCGAGATCGATGTCTTTTATGGTAGCTACAAAGGTTGCCATACCTTCTGGGAAATTATGAATAAAAATACCAAGTGTGACGAGTAATGATGTTTTCTGTAAATTATTTTTAAAATCTCCTTTTTTATCTTCAAATTCGTATTTATGGGAAATTGAAATATCGATTATTAGCATTAGAACCATTCCAATTAAAAAAAAAAAGTTTCCTAATACGAACCCTAATGACTCTATACCTTCTTGTAATAATTCTACAAATGAAATTAATATCATTACTCCAACAGAAAATCCCATGATGAGCGAGATAAACTTCTTCCTAGGTTCTTTCACAATAAAAGCAATAACACTACCTATAGTTGTGGATAAACCAGCGATTGTAGTTAAAATAAGTGCAAATAAAAAAGCTTCCATAATTACTAACCGTGTATACAAATATATATAATTTTTTTAGTTCAATACTTTATTTTTTTTTATAATTTTTTCATACCAATTGCAGTAATCCAGCCTTTTTTATATTCTTCAGAAATTTGGATATTAGAAAATCCCGCTTCTCCTAAAAATTTTCTATACTCTTCTGGAGTATGAATAGGAAAATTTCCTAATTTTGACCATTTTTTAGCTTTATTTCTTTTTTTTTCATTATTACTTATATATCCTTCATTAACTAAGATCAAATGCCCATTTGGTTTAAGAACCCTATAAATTTCTTTTAGATCTCTTGTTAAATCTGGCCAGAAGTAATATGCCTCAAAACCACTAATTAAATTGAAGAAATTATCTGTGAAAGGGAGAGATGACACAGAACCTTGGTATATTTCAACAATTCCTTGTTCGATATATCTCTTATTAATTTCCTTACTTATATATACTGCAGTTCCAGAATAGTCTATTCCATAAATCTTTCCATTTAATACCATTTTAGCATAACGTTCTATATTTCCACCGCCACCACATCCAATATCTAAAATTATATAATTTGGATCTATTATAACATGCGATAAACCCCATACTGCTAACTTTGCATGCCCTTTATTCATGCCTTTTGCAATTATTTTTCCCAGTCTTCCAGATGGCTTTCTTACTTGGTCAACTAATTTTTGTTTAAAGCCCATTTTGAGATAATCATCTGTTTTATAATTAATTATTTGATTCCATATAACAAACCCATTGTTTTGAGTTCAAATTTCAATAAATTAGGCATTGATATCTCATGAGCGGTCTCAATAAAATTAACCTCCTCAATACCCCATTCCTTAATATCTCTTATTAATTCTTCAACAACACCAAATTTTTTTTCATTTTTTAATGTATCTTGTAGAGAAAATACCCCTCCTTTTTTTAAAACTCTAAAAGACTCATTTATGAGTTTTTTTTTATCTTTAATATCTCGAACTTCATGATATACAAAATTACTCACAATAGCATCAAACTCACCATCTTTAAAGGGTAAATTAGAAGCACTTGCTTTTTGAAATACAACTTGGTTTGTCACCCCCTCGAGTTTGGCATTTTTTTCACACTTAAGTTTAGAATAATTCCATAATTTTCCCCAATAATCAATTCCCATAACAAAAGATTCAGGAAATTTTTTCGCAAGCTCAATAGCTAATGCTCCGGCTCCTGTGCCAATATCAAGTGCTTTACCCTGTCCATTCCACGATAATTTCTGGATAACCAAATTCCAAACTTTATATTGTAGCTTTTTATTATGTACTGAAAATTGATAGAATAAATACATTAAGTACAAAAAAGGTAAAAGAAGTAATCCTGATATTATCCATAATATTATTCTAATAACTAGGAATATTGGGAATAAGGACGGAATTAATAGGATTAAAATAATGCCTAATGTTGCGTATAATAAATTTAATGGTACCCAATTTCCATAATTTGCTGAGTCCATGATATTTTAGCACCTATACATCTTATCCTTTATTCTTTCTTAAACTAAACGGTGTGTATCTTCCGACTTTTTTGCTATATTTTTCAAATTCTTCTCCAAACCTAATAGCAAGAAATCTTTCTTCGTTTCTAACCTTTGAATTAAATGTTATAATGTTCGCTATTAAGAAGATAAGTGAAATCATCGTCGGAATAATAAGAAAACTTCCGAATACAAGCAAATAAACCCCTATAACAATAGGATTCCTCATTAGCCTGTAAATTCCGGTGGTTATTAATGTAGTTTCTTCCTTTGGCAGGTCAATTCTAAAGTTAGATCCTAATGCAGCTGTTCCCAAAAAATCTAGTAACAACCCGAAAAAAATAATAATAATACCTAAAATAATCCAATAATCTGAAATTAACAATTTAAAAGCTAAAAATTGTAAGATTATTGCATTATCTATAATAAAAAGAATAATATATATTACCCAGGGAAATATCGCTATAGGAGTTAACCTAGTCAATAGTGAGGCTCCGTTATGTGTTATATGAGGATCATTCCCCTTCTTCTTTATTTTGACCATGGGTGCAAACATCCCTATAAGAAACAAGACAACAACTATGATAAAAAAAGATTTAATAAAAATTGGCTCAATCATTTTCAGTCTCCTTTCACTTTGTTTAAAAAAACAAGAAATACCTTGGTACTTGCTTTTTATAATTCAAGTATGATTCTCCATATTGCCCAGTTAAGGCCTTTTCTTCTCCTAATATGCTGAAATAAGCGCATATAACTGAAATAAATAGGAATATCAAATTAATCCAAGAGCCAATCACAAGTATCATTCCTGCAATGATGAGATATAGCATGACGATTTGAGGATTTCGAGATATTTTATATAATTTTCTGGTTATCGGTTTGTCTAAAGGCGCATTTCGATAATTTATGATAGCAATGACTAATCCAATTAATCCAATCGAGTATAATATTGTCCCAACAATGAACTCTACAGTTCTATATTGTATAACTCCAAAAAAAATCATGATAATATTAGCAAATGAAAATAATTTACCAATGGCTGTTATTATTTTTGTTTTCTTATCCCATAAAGACCTATCATATAATCGCTTTCTTACCTCTTTAGAACACGTACTCATGATGATAATAAAGACCACTAAATAAAAGACAAAATATATCCATCCGTTAATCAATCCAAATCTAATTTCTGGTATCAAATCCATTCTACATCATTTTATGAAAAAATTATTAATTGTTATATATTGAATTCAAAATCATTAAAGTATTGACTAAAAACTGGTTTTAAAGTGCTTTTTTTATTTAATCGTTTCATTACTTTATTTTTAATTTTAGTGCAATACTCAGAATCATTATTAAACCCTATGATTACTTCACCTAATAACTGATAGTTTATCTTTATATTTAAATTTAGTTATACCTAATTTACTATAAATATTATCACAATTACTATGAGCTATATAGGATTTTACAATTCTTAGAAAATATCCAACAAAAGTTAAATATTTTATATATGTATAATATGTTATACTAAATATAAATAGAACTGTAAAGGACAAAACTAAAAGAAAAACCCTAATGTAAAAATTGGAACAAATGAAAATTGTAATAATACTTTTCTCTCCTTTTAAAAATACATTAAAAATTGGAAACATAATTCAAGAGACATTTATTAGTTTGGATTGTAATTGTGTTCTGTTAGATTTAACAGGAAAAACATGGGAAGAAATTATCAACTACGATTATTCTACAATTCCCAAAATGATTTACTAATCATAGGGTCAGGAGTTTATGCGTGGAGACCAGTTGAACCAATTCAAATATTTCTAAAGAATCTTCCTCGTAGTTCTAATGTAAAAGTCTTTTTTCTTGTTTATTTTAAATTTTTAAATCAAATTGAGTAGATAAAAGATCTTCATTTCTTGATGACGCTCCGATATAAAGATTGTATCTAATCTGTTCAATCTCCCAAGATTTGGATTTTGGGTTGTACCATGCGAGATTTTTTATTGGAACCTCAATTTTTACATTATTTATTTCATTTGGTTTGAGTGAGACACGAGAAAATCCTTTTAAAAGTTTTACAGGGCGGTCGATTTGAGTGTTTTCAAAACCTATATATAATTGAACCACTTCATCTCCAGCAACTTTTCCTATATTTTTAATATCCACCATTGTAATGATTTTATCTCCTTTTAATTCAACTTTTAAATTACTATAATTAAATGTTGTATAACTTAAACCGAATCCAAAAGCAAACGCTGGTTCATAATCCTTTTTTTCAAAAAGAGTGTACCCATGATAATATCCATATTCAATTTCATCCGCTTTTTTATCAAAAAATGGTAAATGCTTAGGATCTTTTGGAATTGTAAAAGGCAATTTTCCACCTGGATTTACATCTCCAAAAAGTATTTTTGCCAAAGCTTTTCCTCCTTCCATACCCGAATACCATGTCATTAGTATAGCAGGTACTTTATCTTTCCATTCCTCCATAGTAATAGCACTTCCTCCAACCAGAACAACAACACAGTTTTTGATTTCATTAGTAACTAAATTAATTAATTCTACATGATCATCATGTAAAAATAGATTCTCTCGATCTCCACCAGTTCTGAATTCACGGATATATTCTCCTTCATCCTTATAAGTTAATCCAACGACCACAATCGCTGCATCTGCTTCTTTAGCCATCTTTTTAACACTATCTTTATCTCTTCCATCATTATAAAGTAATTCAATTGAATCTCCTAAGAAGTTTTTAATACCTTTTACTGGAGTAATACTTTTTTTGGTATTTACATTACTACTGCCATGATCACCAGTATTTCTAATTCTTGCTAATCTTCCAAATATCGTTAATTTATTAATCTTGTTTTTATTTAATGGTAAAATAACCTTTTCATTTTTAAGGAGTACCATACTCTTTTCTGCGGCTTCTAGTGCTATTTTACGATGTTCTTCACAACCAATTAAGTTAGGTTGATAAATTTGGGGATCTTCTTTTGTAGTATAACGTAAAATCGTACGCATGACTCGTCCAGCAGCCTTATCAATCATTATTTCTAAAATTTTACCTTGTTTTAGAGCTTCTTCTATTTTCCTAAATTTATAGTATTTTGGTCGAGGCATTTCAACATCTAATCCTCCTGTTATTCCCCCGACAGTGTCTTTCACACCATGCATCCAATCAGAATGAACAAATCCCTGGAAATTCCATTCTCCTTTCAAAATATCCCGTAATAAATAGTCATTATGACCACAATATTTCCCTCGAACTTTATTATAAGCACTCATTATAGTAGCACATCCTTCTTCCACACAACGTTTGAAGTGAGGAAGATATACTTCACGAAGAGTACGCTCATCCATTTCCACATTTACTTTGAATCGTGCATTTTCAATGCTATTTGCAGCAAAATGTTTGGCAGTAGCCATTACATTATGTTTTTGTACCCCACGAGTTAACGCAGCACCAAATTCTCCTATTAGAAAAGAATCTTCTCCATATGTTTCTTGTGCTCTCCCCCACGATGGATGTCGTAAATTATTAATACAAACACCGCAAAAAAGATTACCTCCATGTGCTCGAACTTCTTTTCCTATCACATCACCAATTCTTTCCTCTAAATCTACATCCCAAGATGCTCCACGAGCCATTGATACAGGAAAACAGGTAGAACCAGGAATTGTTACTCCTCGAGGTCCATCAGTAAATTTAAATGGAGGGATATTAAATTTTTCGGAACCTGCCGCATCATATACTCGCCGGCCAAACCCTCCGTCCATTATCACTTTTAGATGTATTCCATTCCCTCTCATTTGTTTGACTTTTTCTTCCAAAGTCATTTGATTAAGCACATTATTGACATAATCTTCAATTTCTTTTTCATTCATGTTTTTCTTAATATCAGTCAACCAAAATACATCTAATTAAAATGGAAATTTTAAACTTAATAAAAAAAAATTAAGATTTAAAGTAAATTTTACTTTTTTTGGTTTTTTAGACGGATACTCCAAGATCTGATAAACTAAGGAACAACCACGGAAAAAAGCTTTACAATTTTGCTGATTTTAATTTCGGTAATGTCGACTTATAGTATATTGGCGAGATATTTATTATAGCTTTATCATTTCACATACTATAAGAAAGATAAACTATACAATGAAGTTTTAAATTATGATGGAAGAAAGAATATGTCTAATAACTGGGGCTAATTCTGGTATTGGTAAAGAAACAGCAAAGGTTTTAGCAAAAATGAACGTTACCGTAGTAATGCTTTGCCGTAATAAAGAACGCGGAGAGGAAGCACGAAAGGAAATCATCGAGCAGACAGGAAACAAAAGAGTGGATTTACTTTTATGTGATTTATCATCTCAAAATGCCATTCGTAAAGCTGTTTCAGAATTCAAGAATAAATATCAAAATTTACATATCTTAATAAACAACGCTGGAGTTATGCTTAAGAAACGAAAATTATCTGTTGAAGGATATGAAATGAATTTTGCTGCACATCTTCTAGCACCATTTCTATTAACTAATTTATTGCTTGATACTCTAAAAAAGAGTGCTCCAAGTCGTATTATTAATGTCGCTTCAGCAGCACATAAAAGAGCCAAAATGGATTTTGACGATCTTCAGAGTGAAAATAAGAAATATAGCTTATTTAGAGTATACGGTGTCTCAAAATTAGCAGAGATATTATTTACCTATGAATTAAGTAGGAGACTAGAGGGAACTAAAGTAACTGCTAATACCCTT
This sequence comes from Promethearchaeia archaeon, assembly GCA_029856145.1. GTDB lineage: Archaea > Asgardarchaeota > Lokiarchaeia > Sigyniarchaeales > SOKP01 > Loki-b32. The sequence continues at coordinate 45,306 of JAHQWK010000007.1, forward strand.
CATCCAGGCGTAGTGAATACTAATTTAAGTAGAGATCATTCAAAATATAGCCAATGGTTTGCAAAAAAATTCTTCAAAAGTCCAGAAGAAGGAGCTGAAACTTCAATATATTTAGCATCTTCACCAGAAGTGGAAGGAATAACTGGGAAGTATTTTATAAATAAAGAACCAAGACAATCCTCGGAAGAATCTTACAATGAAGAATATGCTAAACGATTATGGAAGATTTGTGCAGAAATGACAGGGTTAAATGTTCAATAATTTTGTTTATTAATTATTTTTCTTTTTTTAAATTAAACTCTAAATTAATTGAACAATAAAATTTGATTGAAAATGTTTCATGATATACCAGAATCTATAAAGAAACGAATGCAATATTTAGAAGAATTAGATACACAGGATAGAATAGATGGAACACATAGAATGGAAAGGCTCCGTCAAATACCTCCTGAAACAGGTAAATTTCTTTCAATTCTAGCTGCTAGTGCCCCAAAAGGGGATTTTTTAGAAATTGGGACTAGTGCAGGATATTCTACTCTATGGATAGCTCTTGTGTGCCAACTGATTGGAAATAAAGTAATCACGTTTGAAATTTTAAAAGAAAAGGCAGAATTAGCAAGAGAAACATTTGAATTAACTAATTTAAAAGATGTTGTCGAATTAATAGAAGGTGATGCGAGAGATTATATTCCTAATTATAAGAATATATCATTTTGTTTTCTAGATGCAGAAAAAGAAGTTTACGATGACTGTTATGATCTTATCATACCAAATATGATTGAAGGGGGGATTCTTGTTGCTGATAATGCAATCAATCATTATAAGACATTAAAGCCAATGTTGGATAAAGCTTTAGCTGATGAGCGAGTAGATGCCTTGATAGTCCCTATTGGAAAAGGAGAACTAGTATGTAGAAGAATTTAAAGATTATTCTCAAATACCTTTTGAGATTTTAAAACCTTCACTTAGCCAATAAGCAATAGCTTCTTTAAGTTTTTGAGGATATTTCTCAAGTTCCGATTTAGGTATTAATTCTGGAAGCGCCTTATCAATCATATAAGGAATATTATCTAGGTTCTCAATATTTTCCTCAAATAATCTCCACCACTTATTTAAATTAGTGATAGATTCATCTAAAATACTTTTAGCTTCATCTCCATGGATTAAACCAAAATGTGACAAACTTATTGTATCATAATCTATTCCTTTGAGTTTATCGACTGAGTTAAGATATTTATCTTTATCCCAATTTGGAGGTACAAAAGGGGGGACAAAAACAATATCTGAGACTTTATCACCAAGAGCATCTCCTACAAAAAGATTTTTATTCTTCTCATCTAATATCGCAATATGATCCGTCATGTGCCCTGGAGTTTCAAAAATCTTTAATGTTATTCCATCAAGATCAACAGTATCTCCTTCCTTTAGAGGTATTATATCAACCTCAATATTATTAAAGGGTCCTGTTCCAAAAACCTCATTATAAGATTGATCTCTTAAGTTTGGAATCGCTTCTACCGAAGCATATATTTCAATTTCTTTTCCCTCCTTCTTTGCTCTTTGACTTAAAAACGGGATAGCTTGACAATGATCCCAGTGAGAATGGGTTAATACAATCATATCTGGAGGGAAAGCATTCAACTCTTTTAGTTGTCTAAGGATCTTTCGAGCTTCAGTATGAGTTCCTGCATCTATTAGGCATTTTTTTTCACTTTCAATGAGATAAAGAGCAGTAATATTAGGAACTCCAAACATTCTGATGTCAATGAGGGTTGTATCATCATTAACTTTTCCTTCTTTTCTAATAGCTGTCATTTAATCAACTCTTTTATATCTTATATTTTGTTATAATATTTTATCATCACTTTAATCTTATTTATAGTTTCATGCTTAAGTTTGTCATTGAATGTATAAGAAGAAAATTTTCTAAAGTTATATAATATTTAAAATTTTATGGATATCATTTGCTTTTTATGAGGATAAGATATTACTTCTAGATTCAAATAATTTTTTTACTATAGAAATACCATATTGGTGGGAAAAATCTTAAATTAGCAATTTTGAACCAAAATTATTAAATCCATTTAAACTAGATTAATTAATTATAAGCTTTCAAAAATCATACATGTCTTTAGTTCTTATGAAATTATCTAAGTATAAAACCTTAATAATATTATTTTTTCTTTATATCTTATTTTGGATAATTATAATTAGTGTACTAAAAATTCTATTTCAACCCGCGATTCCAATAGCATTAACTCGTTTGATACCTTTAGATGATGTGCTTTTAGAGCTCGGTATTATTTTCATTATAAGTCTTCCTCTTTCTTCATTAATTGGATTAATTGTTGGAGGTTACCTCATAGCCCCAATTATTTTATATTTGCACAAAAAAATTTATGGCTCAAAAATGCATTATGGAATTCAAATGGAGCAAAGATCAGAAAAAATCAAGTTATTTTCAAAGAGCCTTTTTCCAACACTAATGGCAATTAATCTTGCTTCTATTCTTTTTACTCCTACTATAGTACAATTTATCTTGACGGCAGATGTAACAAATATATTTGAGAATGTTTCCAAAATCCCTATGTTAACACGATTTTTTGTGGAAGTAATTTTACTTACATTAACATTCGGATTAGCAACGATGCTATTCTCCTCAGTTTGGTTTTTACATGATTCTGGAATAATTTATTCAAATAAACAAAAAATAGAAAATTCTACTGAATCAATTGTATTACGTTCGATTGGTGATTGGTATCAAATAATTTTAAGAAGTTATGCAGGTATAGGAGCTATTATAACTTATATACTAGTTGTATATGATTTTATTACGAGATATATTGAGAACTTAGGAGCTCCTGGAAATATTTTTAATATTCCTAGCTTAGTGTTATGGTTGGGGATGCCACTTTACCTAACAATTTCTTTAATACCAACAATAATAATCAACGATGTACTGAAAAGAAGGAGGATATCCTACATCAAAAGATTTAGTAACAAACTTGGAATTAAAGACTCTGCTGTTATCTCGTTTGAATTTAAAAAAAGAACTGATTTATGATTAAAATTATTAATTCAATAGAGAGATCCTTTTAAATTTATATATTTAAATATTTAAGCCAAAATTAAATTCTTCTATCTAAGATTTGTTCTGCACATTCGAGAGCACTTTTGGCTGCCAGTTCTGTTCCAATTCCCCAACCACCTGCATCTCCCCCGACTAGATATAATCCTTCTATTGGCAATTTTGGAGAGGGTCTATCATTACCAGTTTGATTCATCATTTGCGCAAGCCCTATAACTGAAGCTTCTTTTCCACCTAATTGATGTATATCTTTTGGTGTTGATACATCATACCACATTAGATTCTCAGGGAGATCTGGAAAAACATTTTGAAGACTTTCAAATGAATTCTTTATCCATTTCTCCTGATTTTTTTCAAAGCCCTCTTGTGTTACTGCTGTTCCGGCTATAATTAACTGCCTTCCTTTAGGTGCTAAAGTAGCATCAAAATTTGAAGGTACCGGAATAAAAAGAAATATTTCTTCAGGTACCTTACCTTTTATTAATGAATTGAAGCGCTCTTCAGGATCATATGAAGAAAATGAGGTAACTAACTTAAAATTTGTAATTGGTTTTTTTAATGCAACTTTGAGTGTAAGAGCACTTATGGAATACTTGAGTTTATCAATATTTTCAATATAATTCCTTTGGAAAAATTTTCTCCCGATCATATTATTTACAGTTTCTCTTATTCCAGCATTGCTTATAACTAATTTTGATGATATAAATTTACCATTATCGAGTTCAACTCCTTGAACCTTTTCATTTTCAACTATTATTTTTGAAACTGATTGGTTTGTTTGTATGGTTCCTCCGAATTTCTCGATTGCATTGGCATAGGCTTGAGGTATCGAAATACAACCTCCTTTTGGGTATCCAATACTAAAAGCTGCTGATAGTGAGGATAAGCATCTCACAAATTCACTGGCAGATATTTCATAATATGGGATAACAAAATAGAGTAATGAAATAATATCAATAAAGGAATGTACAAGATTATTGTTAGTATATTTAGAGAGTAATGATTTTGCACTCTTTCTTTCAAATTCTTCTAAATTTTTCATTTTCATTACATCTCTGAATAATTTCATAAGACTGGAAAAATCTGAGGCTGGAATAAATTCTTTGAGTTCTCTTGGAAAAGCCCAAAACTTGCCCTGATAAAACCATCTGGGTCCAGGCTTTCTACATATAACCCAATCTATAGCATCCTCCATTCCAATCATATTTAGAATTTCACCATGGGGACCTTTACTTGATCTTCCAAAAAGATGTACTCCTACATCAATTTTAAAGCCGTCTTTCTCATACGTACTACAACGTCCACCTATAAATTTGTTTTTCTCAAGAAGTAAGGTCTTAAAGCCTTTAGATGCTAAAATTGCACCGATAGCTGTACCTCCAACCCCGCCCCCAATAATAACTATATCATAATCAGACATTGAATATCATTGTTTTAATTGGGGGTATATTATAAGAAGTTATTGAATTTTCATCTAAAAATCATTTATAAATTTTTAGAACTAAATATTTAAATTTAAAAAAATATTTTAAATAAGATATATTTCTCTTAAAAATTAGTAGTTCTACAAATAAAGGTATAAGAAAAGACTATTTTATGTGATGATCACATAAAAATTCAAAAATACAACTAGGGATATTTGAAGATGGTAGAGACTAAACAACAAAAATTAAATCTAACGTACAAGATTTGTGTATTCGGGGATAGCGGAGTTGGAAAAACCACATTTATAAATCGTTATCTCACAAATAAATTTTATGAAAATATTAAATCAACCTTAGGCGCAACTATCCATATTAAGTTATTAGATATAGAAAATGGAAAAGTCACACTTCAAGTATGGGATTTTGGAGGTGAAGAGAAGTTCAAATTCCTAATACCCTCATATGCTCAAGGATGTTCTGGAGGAATTTTCATATTTGACCTTACTAATTATGAAAGTTTAATTAATGTAATTAATTGGCTTCCAGAATTTCGAAAAGTATCGAAAAATTTTCCCATTTTAATGGTTGGCAGTAAACTAGACCTTAAAGAAGAAAGAGTCTGTAATAAAGAAGAAGCATTAGATTTAATGGAATTACATAAACTACACAATTATCTCGAATGTTCATCAAAGACAGGAGATAATGTACAGACAATATTTAGTCTTTTATTAAAGGAAATCCTTAATCATAAAGGGTATAATAACTTCAAATTGAACTGAATAAAGTTTATTCCTCTATAGTTTTTAAAAAATCGAGTTATTTCATATTTAAAAAGAAATTGAATTCAAACTCACTCTTAAAATTACTCATCAATAATTTGAACATTTTTTATGGGAACCCAACCACTTTTCCCAAGTTGATTTATAACCCAGAACCATTCAGCTTCTTCTTCTTTAATGATTAATTCTTCTCCAATATTAACAGAAAGTTCAGTTGCATTATAATTCTGTTTTGCCTTTCCTATTTTTCCTTTGATTTCAAGATAATTTTCAGGTACCCATCGACTATCTCCAAATTTATTAGTACACCAGATCCATCCAGACCATTCACTATCTTTTTTACCAATCATCAAAATCTCTCCTTCTTTTATTAAAAAAGGATCTGTGTAAGGTGATTTATAATCTTCAATAACTCGGCACTTTTTTCCTTTCATAATTTTCTCTATTATTAGATCTATTTCCTAATTTTAAAAATTGAAAAAGTTCCATATGCCTTTGAAACTAGAGTTTCATCATTCATAATCTCTGATTCAAGAAAACCAAATGATTTGCCTCTATGAATTACCTTTGTATTACAAATAAGGGTTCCTTCTTTAACTGCTTTGAAATAGGTAATCTTAATTTCTACAGTTGCACATGATTCTTCTTTTTCTAATAAAGAATATATCGCTCCTCCCATACCTGTATCCGCCATTGAATACATCACAGCCCCATGCACAATTTTATGGGGGTTAAAGTGATTCTTGTTAATTTGTAGAACACATTGGGAATATCCTTTTTTCAAATTAGTAAATTCAAACCCGATTAAATCAGCATATGGGTGAAATCCTTTTGCCTTAAGAGGATTAGGTTCAGACATGGTCTTTACATTAATCAATTCAATTTAATTTTTATTCAATTATTGAGTATGATACATTATTATTAGTTCTTTATTTTATTTTCTCTAACAAGGTCGGTGAAATTATAATAGGACAATTCAGTCGATTGGAGCTCTCATCCGTATATTTTTAATCGTGCGCATACCGTACTGCGTCTGAAACAATTTGTTCATGAGTTATTTGCTAATAATTATTTGAAAAGATAAATAATATTTTAAAACCTATTTGAAATTATAAATGGAAAGCATTTAAGAGGAAATTGAGAAGTTAAACGGAGCGGATGAAGAGACCCGTAAAAAAATAATCAGAGACATGCTTAAAATTATCAAGGAAGCGTGGAATGAAGGCAATAGCTATGAAGATATTTCTCAAATGAAAGAATTGGCCGAAAGCGCGATTTGTAAATTGGGAAAATCCGCCTTCAAACCATTATTATCATTAATGAAAGAAGATAAGCATTACGTGAAAGTTCATGCTGAGAAATTAATTAATAAAATCAAAACAAATTATGAGAACAAAAAATAAGCAATAATTAGTTATATTTTAAGACTTATTTTTAAAATATGGAATCTTAAATTGATTATGGGACTATTAACCGTGAAAAACATAATAAGTTTAGTTTCCATGGGTCCGTCATTTTTACAGTCAATAATAAGAAAAGTTCCGTTATATGTGAATTATGATTTAACTTGGCAATGTAACTTAAAATGTAAGCATTGTTATTTTTTCTCATCAACAACGGAATTAAAAAATAAAAGAACGGAATTATCGGACGAAGAATGGATTAAGGTTTTTAAATACCATAGAAAATTAGGAACAAAAATAGCTGTTTTAACCGGTGGAGAACCTACTTTAAGAATGGATGTTATAAAAGAAGCGATTAAAATTTTTCCCTCAGTTCAGGTTGTATCAAATG
>JAHQWK010000008.1 GCA_029856145.1 Promethearchaeia archaeon
GTACTTTTTCACAATCAAATTTACTTTCTTTTGATATCAAAAATAAGCTAAAAAAAATTAAATTTTATTTTTTATATGTATTATATAATAATCTATCTAATTCCACGCCTTCTAAATCCAAGGGCTTACAAATGATTTCCAGTATATCTTTTTCTATTTCTGGATATAATTTTTTATCATTATAATTATCTGGAATATTAATTCCTACATCACGTAGACTCTTAACAACTCGAACATCCAAAGCGATACTATTACGAATTAAACCTAATTCCATCAGTAAATCTCTGGCACTTTTATTTCCTATATATTCCAATTCTTTGGCAACATATCTAATGCGATCTTTTTCATTTAATCCTTCCACATAAGTAAAAAATCCCTTTACCTCGTTAGGATAATGTTTAAAATAGTTTAAATTCTTGGTGAGACATTTTGCTTTCTTATCTTCATAAATATCATCGCCAACCCACATTGTACCTATTGCTCGTAATACTTTATGAATGATTTCACGTGCATTATTCTCATTCTTTAATTTTCCATACGCTATTGTTTGTTCATATTTATCTATTTTACCCGAAGCCACTGGTCTTGAATTTCCCACGACCACAACTTGCTTAAAAACATCAAGCCAAAGATCATCATTGGATTTATTTTTCCAATTATTTTCCGTAGGTATTCCTATATTAGGAAGATACTTATCACGAATTATTTTTAGCTGTTCAATAGATTTTTGAGTTATGTTTAAAATTTACTTCACCTCCTTATTCTAAATTAAGAAAATAAATAAATAATAACAAAAAAATAATAAATCGATTGATATTAAAATTTTTCCGATTGTATTTACAAGTCTTTGTCCCATTATTCGATTACCTCGTATTTATCCTGACCTTCAATTAACATTAACGTACTTAAATGTTTGTAAAAAAAAGTTGTATACAATAACAATTATATAAAAATTTGTTAATTAGGATTTAACTTCTTTAGGGTATGTCCAATAGATAGAAAGTGAAATCATATATAATTAGGATATATCACAAATTTTCGAGTCTCAAAGTAATTCACTTATTTAAATCTTTACAAATTGGAAATCCGGTAATCTCACACTCTTTAATTTGTCAAATTTTTTGTAATATACATAGGTACAACCGCATAGCAGTTAGGGGTTTATAAGTTGAGTGAGAGATCTAATATATTGTTAACTTCTATTCATAGCTCGACTTCTATTTCTTGCTCATATTTCAATGCGTTATGACTTGCTATGCGTTGTACTTTTTTTCTATTTACTGCTAGTAAAATATTAAAATATTATTTTAATATTTCAATACACCTGATACAGCTATCCCTAAGAACCCTACAATCGAAAGTACAAATCCCACCAGAACCAAATTGCTTGGATTATTTATACTGCCAATTATCATTGCAAGTCCTACAACGACAAGTATCAGTGAGAAAATAAATAATAACCTATGGATCTCCATTTTAACACCTTTTTTCGGTATATGGATTATTTTATATTTCTTTTTCCTTACTATATAAAGTTTATCTGTAATTTTCTACTCATACAGAAATTGGATGGAAAGGTAAAGATATACCAAAATGTAAGAAAAGAAAGCTCGTTCTTTAAAAGAGTATTTTTTTATACTTTCTTAATGGTTATGGCAGAAGAAATACAATTACTGGTGTACCCGACAAATAAGAAGGACTTCCCAGAATTGTCCAATCTTATCAAAAAATTTCTACTCTCTATTCATATTAAAGGAATTTCTTCTGATCACGACTATAGTAAAAACCCTAATAACGCCATTGGAGTATACCCTAAATTTACCCCAGATATACGGCTATTCATCGGAGGTTTGATTGTATAGTTGGGAAAAGAGCGAGCGATGATATTTGTAGACGAGGCCAATGTCTATTATAGCCTAATGGAAAAGGATCCTAAGAAGCGTATTGATTATATGAAATTTAAAGATATTTTAGCAAAAGAATGTCATTTAGTTGGACCGTTTATATTTATGGGAAAACCACGAAATGTAACAGATGAGCAGCAGAAATTTTATGATTATTTAAGGAGTGCGGGGTATGTAATTCTATTTGGAAGAGTTCAAAGATCCAAAAATGGAAAAAGAAGACAAAAAGGCATTGATATTTTAATTTACCAACAGATTGTAGAGTTAGCAGAGCAAGATTCGTATGATAAATGTATTCTCGTAAGTGGTGACGGTGATTTTGCCTTGGTTGTAGAAAAATTAAAGGAATTAGGTAAAAAAGTCGAAATATGGAGTTTTATGAACTCTCTCTCGAAGAAATTAATTGAGAAAGCAGGACACAAAAATATTTTCTTTATTGACCCTATCTTAGATGATATAGAATACGTACCTGACAATTAGGGATTTTCACTACCAAAAGATAAAAATTCAAATATCCCTCTTATTCTAAATATTTATCTAGAAAAAATGTCGAAATATCTTATTTTTTTCTAGCATTCCTATTTTTGTTGAGTTCTAATACATGATTTAAAAGATTCCTAAAGGATTCTACATCTTCTACTAAATCTAATTGAGCTCGTATCTGGCTATAAACTTTTGGTTTAAATGTTCTCGAATATAATTTAATTCTTTCTTTAATTATATCTTTCCCATTGTTTTCAATAATTCTTTCTAACAGCCATTTTATGGATACTATACATGATTCATAATCATCTGATTTTATCAGCTGATGGCTCCTTTTTTCCTGAATAGTTCCTGAATAGTCCTGAATAGACTCTTTAGTGGAAAAGATAAAACCAAAAATTCTTTCAATAAAATGCTTAGTTGCCTTAAAGAATAAAGAATCTTTACTCTTTAACCCCTCAAATAATCTCTCTGCCAAATCTTCAAAATAAACTTCTTTATTTTTAAGGTTAGGACTCATAAAAAAGTCTAAGTAGGTGAAATCAAGACTTGCTAATCCTAAGACAAAATCTTTAGGTTCCATCTGATTAACTATATGAGGTACGTATAATATTTCTTTTAGCTTTCTAAATTTTATATATTGACTTAACGGCTTCTGCTGTTTTCTCTCCCCTGCAAAAGATTCTCTTTTTAATAAATTAAATATCTGTGGGGTAATTTTTCCTGTAAACCTTTTTCTTAAATCGAGTAAATAATCTGGAGATAGATAACGTATATAATTTTCTTTAATTAAGTAAAGGATAACTGGGAAATAACCTGCTTCTAGTCTATTTACAATCTCTTCTTTAAATCTTATCAATGCAAATTGATCTCCTGCATCTGATAGTTCTTTTAGTAGAGGGAATGAAAGATTTGAATGAAGTAATCGAGTGTCATAGTTATGTTCCACCCATGCTTGGAGGTTTGAACAATGTCCCCAAAATTCTTCTTCAGGACTAATGATATAAGAATGATTTTCTATAGGTCTTAGAAACTCACCTTTAATTATCGTATTCTCAAATAAGAATTCATCAAAAATCTCTGTGGCTTCGTCAATAGATTCAATTTTTTCATACAAATTTGTTTTGTCCTGTGGGATATGCAAAAAAAGACGCATACACTGAATAAACCTCTTACTTTTTATGTATATAAATGTTTTATCATCGATCAACCTTAATGTGATTAACTCATTAACTTTAAATTCTGGATAATCAATTTCTTCTGCTAAACCAACGAAGATTTTGAATTGTGTAGGCTCGATTCCCTCCTCGATATGACGAGTTATTGTATGCGTAAGTATAAACTTCATTCTTGGTTTCATAAAAATAAAATTTGGAAATTTCTTCAAAAGTAAATTTTTTACAATACAAGCGCCTACTGAGGATTTCGCATTTGATTGCATTTGGGTGGTAGTGTTACTTCCATACCAAAGCCATGCTCTACCCAGGGTGAAATCTATGAAAAGAACTAATTTATCGGAGTCTAAATTTTTATAAAGAGGGAATTTCCTCTCTATATCTATAAAGGTTCCCGTATTATCATTATACTCAAATACCAGTACGGGCTTTAACTCTTGCTCATTCACTGTCTCTAACTTCTTGTAAATTGATCCCAATATAAACAACACAAGTAAGACATTTAAATCTCATAGTTCAAAACTTTAAGGATTTATAAAAATACGCAGTTGAAAGCTCAATTAAAGAATTTTTCATAATTAGGGATTTTCACTACCAAAAGACAAAAATCAACGATCTATCAATTTTTTTGTTTAAATAATTAGGATTCAAAGATAATATAAGACGATCAAGAGATATTAAAATGAAAATTATTAATGAAAAAACTTTTTGGGGAGAAGATATTAACACTCCAGAGGGATTTATCGAGGATTTATGTAATAGATTGAATACTGTATATACTACTGCAATGGAAGAGGAAGATAAAATGAGACAGTTAGCATATTTAATTGGAGCGATTACAGGAATTACAGGAAGACTAAATAGGGTATGTGAGAAGGGATAGACTTGGCAAAAGATAAATCTTGGGTAGTTAAATGGGAGTTTTTAATAACCCGACTTAAAGAACTTATCGCCCAAAAAGGTCAGGAAATAATAGTGGTTAATATCGATGCCATGATGGACGCTGAAGAACAGTATAAAAAGTATATGAAAATGGTGGAGATGATGAAAACTCAGTTCAATGCGGTGGTTACAACTGGCTTACCAGGAGAAGAGCGGATTTTTTGGCCTTATCACGATGTACAGTTTTATATTAGAGAGGACGAGGAGAAAATACAATCAACAGGAAACTATGAGGTTATTCAAAAAGTAATCAATACCAAATAAATTATTTTTTTATCTAATTTTTTTATCTAATTTTCAATTTTAAAAAAAAAAAAGTAAGAGATAAATAACTACAATCTTTCTTAGAAACGTAGAGATTAATGTATCTTTGGATAGAGTAAATATATAAAGATTAAATTTAGGCATAAAGATTAGGATTATCACAGAAATGAATATGATATTTTTTATTACACTATGAGGTCCTTCATACATGAATAGTAAATATGCTAGGTATATATAAAAGAAAATTTTGATATTAATTATTTAGAAAAAATTGTAGTCAAAGTGAATTCCAAGTGATCGTCTCGAAAACTGATAATATTCCCAACCAAAAGATTATAAAAGTTTTAGGAAAGGTCAAGACAAGACTTTTTGCAGAGCCTTGTGAAAGCACCGAGATCGCCGCTAAAGAGAAGTTGAAGAGAAAAGCTAAAGCTTTGGGAGCGGATGCAATAATAAATTTTGATTACAAATGTTGGGGGTTTCCTGAGACTCTTGTAACAGTATATAGGGGACTCGCGGTTAAGACAGATTTCACTTTTCCAATCCAGCAGGCACTAAATACAGACGTATGCTGGAATTGTGGTACTAAGATAAATAAAGATCAACTCTACTGTAGAGTTTGTTTTGCTAAAAACAGAGAGATCGTATAAGATTTATTTTTAAGTAATTAACCAATAATTAGACACTTTTGTATTTAAACTTAGGAGATAAAAATCTTCTGCTTTATCTTTATTATTCTCCATGATTTTCACATGTGCATAGGAATTATGTCATTTATAATGTATACTCTTTCTAATTTAAGAATTTCTAATCTATCAAATTTTTCTTTAAATAATCTTGGTTTAATATTCATATAAACATCGTAAAAAGAGTAAAAATTATGAAAAAAGAGATATATGAGAAAATAAAAAAGGACCTCCCAGAGCAGTTAATCAAGGATATTGAAAAGTATGGATTAGAAAACTTTGAGTTTGAAATTTTGGACACTGCATCAAACCAAGAAGAGCTGGATAGAAAACAGAAAGAATATATCAAAAAATATAATTCACTTGAACCAAACGGATATAATTTACATGATGATTAAAAATCCTGTTCTTTTCTAAACTGAGCAGAGTGCTAGATCTCTATCAAAAAATATAATTCACTTGAACCAAACGGATATAATTTACATGATGATTAAAAATCCTGTTCTTTTCTAAACTGAGCAGAGTGCTAGATCTCTATCAAAAATTTCAAATTGTTTTCACCAAGAAGTTATATGAGAATTCAATTATAAAAATTTCTAATCTCTCAAACTTTCGTACTTTAAATTACTGCTTTTATATCAATAATTAATTCGTAAGGGAAATATTTTCTTTCTTCTTATAGAAGTTATTCTGCAAATTGTAATATATCTAATTCTTGCGGAATTTCTAGGTAAACAAATTTATCTTTTCTATTAATGGGTTAGAATGAAAATTTTAAATATTTATTAATTAATTGTTAATTCAATAATTAATTTTTTCTTAAAAGATTAAAATGCCAGATATAAAATTTCTTGAAAAACAACCCCTCTATACTAAATTCCCATTTAACGTTCCAGAATTTATTCTACAATTTGATCAAGTAAATATTAACATGTTTTGCAATGTTTGTGATGGTAATAGGACTTTCAATATGACGAATGAATATGATGATAGTTTTATTCATATACATCCAAAGTTGCTAAGAGAATCTGAGGCTCGTTCTAACATGAACAAATATATTACACTGGATTATCTTTGTGCATCCTGCAAAGAATTTATGAGATTTTTTTTTATAAGAGTTGACGAGAATTTTGAATACATTCAAAAGATTGGTCAATTTCCTCCATTGGATATCTCTATTCCTGAGTATATAAAAAAAGTTATAGGAAAAGAATATGAAGATTATTTTAAAAAAGGAAGAATTTCAGAGAATTTTGGATTTGGTATTGGAGCACATGCCTATTATAGACGAATTATAGAAGGAATTATCGATGATTTATTAGATAAGATTTCCAATCTACTTCCGGATATTGAAAAAGAAAAATATGAGGAAGCCTTAACTAAAGCTAAAAAAACAAAAAATGCAGCTGAAAAAATTGAAATTGTAAAAGATTTGATTCCTCCAATATTGATTCAAGATAGATATAATCCTCTAAGAACTTTACATGAAGCTTTGAGTATAGGAATCCATGTAGAATCAGATGAGATATGTATAGAAAATGCTATTATTATTAGGAAAAATTTAGAATTTCTCGTGGAAGCAATATACCGATATGAAGAGAAAAGTAAAGAATATATAAAGGATATGGATAATTTAAAAAAGAAATTGGAAAAATATAAATCTTGAAGTAGATAAGAGTTATGGATATAACTTCTTTGTAAAATAAAATAATCTCTACCCCGCTCATGCATTTATTAAAAATTTCTAATCTCTCAAACTTTCGTACTTTAAATACTCATAGTGTATACATATAGTATTGAAAGTGGATTTTGAATTCATGAAAGTGGAGCTGATCTTAAAAACCTCAGAAAAGAGTCAAACTCAATACCGAAATTCTACCCATCCTTTTTACGTAAATAGCAGATTTGCGTAATACTACCTTGGGGGATTAGAAGCTTTTTTTAAAGACTTCCAGTTGTGCTCGGCAAGCCATCTGTTTTTTCTTAAACAAAAATCCCCCTTCTCTTTTTTTCTCTTGTTTTTTGGTTTTTATAGAAATCGCTTTATGACAAGTTCTATTCTTGTTCTATAACAGTTTCTCATTCTTACCAAGAAAATTCTCGCACTTTAAATAATCATGATCGGACTATCCTAATAGTTTTATAACTATTGCCGAGTACATTGGAAAATGATTGTAAAAAAGATAATATATTTAGATAGTAATATAAAAGTTTGTTGTGTCAAGACAGAAAAGGCAGAGGTCGAAAAAATCTCTCCTGAGCTTGTCCAACATGTATTTTTTTGTTATAGTATAGGATTGATAGATAATCCTGCAAGTAGAGTGAAAGAAACAATCAAGATTGAGAAAAAAGATATTATTTTCGTTAGGAATTATATAGTTATTTCCTTTAATTTTGATGGTCTTCTTAAACCAGAGGAATGTGAGTTCTCCATCCATTCAATAACGTTCTTTCTGAGAGATAATCCTCGATTGGAGGTACATATTGGAAAAACGGAAGCGTTTAAACATATCGAATCAGACCCAGTGATTATTGAGAATTTACTCAAAAGAACTAAAAAACCTTCAGGTTCAAATCACATACCTCACAATAAAAACAAGAATTTACCAAATAAAGTAAACGCTAAATCCGTCTTAAATGAACCAAAAGTGAATGTTGAAGATATTAAGCATTTCATTGATTCATATGAAAAGTTTAAGACTCAATTTAAAGACTCTGAGATACAAGAGCTTTTGGAAAATAAACCAAGTACTATGGACTTTAATTTAAAGAGCTTCGGAATTTCACTTCTGTGCAAACTACTTCTACTGATAAAGTCTGTAAATGAGTTAGTGGACAATGATTTCCAGAAAGATCTCCACCAATTTTTACGAGACCAAATACTCAATAGATTGAAAACCGAGGTGACCGCGTAAGATGAGCATATATTATAAGGAAAAGATAAAATACATTACAGACGATCTAATGCTGCAAAAATTTGATTTATATGCAACGTTCAATAAATTAAAGGAACTACTACAGGATGAGGATCACCCTTATTACTGGAATAAATTGTATAGACTTAGAGTTACTATTCAAATTCAGACTCCTGACTATAATCTTTTGGACCAATTTTATCAGCAAGGAATCTTCAAAAGCCATGAATTCGAAGCTATCGTGGACATGGTTAAAGCAAAGGTCAAGAGTAATATCACTATTCTCACTAACACATTAGATTATACTCTCAATCAATACAGCTCCTTAAAAAATTCACTTTCTATTAAACGCTTTGAGGCTTTTGAGAAAATGAAAGGGAAGCGATCTGTTCGAATTGATAATGTAGAGTTAATCTTTAACCTAAACAAATTAGACTTAAAAGATGTAGTTGCATTACTAAAATGGTGGAATGTCGATGATTTTTCATTTTCAAAACAGATTCTTCTGAACATAGAAGGAGAAATCAGAGGCACTTCTAAATTTGGAAAAATCACCACTTTTGAAGTGAATAAAAGACCTGTACAAGAGATTGGGAATTTTCTTTCTCATAAAGACCTTGAAAGAACTAATGAATTCTTAGGACATGAAAGATACTTTGAGGTGTTAAAAACGTTCATGTTTCCTGAAGGATTCGAAAATCAAGCAGAGATCACCCTTGATATTGTTAAAGACGAAATATATCCTCAGAAGCGAAGAGCCGTATCGACTAATGGCTCATCAATGAAATTCCATCAATTAATAACTAAGCTAACTCCTCATAAAGAGTATCAAAAAATCATAAAAGAAAATAGAATTGTAGGAATATACTGTTCAGTAAAGAGTGTAAATGACGATCTTCTATACTTTTTAATTGATATTGACGTTCCCCCATTATTTTATAACTTATTCCCCCACCAGACAGTATGGACGCTCACATTAAATATTGCGAAATCCATTATGAGAACCGCTTCTCGATTTGGACTACCTCCATTTAAAGTCTCATTTTCAGGCGCGAAAGGTCTCCACTTACTTGCGAAATTAGAAAATCCAAAAGTTGTCCAGGATGTGGAGCAGTATGTAAATTTTTCAGAACTTTATCGGTTCTCCCTTCTCCCCGGCATGAAAACGCTGAAGAAAGAGAAAACTAGCAGCTTAAATGACAAGTTTAAGTTTGCTAAATCTCTTCTTCAGTCATTATTGCTATATACAGTATATAGGGAAGGGATCATCATACCTACTGAAATTATCAGAAAATTACGAATAGTATATCCTTATCAGTTATTTCGGTTATCTGTGGATGCGAAAAATCGTTTAGCAATACTTCTTGATTGCTCTTCCATGAGTAGGGGAGTATTTCGCCTATGCAGCCCACACCCTTCTTCAAAATTGGTATCCATTCCGATTTCAGATATGAGAACAAATAAAGTCTGTGAAGAATATCTGGACTATGAGAAAGTACGTGAAGATGCGAAGCTCGAAAATGTTATTGATAAGTTTAACAAGGATGGTATTGAACTATTTTTACAAAAACCAGCCACTATTACCAGAGATCATATTAAAAATCTTTTACGCCCTGATAAACTGCTTCCTGCTTTTGCCACATTACTCAGATTCGGAACCATTTATTCTATAATGCGTTCGCCAAAAAGTTTTAGCTTCTGGTATCGATTTTTTGAACTAAGGAGTTTTTATGCTTATATCCATGACCTAGTAGAATCGTATGATGGTAAGGTGCTAAAAGATTTTATTAATTTTATTAGGAATATGGCCTCCAGATTGAGGGTAGAAAATAAGGATCAGCTGCTTAACTTAGTAAAATTACATTTAGAACATAAGAAGATAAGCTTTCCTCTCTTTAAACACTGGTTAAATACCTATTATTATATTGAATTTTTCTTTAATCTAAAATCCGAAGTATTTTTGAGAGAGAATGAAGAGAGTCTAATTGAACTATTTCAAAATGAAGTTCAATTCCATAACTTTCTCTCTCAAGCTCAAGAAATATTTAATATTGCGGTGTATACCATTTCAAGTCAAGTGATTTTAGGGGATAATGAAGATCTTACAAAAGAACAAATTGATTGTGTGAATGAATTTTACAATGACTCCACTTCGTTAATTCATCTTGTACGATATTATTTAAGCGAGCTTACTCACGATCCAGCTTCTGAAGGAAATGAAGGACGATTGATTAGGACTATTCATTTCATTAGCAAACTCTATTTTTCTTCCATAAAATTTATCCGTGAATTCTACAGTTTAGGTGAGCAATCCAAGGTAGTTGAAATATGGAGATAAATGAGATGCAAAAATGGAATATCGCTAATAGGATTAATAGTAATTATGATTTTGCTTCAATAATAAAGGAATTGGAGCTCGTAAAAAGACCCGACTTTATTAAACTTGTAAAAAAAAAAGGTGCAATTAATAAAAGTCCTGATATGTATAAAATCGCTATTTTAGATTTCGAGGGATCACCTGTATTTTGCTGCGGAATTTTAATTCATGATACCATCCTAACATATTATATTGAAGACTCTTCTCACAAAACAGATCTCTATAATTTAATTTTCACATTACTAGGGATTGCAAGAGATCTCTCGTTTTTTGCCTTTAGCGAACATGAACGAGTTGAACTTTTAAATATGTATCAATACCTGCAAGTTCAAGGTGAAGACATCTCTAAGTTCAGTTTCATTACGACATTTCCTATTATCAACATTCAAAAATCAGAGTCCAAATACGAGTCCTTAACAGAAGCGTTCTATTCGATACATCCACATTCAGCAAAAATGACAGGTGATGCGCTATTTCGAAATAATAAACTCATTGATAAGCTATTTGCTGCTCAAAAGTTTAACGAGATTATATTACATAATCAGAACTGTTTGGTAAATGAATATCTGATATTTTTAGTTCGATGGTATAAAAATTATAGAATTTAAGGTGACACGAAAAATAAAGATTTGATAAAAATGAAAGATTATGGTGAATCCAACTGACTGAAAAAAAACAAACAAAATATAAGAATGTGCAGGTGCCAGAATTGTTAATCGATACTATCCTTATTTTTATCCCTGATTTAGGATATAGAACACATCATGAATTTATCATGGAAGCTATCAGACGACACGTTGGAGATGCGATTGACACGATTTCAAAACTTGATAAGCTGAAGGCCTCTAAAAGCCTAAAGAAGAAATTAAAAGAGATCGCTCTTGATTAGAGATACCTATGTTGGTTGGATAACTTTTAAAAAATGATATTTCCTTATTTTTTACTATTTTTTAATTGTATTTAATATTCAAAATCGAATATTTTCTTCTAAAAGGTTTAGGATTTTAACATTTTCAGTCTTTTTAAGCTCTTTATCCATTTCGGATTTTGCTACTTATATAGCAAAATAAGAAGAACTATCGAATCATTTTGAAAATTAAAAGAGATAGCCTTCAATTAAATAATCAGAGACAGCGTTTTTTCAGTATTAAGTTCCATAATGGTTGGATAATTTATCAAAGTTTATATTTCTTGATTTTCTTATTATTTCTTGCATGTAGTAAAATATGACAATAATTTTAAAGAGTGAGATCTTCAATATCTGCTCTAAAAAATAATAGAATAAATAATTTACATCGACAAAAAATAATGGTACATAGAAAAACAGATTCAATGCACATTGCAAAAAGTGAAATATCGAAAATAATCATTGGTCTAAATCTATTCGCTTTCGAGGACTTTAAGAAGATCATTTTAGAAAAATATGCAATGATTAGCGAAAAACTTCGAAGAACCACGAAATATCGAGATCCACGACTTCTCATTCCTCTTATTATCTATACATATTTGCGACTTAATGACCACAAAATCAGTAAATCACAATTACTATCAGTCTCTCATATTTCAAGTGCCGACTTTAATGATTTCATAATGCAATTAAAAAATTATCTTAGCAGAATGATTAAATAACAGGGATTAGTATGAATATGAAAATTCAATTTTGTAGCGATCAAAACGTACAAGACTTCAGAACAGTATCTTTTTTAAACATCAAATTTTTCCACATGTGTATAGGAGTACAAATTTGTACAATTCTTCTAGGGTTAGGGGTTAAAACCTTACTTTTTAAAGAGAGGTATTTAGCAAAATGACAAAACCAACAAATATGCCAGTTGATTCAATCATAACCTTACTTCGAGAGTGCATTTTTTATTACCTAAGGGGAGGTTTATAATGATAAAAGAAAACAATAAGCATCCTCCATCACCTAAAAGAGAATTAACTGTTCAAGAGTTTCCGCTTGCACACGTTAAGGTAAATCCGCAAGCGAGGGTTAGACAGGAGTTTGGTGATTATAAGAATGACCTAAAATATATAGCTCTAAGAGAATCGATGGCTAAATTCGGTTTAAGAAACCCCATTTCTTTAAACAGTAATTGTGTATTAGTTGAAGGTTTTCGGCGTTTTTCTGCCGCTACAGATCTTGGTTGGGAGACGATTCCTACTATTATAGATCATCTTACTGAGATGGAAGCCTTAGAATTGGAATTGGAAGAAAATTTTTTAAGAAAAGATTTTACCGATTATCAAGTCTACATAGGAGTTGCAAGACTTAAACGATTACATGAGAAAGAATACCCGAAGACAAAGAGAGGAAAATATGACCGGTCTTCAAAGTATAAGCAAGATCACAAAACCATATTTCCATCGGGTGGAAATATGATCAATAATTCTCCTTCTTTTAGTGATACGTATTGTTCCATCTTGGGACTGAAAAAAAGCGCCTTATACAATAAAACTCAAATAGGGGAAGCCATACTTAATAATAAGTTTAATTCTAAAACAATCAAAGCAATAAAAGATGAAAGAATAACACAGAAGCAGTTATTACAGAAATTAAGGCAGATTGAGAATAAAAAGATAATAAGGGATAAATTAAAAGACGTTCTTGAAGTTCCTACTACTACTTCAGAGAAGATTCCTGAGAAGAATCTGCTAATTAATGATGAATCTCACGATGTTAGAAACCCCTCAACAACAGATGCACAAGAATTTATAAAAGCCGAAAAAATTATAAAAGCAGGAATAAATGATCCTGAAGCCCAACAACTAGTAGAAAAAGTAAAAAAGAATGAGATCTCCTTAGATACTACCGAGAAAAAGGTAGATAAAATTGAATCCTTAAGCAAATCTATTCGAGAGCATAACATCAATAAATATAAGGAAGCAGGGAATAAATTCAAGAAATCACAAAATAAAATAACTTCAATGAATAACAAAAAAAAGACGGATTATGGCTTAGAAGAGAAATACGAAAATGATAATTGTGGATCATGTTCTCTAGCACATCTTTTCGTTATGGAGTGTTATAAATGTGATACCATTGCCAAGTGCATACAATGCAAGACTCCAATATATGCAGTTATTTGTGAGCATGATATTATAAAAGGTGTTCCGAAATTCAGGAATCCTAAGTTGAAAAAGTGTAAGTATTCTCCTGAATATATCCCACCTAATAATACTAAAGTTCGTATAAAAAATAATCTTATTCAGGAAGAATATCTTTAATATCAATTTCTCTTGATACTATTAATTTATAAGAT
This sequence comes from Promethearchaeia archaeon, assembly GCA_029856145.1. Lineage (GTDB taxonomy): Archaea > Asgardarchaeota > Lokiarchaeia > Sigyniarchaeales > SOKP01 > Loki-b32. The sequence goes on from JAHQWK010000008.1 coordinate 14,010, forward strand.
TTAGGCCTTTTTGAACTTACTATTTTAAGAATTCGTTTATCTACAAGGAAGTTTAAGGATCTCCAAAAAAATTGATTTTGGATTGATTTGAAGAGCTAATCTTATGGGATAAGGTTAAAATCATGAATGGAAAGACTATAAAATATCGAAAATATAAAGGGCAAGGTTCTGGAACGTTAAATATTCCAATTTCTATCGCAGATGCGTTAAATTGGAAAGATCACGATAAAATAAGTCTTGTCATTGAGGTCATAGATGGTCAAAAGGGTATTTTCTTATTCAAGGAGGAAAAATTATTCCCAAAATTCGTTCGGAATTTTTACTGAATATATTAAAATCCTTAACCGAACGATTAAAGTACTTTTTAGAACTTTATGAGTAATGATTTCTAAAAAATAAAGTAAAGACATTAATTGATCTAACCAATTTAAACAAGCTCTATAAAATGCAATTCTCATACCTAATGAATCATATTTAAAGGAAAAATCCACGCAGGAAAATAGACTATAATGTTTATATCTCACTTGATCTTATATGAACTATAGACAAATAATTCATATAAAAACTAATAATAGACAAAAAATGGGTGATTATTATCAATAATTTAAAAGAAAAAGCTGCACTTTCAATTTTGTTCTTCCTTCTCTTTACCATGTTTGTAGGATGTTGGTATACTTCTCCTTATGAATCCAGCATTGAAAAGGATGGAGATTTCCCTATAGAGAAAGAGATTAGATATGCCGGATATTATAATCTAACAGGGACTCCGATACTTATAGATGGGAATGGGGATTGGGCTGCTGCCACTGCGAATGATTGGTGTTATTTTAAAAATGGGTTCTACATCATAGAAAATGTTACTATTGATGGATTAGATGCTGACAGTTGCATTACTATTATGAACTCGGATGTGCCCTTTATTATTAGAAATTGTACCCTCTATAATAGTAATTATTTTTATGCTGGAATTAATTTACAATATGTGGAAAATGGAGTAGTAACAAATAATAACTGCTCATATAACAACGGAAATGGTATTCGTGCAGATTCAAGTCAAAGTACCATAATTTCAAATAATTTAGTCAGCCATAACGCTGAGTTTGGCATATTTACAGTAGAGGACACACTAGATGAAATTTATGGAAATACAGCCTTCGGTAATGGACAACCTGGAATTGAACTCCAAAGAAGCAATCATACCAATGTCTTTAATAATGAAATATATAATCAGCCTAATAGGAATGGAATATCTCTCAATAGAGGAGGAGTGACTTATAATAAGGTTTTTAACAACACAATCTATAATGTATGGTTCGGAATCTCTATTGCTAATGAATATAATGAAATAACTTTAAACGATATAAGAGATTGTGATGTTGGAATTTCAACATCGAATGTGATAACAGGTGCAGGTTATAATAATATCACAAGAAATACTATAGTAGGTAACAATCGTGGAATTTATGAGTCTTATGGATCTAATCTCTTTTATCTAAATTATCTTGATAATACAGAAAATGTATATGAGGCTACAACGGAACTTAACTATTGGGATAATGGATCAATAGGAAATTATTATTCAGATTATAGCGGAAAAGATACTAATGATGATGGAATTGGAGACTCGGTGTATGATATTCCCGGAGGACCCGGAAATCAAGGTCAAGATAATTATCCGATTTGGTGGGATGCTCCTATGATCTCGATAATTTTACCTAATGTAACAAAGACATTTGAAAATGCTCCCTCTTATGAAATATCGGTTGATGAAGGAATTGCAGATATAATGTGGTATACTATAGATCATGGAATTACAAATATTACATTCACAAGTTTAATAGGGTTTATTAATGAAACTGCATGGGATAGTGCATCTGAGGGACCAATAACCATCATTTTTTATACAAATGATTCAAGAGGATATATAGGAAAAGCAGAAGTACAAATCATAAAAGAAATTGATCAAGGCTCCCTTGGACCAGCAATACCAGGATATCATATGTATTTGCTGTTAGGTACTATTTCAATTATATCATTAGTGTATATAAAGAAGCGAAAAAGGAAGTAAAAAAATATTTTTTTCTTCTATTTATATTTTTTTTTATTTATATTTCAAACCCTAGTTTTTTGTAATTTTATTCAAATTATTTATTAATTAAGCTTTATCAAAAAAAAAGAAAAAAAATTATTTAGTCTCGATTTTAGATTTTTTCTGCTTTTTCACCATAATTACTGATATTACAAACACTACTCCTACGAAGAGAAATATATTATATCCCGGAATTCCAGTTGGTGGTGCTATTTGTGGGGCATAAAAGATTGACAGAGAAGGATCATGAATAAAGCGTTCTCCCCCCCATATTGGATAATTCTGAGTCTCCATACGGAATAGATCATCCGCCACGGTAAATGTGGTGTCTAGTGCCACGAAATCATCTAATGTATATAAAAGATTTTGCAATGGTGCATCTGAGAACGATGTTTTAGTACTATATCCGATCACGTTTGGATGAATGCTCCCGCCTTTGGATTCAAACTCGGTATCAGCTCCAAAATAATCATAGACCGTATAGTTTACCTTCTCTGGGTTTTCCATATTAATTTCTGCCACAATTGTATCATTTGACTCAAAAGTAAAAGTTTTAGTAGGAACACTTAATTGTTTCTGATCAACTTCAGCAAGATCAAAGGAACCTAAGAAATAATTATATTGAGGCATGACAAGTCCGCAGTCTTTCACTTTTTGATATAGTGTGTCATCAGTGATCTTACCAATCTCCCAAGTCATATCAAGATCTGCCTGATTCTCTCCCAATGAGTAATCGAAGTCATAGGAAAAGCTGATTGGAGTCGTTTCTTGATATGTCGCGTTCAAGGGGGTATAATACCCCAACTTCATGCTGTCGACGTTTATTGGGAAGTTTGGATAGTCAATACCCCAAGATATCTCTGTATCAGTAGTAGCTGTAGGCGGAGTAAATTCAATTGTAGATGCAATATCATCAATTGTCATATCGTAAGGATTTGACACATTCCAAGTAAAAATGACTCCTGATGGTTTCCAATCATAAAGCATGTAATAACTTTGCGCAATTGGTTTCATTAAACCTAGAAATTCAGTACTCCCCAATAAAGAAGGAACACCCTCGTGGGAATTACCAGCGCTATAGATCAAGTTCTTATCTTTATCTTTGTACATGATGAAATCACTGAAAAGATTTGCCCACGCTATTTTGTCATTATTTTCCGTAGTATACATTTGGACCGTGAGAATAAGAGGCATTGAGAATTCTTCATTTCTAATTACATGCTCAACATAGGGATCATCCACGTCCTCCTCATAATGAGTTATGTTAATCTCATCAAAAACCGTATCTGTATCTGCCCACGTGTCGGTTATTTCCCACCCTGGTAAACTAATATTATAATAGGTACTTTCGATATATCGCTTACTTTCTTCATAATATGTATAATTTCCAGAAATAGATGTAAAGTAATGTTCTTGGTTGTATATCCCTTTTTTCACAGCAAACCAGTAAAGCTTTACTCCAGTGCCGTAATCAACATTTACGCGATAGACATCTAAGTTAAGGTCTACAGTTAGATTACCCGAGATTATATGCTTAAAATAAGTAGAAAAATTAGCTTCAAGATAGACTGTACGCAACTCCTTTATAACATAGTCCTCAGTCTCGCTGTAATTATAATCGGCTTGGGTATACACATCAGTGAAAGTCCCGGAATTTTCTACTTCATACGTTTCGTTATCAAATACTTTTTGAGTTGAGTAAGAGAACGTCATCTCTTGCCATGAAAATCTTGGTCTGACTGGAGGTGCTGCGTGAACTCCGATAATAGTAAATAGACCTGCTATCATACACCACAGGACGATAATTATGGTGATAGTCTTTCTAAATTTTATTATTTTATATCACCTGAATTTTAATCTTTTTTTATAGATTTACTTATGAAAACAGTATTACGATAACGTATATAAATATTACCAACTTTTCGATACTAAACCTTTGAGACTCGTCACATGTGATGAGTCTTGCTTCAGAATCATTCCTAAGTTTTTGTGTAAAAATATTCCAATATTTTCTCGATTTTGTGTTAAAAATGTTCTGTATTCTGAGTGATCTATATTATATTTCATAGCTTTTGATCTTCGTTGAGCTCCTTCATTTATCCGTCATTGTAAAAACTATGAAGGATTTCTGCAAGTGTAGTTAAATACTGTTTAGCTTGTTCAGTAAGAATATAATTATAGTAATGGGTTCCATTCCTTCGAATCTTCTTTCCTTTTTCTACTAATCCCTCTAATTCCAACCTTCCTAACAGAGTCCATGCATACCTTTTTGATATATCACATGCATAGGATAGGTCAATTGAGGTATTGAAGACTCCCGTCATCTCCCTCTTGGCAATACTTATTAAAAAAATATACCTTTTATGAAGAAAAATATCTAACACTTCATTATTATTACTATTCTCATCGATATCGTTTTCTACTATCATGCTCTTTTACATCACCATTCTTAATTTTATTAAAGTTACAGAAAATAGATCTATTTCTTTATAAAGAAAAAATCCAGTTACGGTGACATCTTTGTACCCATAAAAAAAATATACTGTTTACAAAAACCTGAGATGGTTCCAATGAAATCTATAATTCTTACCACACAAATCTTTTTTTTATCAACTCGTCACTTCTGTATAGTGCATGAGAATTTCGAAAAACTATAAATACTAGATAATTTTAATATTTCAATATCAAGAAAAGCAAAATCATAGGTCATGAATTCAGATATCAAGAACATACACTTTTATATTTTGAGTGTAGAAGCTATAAAAAGGCAGAATTTGGCATTTTTTCTTTTTAATAAGAATGTCAATTTTCCTTTAAATATGGATATCAATATTATTTTAAAATAAGTTAATGTGAGGATAGAAAGATGGCTATAAGTAAAAATAGGGCGGAAATTAGTCGTGAACTGGCTAAATTTAATAATACCTTTTTGGACTCTAGACCAGCTTCTTCTGATCAACTATATAGAAAGATATTAAAGGTAAATTTTGATTCTCTACGTCCTATCGCGCGACGACAGATTGCAAACCTCATGAGACAATACAAGTATCATCCTCACAGGTCTATTTATATTTTTTACATAAATCTTATCATTTTAGATGAGAAAGTATTTCGAAATTTAAATTATTGTAGTTTATTTACAAAAAAAAGTGAGTAAAAGAATGAGTAAAACAGAAAGAAAGGAACCATCAGAATTGAATCGCTCTGTCCATCAGGATTCTGAACCTCCTGAAGTGGTGTATAGCAAATTATTTCAGGACGGAATAGCACGATATAGAATAAAAGAACATTTAGTTAAAGCTCATGAAAAAAAGAAACTTATCGACATTTTTTTCTTTGAGCTCTCTAAGGAGCCCTTACCAAAAGGTCATCTTGAATTCCTAGATGAGTTGATTTATCGTTCCAATAAGAATAAAAAACATACAATGAAGAAGAACATTCATTGGAGAAAAATCGATCTATGCCATCATAAAGAATCCCCAAAAGACTCTTCTCATAAGACAATAATAGATAAAGATGAGTTTTTAGAAAATGCTATAGAAAACTTTTCAGATGATTCTGTAAAATTCCAAGCAGAACCTCAAGAATCCCAAGACTCTCTTATTGAAGCAAACGATTCAAAAGTAAAAAAACAAATATGTCTTGCAAAAATATTTGCTCCCGATTTAGTCTTTATAGATTCTAAGAACACCTCTAGTAAAAAATCAAGACTCAAGAAATTTGGTAAGACCTTAGGATTTTCTGTAATTGTGGAATTGTCAGTACTATTATTTATAGCTCTTGCATATCTTTGCTTTCCAATATCCTTTTTCATCATCGAATATCATCTCGATCTGTTTATTGTTGTGCAAATGCTCTTTATTACTCTAAGACAGTTTATTCTATTTCGAAAGAAAGAGCGTATCTTCCATGTTCCCCTCTTTTTTACCATAATAATGTGGTTGTGCGTTTCAATAGCTCATATATCATATAATCAATTGACCTTCATTGCCACTTTCTTTGGAGCTCAGTTCTTTTTCATATTATCTGAGCTGGTTTTATACTTTATGAAATATGATGTTTCAAGAAAGCAGGTTATTATCTTTCTATCCGTGTCGACATTGCTCTGGGGTTCATATTTTATTACCTCATTTCTTCCCTTGGATTTGAATTTTATGTGGATATATGTTCAGATAGGAGTGTGGTTTTTTGTCGCTGCTGGGATTATTGTTTCATCTGTCCTTGGATACATACCAAAGCTCTTTAAATTTCTGTTTTCTCTCATTAAGAAGGGATGTGTGTGGATAGGAAGTATTTTCATTAGAATCGCAAATTCTTCTGCAATTGTTACACTTCGTAAAAAAGTAAAATCCTTTATTGGCCAAATTAAAATTAGAATCGAAAATATCAGAAATCTTCATAATATTAAGCTCTATGTGAGAAGTGGAATACTTCTTGGTTGTATTAGCCTTGTTTTCTTTATAAGGTATACAGCTCATCTGGTAATAAATCTTGCCACCATCGGTATCCTCTTTTCTATATTAGCTGTTCTAATGACAGTTGGATATTTTCTTATATTCAGAAATACAGGCAAGACCAACTTTTACACTGGTAAGGATGATTCCCACGTTCAAAAACAAGGTATCTCCAAGGAATCCAGTGAAAAGAAACTCGAAGATATTATTGAAGAGATTTTCTATAAGTATGAAAAATACAAAAAAATCCAACATCTTACTCCTGAAGATTTTCTTTTCGTAAGAATTGTAGAGAGTTATTCTGACTTAGAGTGGTCGTATAAGCAATTAATTAAAGAAATTGAACGATCCCAGCGTTGGGTTAAGGAACATAATTTAAGATATATACTACCTCACAAGGTCTTATGGACGATATTATCTATTTATCTCCATTATAGAAACACAAGAAATTATTATCCCGAAGGTTTTCTTTTCCTTAAGAAAATAGCTAATCAGAGATCACGTCACTCATTAGATAATATATCAAAAGAATATTATAAAGCAATTAAAAAAGAAGAAGACGCGTTACTCGAATTCCTTAAAGAAAATAAGAAGAAATATAAAAAATTTGAGGAGTATCAAGTTGAAGATTATTTATCATTATATAATGATGATGTTGTAGAACCAAATGATCAAGAATTGAGTATTGAACCACAACTGTCTTTCCATTATCCTGCTAAGAATTCAAGAATTCACTATTTTAATAGTCCAAAAAGTAGGAAATTGTTTGACGCTTCGCAAATAATAGCAGATAATATTGAACAAATGGAGCAATATTCTAAGAAGAAAGGAAGTTTCAAAATTATAAATAAAGTAATTCAGACACAAATAAATGAATTCACTTCACATGAACAAGAAGGATGGAAATTAATAAAACTAATATATGAGCTCAAAGTATCTCAAGATTTTCTTTCTGCTATAGTGAATAATAAGAAATTATTTACCAAATATCCTGAAATTGATCATCATGCATTCTTCCTCTTAATGCTAGCTCCAATCTTGGGGAAAGAATTGAATTTCTTAAAACTTACTCAACATAGAAAATTGTATCCTCCCTACTTGTGCTCTATAGGTATAAGTGCTGACATTTGTAATAGTTTAGTTTCCTTTTTACAAGAAATGGAACAGAAATATATAAATGCTAAAAATTGTCATTATTCGGAATTATTAGAATCCAATAAAAAACATAAACTCACTAAAAAGTTTTCATATCTTAAAGAACAAACCATTACAAACGTAGAAAGAGAGTGGTTGGATTATAAACAAGGCATAGTGAGGGATGGTGACACGATAAAATCTATCTCGCCTATTCGAAAGAAAGCACGTACTCATATTCTAGATCTCATATATAACAATACTGCGATTGATTATGGTCAAAATACCCCAGAATTCTTCTATCTAAATAATGATAAGACAAAAATAATCAGAAAAGAGCTATGTGAACTAAATAGAAATTCAGAGCTCCTTGTTTTTGTTCACGCACGTGATTATATTAAAGAAATAATTGATTCTTATATTAATATCTATGAAGAACATAAGAAGGTAATATCTACACGAGAACTTGAGAGACCAAAAAAACAGAAGTCATTCGAACCTGTAGAATCTAGGCAGGTTATTGGAAGCATTTTAAAATCAAGTATCGCATTAGCTATCTTTATAGTACCATTTTTCTTACAATTATTTTCTTCAGAGACTAAATTTTTCTATGATTTTCTTTACTTTGTTCCATTTTATCAGGTATTAATTTTTGCCTTGTTCCTTCTTATTTTTACTTTTAATATGAAATTATCGCAATCTCGCCAACTTTATATGATACTGGCTCCCATTTTTTTGGTTCCCTTTATCATAGGCATGCAGCATATATTACCTTCTATAGTTACGGTATGTATTATACCTGCTATGATTATTCCAAGTTATATTATTTTCAGAGGACAACCAATAATTAGACAAAGAATCTCTAAGAAACGAGATTGGTCAAGATTTAAGAGTTTCTCTCTACACAATTTTTATCATAGATATAAATACGCTCTTTTATGGCGATGCTTATTTATCCTTACTGTTGTATTCTGCATTTTCTTTATTTTTTTCCCTCAATCACTTTATATTGCTGCTGGTCTGTTTATAGTTTGTATATCTGTTTTTACAAAAGAAAATAAAGTGAGAGATAATTCGAACCCTCCAAAGTATAGTGCGAGAATGCTCAGAAACACACTATTGATCGCTTTCTTTCTCGTGTTGATGCCCTTAATCTTTACCGTAAACTCTATGATCAGACTTAACAGTCCACAACTTCAGTATGCACAAATTCCACAAGATTCAAGAATTGAAGGTTCATGGGTGGATTATAATTCTCTACAATATTATGACTCCTTAGAGAAGTTCAATGAATTTACCATTAATGATGCATTCCTTTCTCGATGTGAGATCTCTACGGGTCTTGGAGAATCAGCGGGAATGGAATATAATTTAATTCCGATAGACGTGCCCGAAGTTGAGGGATATTATATAAAAGAAATTTACTCAATTGCTTCAAGGCGTATTAGTGGTCCATTAACTAGATACGATCTGATTGGGGAAATTCATCTTAATCGACTTGATCTTCTTCCAGGAACCTACGAAATTTCGACGTCGTATAATGTTCAAAGTGGGTTTGGCAAAAGATATGCAGAACCTGAAGTGTATGAAATTAAAATAGTAAAAGATAAGTTAAGAGCTCTCCCAAATGAAGATTTTGATCTCGAAGTAGACTTTGGGGCCGTCTACACGTTGAAACAAGAAGGTTCTTGGAATGTTCTCTTCGATGGACAAATTGTAAGCAGCTTGAATGAACCAATCCCGCTCGAAGATTTGGATCTTTTTATTGAAGTAAATGATCGATGGCAAGAAGTAGCCTCATTAGACACTGATAGTACTGCTAGATTTTACTTTAATCACACGATATATGGCTCAATTGAACAAAATCTCTTAGTAAAGATCGAACATGAAGGTAATGAATTCTATAAACCACTTGAACATATTGAGTATGCGGGAATTGAATGGAATACCGCCGATAAGTTCTACTTTATCCAAGACGAGTACGGCAATATTGAATGGCCTTTCAACCTCTATGATTTACTTGAAGTATTAGCAAGTTATGCTGAATCACCCCTTCCTTCTTCATTAGATTTTATGGCTGAATTTGAGGAGAACTCGGGAACAAGCACCTTTGATCGAGTTCATAATTTGGAAGGTCAGCTTCGCGGAAATACTTCATGGACTACAGGAAAACGAGACTATGGGTTATTATTTGACGGTGACGGCAATCTTGGTGACAGTGGTATTCCAGCTATAGAATCGTGGACAGAAAAAGGGAGTACAACAGGCTCGACAACCTTAACATTAGATAAGCCTTCTGGGGTTGAAGTAGGTGATTTATTACTACTCATCGTAATGAATGATGATACGTCTGCAACTGCTTTTTCAGATAATAAAGCCGGTTGGAATTTCATAGATACTTCTGGTAATAGTGTTTCTGATGCCCATATTGCTGCTTTTTGGCGAACTGCGGATGGAACGGAAGAATCAACTGAGAGTGTAACTTCCGCAGGGGCAGATGAATGGATGGGATATTATCTTAGGATCACGGGGGCTGATGATACAGATCCAATCGATGTCTATAACTTCGCCCAATCTTCATCAAGTAGTAGTAATCATGTTATTCCAGCAGTTACCACTACCGTTGATGATTGTTTATTGCTTTATGGGTTAAGCTTTGATGGAGGAGATGGGTATCAGTTCAGCGTATCGGGAACTGGATGGTCGGAGGTTGATGAATATCAGACAGGAACGTCTGGCGCGGGCGATGTGAGCGGAAGTTTTGGTAGTAAGGTTCTAGCCTCTCAAGGTTCTTCTGGAGATGCTACAGTCGGTTGTAGTGTCTCAGACGGTACTGCTTATTTTCAAATCTCGATTGCACCAAGAGGTCTTACTTATGAAGATTTCGATTATATAGGTTTCGGAGATATTTTAGACAGTGCCCTTGGGGATTTAAATAACGAGTTTGTAATCTCAGGCTGGATCCGGCCTACAGTATTTTTATCAAATCAATCTGAGAATGGAATTCAAAATTGTTTTGTTTCCAAGAAAGGTATTGTAGAAATTGGTGTAAATGAGAGCGGGTATTTACAAGTATATTTGAATACAAATAATGTGGAGACTGCTGCGACCTATGGCTACCCTTATGCCGTCCCTCTTAATGCATGGACATATATAGCTGTTCGTTATAATAATTCTAATGTAGATATCCTCATAGGTGACACATGGTGCCGTTCTGCTCTTGGAGGAGTGAATGAACCATGGAACAACGGAGGAAACCTAAAAAGTGGGGGTGCTTTTATTGTTGGTGCAGAGACAACCTCATATTCCTGTTTTGCTGGGAAATTAGATGATATTTCTGTGTTTAATTCTTCAATATCTGACGCTGAGATCGAAAGTCATAGTAATGGTCCTGTAATTGAGATTGACGTAAAAGTATATAAAGAAGATAGCCAAGATGTGTGGACTCCCATAACAACATCAGGTGAAATTATAGATGGATATCTTCTTTTTGAAGTTAACAGTACTGGAAAACCAATTGAGACATTAGAATTGTACCTATCTGATACTGAACCTAATTTACAAAATCCTAATCCTAATGATTGGAATTTAGTTACTTCTTTCAATTATGATAATTCTCTTTACTCCTATGTAGCTAATAGCTGGGATTTACCAGACGATCCGAGTTTTTATTTTGTGGTTAAAGCTACTGATGATCTTAATAACGCTGTGTATGATTATTATAATACTTATTTTGGTATTAATCATTTTGACGAGCTCGTGAATTTCACCTATCTGGACAAACAGGGAAGAATCAACCATAATTCTGAGATTGGAGTCTCTCCTAGAGAGGGATTTGAAGGGCATATATCATCTTTGAATGTCTATATTAATTATTCTGATGATATTGACTTTCTAACTAATGTAGAATATAATGATTTATATTCGAATTATTGGTTAATCTATTTAGATTCATTATCAGATTGGGTTACTAATAAAAGTTTAACTCCTGATAATTACAATGTTAATTTCATAATTGAAGCAAATCTTACTTATGGCACCGGCTTTCCATTCTATACCTATAATTATACATTAGAACAGATCACTTTAGATATTGAAGGACCTGCTATGACGCTGTTATCTGGTATTCCGTATTCCTTGACTCTTGGAAAGACCTATGACAATATTCAAGAAAACATGATTACTATGGGTATTAGCTCGACTGACTTTGATTTCTATAAGGTTAAGATAGAGTATAAATATCAGACTCCTACAACGGCAGATTGGCTAACTTATGGGACTTTTTATGCCGATAATACTTCGCTTGCCGAGATCCTCTTTAATATTATTAATCTTAGGGATGACTCTATCGTTTTTCGATTTACAGGGTATGATGATTTAAATAATGAATATATTCTTTCTGATTCAAGCTATTGGATTATTAAAGATTTGAACAATCATGAATTCTTCACTATAGAAGGTCTAAACAGCACTATATTATATGGCCTTGATGTGAATGGTATGATTGATATTGAACTGAAGGTTCTTCCTGTTGATAATGATATTACAAAAGTTACTATTTCCACTAATTATGAAAGCTTTTCCCTTACAAATGCCGTCTCTGAACTCGATTATTTATATTTCGAGGATGATGGCGTTGAAGATGTAGATATAAAACTCAACTCAACATATTATAATATTTTTGGTTCTGATTTTGTATTTATTCCCGTTTCAGTTAAATTATATCAAGGTACAACATGGATCACTTCAGAATCGATAACAATTTGCGTAATTACTGATTCCTTTGATTTTCCTGTAGAGGTTTCAAATCTTACCGTAAACCTATCAAGTGACGAAGATAATATTTGGATGAGCTTTGTAACCGGAAGAGATGCCTATAATAATAGCCATTCTATTCCATTTATCCCAAATAATAATCCTCCAGTACTGAAAGTATATAATTCTCATAATGAATTAGTTGAAATTATACCTCTGTGGGCTTATCTTGATTCAAGTGATACTGAAGTATATAATAGCGGAGTTATAGAAATAATTGATAATAAATTTACTGTTTCATTACCTACCCCTGCATCAGGAGAGTTATGTTCAATTGAAGAAGTTGATGTGAATGGCACTGCCTATGACTTCTCGTATTTTATTAATAGAAAAAATAATAATCTCTTAATTACTCTCATTACAAGCGAGACTCTCGATGGTACCTATGGCTCATTAGCCCCCATTTCTATAGACTACGGTATATCTACTTCAGTGAAGACATCCGACCAATTTGTAGGAAGTTTCAATTTCACAATTCTCCCACAAGATAGTTATACATTTAAGGGTGAGTTTTATGATATTTCTGGGAGTATCTCTACTTTTGCTATTTCAGAACCTATAGCAATCGATTTTAGCGGACCAGAGATCTATCCCCAATTTTTAACCCTTAATTCTACAATTAATCCTGAGACTTCAACAATTTCATTTGTTATTAATGATTTTTCAGGAGTCGATAGTTATTTCTTTAATACTTCGATCTCAGGGTATTGGAATGTTATTAGTAATATCTATACATTCTTCTTTAATGATTCTGCCATTATAGAAGGATTAACACATATTAAATTTACATGTAATGACACTTTAGGATACACATCTGATCTTCTATTACTGTTAATTTTTGATAGATCCAATCCACAATTTTCCGGTGTAAGTACAACCGATACTATTGCAAATGATTTATTTGAAATTTATGTAAATGTAACTGAAACTTCTGATTACTCTCTAACCATTCAGTTTACTCATAATAATTCTGGCACAATATTCACAAATATAGATTTCACTCTTATTGAGCTCTTTGAGAATGAATGGTATTTCACATTTGATAGTGCCCAATTACAAGATGGGTATTACGATATCACAATATTCGCAACAGATTCAGGAGGCAATTCAAATAATACTATTATTGAAGATATTTATTTTGATAATACCTTTGCTCATGTTACTGCTTTCGAAGAATACATATATGTAGAGACCGAAAACATCTATAACAATACTATTTCTGATGAGCTATGCTTCAATGAAGAGGAATTTATTGCCATAACCGCATTTGATGAGATGTTCGATGATTTTGATTGGAGTCAAATAGACCAGACACTTGCAGACCAGCTTGGTGTCAAAAATATTACTTTATATTATTCCAATCCTCTTACTTGGTATAAGATTTCGATCTCCAGCACACTTAATTATGAACAGTTTACATATGTAATTACAGGGTATGATGATCCAATTAATACAAATATCCAAAATATAAAGGGAATTCAGAGTTTAACAATCAATAATTATACTGTTGATGAATTCGATGTGTTGTTAGATGGTACTAAAATATTACTTAAAATTGATGAGAAATATCGATATCTTCTTTCTTCACAATATACAGACCATATTTATGCTCAATTTTATGAATTTATCCCTGAAAACAACATAGTTTTAGATTTTAATGCTGCACTAAGTAGATGGGAGCTAAAATCTCTTGATTTGAATTATTTCAATATTTCAGACTATCTGAATCTTACAGAAGGAGATGAGTTTTTATTCTGGTTTGTGATTGAAGATGGGTTAGAAAATACGCTCCACTCACATAAAATGAGGGGTGTTTTTGATAATACTATGACACAAGATCCTGTTGACCAGAATGTGTTTGAATGGTTCTTAGGTACTAACTCAACCGGTTCTGGGATGTTTATTTTCGGTTCTGATAACTATCTTGATAGTACAATTCAAGTAAATGTAAGCTCAGTAGTGCCTACTTTCTTAGGTGAAGTTGATATCGGTAGAATTATGCTTTACGGTTCAAATGATACGACTACATGGCAATATCTCGGAAGGGCATATTTCACTGGTGAAGAAAATATGTGGAATTATTATTGGGACTATGATCCAGTAAATATTATTCCATCTGAGAATTATAATATAAAAGCACTTCTCTTTGACAGAGCAGGTAACTATTTAGCTCATTCGCATGCTCTTAAATTATATGATTATAGAACCATTACTCTTTTAACTGAACTTGTGTTTGGTCATATTTTTGAATATAACTCTTCAGCCCTTACAAATGAAAATGAAATTGAAGGGGTGATAGAAGATCTCTTCGGTTCTACTGATTTGTGGGATTTAATTGCACAATTTTACGATCCTTTACGAAAAGAATGGGTTCCCATGACAACCAATCCAGCTACCATCCTCTCAAATGGCAGTTATTCAATAACGTGGGATATAAACGAAGATGACGAATTTAAAGCTTCCATGTATGACTTCACTTACGAATATTTGCCACTACAAGTCGTATCTCCTGTAAGTTCAGATTTATGGGGATCATGGGGATTATTTGGTGACAATACTGAATGGCAACCTATAATTATTTCAGAGACAAGTTCTAATGTAGACATTACCATTTTCGAATTTAGTAATACTACAGGCTGGCAGGTTGATAGCGCTCTTAGCACGGAGGCTGTAATACCATCAATAGAAGGACAAGTGTTTAAATTATGGGATATCAATAATAATGATAAATACGAGATAATTCGTATATCTTCCTCTCAGATAGATGTTATTTACTTTAACAGCACTTCAGAATGGGTTATAAAACAAAATGTAACTGGCTTATCTGAATATTCATATTATGCATTTGATATTGAGTATGAAGGAAAAACATCAAATACTCTGCTAACTGTAATCCAAAAGGATTCCACACAAGCCTTCTCCATATGGAAATATGAGTTTGAGACGAATTACGACCTTACTCACCTTGATCATTGCGATGCTCCACTTAATTTCATCCCTTCAGCAATTAAAATCGTAAATGACTTTTCTGCTTCCGATAGGAAAGCCATATTAGTTAGCGGATTAATTGAAGATTCATATTATTCCCAGTTATTTGAATATGATTTTAATTTGGACATTAGAAATGTTCTTGTTAACGCTATTTTAGGAGAAGTCGTAGTAGTTGAATATGATGAGATAAGTGGTATAGATACAATAATCCTTGGAATTACCCGTAGTGCTGTTGGTAAAAAGGATGCAGTTGTAACCCTACGAAGAAAATCCGGTACAGAAAAATGGGTAAACTTTGAAGTTTCTGGGTTTGATGATGTTCGGTTTGAGATTTTAGATTTAATCACCATCGCAGATAATAATTTACGCAAGCTTATAATCGGTTCGAAGACGGGAATCTATCAGACTAGAATTACATTTGAAGAAGATACCACTGAAATCACCAGTCCTATTTGTTATACTTTTACAACCTTTTCAAAGGGAGAATTAAGTCCCATTTATTATCCTGAAATTGAAGTAACACAACTTCCACTCCAAAAGCCTATTCATAAGGTAAACTATATATATTATAAAGTTTCTGGAAGTTCTCAATGGCAAATTTTAGAAAGAAGTAACTTTAGATATTCACGAAATAGTATTCTCATTGATCTGTTATCTATATGGTCTAATTTGGAATATATTAAGATAGTGTACTCTTATGAATCGTTTGTAAGTGAAGAGCGCACTGCAATCGACCCCTCATTTCAATCATATCATGGGGTTTCCGACACTCAGACGATATCTGCTTCTGCTATGTTCTTTGACGAGACTGCACTTCCATTCTTATGGTATAATCCCGCAACAATATCAAATCTTAATTATCTACCTAATAGTATGACCTATCAATATACTCCAGTAATTTCTGGATTAGGCAATAAAGTATTTTATCCAACCATCCGATCTGAAGTTGGTTCTGAATATAGTAATATGCCTGAGCTAGAAAATAGTCTAATTTACTATGGGGATTCATACGATTCTGGCCAGCTTTCCCAATACCTCAATTCAAAGGACGATTATTATGAAGAGACTATGTTCGGAGGGAACTATGAGAATAATTATATCGACCAGCTATGGTTATCCAATCCATACA
The DNA here is from genome assembly GCA_029856145.1 of Promethearchaeia archaeon. Classification (GTDB taxonomy): domain Archaea; phylum Asgardarchaeota; class Lokiarchaeia; order Sigyniarchaeales; family SOKP01; genus Loki-b32. Next base: position 30,622 of record JAHQWK010000008.1, read on the forward strand.
TCAGTGAAAATTTCAATTTTACGGATATGTACTATTCTCAAATTCACGATGATTCAAGCACTTCAGGACTCTATAATTATTATGATACTGCTCAACAAGTATTAGTAAGAAATCGCTTAACAGACATTTCTCCTTATAATGCAAGTTATGCCCTTATCTATGATTCGGGTTCACTCCCTACTTCAATGACTCGGTATAATCTATCGACAGTTGACTACGGCACTTTAGGAGGTTGGAACACAGGGGGAGAAGTGCTTTATACTCAAGTCAACGATACTAACTATTATGAGATGGAAAGTGAACATTATGATAGTGGACCTCCATGGTATTTAATAGATATTGAGACATTACATGCTTATTTCAAAATTGTTGGCGGGTATGGGGGAGGTGATTATTACATTTCATGCTATATTGAGACAGAAGGAACAACAAACGCTAAATTAAAGGTTAACTATGACACCTTAGAATCTGGAGCGGTAATTGATATCAAAGATGCATATATCCAAAATGTGAATTCAATATATTACAGTTTTGAAGAGGATGAGCCTCATGATACAATAACTGCAAAAGTGTATTATTTCAAGGTAGAAAAGGTATCTTCGGATAGCCCTGCAGTTCAAGGCGCCTCTATGGAGGAACTTGAGGATGTCCTTTTAGATTGGGACCAATATATTTCCACTTATAAGGATGAATATGGAATCTTTGGCTTCGAATACACCTATGAACTTCCTGTCGTAAGTAGAGAATCTTTACAATCGCTCCAATTAGCTTTTGATGCCACATTATCCTCGACCTCATTTGTTCAAGAATATCCTCTATCTATCCAATTATATAACTTCGAAACCAGTCAATGGGAGAGTATTCCTCTAGCGGCCTTAGACGGAATTTATACATATAATGATGATAAATTAGATTATGATTTCTGGAGGTGGACTCCTAATAATGAATCAACAGATTCTATGGTTAAATTTGAGGTTGGTGAAATCACATTAGATGACACCATTGACCAAAGTGAAAGTGAATCGATCACTTTCGAAAATATTTATAACAATCCTGTAGTGGTTGCCTATATTAAATCACGTGATAACGACGAATCTGTAGATGTGCGTGTAAAGGACGTTACCTCAACTGGTTGTACCATCTTTATGGAAGAGCCAGATAACGGAGCTCATTCAAGTGGCGAATCAGTAGGATATATGGTTATTGAAGCAGGTGAATGGGAATTCCCAGACGGGACTGAAATTAAAGCTGGAACGGTCAGTACTGACATTGATCATTATTATGGGGGATCAACTACAGTAGGAGTTCAAGTAAGTTTTGATACTGCATTTAGTGCAACTCCAGTTATTTTACACACGTTAAACACTTATGAAAATGGAGCATTTAAATCTACAGCTTCTCATACAATTTCTTCTAGTTCCTTTAAAGTATGTCAAGAAACCGCAGAGACAGGTATTTCTACAAGCACAGAGACGATTGGTTGGATTGCAATTGAATCAGGAAAAACAGGAACATTCCAAGGTGTCAAATATGAAACGGGAAGAGGAAATGATGGAAATAAAGATGGCTTTGATGACGATGGTCACACATTTACATTCTCTCAATCATTTAGTTCTGCTCCCATAATTATTACCAAACAGAATTCATTAAACGCTGGCAATGGCGCATGGGCTCGTTCTTATGGCACTCTTTCTTCAAGCTCTCATATTACATGTTCCGAGGAAGATCAAGTAGGGGATTCAGAACGTAGTCATAATGATGAGACCTTTGGATTTATAGCATTTGAAGAATCTTTATACTCCATAGGATCTACAGATGATCGATTTAGGCCAATATGGGGAACTCAAAATGTTGAAAGTATTAATACAGTATCCTATGGTCAGACTTTTCCAAGTAGTATAGATAACGACGGAAATCTTGTTATCGATAATTCTCTAAAACAAGGAGCAAATTTTCTGGTCAATACAAAAGATAATAGTTCCGTAAATAACTTTTTTTCAGATAGTTATAAATTCTTAACATTTGATACTTCTGGATATGATGCAAGTAAGTATCAGTTAAAAAATATCATTATTAATATTACAAATTTCTACACCTCTGCAAGCGACTTTCCCTCTTACCAAGATTCACAGAGTTTTGCACTCAAGAACTTTTATGAGGAATTTTTAAATGATCTTCACGAGTTTAAGATTCGCGTTATAACGCAAAAAGAAAATGCTCAAGATGAAGATGCGTTAGCTTATCTCTGTATTGGCGATTTTAATACATACACTCAAACTACAACTAATTATTTGAATTATGAAGAGTTTGAGTCGAATGCTATTCAAGGATACCATGTAAGCGATAAATTAGAGTTTACAGAAGATGGTATACAGTTAAGTGGGATGAGCGGGTTTAACACTAAAGACGCTCCTGAGACTCAGAAATTTAGAGATAATTTCCAGACATCCACATGGAACTTACTAGGCGCATCCGAACCAGATATCATCTTTACAGAATCAATTGAGCAGGATGCGATGACACGTTCCTTACATCCAAATTCGAATTATAATAGTCAAGAGTTCGATTTATCTTCATTTAAAATTTCAAATCCTTTTACCTATTGCTTATGGCAGGATACCATAATTAAAGGAACAGAGATCGCCTCATATCCAGATGATACTCGATATGATGATATTACATATCAAATATATGGTGCAAATCTATACGGAAGTAATTATGAAATACAAGTTCAGGATAATTATGATTTTGAAGGGGCTAAAACATGGGATCTTGAATATCTTATGTTTACTGATATAAATGTCGATTCTATTAAGCTTTATTCTGATTCTGGCACTATTGATGAGACTATTAATGGTAATACATTAAGTGGTACAGCACGTGTAGAAGATTTGAAAGAATTATATATTAGCACTACTGACAACTTAGATCATGAGATATCTGTAGATCTTCTGATTTATACAACCGTAGTGGAAGAATATGAGACGTATATTGAAACTCAATCATTTAACTACAATTATTTAACATCGGGTAATAATGATATGCGTGAACTTATCGTTACACGTCCTTCAAGCTTAGTCTATCAAGGCCCATATATTTATGTATATTCAACTGGAGGTTTTGATGAAACTATTGTTACTTGGAATAGCCGCCCAGCAACTTATGATCTTCTATCACAAGCAGAGGGTTTGGACGATAGCACTCCTATTACATTCCCAATTAACTTAGGGAAGATTACTGAGAATAATTACTTCAAGATTGATGCTACAGATGGAGGGATTGATTATTATAACGATCCTCCCGTAAGATTCACAATAGGCAAAAAACATCAAGAAGGAAGCTTAATGTACATGCAAACCAACATTACTGAAACGCTTAAGCTTAAGAGCGCTGTCTATCCTTCAAGTACCATAATAACAAAAAACGATCAAATTGTCATTGATTGCAAGGCAGCTACAAATAGTGAAGTTATATTGACTCTATTTAGTGAGGGTGAGTTTGTGCGTAATTTCACTGTTATAGAGCAAGGAAATCAAGATTACTCTTCACAAATTTTAGTATTTACGACAAATGAGACTATTCAGTTCGATCAATTACAATTTACTAGTACACTTGGAAAAGAACAGTATTTTGTCGTTCATTCGATTGATGTGATTGCCGGAGCAAGTGTTATTGATGCTAAATTATGGACCTATGACTTTACTGGGCGAAATTTATATTCATCTAATACTGTAGAGGAAACTTCATCTAATTTTGCTCTTTTTCAAGATAATTTGTATTATAACCTAACTTCGGGCTGGATTAATGATCAATATGAAATCCAAATTGAGTTCGAATTTATACTTCCAGAATCAGAAATGACTGATGTCGATAAAATTGATATTAATTTAGTAGGAACGGGGACTGGCGTTTCATTAGGAGGTGCTAAATTTAAATATTTGAATTTAGCGACAGGTCCATATGAGAAAATTGAGTATACAAACACAGGTGACACTTACACATTCTCAATCGATAATGTTCAAAAGATATTTGATAGCAGTAGTGCCACATATCAAGTTCACTTCTTAATAACTTTAGGTTCTTCTGATATTTTCACAGTTCATATAGATAGTGTTAATGCAATTACATATAAGGAGTGGTCTGCTCAACATGATTTATACAGAGCTTCATTTGTGTTTGAAAGGATACATAGCAATAATAACGCTAGTGTAACCATTGCCGTAAGTGATGAGATTTCATTGACCATAGAAGATTCAAAATTGTATATAAACGGTTATGATAACATTATGTCTTTCTATTATAATTGTACTGAACAGCAATGGCACGCATATTTAAATGAAGAAACTACTGATTTACTGGTCAATGCAACAGAGAGTGAACCTACACCAAAATTACGCATAGAATCCAACTACAATTCTACCAGTTACGGTATTATTGTAAAATCAATTGAATCGCAATATTATAAGAGAGTTCGCGATTCTGCTGATTTCGAAGAATATAAATCTGTCCTTGCGAGTTATAGAGCAGTCCAAGGACACGGAGAGGTAATAGAGCTTGATTCCCGAGATGCCAATATAACCCCTGAGAACACCTTTGCTCAAGTATGTGCTGATGTTGATATTATATATTCTTTTCATGATGATATGCAAGAAGAAAATATTTTTTCATATGAATTAATACCCACTTTTAGTTCAAGTTCTTTTGATAATCTAACTTCAGTAGTATATGATGAGACTGGGTTTATTTTTAGTTCCGTATCTGATCTTACAATCTACAATGTAACTTCTGTTGATGGTGATGTTACTAAGACATCTGGAGATTTATCAGATTTAAATGAAAAAGATGATTATAATTGGGTTAAATTTGATTCAGCATGGAATACTGAAAGGTATGATAACTCCCCTGAATTTTATAAAACCCCCTCTGGAGCTTCCGGCTCTCCTTCAGAACCCGATGATTGGGATATTAGGGACGAGGGCACCTGTAGAGAATATACTGTTATTTCTGGAACATCTTCTGTAAAAGCAGAAGATATATTTTCTTTTAATGGTCTACCAAGTTGGGCAGGTTCAGCAAAAGATAAAGAAATTGAAGTGAAAATTTGGTGGGATGACAGTATCGGAGCTACTTTGAAATATTGTAAACTTTATGTTATGGATTGGGGTGATCCTTATGACACTGATGACACCTATGTAGAAAAAGCTAGCTTTTACGAAGCTCAATGGGATACTAGGACTATTTCTCTTGCATCGGGCAATATTAATAGATGGCTTGATTATAATACAAAACTCTATCAGACAAAAATCAAAATTGAAACGTATGTTGAAGCCAGTCTTCTCCCTGCACTGGATGTAAATATCGAATACCTTTATTTAGATTTTAAAAAAGATGATAAAGATACTTCTGCCGTTGAGTTTGAGTTTGACGATCTCATAAACGGAGAAAATGATTTCTATGTCTATTTTAGGGGGAAGACTGACGGCTTAGACTTTACATCTAAATTACTCATCGACGGTGTGGAAAAACTTTCCTTCAACAACACTTTTGAAGAATATGCGGGATTTGTTAGTGATGTTGATTCTATTAAAGTATGGATTGCTGATGATGGAGAAATCTATCACCCCTCATTAGATAACAGAGAAGTCATTTTGGATTATCTGGTGGTAAAATGGGTAAATGAAGATATCAATTTTACTGTGTATAATAAGGATTCAATCTTGCTTAATTCTTCACTTTCCCATACACAAGCAAGCTCAACTCCAATTGATAGAGGGTTTGTTGAATATAATCAATATTTTGGGAAAAACACTCTTCATTTCACGCTTAAAAATAGTATCCAGACACCAATTTTTGGGAGGAATAACAGCTTAATTTATGCAGATCTTGACCTTACCGATTTAGACCTTGATTTCACTCTCTTTCCAGACGAATCCTACGAAGATTTTCCTACAGAACATCAGAACGTAGAAGGAAAGAATTCAACTCAATATAATACAGATATTCTTAAAGATTATAACGAATACAGTAATAGCAGATTCAAGAACTCCGCTATAGACGATATTCAAATCCCTTTAATGACTCCTATTGAGATGGATTTTGGAGATATTAACCTTGATGATTTTTCTGATATTGATTTAGAAATAGTTTTAGATTATGGCCTTGCACTTCAGAATAGAGCGAAAAATAGCGAGTGGAGTTGGAGGTTCAGGTTAATTTATTATAATTATACTTCAGGGGCTTGGGAAGACTTTAAAGGGCTTTTAAGAGCAAAAAACATGGGATATGAACGTTCCGTATGGGATCCTTCAAAGAACTTTGCAATGTACCTTCAAAATCCAGAAGTGAATGATTTCATTCCTATTTTAGATGATAACGACATTCAGCTAAAGAATCCAATTCTCATTGACAGTATTACCAACGACACATTATCGGATGGAATATTCAAATTGGCGTTTGTATCCTATATTTTACCTGGTAATCTATCCATTATGGGTGAGATTTACCAAGGCGAATGTTTCTCATATGAACGTGAAGACCCACTAGTTCCTATTAGTATTTCCCAGACGGTGAATATGCTTGAATGTATTCTTATAAGTGAATCTAGAGAAATAATATATCCTGAATCATCTGTAGTTGTTAACTTAGAATTAAATGAGAATTTAAAAGCTAATTTAAGCTCCATTTCCAATTTAGGAGAAATTGTTGCGGTAAAAGGGAGATATATTGATAATAAAGAGATTTTATACGAATATCCAATTCATTCCTATTGGGTCACTGCTGAAGACGAGCTTGCTTTTAATTCTCCAATGAAATACTTGTTTACTAATGTTACTATTGAGTATGTACCTCAACTTGCTCTTAATTATAACGCTACTGACGGATATTGGTATTTACCCAATAATGTATTTATAGCAAGTAGGAACTTTAGTCAACCGTTCTTTGTGAGTTCCTTATGCGTAAATAATACCTTCTACGGCACATATATCCATCCAGATGTGGACGTGGGATACACAGTCGGATTTTTAGGTAATCGAACGTATGTGAAATTTGCTGAAAATATTCACCCAGATTCCACAGTAAAAGGGGCAGTTCATTTTGCTAAAGTTGGATATAAATATCTCTATAAATTCTCCTTAAAAGATGAGCTATTATACTCCTATAATATATTAAATGAAGATACTCCGTTAATTGACGGTATATTCCATATAGAACTCAATGCGGGATTTAAGGATGTAATTTATTCTGAGCTCTCCCAAGTTGCCTGTGAAGATTATCAATTATTTATTAATATCACTCGTGTTGATACTTACACCGGTGAGACAAGATCTATCGGGTATTCCAGCATTGAATTAGACAGTAGTCTATTAGGGTATCATCTATATAATTTAGATGTTAGCTTAGATGAATTTACCTTTGTTTCTAATGGAAGAGATCTACTAAAAGAAGCAATTACTCGAGGAACACATTATGATTTACAGGTTACTCTAGAAAGTTCTATTAGTAATTGTATTGTTGATGGTCATTTATTCAAAGGGATGTATGCTCATGAACTTCTTATTGCAAGTTTTGAAATAAAGACAGAAGAATCAGAAATGAAATTTAATGGAGACCAAGTACAAACTCCGTATATCCCAATACCTCAAAAGAGTATCATTCTTGCCAGATTAGATACCGCGATGTACCAATTTAGCGATTTGGATTATAGTTTCGATTTTCTTATTGACGCTATCCGTACTGAAAAATACGCCCTTTATGAGAATATAGATTATATTTTTGATTCAAGCCAAAGCACAATTATCTTAATAGGCGAGTATAGAGATTATTCTGGGTATCTTTTTGCGGATATAACCTATAAAGCATTTGAATGGAAAGAAGGTTCTGTTTCGAGTCTGGAACCTATAACACTTACATTTGATAACGATTATGGCAGAAATATTTCAAAATTCTTAGAATTTTCCTTACAATATAATTTAATCCCTGGATATGAGTTAGAAAAAGTTGACTATACCTCTGGAAGATTAGTGCTGGCAAATGAAGAAAAAAGTTCTGCGTTAATGAATATCTATTTATATAACTTTAATGATAATAAATGGGATAAAATTGAGTTTGTTGTATATGACGACTATACGGGAACAAATACCTTCTCGTATGTTGTCGATAGAAACTTTATCACATTTGAGGATTACTTTAATAAAACAACGGGAGATGAATTTGAAGTTAAAGCTGTTCTTGCCGTAGAAGAGGTTATAGGTGATTATTTTGTATCGCAAGCAAGTTTCGGGATCACCTCTATTAACGCAAGTATCTATTATGATACTCCTGATACGGAACATACTATAAACCCAGAAATTGAATTTGATGTTGACCTTACCGAATTCTTTACAGGTGACTCTAAATATTTAGAACAAATAAAAGTAGATTTACAATTTTCAGGAGAGATTGAATTTGATTCCGCTTTTATCTTCTCTCAATATGCTTTGTTAGAAGAAAATTATAATTTTTATATAAGAAATAAATATCTCGATTTTGAACAGTTTACATTAGAAGATAATACAATTATTCTTTCACGAGAAGAAATTAATCGCCTAATATTCCATGATATTGAAAATGAAAAATATTACTTACGTGCAAAATTAGAGTATGATTGGACCTGTATTCTTGAGATGAATCTTGGAAGTAATTCTAGACTTGAAATTGTTTCTACTCTCAACTTAATTAAATATGATCTATCAGCTTCCTACACTTCATACGAGACCACAAGAATTTCAGCTCAAGAAATTGATACTCCGTATGATCTCTGCGAGATAATTGCTCCAGACTATATTGAGACTGATTCAGGTATTTCTGTTTTAGAGAGCGATAATGAAATTGATATTGGTATTTTTGGAGGTTTTCTAAGAAATGCAAATACACGACAGAGGTTAATGGTAAGACAGCAATTATATTATACATTCAATGAAAGTACTTCTGGACCACAAGCGATTTTATTAGATCAAGAATACACCGATGCGATTTTACGGTTTTTGATTCCGCTTGGATATTTAGAGCAGCCATATACTTATTTGATAAATAAGACATATTTTACTTTTATAACTGATTTTGAGGTTATAGATGTAAAACTATACCGTTATAATGGTGTTTCAGACGTATTTGTGGCAAATATGACTCCTCATTCAACAAAAGTAGGTATATTTGAATATACATGGGACGACGTTGAAGGGGATACTGAAACAACTTCTGGTGATACAGTGGAGCTCATGTTCCTCTTAACTGATGTTTTTGAAAACACTGGAAGTTATCGTTATAATTTTACAACCGATTTCAATCCACCTAATCCAGAAATTTCAATAGGAGACGGTTCAGAAAGTTTTGAAGATTGTACGGCAGATCCTACCACATCTCTTACGTTTACTCATACTGAGGAAGGATTATACACCGAATATTATAGAATTATTGATAATATGTTAGGTAGTACAACCGATTGGATTAAATTTAACTCAACTGAGCTTCTTATTTTAGATGATTTAGCTATTCTACCAGAGAACTTTACAATTGAATATAACGTTATCGATGCTGCGGGAAATGAGAATATTACTTCAATTTATAATTATAATTATCAATACATCACATTTTCAAGGGAAAAATCAATTACCCTTACCGACGATACTATTGATTTGAACGGATTTTCTAATAGAGAGATTTCCTTTACCGATACAGGACAGTTTAATAACAGCCAGAATTTAGATGTCTATATTAACGGATTTAGATATGGTACTGCCTACTTAGATTCTGGCTCATATAGGCTTTCATTCGGCAACGAGAATTCTAAAGAGACTTTGATTGCTTACTCCGACTCATTACTGTCAGACTACATTTATTCTAATATCAATCCTCTCAACCATATCAGTTGGGAAGTTAGAGAAGATGAATACTATGCTATAGTGAAACATGTGCTTGTGGATAGCGATATTGTCATCACCAATCCTCTTACTTATAATATTACGACTGAATTTGAATTGGAACACCTTTATAACAGAGGTTTTGGATTGTCAGACTATATGAGGATAAAGCAAGTATATTATATCAACGCTTCAGACGGTAGTAAGATTCCTCTCACTTTAGGTCCTGATTTTATCGTCTATGAGGAAACTGGAATTGTAGATTTCCCAGAGTATTCAGTTGTCTATAATTTATATGAGAGCATAAGTGAGGTTAAGGATGGAATCATTTATTTCGAGTATGACGCCTCTCCTTTTGCTGACCAATTACGACTTTCGAATGCAGATGGTTTTTTCATCAACTTTACCATGCCTTCAGTGTATTATGAACATACAACAATCGAGAAACTTGTTATTAGTTTAAACGATTTTGCCGGCAATTCTTTTGCAAAAGTCTATTATGATATTGATTTACGGCAATACTTCTTAGATAATGTAAAAGGTCAATATGAAGAAGATATTTTTGGTCTAGGTAAAATGATGACCATTCCGTTATATATTGATCTGAATGAAATTGCAATTTCCAATATTGATAAACAATTTGATCTTAAATTATTAAAATCTGTTTCCATAACAGTTTCTGATCATGAAAGATGGCCAGGTTCATTTATTCAAAATTTTGAAAATTATTCTGTTATGAACTTACCTTATCAACGTATAGGAGTTAAAGATATCAAACTATATAATTTGATTAGTGATACCATTGAAGCAGATGAACAAGGATATGTAAGCGCCTCTATTATGTTTAGAGCTTCCGATTATTATAATCTCTTTGCTGAAGCTGAGTTTAATATTAAGAAGCTTGATATTGAGTTTACAAACACTAAAGCTTACGCATATAACCAAGAGATTGACACTTCAGTTGATATGGAATATTCTGATTTCATTGAGTTAAATTACCGTTGGAACAATTCTTTAGCTCAAGTATTGCTCAATGATATTGTATATTTGCCTGTGTCTATGATTAATGCCACTTCAGGAGAAGAACTTGGATATAGTACAGCAAATTGGATAACAAAATTTGATTATGATTCTTTATCAAATTATCTCACAAAATACTATTACTCGAAATTTGAAGTACCAAAAACATTAGGCGAAATTGATATTTCCTTTAGCTCTCCGGGCACATCTCTTTTCAATATTACTTTCATAGATGCGCCTACAATTGCTTTAAATGTTACTCAAGAATCTCTATCCACAGATCCTATTTATCTTCCAGAGACAGATTATGAGCTTGAGTACGGTCATACCTTATTACTTGAGGGAGCTATACTTGACAACGATGAGTATTTAGTAGAAGATAAGGTATATAATTATAAGTATCAAGAAGCACTTGACGGAAAGACAACTCACGCCCTTGACATAGTCTCTCCTTATGGAGATCCTGATTTTATTGATAGGGAAGAATTTGCAATTTATTATGTAAATGATGAATTAAAGATCCTTCCATTATTTTCAACGTTAAACGGTCGATATTTCACAAATAAGACAATTTTAGATTATAATGAAGATCCCACTATAAGTTACATAGATAATTCATTTGTGCTCAATATTTACTGGAGAAAGAACTCTACAAATTTTATTCATTATGATACGAATCTATTAATTACCCATAAAGTTGTCAATGGAAAACCAATTTCTCCAATTTCCTATAGCTCTCTTGATTCATTTGGAAACGATAAGCAGCAGAACCTAATGGAGATCCCTTTCGCGCGATATGATATGCTTACGAAGAACTGGGTTACTCAAGATACCTTCACTCAACAATTCCGTATTGATAAAGTGTTGCTTTTTGAGGATGTTGAGAGTTCTGGTACTACTATTAGGGGTCCTTCTTTCGAGGTCGGACAGAATAATATTACTACAGGGATTATCGATATCGGAGATATATATGAAAATAAAACCGATTCTGAAATATTTGAATTAGTAGATGAGGAAGAATATTCATGGTTAATTAATACGAATGGAGAACTTGTGGTTTCTGGATTGCCTTATGTATCAGGAGACACCTTCAAAATTTCATATTATGCATATTATCCTGTAGCAATACCCCACTCTCTAAACAGCCCAAGCTCTTCCATCGTGTATATCAAAGTAATAAACAACTCAGGATATGAGTTTGAATTCGCTTTAAATACCGATTATAAGTTTTCTGAAGATGGGTATTCTGTGTATTTTCTCGATTTATACAACTCAATTATTAAAAGTGGTAATTTCTCTATTTTTAATACATTTGAGGTTAAATATACTGCCCCACTTACACGAAAAGTTGATTTATCTACCAATATTTTATTGATGCTTCAAGATAATCTTGGCAATGATATTCCTATTGATGTTATTCCTATTGATAACTTAGGATTCTTTGAATATGAACAAGTTCTTCGAGAAGATAGCCCACTCTCGATCCCTCTTGGTGGGGGCAAGAAGCTTGTTCATATGCTCTTATCTTATTTACCATTAAGTGTCCATAACAAATCTTCTGGTACTTCCATTTCCATATCATATTCCGATCCTGAGTTCGGAAATATTTATCCATATATAGAGAGTAATAGTTGGGCAAAACCAATAACCATACTTACCATCCCCGATAACGTCAAACTCACGATGGTTGAGGATCCATTAGATAATATTGTATTTAGTCAAAAATACTTTGAAGAGAGAGATTATGTATATAATTATAATCCTATGGAAGCCTTAGAGGAAGGAGAAGAATATACAAAAGTGATGATTGATGCCCTTGTACAGCAAGAGTATACTTTTGCCTTTAAATTGACAACTGCTGAAGGAAAATCCATAAACAATTCAATAGTCTGGGCTCATATTGGTCTACTTCCGAAGAGTGAGAAGCAATTCCTAAACGATAGGATGGTTATTGAGGATCTTGGAATCTCACCATACTTTGAAGCCTTAGGTACCCAAGAAATCACCTTCATAGGTCCTGGTGAAAGTCCTAATAAGATGTTTGGAAAACCACTCCTATATGAGACAGATGGCTATAATACTAATTACAGTGCGTACGGACCTTATTACTGGCTCTATTCCACCACCAATGAAAATGGTGAAGCTACATTTGAAGTTTCCTTTGACCAAGATTATCTTACCGACTTTACTGATATTTTCGGTTCACGCGAAGGGTTTGATTCAGTGGAGGATGTGGTCTTATATCTCCGTGTGTTTAATTCCTATTTTGACTGGGACGAATTTGAAATTGATACCCCTAATCAATACTTATGCTCAAAGGATGGTATGATCTATAATGGGTCTACCGCATTAAATAATTATAACTTTGATAAATTAGCATTACAAGACTCTACATATGTAGAAGGACTAATCAGATTACATAAAAAAGATATTTCCGTAGCTACCAACGATTATTACAGCTACCAACTTCCTGATGCCGATCTTGGACAAAACTATGAACCTCTTACTTTGCATCTACGGGTTCATGAAGCAAGCCCAATTCCAAATGGCGAGGCTACAAACATCGAATCCCTTACAAAAGTTTATACCAGTTCTGAATTAGAACCACTTCCAGTAAATATTCTAAAGGGAGATTACACATATTATGCCGCTATTCAATTCTATACCCCTTCGGGAACGTTAGTCGAGACGCTCTATAAAGCAATTGAACCTGCGTATAATGATGGTATTGTAGAGATTGACAATGAGACTGTATATACTATTTTAGATAAGCTCGGTCCGGGAATTTCCACCCTTAAAATCCAAATATTAGAATCAGAATCATATAAAGCCTCACCTGTTATTATCATCCCTATCGAAATTCAACCGTCAAATTGGATTAAATTTGGGCAAAAGAACTCCCAAATTGATTTAATCAATCCGTTTGTATCAGCATGGGGTGTTGCCTATAACGGCGCTGACGAGATGCCTTTTGAATCGTGCTATCCACACTTGATCGGTAGTATGTGGGTTGAACCATTCTTCAATGCTACAGGTGGAGATGAGTCAATTCAAGATTATATTGATATTAATTTAGATTGTACTATCTATAATGATGATGGCACCACCAGTACCTTCCCATTACAAAGTAATATCATGCTACGTCCGGGTAATTGGGACGGTATTTTAACCTTCGATATCGGTCTAGGTCCTGAATCCGCTTTTCTGATGGGACTTCAATGCGATCTGAACTTATCATTTAGTATAGATTTCAATAGCGACAAAATTTTTGAAGATCAGAGGGATGTGTCAATTTACCTATTAGATCTACGGTTAGAAGCCTATCCATCAAGCAGTACACCGATCACCACATGGTCAATCTATGATGATGGCTTTAGTGATACAACCATTAAAGTAAAGGAATTGGATACGGTAAGCACAAATACTGGCACATTAGACTTAGGAGGAACTCAAAGTGGGGTAGTGTATGGACAAGAAGTAGCATTCTTATTTGATAATAGCACTTTAGATTATGCTTTAAACGCCGAAAGTGAGCTGTTAAACCTACTAGCTCTTGACGGAATTGAAGTGATGAAAGTTGCCGGAATTAAAGATGGAGATGAATATAGTTTTATTAAAGACACAGATTATTCAATCCCATATGCTTCTTCTGGAATTCTAGCTAATGAATCTGCTATTAAATTCTTAGGAAACGATGTACCTGATGAAGGAACAGAATTTTCCATAACCTATAAGCTGAAATTTGATTTCGATACCAATAAGTATGGAGTTATTACATTAGGTTATACAAGTAATGAGAATGTAAGCTCCATTGAACTTCAATTACATGAAGACTTCTTGCCAACCAGTAATAGTTCCTATTCACCATTATTCATTCAATTTACCGATAGATTTACAGGTACAGGCTCTCAGACCGAGTTTACAGTTAATTATGGGTTAAGCGGAGTATCTTCGTGGAGTAGTGATTATTTTGTTATTTACAACGAGCAAGAATTAATTGATAATTATGGCTCATTTACAAAAACAGTTTCTTCAGGAAGACCAAAATTAACCTTTTCCACTGCTCCCCCAAATCAAGCAAAAGTAAATATTACCTATGGAATAAAATCACAATACAACTTATCATATGGATTCCAGAAAGTTGACAAACCATATAGTTCTTCTGTGAGGTTGATTCAAAATGATGATTATTCTCCAAGTATAAAAGATGAGGCAAATAATGAGTTAGCTACCTACTCACTTTCTGATCCCTCAATGTATATTTCTCTTGATGATTCTGCTGAAAAGACCCTTTTAAAACTGTTAAATATTCCATTGTTATATGATCCAGAAATTAATATGACTTTTGCTTTTGATGGCGTTCTTTTAGATTTAATTGATAGCTTTGACACTGATTTTAATAACCTTACTATCCAATTTAAATATATCACCAATGATGGATATTATGAATTTTATTCTGATCCAATGGTTATTCCACTTGATTATTCAGAAATTTCTCCTGATATTGTAGACAATAGTTATGTTATTTATTATAATAAAGACCTTCAAGCCATCTATGATATGGTGGGTGCCAGCAGTTTTGATATTGAAATTATTTTAAGTCAAGTCGGAAGTAGCGATAATTATATTCCTTATATTTTATTAGAAGAGTTCGAGTACATTTCCAATACCCATATTGTAGAAAATTTTGGAAGTATGCCCCTAGATAAATACGGGAATATGGACACAAAAGCAATTGTAAACAGCCCACATTACTATCAAACATTTAGCCGACCGTTTATCGATTCTGTGTATGGAAGTTCTCCATTTAACTTAATTGATGGAAGCCAAGTGACAGTTGGACTTCAGAACTTACCTAACTGCACATTAATTTCAATGGATTCTGATGGAGAGACCTATAACTTCAACTATTTAGGCGACTCCTCAACTCTTACGGTAAATAATACCAATTTCTATATGATTCCTAATGTTGCCATGTATATTGATACTTATGGAATCGAAGAAACATTATACCAAGATGGGTATCTTGATTTATATTATGGTTCGGGAACAGAGATTGACGGAGAAGAGCGTTATACCGCAAATATTTTAATGGATTATGAAAGTTCTGCAATTGAGGATTACCGATCTTCGATTTCCAATAAGGTTCCTACTTCATGGGAAGATACTTATAATTTTACTAATCAATTTATAACTACAGACATCATAACTGTACAAGGACGGGTATTTTACCACCAAGTATTTGATTTAGATACTGATACAAACAGCTCCTCTTATATTAATGACATATTTCCAAATTATCCAAATACAATCTATTTCGGTTTGCAATTACCTGATAATTTCGATGTAGCTCAAATAAAGAAAGTTGGCGAGCCATATGAGTACGCATTATCGGTTCATGGATTCCCAACTGGAAAATACCAAGATAAGTATTGTAGACTTCCAGAAACATATAGCGGACCACTCCCCGAAACCGAGTATGTGCTTACATCTTCTGATTACGCATTAGAGTTTTATGAGAACGGGACTGCATATGTTCTTTTCTTCAAACCTGCAAATGAATTAAGCTCTTATACCGATGATGAAAATAGAATTATGATTGATTATTGGATAAATCACGAATTTTTGAAGAATTCAGATTACTCCATCCATGAAGATCCTAACGATCCATTTACCTCTCAGATTGACTGGGACTTTGCCTTTACCAGTTTAGATACTTACCACTTGCATCCTGATTTTGACAATGATGCCTTCTTTACTGTAGAATATTCTGCTTTAGAATGGGAGATATTTGATAGCCAATATATTCATAATGGTACCGATGATTTTACCTTCCAACCACGCGAATATTATAATGTTTCTGTATTATATACAGGAGGCACAAGTGATCTCTTTAGTGTTCAATATATCGTCCCAGAAGGACAGTATCATGATGATGAAGTACTACTTTCCTATCTTTACGCGCTTGCTCAGAAAGGCGATGATGAAGAAACAATGGAAGTATTCTGTGTACCTAATACGGAGACTGTCAATAGCATTGAACAGAATGCTGCAGATTCTTATAACTATACTATTTATTTCAGCACAATTGAGACATACATTAAAGATACTTATGGTCAAGATTACGAGCTTGTTGACAATTCATATGTATATGTAGCAGCAAAATATTTTACTACTCAATTAAGATATTCATTGAGCCATACACCATTTAATTATGAATATTTAAGTGCCGGGAACAATCCTTACCATATTGCCCTTTATATTGATGATACATTTATTGCTTACTCTTACGAATCCACATTTGATGATTATGTAGAAAAAATTGAGGATGAGTATATTTATTTCCACAATCGATCCTCAGGTGAAGATGGTTATATTGCTCCATTGAGCAAAATTCACCTTGAATATAAATTTAAGCTTCAACCAGGACTTCTTGATAGGAAAAATTTCCTAATTGTCACCTATCCATGGACCAATCAATTTAATACCATAATGGACTCCATTCCTGCATATCGCGAGGAGTATCGTAAACTGAGTGGTGGATCTATCATAAGTCCATTCGAATACAGTCTTTCTATCGATAACAAGTACAGTATGTACCTAACCTACCGCTTAAACCAGAGGGATTATTATGAAGAGAAATTTGAGATAGCCTCTGAACATTACAAGAGCTCTGTGAACGGATACGTTTATGAATTCATGACTCAAGAACTTGATAATTATGTTGATGTAATTGAAGCCAATGGAGAAGAAGCGTTAAGTGTATATTATTTCGACGGATTCAGTAAAATGAGGTTCTTAGATTCCACTCATTATGAAATTAACTTAGCCCAACGTGAGATCGTGATTAAGAATGATGGCAATCCACTTGCTTCACCTAATGGCCTCAGTGAATTTTATGTGTCCTTTATCCCAGATGGTCCTGATAGAACGTTTAGTAGTTATAAATTTTCCTATGAGAAATCCTCTAATATGGCAGATACATTACAAATGCCTTATTGGGACGTTCTCGAAGTAGAAGGTGTAGATGTAGTTCCTAACTTAGATGCGTTTTATTTCATGAGCGAAAATGAATCTTCCATCAATAACATTGTATGTTATGCTTCCCAAATTGCCATATATCTTTCAGATAATACAGAAAAGCTAGAATTTAATATAGATGGGGCGCTAACGGGATTTGATGAAGATATAATTAATGATATCCATACAGGCGAATTTCTTGCTCTATATATTGATACGAATATTAAGAATATTGAGAGTTTAGACTATCTTACAATAGAACTTTATGATAGTTCAGATTCATTAATCTCTGGTTTTACTCAAATGATCACCAGAGAAGAACTTGAGCTTTATGATCATAATATAAGAATCGAATTGCCAACCAGTACAAATACATTAAAGAAAATACAATTTATCCCAACCTTTAGATCGGACGATGAGTACAGTTCAAATAATAATATTGGTATTGCAAGATACCAAACTTTACAATGGGATTCCGAATTGGTATCGATTATGGAAGATGGTCAGAAATATATGCATGTTGAGTTGGAACATGATCTTAAGACCAATAATTCACAGTTAGCATACATCTATAATGATAAATTAGAGTATCTTACTTTCCCAGAAAATGTGTCGATATCATATACGCTTGAAAATTATACTTCTACCATAAGTAAATATATATTACATATTCCAGTCAAATATGTCCATCCTACCACGAATGAAACCGAAGGATTTAGAGAGGAACAGACCTTAGTCCTACGCTATAATTCTCCTGTTGATAGTGGAATTGCCATGGGTATTGGAAACATGTATTTTGAAGCGAAAGGATATAATTATGCGGCTCACCCAGATCTTCCAAAAGCAGAGTTTATGTTAGTAACTGCAAATGATTCTTCTGTATATTCAGAATTTTTAGATGATTATTATTATCAAAATTCGCTTCAATTAACTCCGTTTGATACTGAATATAACAATAGATATAAATCTGTAAAAATCGACCTAAATTTGACTTCTTTATATGATTCTACCGGTAAAAATATATTAAACTTTACTCATCTGATCTTTTCAGTTCCCAATCCTACCTATGAACTTACCATTTCCGAAGTAGTCATCTTAGAAGAGACTCTAGACGCTTCTGAAGAATATGGAAGTATTGATAGTAGGCTATGGCAATATACTGAAGCAGAAAGTTTTATTGCAAGCGCTGCCCCAGAGAACGATGAATATCAGTTAACTTTAGAAAATACTCCAATATTCTATCCAAGTTTAGAATGGTTAGATTACCTTACCATTTATGATGAAGAAGGTAATTACTATACTGCGGGAATTACTGGAAATGATCATCAACTTCATTTTGACTCAGCTACCAGTAAGTTTACTTGGAACCCCTCATTCAATCAATTCCCTGAATATTTTGGTATGGAATTTGAAGAACCTTTGATTGTGAATCCAAACATTACCCTTTATTTCGAATATGCGACCAACACTTCATGGGCTCAACCAATTCTTCTTGAAGTGGAGAACATTGATCTTAGTTCTATTCGAGTGATTTATGATTATAATTACTTACTGAAGCCAGAATTTTATGAATGGTACTCTTCGCTCTACAACATGGATCATTCCTATGAGAATATTGCCTATTCTTTCAAAGAAGAATCTGAATATAGAGTTGTTCAATATTATTATGAAGGATTTACCGTATATACCAGCTCATCAGAATATACCCACACGTTCAATATTGGCGATCTTTCATTTGAAAATGATTTTGTCAATCTGAGCCTCTATAAAGTAGTTGGAATTACCCCCACCTTAGATTATGAAATTTTAACTGATAACACTAATTACACCATTACATTCAACAAAGCCACCAAAGAATTGAAGATCACCGACCTCAACTCTGGAAATGGATTATTAGATACATTTGACCAGATTACTGTCATTCTCAACTACTCTTGTGCTCCAATCTCAAGTTATACTGAAATTTATTTACGAAAAGAGTTTAACCAGACTTATCTTTCTGATCCAAAGGATACCTTCTATAATTACGTTGATATTGATTACAAATACACTACAACAACAGGTGTATTGTTCGCTGAAAACTCGGCTATTTTGACCAGCGATACTACATCATTTATTTCCATTGATTATAGCCGTAATGCTGATATGAGTGCAAGTAATAAGTTAATTGGCTATGGTTCTGAGCTTTATGATAATTTCGAGATTTATTACGATGATACGTCCATACTATATGTTGCAGATGTTGATATGGACGGAGACCCCGACTATAAGCTCACGATTGATGTTGATGGGAACGGGGAACTAGATATTATAAAATATGGTATTGATGATCCTCAAGGTTCAGGAGAAATTTATTGGCATACTGTTATCCAAGATTTCGAAAATTATCAGGTTTCAGTAGAAAATGATCTTGGCGAAGAAAAAAGGACACAATGGTTTGATATAGATGACAGAATTTTTGCCCGTTTCGATTTTAATGTAGGAAAATTGCTTTTATACGCTTTATGTTTACCATTGTTACCATTCTACATTACCAAAATGATGTTACCCGATGTGGACTATTGGGCGCAGAAATCCGTTCAAAACGAAGTGAGGAAAGAAGAGCATGTTTATGTATCTTACTATAGTATAAAGGTAGATAATGATCGAGACGGTTTACCTGATACTCAAGTTGATTATGAATCCACCGATATCGATATTTACTATGAAATTATGGAGTATCGGGAGACTATTTTAGCAGCAAAAACTCAGAATATCTTCACAATATTAGGTGAATATGTTGCAAGAAGTATTTCTTCATTGTTTGATGGACCAAGAAATGACATTGTATTTAATAAGTATCTCACAAAAGATCATCTGGAGTCTGGAAATTTTAGTTCTTGTCATTGGTACGTAAGGGCAAATGCTCCAGTATTAACTTCTACCTATCGCAAGTTTACTGAGAATGTCACCACTACATATATTGATAGTTTTAGCAAATCGACATTAACTGTAATCGATTTTGATGATGAAGGAGAGATTGAAGAGCAAAGAACATACACTGATGATTTTGAAAATTTTGAAGTTGGACTAGACGAGTTTTTCTCCGATTTAGTTGAAGAACACTCTATAACAGATATTAATACAGGACAAGAATCTGAAATAAGTTTTGATCCTGATTTACCATTTACCCATTTTGAAAATCTTACATGGGATACACAGACATGGGGACCTGATGGAGTTCCTGTAAAGTATGACTCCTTATATGTCGAGGGAGATGGGTATAATTATACTTCAAACGCTTTCGAGAAGACAATCATCCTTAGAATTCCAAATAGATATTCATTATATGAGGATTACGGGGTAACTTCACGATACAAGACAAGGAATAGCGGATGGGCTGAATTTACAGCAACAGGGATGCTTATTAGACCCCTTGATGGTAAGGTATATTATACTTCTGATGCAGAAGCATTTGCTGAAGGAACAGCTAAGACCGACGGCTTTTATTTCTATGTAGATAGCGACTCAAATGGATTCTATGAGACAGTCTATATCTTAAGCGATACATATCTAAGAACTGACGCATCTGGGCTATTACAGTTTAACGTAATGGCAATAGGATATAACTATGACGGTTACCATGATCTCGTTCCGTACGAGAGATTAGGAAAGACAGCACTGCCAGTTTCTGACCTCGACAATTTAGGACATGAATCAACAAAATTTGGAACCGATTGGGTCTATAATTTTAATAACCTACGTAATTGCAGACTCTTATGGGAAGAATTGACACCTTTAGAAGAATTAGGGTTAAAGCCAAAAGATCATATTTTTGAAATTTATAAACTTGTGGAACCAAGTGAACAGAATAGTAAATTCTCTTCATTATTCTACGATGTGAGGCACGAAACCTATTCAAATGCGTGGGAACAATATAGGAAACAATTAGTAGGAGATATCATTGAGCAAGTGTTTATGTCCGTGACTGCAGGAATTCTTAGCGCATTTGTAGAATCTACTATATGTATAGCAACATTTGGCTTTGGAACAGCTCTAGCCAAGTTTTTAGGCGCACTTACATACTTTTTAACATACACTTTAATGACTAAGCTTTCCATCGATATCAAACTCCAAGCATCTCAAGCACGTGAGCGTTCTAACACCTTTTATGCAATTTCACAAGAGAATTATGAGCCTACCTCACTCAACCATAAAGCACCTGGTGATAGATATCTTCAAGATTCGATGGCGGCAGCTCTTATAGGACATCCCGGAGGATATTATACCACAATTAGTGGAGGTGAACCCGGAAATCAATATACCGCTCAAGCTTTAGTGAGTCCGCCAAATCTATACCGTGTGAGAAACGCATTTGCGGGATTTGGTGCTTTATTATGGGGAAATTTATGGAACATGGGAGAATCCGACCCTGATGTGTTTACAGCTCTTGATTTTGATGATCGAAACTTAGACTATCTTCTGCATACCAGCGAGCTACCATCTTATAACCAAAAAGAACATTACACGTACGAAAACACTGTGAGATCTACCAACCTCTATAATATTTATAAATTTACCACATTAGGATATCTCGAGAATGAAATAAAGGATGCTTCTAATAATCAGTTAAATACCATAAGACCTACATGTGTTGATGGACAACCCCTTTATGAATTTGTAGACGGAGATCAATATGAACAAGTATTACCACAGCAAGTATTATTTAGACCAATTATTTTAAGTGAACGACGTTATTCTAAATTAGCACCAGTATCAGGCCATCTTACTGTTACTACTCAATGTAAGGATTATGGAAATACAAAAGGTGTAGATCCATACGAAATGACACCTTTGGAAGTTCAAGCAGGGTATAAAGCAAAGATCCCTCTCATGAATGATAGTTTTTACTATCCATTAATATCAGTTATTATTGATATCGTGAAGGAATCTGACTCTGAGACTGGACATTTCGCAAAGAATCTCATTATCAATAGCTCGTATTATAGGCTTGATTCTGGGAATTTATATTTCACTAAATCACTTGAGACAATCATTTCAGAAAAATATCCTGAATTTGAGACGGTATTAAGCCAAACATGGATAGAAGAGTTCCTTGATTGCGTAATTTATTACAATGTTCACATATATTTTGAAGTTTTTGTTCCCGATACTACAGAACAGACTCATCAATTAGCATTAGCCCAGACGACTTTCTACACAATCATGGATTATTTCAATCAGTATACTTATGCAGAGGTTTCGGCAAATATGATTTCAGAAATTGCATATACTGAGACACTAACCTTTTGGTCTACCTTAATCAGTGCCCCTCTTATCTTTTTAGGCTCTTGGGCTGTGAAAGGTTCCGATCAAATGATAGGTAAAGCGGGAATGGAATTAGTGAAAGCAGGCACTTCATCTATGCAACAACAAATCCGTAAAATGCTTATTAGACAAGTCATTGGTATAGCTCTAGCACCCCTTCAAGAAGTCCTTCAAGAGATCATCCAAGATGGCTTTATGGAGGCTGTAATTGAGAACGTGGTAGATATTTGGGGCTATTCAGATGATTTAGGATATTGGCTATCCTCGTTAGCCACTTCAGCGAGAGAAACGACAGGCGCATTAGGACGATTAGCCCTTGGTATTGATAACGATACGAAGTTAAACTTCATGTCTATTTTATCTTTAGCAAAAGCGAGATTAACTGGGGATACTGAATTAAGAACCAATGTTATGAACAATCTCCAGCAAGAACAACAAGCTGACCTACAAAGACAAGCAGAAATGGGCATGTGGCAAAAACTCTGCAAATCAGGCTTTCTCAAAGGCTTTCTCATGCTCATCCCAAGCCTCTTTTTCGGCTCATTTAGCTTCATGTTCATAACCAGCTTTACGAATATGGTTGAAGGAGCGACTTCACTTGGACCACAGCTCTATAGCGAGTATAAGGCTAGAAGACAGGTGAATGAACATACTGAAGCTAAGACTGAGTTAAACTCCATGCTCAAAGATGACCCATCTATGTCTATGGACAATCTGTGGCTTAAAAACATGAGAAGACCTTCCAATCCCGATATAGAAGCTCTTAATAATCGATTTAGAGAACTTCAGCAAGATCCAAATGGTGATACAAAGACCGACTTAGAAGAATCTCCTATTGTAGATGTTTCCAGACTTACTAATCCCAACCCTAAGATTGATGAGTTAATACAACAATTCAAGCTTACAGACAAATTCCAAGAAATTCAAATAAATAGTTGGATTTCAGAGCTCGGTCAAGACGCTCGTTTTGAGAGTAAGAAGGCAGAGCTAAAACGTGTAGCTGAGAATAAAAAGACAATTGACTTCGCCGGACAAGTTGAGGCAATAAGAAAAATTATAAGGAATGCCCTAGAAGATTATCCGACACAATTAAGATATATGGATTATACAGGAGTCGTTCTCTATGACCCCAAGCATATAGGGTTCGGATTCAGATTAGGGCCAAATGCAAATCCAAAGATTTCTGGAATTTTACAATTCAGGGAAGATTTTCCTGAAACGCTGTCGACTGAGGATTACGCAAATGAGTTACAAAAGGCTTATGACGTTAAGACGCCTTTACAAGTTTGCTTATATAAGCAAGGAGAACTGATCTTAATGCCTAGAACCACTCAGTCTCATGCGGAATGGTTGAAGCAACACGGACATAATATCAAGACAGATAAAATTGTATTGATTCCAAAAAGCAAAGTAAGCAGTTTTAAGAATAAATATCTTCCGACATACTCTAAGGGTGCTTGGGACTCTTCAAAGACCAGTCCTTACTTCGCAGAATTTAAATTGTTTATAGACGCAATAGAATCTACTTTAACATATCATAGCGTAATTAATAAGCGGTCTGATATTAACACAATATTAAGGTTGAGTGAAGCCAATCCTAGTATCGACACATTAGATAAAGAAATATACCTCCTATCTAAGACGAATTTAGACGGTACTCCTAGTTCTAGGGTTAATTGGAATAAAGCAGAGGAGACACTTAACACATGGCTTGTCCGAATCCTTAATAACATTGAATCAAGCTCAAGAATAGCTCCAAAAGATAAAGGTAGAGTGATACAGTCAATTAAAGCAATTTTTAATAACTATTATGAAATTTCAGGCTATAAATTTAAACATCCATTATATCGGGATGCAAAATTAACACTTTATCAGGTAGGTGAAGTATTGACAAGGATAGGAGCCATGACCACATTTTCAATTGAGAAATTAGACGAATTACTCAAGACTGTGAATAAGCCAGGAGTTAGTAGTCTTTATAGGAACTTACAGAGGAATTCCGAAAGTAGACCTAGAACTACGACGGTTGAAGCATTGCGCGATAACATTATTTTAGCAGCTACAAGTGCTGGCATTAGCCTTACCAAATCTCACGAGAAGCTCATCCAAGATATATTTAATGCTTATAGAGATAAAGTTAATGACTTTAGATTAGCTAAAAATCAATTATCCGGTTATGATAGGACTTACCGACTGGAATTGATTCAAGATTTAATAGATAAATGTGGGCCCCTCCGACATGTATTAGCGATATCTATACGAGATTTTAACAAACTAGTGTTTAAAAAGGATCATAAATCCTTTACTGGAGGTTTCTTGAACCCAAGTAACGCTCGGGATCGCCCTATGCATAACACCATATTTGAGATTATCTACAATTCGGATGATTGGTCTACAAAGACCTTTAAGGATCTTGGAATATCTATGTCATATAGTGAACTCAGGCAAATGAGAGCTGATATCAAGAATTTGGTGTTTGATTGGATTATTAAGGCTAAATTTCGACCTGCGCTCTTCAATACAAGACTTCTTCGAACTTCCAACTCTGTCGCTCCAGAGTTAGATCTTGTCTATTCTCTTTGGGTTGCTGCTAGGCGAAAGACTGGTAGCCCAAAGTGTGATTTCGAAGCAATTTATAAATTACGATTGTTAGGTGATAGTCCAATTCAATATAATTTAAAGGAAGGCAGTGTATTTAGTGAAGATTCTTTGAAGCTGTTTAAGCTTACTATACAGAAGTGGCTAAGGCGAGAAACCGACATTAGGAAACCAAGCCCAGACAGACGTAAGGTTGTTGCTTATGAAAAAGCGCTCAATAAAATCGGATTTTATGCACAAATCCGTAAGAAAGACCTCAGAGGCAGTCCAAAAGGAAGATCTCCTAGCACTCGAGGAGAATTTAATAAAGAACAAGCGAAGGTTTATAATGTTATCCTCGGTTTGGGACGTCATTTAGGGTTCGATCCTGCTTTCTTTAGACCTGTTGAAGACCAAATGTTTGACATGAATGCTGGAGTTAAACAAAAATTGAAGGCATTAGGAAAGAAGCTTTACATATACGTCCGACATCATTTCAAGAACAATCCCGACCGTGCGTCGATCTCCATCATGGATCAGGTTATCACCCACTCTGGTACTCACTTTTACTGGGAAAATCTTATATCAGAAGATGAAGCACTCGTAGCAATCCAAGTGCTTGAAAATCTTGTAAAATATAACCGTAGGATTGATGCGACAGATATAAAAAATGAATTCAAGAAATTTGACAGGGAATATAGGTGGATTATGGCAAACTGGTTAAATGATCCAGATTTTGATGAAAATCTAAAGAAATTTAACGATAGGAAAGATGATATTAAAGCTATGACGATTGACGAATTCATCTATACACATTATCGAAAGACGTATGATAAATTTATTAAAGTCTTACTGAAGACAGAGCATATTGGAATTCTAGCCATCATTCAAGCTATGCATCCGAATGTTGATGTTTCAGGATTGGTGAGTCTCGGGAAAAATAGCAATTACATAGGACCTTACTCGACAGTATTTGCTGAAATCTTGAAGATGTATAAGTATCCGGTTTACTGACCAAATCACTAATCCCAAACACCCCAAATATTTAAATAGCAAAAGAGATATATGATTCTTATGAGAGATAAACGAGCAATTATTATCAAGAGCCCGCGATTACAGAAAATTAGGAACAATTTAAGGCTTCTGTTGCTTAAAGCGGCAAGAACAGAACGAGAAAGATTATATAAAGAATGGAGGGGGTTTCTGGTTGGCTCAGAGGGTAAAAGGCACTCCATAAAAGAATTTTCTCCAGATAAATTAGAACAGTTCAGAAATCTTCAAGAGCAAGAAGAAATCTTGAAAAGCATATCAGATAGATCTATTTGTAAATGTATTGCGTGCGGGAAAGCGGATCGGGACATGGTGTACAATAAGGCTTATGATGCGTGGTACTGCACAGATTGCTATGGGTTGGAGCGGTCGGTTGCTCAGAGGCGGACTAAAACGCGAGAGAGAGGATCGAAGTCATGCGAAGAGAAAGCCCTCGAGGAGCACTCCAAGACTTTTCTGTAGTTATCGCATGGTCTCTTTTTTGTTTTTCTTTTTTGCTTTTTGTCTTATTTTCATGGATCTATAATTTTATAATCTATAATTATTTCTATTACTCCAAGAAAAATGCTGCGAAATTTTGCTTGTGTGGGTACTTGAATTTGATTTCTTTCTCCTATATAGATCTAAATCTTCTTAGGTCAAAGTTCACTATCTTGTGAAGTTGGGACCTCAATTTATTAATTTGATAATTTTTTTAGAACAACAATAAAAAAAAGAAAAATAAAAAAACTTAATATATTAATTCCCATTGGTTTTTTACATGAAACTGCTTAATGGATCAGAAGCACCGGTGAATTACCTGTGGGCCCATCTCTTTATATTCTCTACGAGTAACCCACATTCTATGAAACGTCTTTAGTGAACTCAGAATTGAACCACCAATCCATACTGAGTACATACGCTCAGGTGGGGCAATTATTTTGACGTCTACACTCTCTGGGATTTGCTCTTTGATTTCTTTCGTTAATCTTTCCTTAATCCCGGGGAACATAGTGCTTCCGCCCGAGAGAACGATGTTGCTATATAGATCTCTTCGAAGATCGACGTCACATTCTGAAATGGCGCCTACAATCACATCATCTAAAGGCTCAAGTTCTTTTCCGATAACAGAAGGGTTGAAGAAACACTCAGGTGCTAAGAATCGCTCTACACCGACGTTGATGGTCTCTCCGTCAGGGAGCATATAACTTTTCTCCATTCCAGCGACCTTCTTACTCAGCATCATCTCTTTTTCAGGATCAATCGCCACATAGCACAGCTTCTCTTTTATATCTCTCACAATCTCTTTTTCTGCTGATGTTGTGAAAGAATATCCCTTTTGTCGAAGAAGTCTCTGTAAATAGGTTGTAATATCCCGACCAGCGAGATCGATTCTTTGAATAGCATGACTTAAGGCAAATCCCTCGAAAATTGGTACAACGTGGGATACACCATCACCAATATCTATAACACACCCAGTAGTACGACCAGAAGCATAAAGACTCAATACTGCTTGCATTGCTACGTAAAGAGCAGGTGTATTAAAAGTCTCAAACATAATTTCAGCCATTTTCTCACGGTTTGGGCGTGGGTTCAATGGCGCTTCTGTTAAAAGTACTGGATGTTCACTTGGATCGATACGCAAGTCAGTATAAAACGTGTAATGCCAGATTTTCTCCATAGCAGTCCAGTCTTCAATGATACCATGTTCAACAGGGAACATTAACTTTAAAACGCCTTTTAATTGCATAGCTTCCTCACCAATATAGTATTCCCGAGTATAGTGCTCAACATCAGTCATGATGCTTTCATACTTGGGATATCCAATTAGTGTAGGGAAGACTGACCTTGGTTGATCCTCACCAGCAAATCCATTTTTGGAGATTCCGGTACCATTATCAACAACCAGGGCTTTTGCGTTTAAAAAGCTTTCTTCCTCTGCCATATTTCTAATTCAGCTCTTAATTTTAATTATTTTTTTAATTCGATTAATTTCTTCGATTATATTATATAAACTATTTTTTAAACAAAACTTATTGTTAATTTTTTCTTATTATTTATCCTTTAAATTGATAAATTGTAAGATTAAAATTAAAATAATAATAATGCACGCATTTATAAATTTTATGTTATAAAAATCATTATAAATGTATGTAAAATCGCTTTTAATTATATGTACAAATCTATTTGGAATATGGTCATTTAGAACAACAAATTTCATGTTTAACTTTAATTTATTCTTTTTGTCATCATAATTTACACAAAAATTAGTAATAATTGAAAATATCTTAATGAGAATTCAATAAAAAAACTTATTTAAATAAAAATCTAATTAGTAACTTGATAAGAAAGAGGGTATTTCCCTAATTATATAAATTATTACGAAAGAGGATTTAAAGACTTGCCAGAGAGTGGAACAATATTATATGATTTAAATAAGGTTTTTATTCCCTGTCGAACAGTTTTAGAAATGGAGGCACTAACCTCGTTATTTCTTGAATTTTATAATTATGATAAGATCAAGGAAATACCACAAAGCCAGCCAACAAGCCAAAAATTAATTGAAAAATTTCATGTATTAGATTGTCGACCCCTTGAACACATTATAAAATATTTCATAGATGTTATTGTAGGCAAAATGAAACCTATTGTAATGTATGAAAGAGATCATCATGATAGATTTAGGATGGGAAATGTAGAAGCATACACAAAAACAAGATTATGTTTATTTTTCGCGTTACATCGACTAAAGCTTAAGTTTTTAGTTATTAAGAACTTTATGGGTAAATTTAAAGATAGATATTATAAATTAGACATTTTGAAAGACCAAGGGAATCTGGGAGCCCATTCTTTTCTTTCTGCTTTTTATGAGGATTATTACAAGAAAAATGAAATGAATCTTAAACTCATGTTATCTTCAAAAAGAATGTCAGAAAGAGTAAGCAAATTAATGGATACTTCAGATACCATAACTAATGAGGATATAATCAATGCTATTACATTTAAAAAATTTCTTGATGATAAAAATAGAATTAAATTTATCATGAAAGAGATAAAGGCATCTCTTTTTGTCTGTAGGGTAATGTTTGCCCAAATGGATGTATACAATCCTTTTACACTGGCAAAAGAAACTAATATTGATGCAGAGGAGATGATGATAAGCCAAGATTTCATTCCAGAGCTAATTCCTGCAATCTCTCAATGTTATGCGGAGAACCATATGCCACAACTTGAAGATTGTTTTACCGCCTATGAATTTATGATGAATAGAGTATTAGAAGGAATAAATTTTGCCGTAGAAATCGCTTCAGGGGGGCAGATAATACTCGATTTAGATAGTACCATCTATAATACAGGAAACATCTTTGAACTTTAGTGTGGAATAACTTTCATTAAAACTGGACTCATTAAATATTTTATAATTTAGACTCTATTTTTCCTTCAACAATTAAAAAAATAACAAGCTTATCAATATGAAGAATGAAAAATTAAAAATGAAACGTGAAGTTTGGGAATATCTCAGGCAATATAGACAAGCACCATATCAAAAAAGATACGTAGAATTATTAAGTATGAAAGAAATTTTTGATATGAAAAAGTGTAAAATAGAAGGAGAAAAATAAATTTAAATAAATCTAATTCTGAAATATCTATTTGTTCTTTAAAGTGTTTTCTGCTCTTTCTATTTTCTTATTGCTCCATTCCTTAACTTTAGTCAACATTTCCATTTTATTATTTGGCCTATTTAATTCAATTGGTTCTTTAATGTAACCTTTATTTAGAGCATTATTATAAATTTTTTCACCTATTTTAGTCCTAATTATTGCAGTAGTTAATTTTTCTTGTGAACCAAGACCTCCAAAAGAAATATCCGCATAAATATTGGAAAAATCATCGCATGCATAGCAAGCAGGACGTCCAATATCGTGTAAATCTGAGAATGAAATACTTAATGTATTCCCATTTTTAAAGTATAATATAAGATCTTCTCGGACGTTCATACTTTCAACATCTTCAAATGAAAAATTGAGCTTATCTTCCAGTTTTTTCCTATCTTCATCATTAAATGAGAAGTTCAGATAACAAAACAGACCTAATGTATACTTAACAATATGTGCAGGTAGAATACTTAATTCTTGCATTTTTCTAATTGAATTTATTTGACACGGCGTTCCTACAACAGCTATATTTAATAAATCGGGACTCATAACTTTTTTCAATGCAATATTCGCCGGTATGAATGTATTATATTTTTCCAAACCAACTACTTGGCTAGAGAAGTCGAAATGAGATCCTGCAGCTTCAATTAAATCCTCTTTACTTATAGCTAAAAATGAAGTTCGATTAAAAGGACCTTTCCTTTTACAAACGACTGCTCCATCTATTAACTTATTATCTAATAAATAACTCAAAATTGCTGTTACAGCACCACCATCAGTTGCATTATTTCTAATTTCTTCTGAAGATGCATGACATGAAGCTATTTTCAACTGATTTCCTATAGGAGGATCATAGCTGAATTTTTTATTCAACTGATCGTTTAGTACATGAGTTTGAGGACACACAAAATAACAAATACCACATTTAAGACATTTATCTTTATCTATGTATTTTGGGGGTCCTGATTCCGACATTTCAATAGCTTTTAATTCCCCAGCTGAGCAAAAACTAACACATCCACCACATTCTCCACACAATCCTTTTTCATGAACTTCTATTATCAAATCTTCAAATGTTTTTGTGACTGCACTATCAGCCAATTTTTTTCACCTATTTTTTATAAATTTTTAAAAATATTTATTCTTATTAATTTAATACTCATCAGGTAGTTCCTTGAGCTCAGCAAGAGAAAATACGGGTCCATCAGTACAAATAAACTTGTTTCCGATATTACAGCGCCCGCATTTTCCAATCCCACACTTCATTCTCGCCTCTAGACTGTTCAAAATGGCTTCTGGCCCCCAATTTAGCTCTTCCATAACAGCAATTGTAGTTTTAATCATTATTGGTGGTCCACAGATAACTGCAACGGCATTATCAGAACTTGGGCCAACTTTTTTAACGATAGGTGCGACAAATCCTACTTCTTCCGTCCATCCCTCTGCTTCACGATCAATAGTTAAAACTACCTTAATGTCATCTCGTTTTTTCCATTCATCTAGAATATCTGTATATAATACTTCTCCAGGATCACGGTTGCCGTATATAACCGTTATATCACCGTAATCTTTTCGATGTTTCTCATCTAGTAAGTAAATTACCAACGATCTGAGTGTCGAAAACGCGAAACCTCCTCCAATAACCACGATATTTTTTCCTTTCATTTCCTCTACGGGCCAGCCATTTCCACAAGGACCTCTTACCCCAACTATGTCTCCTTCTTCACAATTATGAAATCCTGACGTAACAGTACCCATTTTCTTAATAGTAAACATAATGGTTCCTTCTTCAGTAGGGGATGAAGCTATCCCTATAGGACATTCACCTTTTCCTATTAAGCTAATTTCGGCAAATTGTCCAGGAATATAATCAAATTTCTTATAATCTTCTTCTTTCTTAAACTCTAATTCAATAGTCTTAATATCATTCACTTTATTCTCAGAGACTATCGATTTAACTGTTGTAAGATAAGGTATGTAAGGATTAGGCAACTACTTTTTCACCCTCTTTTTTTTCTATATTTTTTATTTTATCTAATATTACTCGAAGATCATTATTAGCAGGACATACAATAACACATCTACCGCAGCCTACACAGCCTAATAAATCATAATTTGTAGGATAATAACTGAACTTATGCATAATTCGGTTCCGGCAGCGTTGGATTTTAGTATCTCTAGGATTATGACCACTTGTTTCCATTGTATAAAGACACGATTGACAAGTATCCCAGATCCTAATTCTTCTACCTCGATTATTATAATGATCTGTTTCATCAATAACATCAAAACAAGTACATGTTGGACATAAATAAGCACAAGAACCACATCCTATACAAGATTCACTGATCTCGTCCCATACAGAGTGTTCAAAACTGGTTTCTAAGTTTTTTACGATAGCATCAACATCAATCTTTGTAGTTATTGATTCCTCTGCTGTTTTTGCCAATTCCTCTGCTTTTTTCAAATCATTCTTAGAAGCATCAGAAAGCCATGGTAACTTTTGAATTAATTTTTTCCCTTTATCACTGATTCCTTCAACTAAGTAAGTTTCTCCTAAATCAGTTAGAAATACATCCATATTCTCTTTATTGAAAGGATTTCCACCAACAGATGTGCAAAAGCATGTAGATCTTGGATTATTGCAACCGATTCCTATGAGTGTTGTATTTTCTTTTTTCTTTAAATAGATTTCATCCTTTGAATTACCATGAAATGAAAAGAAATTGGCAAATAATTCAAAACTATAAGCATCACATGGTCGGATTCCAAAAATCAAGATTTTTTGGTCTAAATCCTGTCTATCAGTAATTTCAACATCTTTCTCATCTAATGTGTATTCAAATAACACTTCATTTTGAGGAAATAAGACTGATTTCGGTGGAATCTTTGAATTCAAATAATCCAGAACAATATCCTTTGGATTTTCAATCTTCTCGAAAGCAACGTTTCCCTTTTTATTAATAGGAGCAAAAAAGTTATACTCTCCTACAAACTCATTATATAATTTTCCAATTTGATCCTTTTTCAATATTTTTTGTTCCATTCTTTAATTCACCTTTTTAATCTTCCTCCAACATAAACTCTTCTGCATCCTCCATTTTGAAATCCATCATTGGAGGAACGGTTTCCGCATTGAGTCCTGAAGTATAATCAAATCGTTCTTTCACGATTTTTTCCAATTTTCTTGTGATAATATTTAGGTCAATACCAACTGGACATACTGATGAACAAGCTCCACACGCTACACATCTACCCGCTAGATGTTGTGCTCGAACTAAATGAAATACTAATATATCCCGGAACTCAGTAGTTTTACCAAACCATATAGGCTTATTTTGATCCACAAAACAAAGATTGCAATAACATGCTGGACAAGCTTGACGACAGCTGTAACATAGAGTACATACTTGTAAAGCATCTTTTATATATGTCCATTTCTCGTCAGCCGATTTTGATTCAAATTCAGCAATATCTGAAAATTCATCATGAATTGAGTCTAATTCTTGGCATTCCCCAACACATGTCTCTTCAGTTGCAGAAGGAGATTTTATTTGACAAACTTTGCATAGTTCATTAATATATTGATCATAGGGAAATTTTTTCTCCCAATTTTTCCCTTTTACAATGATATCATCTCCAGATATAGAAACATCAAGAATCTCCTTTTCGCCAATTTCCAGATCGATTTTACTTCTGTTGACAATTCCATTGCAATTAAACCCTATCATCTTTATTTTATCTAGATTCACTTGTTTCTCAGCAGCCAAAAGGTTTACTGCCCTACCAACACAACCTTTCGCGACAATCCCAATTCTCAAAGAATTTCCTTCTGAATCACAAAGTTGAGGCATTAAAGGAGCTAAATATCTAGCCAAATTAATATAACATAAATTATTCCAGATTAATTTGTCTACATCTTCTTCTTTTCTAACAATAATTAGTGTAGAACTTAAAGGTATAGTGCCTTGAGAATAACCAATTACTATATCAACTTGATTTTCGCTAAGTAATTTTTTAGCATTTTCTCTTATTGAGTTTGTAATTTCCTTATTATCTGTTTCGATTACCATTCTTAACACCACTCCTTTTGAAATTTAATATTTGGCCCTAATTCCTTAACAATCTTTGTAGCTTTCCTAATTAGCACAGCAAAACGTTCTCCTTCCGCAGCAGAGGCCCACATAAAATTAACCCTGCCTGGTTCAATCCCAAAAAATTCAAGAAGTTCCTTTAATATAGCAAATCGTCTCCTCGCTACGAGATTTCCACTTATATAGTGACAATCTCCTGGATGACATCCAGAAATAACGACACCATCCCAGCCATCTGTTAAACTTTTTATAATAAAATAGGGATTAACCCGTCCAGAACAAGGAACTCTTACGATTCTTATATTTGGAGGATATTGGATTCTACTAACTCCCGCTAAATCAGCTCCAGCATAAGAGCACCAATTACATAAAAATGCAATTATTTTTGGTTCCCATTTCTTATCAACTTTCTTTTCTTCTAAAACAGTTTCTGTCATTTTTTTATAACCTAGCTGTTATCATTTGATATATTTGTTCACTTGTAAAGCCTAATATATCGATTGCACTACATCGACAATTCCCACTACAAGCTCCACATCCTTTACATAATACTTGATTAATTGATGCTACTAATCCAAAACGTCTATCTTCAATTAACTCTATCGCATTATACGCACAATTATCTACACACATTCCACACCCTATACAACGAGACATATCAATTACTGCTGTTTTACCTTCCGCTTCAATTTCATCCTTTGAAAGAATTGTACATGCTCTTGAAACAGCAGCATTAGCTTGTGAAATTGAATCCTCAATAGTTTTTGGACAGTGAGCTAATCCCGCAACAAATACTCCTTCCGTAGCGAAGTCTACTGGACGAAGCTTGACATGGGCTTCTAAATAAAAATTATCATCATTTAAAGGTACTTTTAACATTTTAGCAAGTTCTTCATTTTCCTCGTGAGATGCTACAATTCCAGCACTTAATACTAATAAATCTGCGGGGATTGATAAGTTTCCCGCTTTTGCAGTCTTCACTTTTATATTTAATGAAGAATTCTCAGCAACAATTTCTGGAGGATTATCTTCATCATATCGAAGGAAAATGACTCCATCTTCTCTTGCTTTTCTATAATATTTTTCTTTAAATCCATAAGTTCTAATATCTCGAAATAAAATAGTAACTTCCGTAGATGGATTTAATTTTTTAACTAGTAAAGCGTTTTTAATCGCTTCTGCGCAACACATTTTACTGCAATAAGGATGTTCATCGTTTCTTGAACCAACGCATTGAATCATAACAACTGATTTTTTATTCTTAATAACGCTATCTGTGTTTAGCATTTCTTCAAACTTTGATTGAAGAACTACATTTTTATTTTGACCATAGAGAAACTCTTTTGGCTCATATTCTTTGGCTCCTGTAGCTAAAATAACGACTCCATGATCAAATTCTGCTCTTTCTTTTTTAGGACCGTGAATCACTGAAGTTTTAAAGTTCCCAATATATCCATCTAGACTTTCTATTTTAGCATTAGTATATACATGAACAAATTTATTAGACTTAACCTTTTCAATTAGGTTTTTTAAATAAGCTTGAACATCTCCTCCTTCAAGAGTATGATAAATATGTATAGCAAAACCTCCTAATTCTGCTTCTTTTTCAACTAAATGAGTCTCAATTTCTTGACTTGCAATATTCAGAGCAGCAGTCATGCCGCTTATTCCACCACCGATTACCATTGCCTTCTGTGTCACTCCTAACTTAATTCTGTCTATTGGTGCTATTCGCCTTGCTTTATTGACTGCCATTCTCACGAGATCTTTTGCTTTTTGCGTAGCCTCTTCTGGTTGGTTCATATGAACCCAAGAACACTGATCTCTGATATTAGCCATCTGAAATAGGTATCTATTCAATCCTGCTTCTCTAATTGTTTCTTGGAATAAAGGTTCATGAGTTCTTGGTGTACACGATGCAACTATAACTCGATTAAGGTGATATTCTTCTATTTTTTCTTTTATTATCCCTTGAGTATCAGCAGAACATGTATATAAATTACGATCTGCCATAACAACATTTGGGAGAGTACTTGCATATCTAGTCACTTCTGGAACATCCACATATCCACCTATATTAATTCCGCAATGACAAACAAATACACCAATTCTAGGAGGTTGTCCTGCCACGAAAATTTCTGGGGGTAATGTTTTTTCTGTAATTAATGTTCCTCTCTCTTCGTATAATATTTGATGGACACATCCAGCTGCGGCGCTTGCTTGAGTGACTGTTTCAGGGATATCTTTTGGTTGAGAAAAAGCACCACAAGCAAAGATACCGGGTCTTGAGGTTTGTACTGGATTAAAAACATCCGTTTTTGCAAATCCAAATTCGTTTAATTCAATTCCAAATTTCTCAGCAAGATATTTTGCATCATCTGGTGGATTTAATCCAACACCTAAAACCACCATATTATAATCTTCTTCAATCACTTTCCCATCCTCAGTTTCATAACGGAGTCTTAAATCTTTTGTCTCAGAAACTTCTGTAATCGAAGAAATTCTGCTTCTAATATACCGGATACCGTATTCTTTTTGAGCTCTAATAATATATTTATCAAAATCTTTTCCATAAGCTCTTATATCCATACTGAAAATGGTAGGTTTTACTTCATGTTGGTGTTCATGAGCAATCACAGCTTCTTTTGCTGTATACATGCAACACACAGAAGAACAATAAGGCTGCCCTTCTCCTGTATAATCCCGAGATCCTATACATTGAAGGAAAGCAACTTTTTCTGGAATATCACCATCGGAGGGTCTGAGAACTCTTCCAGCATAAGGGCCACTTGCACTTAATATACGTTCAAACTCTATACTCGTGACCACATTCTTATATTTCCCATAACCATATTTATTAGCTGCTTGAGGGACAAATTCATCAAATCCCGGCGCAAGAACTATTGACCCTACATTAATATCTACTTCTTCATCTTCTCGTTCATATTCTACTGCTTTTGCTTTACAAACTCCAGCACACACTCCACAACCAATACAAAAATCCTTATTAATTGCATATACGAGTGGAACAGCTTGAGGATATTTTACAAATGTAGCAGCATATTTAGCTATACCCTCATTAAAAATATCAATCGCTTCCACAGGACAATTTCTGCCACAAACCCCACATCCAGTACATATATCTGGATTGATATATAAAGATTTTTTTTTAACTTTAACTGTAAAATTTCCTGCTTCTCCTGAAACATCTAAAATTTCACAATTAATACTTAAATCAATATTTTGATGACGTCCAGTTTCAACTAATTTTGGGCTTACTATACACATTGCACAGTCATTAGTAGGAAATGTTTTGTCTAATTGAGCCATTACACCGCCTATACTTGTTGTGGACTCAATTAAATAAACTCTATAACCAGAATCTCCTAAATCTAGTGCTGTTTGGGAGCCCCCTATTCCAGCACCTACAACCATTACAGCTCCAACTTTTTCCATTTTTTTATCTCCTCTATAATTTGTGAAACGTTGGTGTAATTCCTAATAATTCTCCGAAATCAACTTGACCTCGACTTTTTAAAGTTACCATATGTTCTAATACAATACTTGAATCTATTTTTAATTCTTTTGCTAAGTCTTTTACAGACTTAGACTCTTTTTCCAATAATCCTAAAATTCTATGCCGATTATATTCATCTTTGATTGCTAGATCAAAAATTTCATTAAATTTATCAAGTGATACAGTTTCTCCATACACATTTTCTTGTTCTGTAATTTTTCTTTCTCTTCCAACAAGTGCCCTCATTCGATCGCCTCCCGCAGCTTCTTCAATAGCTTTTAATTTCTCAAGAGTTTCATCATCTGGATTATCTTTTCCCGCAGGAGATGGCCCAAGTGTTTTAATATGATCTGTAAATTCTGTTATCATTGAAGCATATCTGGCACCTTCTGAGGCAGACACCCAATCCAATCTTACTCTATCGTCAAAATCAATAAGTTTAAGGAATCTTTTTACCATATCAAATTTCTTCTCTGCCTCGTAATTTCCTTCAAGATAATGACAGTCTCCTAAATGGCATCCTAAAACAATTACACCATCAGCCCCAACTCGGAGCGCTTCAAAAATAAATTTTGGGTCTACTCGACCACTACACATAACCCTTATTACTCTAATATTTGGGGGGTATTGCATTCTGCTAACTCCAGCTAAATCTGCTCCCGCATAAGAACACCAATTACATAAAAATCCTAAAATTTTCGGTTCAAAACTCATGATATTAAATACCTCCAAATGCATATATTTCAGATAAAATTTGCTCATCTGTAAAATGCCTTATTATTATAGCATGACTAGTACAAGTTGCTCCACAAACCCCGCAACCCTTACAAAGTACTTGAGTTATTTCAATCTCGTCATTCTCATTCTTGCTTATGGCTTTATATGGACAAACCGTTATACAGATTTCACATCCTGTACATAGACTTTTATTATATTCAGGTAGAAACGATGTGGCACCCTCTACTTCTATAGTATCATGAGAAATAATTGTACTTGCCCTTGCAGATGCAGCATAACCTTGAGTTATGGATTCTGTAATATCTACAGGCCATTTTGCTGCTCCACATATGAAAATCCCATCTGTTGCGAAATCCATAGGGCGTAGTTTTACGTGAGCTTCTAAAAAGAATTTATTTTCTTCTAATGGAACTTTTAGCATTTGAGCTAATTCCTTATTGTCATCATTTGCGATTAAAGGTGTTGATAAAACAAGGAGATCGTAGGAAATACTTATCTCTTCTCCAATATATTCATTAAATACTTTTATTGTATTCTCTTCTACAATAGGCTCTTTCTCGAGCTTATAACTCATAAAAACAATTCCTGCTTCTCTTGCTCTTCTATAATATTCTTCATAATAAGTTCCAGGAGTATACAAATCTCTAAATAATATTGTTATATTTGCTTCAGGATTTTTCTCTTTAATGATTAAGGCGTTTTTCAAAGCAGTCATACAACATACATTCGAGCAGTAAACTCTCTCATCATTACGAGCGCCTACACATTGTATCATTACAATGTCTTTAGCATTTACTTCATTATTTCTTAATTTATCTTCTAATTCATATTGAGTAATTCTAATATTACCATCATAACCAAATTTTCCAGTTGGGGTTAATAAAGAAGCTCCAACAGCAACGACAATAACACCTATAGTTAAGTCGATATTTTTATCTTTTTGATCAACCTCAATCTCAAAATTACCTACAAAACCTTCAATATTCTTTACTTTTGCTGAAGTATAAACAGTTAAATTAGGATTGCTCTCAACTCTTTTCTTCAAACTTGCTAAAAGTTCAGAGGCATCTTGGCTTGTAGGGAATAATTTATTAATAATATTAAGTTTTCCACCTAATTCATTTGCTTTTTCTACTAAATGAGTTTCAAATCCTTGATTCGCTAAGCTAAGAGCAGCAGTCATCCCGGCGACACCTCCACCTATAACCATTGCGGTAGGAGTTGCATCAACTACTATATTTTCGAGCGCTTCAAGTTTAGCAGCTTTTGCCACACCCATTCGAATAACCTCTTTCGCTTTTTCAAGAGCTTCTTTAGGGTGTTTCATATGAACCCAAGTACATTGGTCACGAATATTTACAAATTGAAAAAGATACTCGTTAAGCCCCTCAGCTTTGACACAATCACGAAAAAGAGGCTCGTGGGTTCTTGGAGTGCATGAAGCAACAACTACACGATTTAGATTATGCTCTTTAATTCCATTTTTAATCTGTGTTAATCCTGTTTCTGAACAAGTATACAAATTATCTTCAGTAAACACAACATTGGGTAAATTTTTAGCATATTCTGCTACTTCTTTAACATCTATAAGGCCTCCTATATTTGAGCCACAGGAACAAACAAAAACTCCAATACGGACATCTTCCTCTATTTTTTCAGACATATTATT
The DNA here is from genome assembly GCA_029856145.1 of Promethearchaeia archaeon. Classification (GTDB taxonomy): domain Archaea; phylum Asgardarchaeota; class Lokiarchaeia; order Sigyniarchaeales; family SOKP01; genus Loki-b32. The sequence goes on from JAHQWK010000008.1 coordinate 71,151, forward strand.
TTTATCCTCCTTTAATTACTTCCGCTGCTTTTGCTGCTGCCCCACTTGCCTCAGCAACAGAACGAGGTATATCCATTGGTTCACGAGCACAACCACATGTGAAAATACCTTCTACACTCGTTTCTACCGGAAAAAATGGATCAGTTTTTATAAAATTATATTTATTTAATTCAATTCCTAACACATCTGCTAATTTATCAATCCCCTCTGATGGGATAATACACGTTGCTAAAACAGCTAAATCTACTTTAATCTGTTTTATTTCTGATGTATCAAGATCTTCATAAGTGATAATAGGACTTTCATCCTCATCTATATCAATATGTGAAACTTTACTTTTAATATATTTAATATTATATTCATCCTCTCCTCTATGGAGAAAAGATTGAAATCCTTTCCCTCCCGCTCTCATATCAATATAAAAAGCATATGATTCTAAATCATTATTATGTTCATATGCTATCATTGCTGCTTTTGTACAATACATGCAACATATAGAAGAACAGTACTTTTGATCTCTATCTGAACGTGAACCTATGCATTGTAGAAAAGCAATTTTTTTAGGGTCCTCCCCATCAGATAACCTTCTCAAATGCCCATCAAGTGGACCAGAAGCACAAATTAACCGTTCAAATTCTAAGGAAGTCACTACATTTCTATATTTCTTATAACCATATTTTGTTAGAGGATTGACATCTTCCATCAAACCATATCCTGGTGCAACAATTATACAACCAACATTTTCAAATTCTAAAATTTCATCTTTTTGTGTAAGATCAATTGCTTCTGCACCGCAATTCGTAGCACATAGCCCACAAATTCCATAATTTAGATATACACATGAATTTTTATCAACAATATAAACAGGAGGAACTGCTGCAGGGAAGGGGATATATACAGCTGCCATATTTTTCAAATTAGCATCAAAATAATTTGGAACGCCTCGTACAGGGCAAATTGTAGCACAATCTCCACAATTTGTACAAACATCCTCCTTTACATAACGGGCACGTTTAAGAACTTCTACTGTGAAATCCCCACTTATACCCTCTATCTTTTGTACTTCTGAAAGAGTATAAAGACTAATATTTGGATGCCTATAACATTCTGATAATTTTGGTGCCAAAATACAAATTGAACAGTCTAAGGTGGGAAATGTCTTATCTAATTGTGCCATTTTTCCTCCAATAACAGGACTTTTTTCTATTAAATGGACTTTTATTCCCATATCTCCCAAATCCAAAGCTGCTTGAATACCTGCAATACCTGCTCCAATAATAAGAGCACTTTTAGAATTATCTACCATTCAAACCACTATTTTATTTATTTCTTCACTTTTAGTGAAGTCATTTTTTTTAACCAATTAATTTTTTTAGGTTGCCATTCGGAAATCTGATCTGCTGGAATAATATATCTTTCAATATACCCTGTTGCGAGTAAAGAATCTATTAAACTATGCCCCTTTTCATTTCGAGTAAGAATCATTGAATAACCAGTAGGAGCTCCAGATGCTCCAATACTAAGATCTGAAAATCTACCTACAAATTCATCACATTCGTGGCAATGATTTCTAACTGCTTCATCAAGATCTTTAATACTAACTTCTTTTACCGTGTCCTCTTTTGACGTGACAAAGAAATTCTTCTTAATATTTGTTTTCTTAATATTTGAAGGGTTTATTTGTGTTTTAGACTTTAAAATTTCTATCAATTTATTATAATCAAAATTTTCAAAACAAAATAGGCCAATTATTACACTTATAACATGGGCAGGTTTAATATGTAAAAGTTTCATCTTACTAATTGCCCTACATTGGCACGGGGTCCCAACAAATGCAATACGTAATTGATCGCTATCATAAATTCTTTTCTTGTGAGAAATTATTTCTTCTGCAACTTGAGTTAAATCTTTTAAAGGCAAGATATTGGATGATATTGAATACCGTGTACCTGCGGATTTTGCTAATTCATCTTTACTATATATTATTTTAGGTATTGGTTTAAAATTATCGTCATATTCAGATACAATTGCCGCGTCTATATTATTAGTATCAAACAAATACGTTAAAATAGTCGAGACAATACCCCCATCTTGTCCAACTTCTTGTATTTTTGCATTTGTTGTTTTCGCAGCAAAAATATCAATAATATTCCCAAGTTCATCTTTAACGAGATGAGCTTCTTTTAATCTGTCTAATAAGGGTTCAGTTTGAGGACAAATATAATAACAATATCCACATTCTTTACAATTCTCAACACTTTTATCGGATTTAAACTTTGGAGTATAATTATCCATCTCGATAACATTAAATGCTTGATTTTCACAATATGCAATACAAGCGCCGCAAGCACAACATCTATTAACTGAGATTACATCTTTCTGTAGATTTTCAAATGTTTTTATATCTGCTAATCCCATTTTTTACCAAATCTTTTTTTTAAGTTTAATAATTAATTGTATATTTTATTGAAATTTTAAAATCCTTCTAATAATTTTGTAGCTCGAACTCGATGAAAATTCAATCCTAATTCTTCAGGTTTAAACCCAAATGCGAGTGCTATTAATTCTGAGAGATAAAAAACTGGGAAATTATAACCATTTTCTTTTCCTTTACTCAGTTCTCGTTGATTGAAATCAAATTGTTGAAAGCATGCAGGGCATACTAAGGTAATACAATTCGCTCCAGATTCTTGAATTGATTTGAATTTATTATCAATCATTTGAAGAGAAATTTCTTTATCTGATTTATCAAGAGGATTTCCACAACATTCCATCTTCAACTCATACTCTATAGAGTCTGCTCCTATTGCTTTAACTATTTCATCAATAGTTACTGGATTAAAAGGATCATCCCAATTAATAATCTCAGAAGGTCTTAAATAATGACATCCATAATGAACCGCTACTTTAAATCCATTTAAAGGATGAACCACATTCTCTCTCACTTTATCAAGATTTTCATAAAGAACCTGAGCAAAATGTTTTACTTCTGTGTTTCCGTCATATTTTTTTCCTACTTTTTTTAAAACTTTATTTACTTCATCCTTTACATCTGGATCTTTTCTAATAAAATGATTCACTCCTTTTAGTGTTTCGACACAACCAGAACAAAAAGATATAATTCCACCATTATCATTTGATAAGCTTAAATTTCTTGCTCCTAAAGCTAACCAAGTTTTATGATCTATAAGCTCTATTCCTGTAGGATCAGGACAACAACTAAATCCATCAACATCATTCAATTTAATATCAAGCTTTTCAAATACCTTTCTTGATGATGCTTCTAAGAACGGAAGCCTAGCTGGGATTACACACCCTAAAAATAAATCATAAGACATACTTTATGCCTCCTCCTTTGGAATGTTGCTTTCAAAATTAGTTTCCTTTAAAATTTTCTTTATTTCATCAACCGGTGCTGTTTTTATCGATGGAAGTCCTAATTTCTCTCGTCTGGCTATAATGGCTTTTGAATATGGAAGTGCAACTCCATTCTCTAAAACAGCCCTCCCCTGTGAAATAAAAGCTTCAGGAACATTGCCAGTAAGAAAACACTTATTTTTTATCAATGTAAAAATTTCGGTAATCTCAACCTTTTGAGGACATAGCTCAACACAAGTCTGACAAGTGGAACAAAGCCAAGGATTAGGATCTTGCTTTTCTATCAACTTATCTTTTAAACCCAAAATTGCTTCTTCAATAATTTTTCTAGGATTATAACTTCCTTGAGTTATCAGAGCAACAGGGCACCCACCACTACAAGTACTACACTGATAGCAGTAGCTTAAAGAAGCATTATGTTTTAATACTTCATTTCGAAACTCAAAATTTATTACAGACATGTCTAAAAGTTTTATTATCCATCTACTAGATGATTAGAAAAATAATAGAGATTTAATAAATTTTTTAGAAAATTTCAATAACCAAATGCTTTAAATTTGTTATATATTATCAAAATTATAAAATTGGCGGTGCATTTTGACCACCTAATTCCCCTTATTGTGTATTTCTTCTAATCTTAGTAATTTTTTATAGGTAATTTTTTGGAACATTGAATAAAAGATAGATTTAGTGATCGAGAGCGATCAAAAACCCCCAAAATTGTTTAATTCTTTTAGTCATTTTTTTAACGATCGATTATAAAAATAATTCTGATCTATTTCAGTAATTTGGATTATTATTTTTGGATAAAAATATCTTTTTGCACTATGGATGGTCAATATTGATCGCATGGATCGAATAATGTTCATCACATGATCTATTTTTTCATAAATCGCTGTTTTCGAAACATAAAATGTCGAAAAGCGGTAATATTTAAATATGAAAAGTGATAATAGTATTTTAGTGATAAATAATAATTAATAATATCAGAAGTTTTATAAAAAATTAATATACAATTTATAAGAAGTGATAAAAAAAATGTGTAATAGTTGTAATTGCGACGCATATGACCAATGCTCGATAGTTGGTTACATGCCTGTTGGATTCTGTTGTACTAAATGTTATCTTTATAACGAGATGCACACGTGTTTAAAATCCACTGTGAAGGAGAAAGTGTCTAAGATTGAACCTGTGAGTGCTACGATTGAAGATGGTGTTTTAAAAGTCGTAGTTAGGAAAGATGAAAAAGAAGTTCCATTAGTGATTGACTTAGATAAACAGTTTGGCTCTGAATAGAATTTTCTAAATTTATTTTATTTTTCATCGAAGTCTAGGCATTACGAGAAAAAGTAAAAGGGTCAGTTCCCCAGCAAGTCCTTGAATAAAACGAGCGGGTGAGGTGAGTTTCTCTTATTCCCATGCGGAATGATCTAAAATTGCGTTTGTTGGACACACATCTTGACACGCCATACAATCAGTACACTCTCCAATATTCTCTGCTATGATTTTTCCATTAACTAATTTATAAACTTCTACAGGACACGCAATGATACAGTCCTCTGCACCAATGCATCTGTCCAAGTCAATTTCAACCCAATGATCTTGATCTTCCCATTTTTTAATATTTACCATTTTTAGAATTCTCTTAGAATATTTAAGTTAAAATCAATTCATTTTCTCTTTTTCTTCTTAAGGGTTGTTAAAATCTATTTAAATTTATAATTTATTCTTATTTTTCTAAAGCTTCTTTATTACCGTCGGAAATCTAGTATAAACGTAGAAAATTGAGAAATACTAATAAAAATCCTAATATAATGGTTAGTAAAAACAAATAAAAAGAATATACATTCCATTTATAGTGCCAAGTTCTTTTTTTGAGATCCCTCTTTCTTGATTTTTTGAAGCCAGTAATAGCTCCGGGTATGACAAGAATGATAGAAATTAAAGCTATTATACCATGAATAGTATAAAGTATGGCTCCTCTGTTTAAGAAGGTAGAGATAATCCAATATAAGAAAACACTTAAAGAAGTGAGAAAATAGCCAATACCAACGGTAATATGGAATTTCCTATTTACAAATTTAGGAAGATCGTGAAAAAATTCAGTTACTGGAGACCTTTTTAATCCTGTCATAATAGCAACCCCTCCGAAAAGTAAAGAAATCGACAATAACACAGCATGCCAAATCCAATCTGAGAAAGGTGTAATTGAAGCATCATCACTCCATCCTCGACTTTCCCAAAAACCTATATAATCATAATTTACAATCTCCATCCTAACGACCCATTTCACCCATTTATACCCTAGATGGTTTGGAGCAACAACTCTAACAGGAAATCCTTGTTCGACGGGAAGAACTTCACCATTCATTTCATATGCTAAAAGAACATTAGCCATACGTGCTTCTTCAATTGTCAAAGAGGAAGAATAATTATCTGCAGCATAAAAAACAACATCTATGGCCCCAGGTTTTACTTCCGCTAAATCTAGTAAATCCTTAACGGGAATTCCCTTCCATATTGCTGTAGCATATGGTCCATCAACACATTTTAGTGTAGCTAAAACCTCTTGTGAAGGTTGAGAAGTAAAGTTGGAATACGTAAAAGTCAAATTATTGTTGATATGTCCATTAATCGTTAATGTCCAATTATTTATCTCAATATGGGGAATTTCCCCCTTGCTTACTACAAAAAATTGATCATTAGGAGTAATAATAGCTCTACTAATTACGACTCCAGTCAATCCAATTAACGGAAGACATAACAAAATAAGAATTCCAATGTATTTTAAAAATATCTTTCTTTTTCTGTTCATAGAATATTCTTCAAATCTGAAATATATAATATTTTATAAGAGAATTAAAGAGTTATGATAATCGCTTACAATTAAATCAATTAAGATTCCCTAATTTTAAAATTTCCTTGCTATAAATTATAAGATTCATATTTAAAATTATGTATTTTAAAAAAAATGAAAAGGGTCAGTTAATGCGGTTTTTTTTAGTAAATAAGGAAGATCTATAGTGAATTTTATTAAAATTAATACAATTAGATAATGAATAAAAATTAAAAAAAATTATTTATATTTCTTATAAAATACGAGTCCTATTACTGCTATGGCTAGATATATTAGGTAATAATTACCGAAAGGAATTATATTCGGTTCTTCTTTAGCAATTCCAACTATTGCGAAAATACCCAAGTGATCTACACTGATTAGAACTTTTCCATCTCCAAGATCTATAAAATCTATTTTTTCCCACACTAAAGTATCCATACTGAACCACCAAACTTCTATAGCCTTATATTTATTTACGTCGAAGTCAATGGTGATAGTTACAGGACCTTCCAAATTACTGGATTTGTTTATTAATAAGTCAATGTACAGCAGACCATTTTTAAGGGATGCATATGTTGGATTATCAACCAACCCAGCAAAGAGTAAATGGGTAGCTTCAGAAACTGAAATCTCTACATTGATATCAAACTCTGTTGTACCATATGGGATGATGTTGAAATTATACCTTCCCTCGATTATTGTTGAATTTTTATAATATAAGAACCCCTGGTCAAAATTTGTTAAAGAAATACTATTATTCATGTATTTTATAATTCCATTTGGGAAATATTCTAAGTAATACACAATTTCTTGAGTTGATTTACGGATAATTTTTATCCAGTATTCACCATAAATTATCCTGTATTCTAAATCAAAATCCGGATCATACATTCTTATATTATCAAGCAGGTGATATAGATCAATACCCTTAGTTCCTTTTGGAACTAACAATGGCTGTCCACTCATGAAATATTCACCCGTCCTCATCAATAAATCTTCATTGGCAACAGCAATGGTAATATTTGAAGAGTCTAAAATCCAAGTTTCTGTTGGCCAATTCCATATAAAAATGTCTGCTCTGACTTCTTGAAATCCAGTTAATCCAAAATATGAGGATTTTGTAGAATTGATAAAGTCTATGATTTCTATTTTGTATTCCATTTTAAATAGGGATTTTCCCCCTGTATAAAAGATATCTCCAATATCTACGGCCCATTCAATGTCATCAAGAGGATTAAAATCAAATATCCTAGTGAAATTAAGAGTAATACTATATGGAACCGTTCCTTGAATAGTAGTGTAAATTTCCCCAGTTTTTAATGTACCATTATTATAATATTCTAATTTTACATATTCCCCGGATCCTGTACTGTTTTCAAGTAATATCGTATTAGGATCTGGAAATGATATGATTGGGGTTATATCGCCTCCTAAAAACATTATACAATCATCCTTCATTCTTTCAGCACACCATTGTATCATTAAACCATTGGTTCCATTTATTGGAATAAAAGGAGATGGGATTAGAGACATGTAGGGATCAAATCCCAAGAAATCACCAACTCCCCCGTATGTAAAATTGACTAAAGAACAATTTACTATACCATAAGGCATTTCTTCTAATGAGTTGGTAGTTGTATTAAAAAATAAGTTTTTTAATTGGATTCCATAATAGTCGACACCAGTTCCTTTATAATTATTGAAATAAGTAATATCTGAGATATTATAGATAACTCTAAATGGTCCAAAGAGAAGTTCAGTGCCATTATAATATCTAAGTTCCCAACCAACAACCGTACCCTCATCAAAATCCCAATAAATATTATCATTTGGAGGATCCAGAGGGGGATCGAAAGGTGTCGAAGCTACAGTATTTCTGATATTCAAATTTATCATTGAGAACAACAATATTAATGTAAATATTACTGACAATATTAAAACTCTATTTTTAACCATTTTGGATTTCACTAAATTTATTTATAAGGTATTAGGAATAATAGAATATTTAAATGTTTCTCACACCCCGAATTAAATTGAATTTTTCATATTCCAGTAAGAAAACTGATTTCTGTTAAATTTGCTTAATTGGTACATTTTATAGTCTGAAAATTAGATTTAAATTTAACTGTTCCAGAAAAAGTAAAAGAGTCAGTTTATTATTTACAACAAATATTTATAGTTCGATATAAAAGGTCATCTTATTAATTTTGATGATCATAAAAAAAAAAAATAAAAAAAAATTGTATCTAATAATATATTTTACCAACAAACGCTCTTTTAGCGTCAAACTGGGCCTTAACATTTTTGTAATATTCATAACCATTTTCCATTTTTTTTTCCACCATTTTTTTTGTTTAATTTTTTTTTGAGTGTGTATAATTTTTTATTCTCTGATCATAAAGTGTGTATTATCATATTTAAATGTTGTGGATCGAAGTGTGTATTACAAATCACAGAAAATGTGAATATTGTGAAAAGCAATGTTTTAATTATGTTCTATTATCTTTTTTAAAAGTGTGTATTATAAAAATGAATTACACAAAAAAATTCTTAAAAAGTCTAATAATTGCTGATTTGATTCTTTGTTTCTTTAAAAACACTCAATATTATTTTTGATAAATTGACCTATTTAGGCATTTCTTATGAAATATAAAATTGCAGAAGAAGATCGAGAGAAAAAAAATAGAAAAGAGTCTATAAAAAAGACAATAAAACATTTGGTAGTTCAATATAAAGGGTCAGTTCCCCGACAAGTCCTTTAATAGAATGAGTGGGTGAGGTGAGTATTCAAAGGAATAAATCAGGGAACTGGTGGTATAATTGTGTGTTCAGTTCAGTAAATAAGGAAAATATTGATATTTTCTTTGAATTATTGACTTTAAGAAATTAAGATTGAGAGAAGAAGCTTTAATATGATTTAAATTCCCATTTATCTAAATGCATATACATCGACCTTAGAATACTTGTTGTGTATGGCTCTCCGGATATTTCTTTAATATCTAGGAAAGCTTTTGTTATGTGTTTACAGAACTTCATACTCTTCATTCTTTTATTTATATAATTAGGACAGTCATGCTTAATAATTCTATTTTTTAAATCAATAAGTAAATTGTAATCTTGTCTCGATCCTGCAATAACACTAAAAATTGTTTCACTGTTTACCATACCCCGAGTTTTCAGTTTAACATTCTTAATTTTTCGATTTTCGCGATCTACGTCTAATCTCGAGAAATACGTGATTAAATCCTCAAAACATAATTCTTTTGAACTCATTAATTCAGGGATAGGCCATTTGTCAAAAAGCATGTGCCTTCCAGCGACTAAAATATTAATCTCTCCTGCATTTATTTCTTTAAGTGCTCTTGATAGATCCCATACCGTGGACCCAACTGTGAACACATCATCTATTATTAATACATCTTTTTCTTGGAGATCATTAACATCTATTTTGTGAACCCCTTGGATATCATTAAATCGTTCTTCTAGTGTTTTTCCTTTATTTTTTCCTGTATCTTTCAATTTAAATGTTTTTTCAATAATACTTTCTAAATTAAATCCCAATTTTTTCAATTTTTTTAAAAAGGGATTAACAAGGTAAATGCATTGATTTTTCTCGTCTCTATTATACTTAGGGGGTATCGTTATATATGCTGTATTTTCAAATAAATCAATATTTTGGGTAAAGATGTAGGATAACCCATCTGCTAACAGTTTTCCCGCATATTTTTTAAATTTTTCTCCTTTTTTAAATTTTAAAAGAGAAATAAGTTCAGAAAGAATGTTAATCGGGATTTTATAATTACCAATTTCATAAGCATGATATATACCTAATGTTTTGACTTTGTTAAAATACCATTCCTTAACTATATCGGGTGGAAGTGAGCAATTCAAGCATAAATCTAGACCTTTTTCCACTTGATTCATACACTTTAAGCAGAAAGGTTCTTGAATTAATCTTATTGGAATTTTCCCCTCGAGATAATAGGTATCCTTAAGATTTGTCATTTATGTTTCAAGAAAAAGAAAGTTACTAATATTTAAAAAGATTAGTTTGAACAACTGAATCTTTTTCTTTAGATTTTATTTGCTCTCTTTCTTCATATTCGAATAAGAGCATTTCTGCTATATAATCAACATCATTTACATTACTAATTTTAGCTCCCCCCTTCTCCTTGATGATTTTGTTAGGAACATAAGCTTGCTCACATTCTTCAATTGGTTCTACTGCGATTGCTGGTTTTCCTTGTTCATCCCCAAAGCGTAACTGCCATTGAGTTCCACTAAACTTGTTTCCTTCCACAACAATATTTCCTAACCCTAATCCGCTTGTAATTCGGTTCCTTATCTGCAATGCGCGTTTAGTTACGCTTTTGTAAGGGAATCTTTCAGATATTAAAGCTCCATTTGTCACAAGTTCCTTCACTAGTCTTTGATTTTCTTTAGGATAAAGATTTAATATTCCGGAGGCAATAACACCTATAGCTCTCCCCCCGTTTTCAAGAGCACTCTCTATTGCGATTGTGTCGATACCTCTTGCGAATCCGCTGACAACCGTAAATCCTAATTCTGAGAATCTTTTTGCTATTGATCTTGCCATTTCTTTTCCATATTTTGTTGGATTTCTGGAGCCAATAATTGCAACTGCTTTAAAATCTTGAGGATTAATTTCACCTTTTATAAATATTAGTTTTGGAGGTTGCTTAAGGAATTTTAAAATGGGAGGGTATCCTGTATCAAAATAACTGAAACATTTTATTTGATTACTTTCACAAATTCTTAAATCTTGTTCTATTCTGTTAAAAACCTTGTTACTTTTTCTTTTTCCGAATTTGGTTATTTTCTCATCAAGCCCTCTAATTTGGGCGTTAAAATTGGTTTTTAAGCTTAGAAGGAATGACTTAAACTTATTTTCAGAAAAAGAAACAATTTCATTAAAGGAAAAGTCGTTCTTCTTAATGATTTTCAGGACAGATAACGGGAGTGATACTTCTCTACTTAAAAAAATGTAATCAATTAAATTTGACTGTTCCAGAATTATCACACTATTTGGAAGCTAAAAATTGTATAAAACTATATACAGAGAGTAAGTTTTTTAATCTTCTTATTCATTAATGATTAATTTTCAATATAAGATTAATCATTAATCTTTTTAAATTGTTTTTCTTTACCGAATCTTCTTTTTAATTTATACTTATAAAAATTAATTGAACAAAAAGCTTATCATTTTCTTTTATACACATAGTTCCAGATATTATGTTGTATAATAAATTAGACAAGAGAAAAGTAAAAGGGTCAGTTCCCCGACAAGTCCTTTAATAGAATGAGTAGGTGAGGTGAGTATTCGAAGGAATGAATCAGGGAACTGATGGTAGAATTGTGTGTTCAGTAAATGTGATTTTATTAGAAAAAATAAAAGTAAGATTTTTTACGCATTGGCTAAATTCTACATATATTATTCTTTTGAAGATGGATAATCACACTTAGTAGTTGGTTTAGTTTTCAATGCCAAGCGTTCTCGTTTCCAATCTTCTATTCCCACGACTTTAAGGTTTTTTAAGAGTTCAAGTCCCTCAAAATTTTCAACAGGATTATCCCATAAACTTAGTTCCCTTAAATTAACTAAATTCTCAACATTTTGCGTCTGCATTATTTTATTGTTGCTTAAATCTAAGTCTTCTAATTTCCATAACGAATCTAACCCCTCAATCTCAGAAATTTTGTTTTGTGCTAAGCTCAATCGCTTTAAATTTAGCAGACTTTCCAATCCTTTTATCTTAGAAATTTCATTTGCATCCAAATACAAATATTCCAAATTCTTAAGACTTTCTAGACCTTGTATTTCTTTAATTTTATTAGCACCAAGAATTAATTCTTTTAAATTACGTAAATTCTCAAGACCTTTTATCTTAGAAATTTCATTTCTATCTAAATACAGATATTCTAAGTTCCTGAGACTCTCTAAACCTTCTAGTTCTTTAATTTTATTAGAACTGAGAATTAATTTCTTCAAATTATTTAAATTCTCAAGACCTTTGATTTCTGTAATATTATTCTCGTGAATGTTTAAAATCTCTAATTTTCTGAGCTCCTCCAGCCCTTTTATCTCAGTAATTTCATTTTGAGTGAGAATTAACTTTTTTAAGCTAATTAAAGTGCCAAGCCCTTCTATATTTTTGATGGGATTACCATGATAATTAGCATCTCCAAAGTATAAACCTTCTAATTTCCTAAGGTTCGCTATTCCTTCAACCTTGGTAACGTAGTTCCCACTTATGTTTAAGAATTTTAGGTCTGTAAGATTCTCAAGATTCTCAAGTTTATCAATAATATTTCCCATAAGATACAATACTTCTAAATTATTCAATGTATCCAACCCCTCAACCTCAGAAAGACTACACGGAATAGTTATAAGCTCTAACTTATTATTATGAGCAAAATATTTTTTTCCTCGAATAATAGCATACTCTTCAGAATTTTTATCTGCCATCTCCAAGATATTTTTACGAAACATACCTATATATATTTATGGGCAGTGATAACTATGAGAGTTCCATAAAAATAAAGAAATTAATTATTTCTAATATTCTTTAAAAAAGTAAAGGGTCAGTTCCCCGAAAAGTCCTTGAATAAAACGAGTGGATGAGGTGAGTATTCAACGGAAAGGCGCAGGGAACTGGTGATAGAATTGTGTGTTCATGTTATCAAATTTAATTTTACTAGAAAAAATAAAAGTAAGATTACTTACGCATTAGCTAAATTTTACGTATAATATTCTTTTGAAGATGGATAATCACACTTAGTAGTTGGTTTAGTTTTCAATGCCAAACGCTCTCGTTTCCAATCTTCTATTCCCACGAATCGAAGATTTTTCAAGGAATTAAGCCCTCCAAACTCTTCAATAGGATTTTTCTCTAAAGTGATTACTTCTAAATTTGCTAAATTCTCAAGACCTTGAATTTGGGTTATGTTGTTCTCATCTAGCGCTAGACTTTCTAACTTCCATAACGAATCTAACCCCTCAATCTCAGAAATCTTGTTTTGTGTTAAACTCAATCGCTTCAAATTTAGTAGACCTTCCAACCCTTTTATCTTAGAAATTTGATTTCGTTCTAATTCTAAATGCTGCAAATTCCTGAGGTTATTTAAACCTTTGATTTCTTTAATTTTATTAGATTCAAGAACTAATTGTTTTAGATTGCTTAATTTATCAAGACCTTTGATCTCTGAAATTTTATTCATGCCTAAATCTAATAATTCCAATTTTTTAAGGTTATCTAAACCTTTTATTTCCCTAATTTCATTAAGACCGAGATATAATTCTCTCAAATTGCTTAGTTTATCAAGACCTTTAATTTCTGTTATTTTATTTTGATCTAATTGTAAGATCTCTAAATTTCTAAGGTATTCTAACCCCTTTATCTCAAATATTTCATTTTGAAAGAAAGAAAGCTTCTTTAAGTTGGTTAACGTGTTTAATCCTTTAATTTCTGAAATGGGATTGCCATGATTATTACCGTCTCCAAACCATAAAGTCTCTAGATTCGTTAAATTTTCTAAACCTTCGATATCAGTAATATAATTTCCACTTAAAATCAAAAGCTTTAAGTTCGTGAGGGCCTTTAGATTTTCAAGTCTCTCAATGCTATTAGTATTGAGAACCAATGTTCTTAAATTTTCTAAATTCTCGAGGCCTTCAATTTCAGAAAGACTACATGTGACATCAATGAGCTCTAATACATTATCACAAATAAAATGTTTCTTTCCACGAATAAGAACATATTCCTCAGAATTTTTGTCTGCCATCTCTAAGATATTTTTACGAAGCACACCTATATATATTTATGGGCAGTGATAACTATGAGAATTCCATAAAAATAAGGAAATTAATCATTTCTAATATTCTTTTAAAAAGTAGAAGGTCAGTTCCCCGACAAGTCCTTTAATAGAATGAGTGGGTGAGGTGAGTATTCAAAGGAATGAATCAGGGAACTGATGATAGAATTGTGTGTTCAGCTCAGTAATTTTGAATTTACCAGAAAAAATAAAAGTAAGATTACTTACGCATTAGCCAAATATTCGTTTAGCACGATGTTTAATTCTACTTCTGAGTTTTGGATCTTCTTCAACAGATTCCTCAGTCCATACTCATTTAATAGTAGCTCGATGAGATTCTTATAAACTGCGGTAATATTATCTTTACCAGCTTCATAATAAAATTTATCATCACTAAGGGTAAGATCTAAAAGATCATATAAACCTTTCAAGGCGTCCTTTATATTTTCAAAATTCCTTACTGCTTTTTCTTTCGTTTTTGAACTATTCATTTAACTTACTCACCTCAATATTATTATGTAAATGATCATATATAAAGATGATCATTATGCATAATTTTTCCGTCGTAGAACATATATCAGTATAGTGGGATTGATCACCCCTCGTCGATCTCAATTATATTTTTTTTACTAATTTAATCATTGAAGGAAATCTCAATTATAATGATGTCAATATACATTAATTTCGATAGCGAAGATTGATCATTAATAACGAAAATCATTAATTGATATTGATTTTTGATTGAAAAACAAAATTAAAAAAAAGAATTAATTTCTGTATTATTCTCTTTAGGTTCTGGTTTAATAGCATTATTACTTGCGAAATATACTGTATTATATCTCGGAGGTCATGGGAAAACACCAAAAAATCAACCTACAGGGAATCTAAAAGGTTTTAAACAGGATGATAAAAGCACTGCTGCACTATTATTTGGCATTGGGAGTTTATTGATGGGAATGTTATTTCTAGAACTAGGTTGTGCCTTGGCTGACGAATAAAAAATCTCAAAAAATAATTTATAAAAAACATTTTTTTTATATATAAATATAAGTCTCTTAATTTTCAATTTATAAATAAAGACACAAACAAATTGATCTAATTTAAGATTGAAAAACCTTTATGAAAATAAATCATAATCATTAAAAATTAAAAATTAGAAGCATGAAAATAAAAATAAGAACAGCAAAATATAAACATAGTGGAGAACCTTTACAATTTAAAAAAATTGATATAGAATGTAAAGGCGCAGGAGTAAAAGAGGATCCATTTATATTGGATTCTTCTTCAGATATCCCTAATGATTTTGAAATATTAGAATCTAAAGTACACATAATTATAAAAAATTGTCATGTTAACTCTTTAGTGTTAGGATATTCTAAGAACATCACTATAAAAGAGTGTTCTTTTAGAGCTGTATTTTTATACCATTGTGCTGATATAACAATAAATAAATGTCATATTAATTTTATGACTCTCAATGTATGTCGAAATTGCTTATTAAAGAATTCAAAATTCGATACAGAATTCAAGATATTTAAATGTTATAACAACACATTTAAAGCATGTGAATGGGATATATTTTTTGATTCAAATGACTTAAGTAGAGGAAATATCCTTGAAAGTATTGATGATCCTTTTATTGAAGATATCTTAGAAATACAAAAACCTTTAGTAAAAACAACAGATTCGTTTGCTATTTCAACATCTACTTTTTGGCATGGCGTTATTTTAAAAGATATCGAATGTCAAGGAACTGGAACAGTAAAGGATCCCATTATAATTGATAATTCAAATGTAAAAAAAATTGACCTAAAAGATATTGTAATATACCATAATAGACATCATGTTATCTTTAGAAACTTAACATTAAAAAAAATAAAGATATATGACAGTAAACATGTGACACTTGAAGGTTGTGATATTTCAAAGTCAATTCATCTAAAATTTTGTTCAGATATTAAAATTAGATCAATTTCAATGAAATTATTAAAATTTGGTGCATGTCAAGATACATTCGTAGAAAACTCTGAAATTAAAGAACTTGATATATATAAAGGATATGAAGGATTTGTAAATTTAAGTAAATGTACTTTTAATAAAACAAACGAAAACACTATTAAACATATCATATTTTCTTAGAGAGATACAAAGGTTCATTTTTTTTTTAAATCTTAGCTACTATTTCCGAATCTCTTTTTTTCAATTTTTCACTGACAATTTCTATATAGTATAAAAATAAACGTCCAGTTAAATTAATGATAAATGAGGAAATTGTTAGATAACTTAGATTATTAGCTCCTCTGCCTTCCCCTCTAATACCGATAAAATTAAAGTTCCAATCATATAAAACATCACTGTTATTAGCTTCTATTATAATAATAATTGATATAGTTGTAAGAATTATACAAGAAAGTGATGCCTAGTTAATCAAAAATAATATTTTCGTCAAGGAAAAATTACAATATCTAAATATAATGCTAAATATTTTAATTTCAAAACAAGAGACGTGTCTACCAAATTGAACGGCACTTCCGCGGTCATGATGAACTTACCGATTTCTGTGCTCCAATATGTCCCCTGGTTCTGTGACTTCTCTAATTCTCCGATGGGCGCAAAGCCCGAAACCTTCGGAGAATGGTTCTGGAAACCGCTGGTCGCTCTAGCGAAAGCAATTGTCGGCGTCTTTGTCACCATAGTAATGGCTATCGTAGAACTTGTAAAGTTGATCATCGATTTCTTTATCCAAATTTTCATGGACATCTTACCAATTCTAGGATATATACTATGGCTAATAATTCGCACATTAATATTAATTTTCATTTGGATAATGTTTGTATTTACACTTTTAACAATATTAATTTTGTTGGTATCAACAATCGGATTAGGTCTTATCTTAGATATATTTATGAATCTTGATATTAAGACTTCTTCAAATAGCGTAATTATAAGTGGTGATCTTTATTTATCCTTCAATTACAATATAGCTATAGAATATAATGATTTTCTTTGTTTTTATATCCCTTCAATTAAGGCTTATCTTAATACTACTGATTTTGTTCTTGAATATTCTTTTAATTTTGGCTCAACAGATTTAAATATTATAGAATTTAACAACTCACTGTTTGATGATTTATCTGAAAGTGGGCCAAATCAATCTTCAGAATCACTTCCAAAAATAAGTGGTATTTCATCGGTATTTAGCAATGGATTTGAATTTCTCTCTGGTTTAGGTTTTACAATGTCAGCGCTAGGAATACTTGTTGGTTTACAAGCAGGTATTTTAGCATTTAACTCAAATGATCTTTATAACAACATAATATTTATCGTAGGAATTGCTTTATTCATAGCCAGTGTAATATTATTAGTTATTAAAATTTTGATTGATCCAGAAGAATTTTCACAATGGATGCTTTGGGGTATGGGAGTAGGATGTATTATTTCTGCAATTAGGTTTTTCAAAACGAAAGATTACATTGATGATACCTTTCAATATAAAGCTTGGCATAGAAAAAAAGCCGGAGATAAAGATTTCTTTTCTATGCTCAAAAATATAAAGCTCATATGTGGTGGTGTTGGGTTTGGTTTAAGTATTGCAGAAATGTTTGGTGATTGGGATGATAATGAAATATATAAGGTATGTTCAGCAATATTTTCGGTAATAGCAGGTTGTTTATCTCTAAAACTTGCAAATCATGCTTTGATTATGTTAAAGGGGAAAAATAGAACTTACAAAACTAGAATTGCAGGTATTTATGGAGGAGGAAGTCTTATCCTAGCAGCAATCCTCTTTTCAATTGCGGCATGGAGTAATAATTAAAAATAAATTTATAACAAATTTTTTTTTATAATATTATAGAAATTGCATTATTAGAACTTAATTAACAGGACATAATATTTATAAATTATAAAATAATCATCCAAATAGTTTTAAAGTAAAGTGGAGTTTGATGGAGGAAAAATTTAAAAACTTCCTTGAGGAGGATGAAAAAATTTTATGGATACGAAAACAAAAAAAGAATTTATTGTTGATTATACCATTTGGTATTAAAGTAGGAATAATTTCTTCTTTCATTTTCTTAATTTTAATTTTGATAACAATAATCTTAGAAACGATTTTAGGGATTGTAATTATTATATCAATTTTTGTGATTATAATTTGGTGGATAATCTTGTACATCAACCATCATATTAATAGAATGAAAAAAATATTACAATTATCTTCAAATGAATTAAGACAATATGATTTTATTGAAATTATTACGAGTAAGCGCTATATTCGGAAGAGTTATTTATTAAATTATTTTAAAGATTTTTTAAAATATCCTAAAAATGTAATAGAACAAATTGGCGACATCGTATTTATAAAGCTAGATTTTATTGAAAAAGTTATTGTGGAATATAAGTTTAGAAGGATAGGGTTATTTCTAAAAGGCTATAAACCAAAATTTTTTAATGATACAGATTTTTTCATAGAATTTACTGAAAACGACTTTGATGAGCTTTTAAAAATATTAATAAATACTCTAAATTTGGAAAAGAAAGAATCAAATCCCATTTTTGAGGAATATTTCAAAAAAAAGTAATATGTTATTGATTTGAATAAGCTTCTTTTAATCCAATATATTTATTCCAGGAGTTAAAGAAAGCATGCATATATATATAAGAATTAATGAGTTCAATTACATAGGATTTTCCTTCATCCGTTATTTCTATCGCATATCTTGGTCTAAAACGTTTATCCTTAAAATTTAATTTTTGTAGGATAAAAATATGACCACATTTATCACACAAATCAGGCAAATGACAAAAGGGATTTAGCTGTTTCAAAATATCAAATGAATTTACAAGAGCTCCATGGCACAGGATATTATAGTTCTAAACGAAATAGTTAATAGAAAATTCAATACAGATTAGGAGGTAACTAAAATGTTTAAAAGAAATAAAGGATTTAGGATCTCTGAATTTCTTATCCAAAATATTACTATTAATAAAATTATTCAAAATTTGCTTAACGACAATAACTAGATCCATAGAACATATTATTATGAAATTTACAATTTATAGGAATTATAATTTTGGAAGATTGCTCTTAACTGAGGATATTGATATAGAATGTGAAGGAGAAGGGACAGAGGAAGATCCACTTATAATTATACCCTCAGAGAAAATCCCTACAAATTTCTTTCTAAAAAACTCCAAAATTCGAGTAATTTTAAAAAATTTTAATACACACAATATCAGTTTAATTTCTTGTTTGAATGTAACGATTGAAAAATGTAAATTAAATAAATTTTTTATATTAGAAAGTCATGACATTGAAATTAAAAGTACATCCTGTCATTATTTAAAAATATTAAAATCCTCGTATATTAATATTGAAAATTCCTTTTTTGAGAGGGTAAAAGTGAAGAATTCAATAAATAAAATATTATTAAGAGATTGTACTATTAATCGAATTAAAAGAAACCATTTTAATAATATTCAATTTGATAAATGTAAAATTTTAAATCCATATTCGTTTAAATCAATAAATTTTCTATTAAAAGACAATAAAAGAGCAATACTTATAGTTGCAGTTATTACTATTATTATAATAGTAGGAGTAATTTTAGCACTATATAACTTTGTATTATTATTAATATTTATCCCAGTTTTAATATTCATTAAATGGTATTTTAGTTTTAAGGAAGAAAGAGAAGTGAGAAAAAGAAAAAAGTTAGAATAATATATATTGTAAGAAAAAATTCATTAATGTAACTTTAAATATTCTTAATTATAGAAACAAAAAGCTAGAGATGTAATCGCGGGGGGGCTAATTTTAATGTTTTTAGCATCTGGTTTTAGCTTCTTTTGTGCTTTCTCTCCTATATTTCGACGTATAGTAGAATGATGTAGAAAATTATATTTTTAATTTTTAATTCTTTATTATATAAAGAATCCGAAAATATACGCAAAGGTAAATTAATAAATGGAGCTACTCCA
The DNA here is from genome assembly GCA_029856145.1 of Promethearchaeia archaeon. Taxonomy (GTDB): domain Archaea; phylum Asgardarchaeota; class Lokiarchaeia; order Sigyniarchaeales; family SOKP01; genus Loki-b32. The sequence continues at coordinate 91,183 of JAHQWK010000008.1, forward strand.
CGAGTTTATAAATTAACCAATTTAGAATTACGGAAAGATAATTTACTAGATCAAGATTTTTGATTGTAAATAAAAGATAAGATATAAAAAAAGAAATATTATTATTAGTTTAATGATGAATAGGGCGTCCTTTCTTATGGATAGATTTACCTACTACAGCTTCACTACCTTCGAGTACCATTTCTGAAATTGTAGGGTGGCTATGGATGGTCTCTCCAATATCATGAATGGTTAACCCATGTTGCATTGCTAGTGCTATTTCAGCTATCAATTCGGGGGCTTCAGTTCCAATACAGGAAGCACCGAGAATTTTATGTGTAGTTTTATCAGCAAGAACCATAAAGAACAAATATCAGATTTCAAAATTCAAGGCCTTCAAACTTTTCAATAGGATTTGAAATCAAATTTCCCCTTAAATTTAGTCTTTTTAAATTTATATTTGAATCAACGCTTTTATCTTTGAAATCTCATTTCAATTATATTAACAATTAATATGATAAAAAAGAAAAAAAGTTAAAAATTTATTACTTCCGGATTGCTTTTAAAGAATTTTTTAAAAGATTTTCCATTCGTAACATACATTCCAGAAAGTTTTTCTCCAATTAATTTTCTTGATTCGGGTAATTTCTTTTTAATAGCAGCAGGTATACCTACTGCCAAAGATCTACGTGGAAGTTCTTGATTTATTAAAACAGCTCCAGCAGCAATTTGAGATCCTTCTTCAACTTTAGTTCTATGTAAAACATTAGATCCAATGCCTATTACACACCCATTTTCTATTGTACAAGGGCCGTGTATCATTGCATGGTGTCCTATTATACAATTATCGCCAATGTCAACAAAAGAACCTACCTCCATATGAATAGTAACATTTTCTTGAATGCTGGTGTTTTTTCCAATTTTAATAGGACCGAAATCTCCACGTAAAACTACTCCAAACCAAATATTACTTCCCTCGTCAATTGAGACATCTCCAACTATTACAGCAGTAGGAGCAATATAAACAGATTCATGTATTTGGGGTTTTTTTCCTGTTCTCGGACTTGCCATAATTATTGGCAAAATTAATCACCTTAAACAATTTACTAAATTATTAAAAATTAGAACGCTCTTTTATTGATAAAAATACGTAGTGATATTTAACATTATTGTCAAAGGTCAACAATATTAATCAGAAAGATTTTCCTGCAAACACTACATTTATCTCTAACGGAACAATTAATGTAGATTTATGGAATAATGCCTTAGAGGGATTAATAACTATTGTCTTCTATGCAAATGATACATCAGGGAATATTGGATCTGCATCCGTTCTTATAACAAAGAAGATTCCCTCTAAAGCAATAATTCTAGGATAAAACACATTTTGGATGATTGGAGCGATTTTTGGAGGGGTGTAGCTCTGATAAGAAAGTTTAAAGAAAAAGCAAAAAATTAATCTTTCTTAAATATAATTTGAAATAATAAGAAATATACCAATTTAGGATTACAGAAAGGTAAATTACTAGATCAAGATTTTAGATTGAGCACAAAAGATAAGATATGAAAAAAGAAATATTATTTTTAGTTTATTGATGAATAGGACGTCCTTTTTTGTGTATAGCTTTTCCTACAACCGATTCTGCTGCTTCAAGTACCATCTCCGAAATGGTCGGATGAGAGTGAATTGTCTCTGCAATGTCATGTATCGTTAACCCATGTTGCATTGCTAATGCTATTTCAGCTATCAATTCGGGGGCTTCAGTTCCAATACAAGATGCTCCTAAGATTTTATGGGAGCTTTTATCAGCTAAAATCATTAAGAAACGTTCTTAATGAATATTTAGCAAATGCGTAAGAATCCTTTTTTCTGATTTTACATTTTCTCTTAAATTTAATTTAATGCCCTAAACTGAACACACAATTCTATCATCAGTTCCCTGATTCATTCCTTTGAATACTCACCTCACACACTCATTTTATTCAAGGGTTTGCCGGGGAACTGACCCTTTTACCTTAATTTGTAAAATCTTTTACCATCTTTAATTTCCGTTTCGACTAAACCCTGTTTTTCTAACATCCTTAATTTAAAATTCACATAATAGTAATCCATGGTATCTTTAGCTTCTTTTAGGTTAAATATAATATCGTTTACACTTTGAAATTCCCTAGTTAAAGATTTTAAAATAATTTCTTCTGTAACTATTTCTATATCAGATTCTTGGTGAAGATTTTTAACTTTCTTCATACAAATAGTAATTAACGATTTCTTTCTTTTATTAAATTTTGATTCCTTTTAATTATTTTTCAACTTTTTGTTCTTAATAAGTAAAATATAAATTAAAAAAATAGGCTTTAATGATGAATAGGGCGTCCTTTCTTATGGATAGATTTGCCGACTACGGCTTCACAACCTTCCAGTACTAATTCTGAAATTGTGGGATGACTGTGAATCGTTTCTGTTACCTCGTGAATGGTTAGACCATGTTTCATCGCTAAAGCTATTTCTGCTATTAATTCGGAGGCTTCAGCTCCGATACAAGATGCACCGAGAATTTTATGTGTAGTTTTATCAGCCAGTACCATAATGAAACCTTCTTCTTCTCCCATACATTTAGCTTTACTGAGTGATTGATATGGAAATTGTCCCATTAACACATCAAAACCCAGATTCTTTGCTATCTTCCTTCTATATCCAACAGAACCGATATTAGGAGAAGTAAAAATGGTTGCTGGTACGACAGTATAATCTGTTTTCATTTCTTCTGAAGGAAAACCTCCAATACTTGTTAAGGAATTAGCTACCGCAACATCTGCTTCGTGATAAGCAACATGAGCAAGCATAATTCCACCCGTCACATCACCTATTGCGTATACTCCCTTCACTGCGGTTTCTAAAGTTTTCGGATTTACTTTAATAGCTCCTCTTTCTGTTTCAATACCTACCACCTCAAGTCCTATATTTTTGGATTCTTTTGCACGTCCTATTGATACTAAGCACAAATCTGCTTCAAATATATCTTTTTCAGCATTTTCTGTTTGATCACGAGGAACATCAGCGGAACAAGTTGTCGCCTTTACACCATTTCCTGTATTTTCTACAGATAGCACGTTTTTTGCTGTATGAATATCTATGCCAAGATTTTCAAATTTTTTTTGAAGTACTTTAACAATCATTGGTTCTTCAGTAGCAATAGGAGAGGAAAGATATTCTAACATAGTAACCTTACTTCCAAAAGTTGCAAAGATATTAGCAAATTCACAACCTATAACTCCAGCACCTATAATTAATAATCGTTTTGGAATTATCTTAAAATTAGGATCTAGAATATCGTCACTCGTTAAAATTCTTTCATGATCGATATTGAAAGCAGGAATTAAAGCTGGAGATGATCCAGTAGCAATAATTATTCTTTTTGCTTTAATAGTTGTATTTTTTTCACCTTCAATTGAGATTTCGAATCCAGTATCAATATTTCCTCCGATTATCTTCCCAAATCCATTATAAATATCGTTTTTCCAACCCTTCTCTAAAGCTTCAATTCCATCTACTAATTCTTTTACCACCTGATTTTTCCGTTCTACAGCTTTAGAAAAAGAGAGTTTGAAATCAGAAACTTCTATTCCAAATTCATCAGCTTCTTTAATTTTTTCGATTAAATGAGAAGATGCATATAAAGCTTTTGTAGGAATACAACCTCTATTAAGACATGTACCTCCCAGTTTATCTTTTTCAATTAAAGCAACTTTTGCACCGTATTGTGCCGCTCTAATAGCTGAATGATAGCCTCCAGGCCCTGCTCCGATAATAGCTAAATCATATTGGTTTTCACTCATTTTTTCATCATATCATATTTATTAAATTAGGTTCAGAAATAAAATTTTTAACGTTAATATTTAATTTAAATTCTTCTGTGATAGTAAAAATCTTCAAAATATTAATTATTTTTTAAAAAAGAAACAATAGACTTATCGATATTAGTCATAAAAATGATTGTAAAACGTACATGATCTCATTAGATCTTTAACATATTATTATGAAAAAGGGGAATATACATAAAAAAAGGCACTAATATTATGAAAACACTGTAATTAATTATAAATAGTAAAAAGATTTGTTCCTCTGCTCTTTTGATGTATGAATTAATAAACAAGTTATCATATTTTACTAGTAGAGCAAATAAAGTTTTATTGAATTTTTATCAAATTACTCAAAATTTCAAAATTATGGATATAATTGATCAGAAAATATTAGAACTACTTAAAGAAAATAGTAGAATCTCATTCAATAAGATATCTGAAAATATAAATAAAACAGAAGCAACTGTTAGAAGAAGAGTAAAAAGACTGAAAGACGAAGGAATAATACAAAAATTTACTATTGATTATGATATCGATACTGGACAAAAAATTTATGCAACTATAAAAATTGAGCCTGACTTTAAGGACGTTAAACGAATATTGAAAGAATTACTCAGCATTGAAGAAGTTTCTAATATATGGCGTTTATCAGGTGATTGTGGTTTACTTTTGAAGGTGGATCTTGACTCAATTGAAAAATTTAACCCTTTGATTGAGGATAAAATATCACAAATTACTGGAATAAAGATTATCGAAACTTGCTTCATCACTGATGTTATTAAGTAATGTTTATTTAAGCTTTTTTTAAGTCTTATAAATTATTATCATTAAAAATCTAATTTTCTCTATATAAATTTCAATCAATTTTTAATAAAATGAAGTAGAAACAGTATGATGTACAGAAAGAACGCAAAAAATAAATAACATAAATAATAAATCTTAAATCAATTTAGTAAAAAAAAAAGTATTTAAAGATTATAACAGATAATTTAGAAAAGGGAATGTTTTTCGATTTAATATAAGGTGTTAAACATAGAAGAGAAGCTAGCGTTCAAATTGTGCATATTTGGCACGGGAGGTGTTGGTAAGACAACGCTAATAAGAAGATTTATGACAAAGATATTTGAGGAAGATATAAAGATGACAATCGGTGCAGATTTTAGCATTAAAAACGTAAAACTTGATGATAGAACTGTAACACTTCGGATATGGGATTTTGCGGGAGAAGAACGTTTCAGAGTGCTTTTACCTAGCTTTGCTAAAGGAGCAGACGGAGGTATTTTCATGTTTGACACAACTAGATATTCAAGTATACGAGATATTGATGATTGGCTCGCTATTTTTGAATATTTTATCTCTGAATCAAAAGCAACAATACCTATTATTATGGTTGGAGGAAAAATAGATCTTGTAGATAAGAAATCTATAGAAACCGAAGAAGCCATGGAATTATCGAATAAATATGGTTTATATGGCTATTTTGAGTGTTCTTCTAAGACAGGAGAAAATATAGAAGAAATTTTCAAATTTATTGCAAATAAGATGATTGAACGTTCAAAATAAGGTTATAACCATTTAGTAAAAGGAATAAACTCAAAAATATCATTAATATAATAAGATATAATATAATTTTTTTATGTTCTTTTAATAACTTTTACCAATCCTTTTTTTCTGAGCTCTTCCATCATTTTTTCTATTTCATCTGTACTTATCTGTGCTATCTCCGCAACTTGTTCAATAGTATTCATTCCATCGCATATTTTTAGTACTTTGAATTGTTCTTTATTTAGCATTCCTAATTGTACGGCCATAGGTGAAATATCTTTTACAACGATAGGAATTCTAATTTCAGTTCCTTCTTGAATAGCTTCTGCTCCAATTTCTTCTGTGGTAGGAGACTCTCCAAAAAAGGATTTAACCCCTGTTACATCAAAACTATCATTTATATAGACATAAATCGTGTGTTCTTGTCCAGAAAGGTCATCAAGATCTTCTGGATCAGGAATTTGGTTGGAATGTTTGAATTCTTTGGTGTAGATACCCATTTTTAATCCGTCGATAATTTCTTTCTTATCGACCCTTAAAGCAACCATATCCTCACATATATCGCACCATGCCCATGCTTCTATTAATGAGAAATATTTCTTTACTTTATTTTCTGGCATCTCAGTTCTCTTTATAAATTAGTTCTATGCAAATTAAGATGTTTATCAATTAAAAATTTAATTTACTTGTTTGTTCTATAATGAATAAATCAATTTAAATCAACCAGTAAATCAATTAAAAGAACATAATTTTTATCTAATCGGCGCAATTTTAAAACCAAAAATAATTAAAGTTATAATATATTCTATTATCTAAGTTTCGATTTTGATAATGTACAGAGGATATATCAATGACAACATACAAACGCAATGTTTGCTTTGGCTGTGGACGTCCTATAACACCGTATGAAGCAGCAGTTCATTTTCCATGTCCTTCCTGTGGAGACGTAACAATTTGGCGATGTGAGCGCTGCAGGGAAATGGGAAAAGAGTATCGTTGTTTGAAATGTGAATTTTCTGGGCCTTAAAATGAATATTAAGGGTGAGTCTTTAATGGGAGAATTTGTTGCACTAATTGATGTTGTTCCAGAGGATACTGATATAAATTTTGAAGGTTTTGTTGGGAAGCTGAAAGATGTATTGCCTGATACTTGTTTTATTGAACATTATGAGATATTACCTGTTGCATTTGGTTTGAAGAAAGCGAGAGTAAGAGTAAGATATCCAGAAGACTGGGGTGGAACAGATAAACTCGAAGAATTATTTAAGCAAGTTGATGGGATACAAGGTATTGAAGGTATTGCTTTCTCAAAAGCTTAAAAAATGAGCCATTATACCTAATTTAAAATAAAAATTATCTTGTTTTTAGAAATCTTTGTAGATCATCTACAAGATCCTTTTCTTCCTTTTCATCCACACCTTCCTTCTCAAGATCTTCTCTTATTGAGGAAGAATATTTTATCCATTCTCGTTTATCCTTCATAATAAGTTCCTGAACCAAGGGAATTGACTCGAAATCCGGAAATTCTTCATATTTTTTCTGAAAGTTTTTTACAATCGCATGAGCTTTTTCAATATTTTCTAATTCAATTAATTTATCATAATTTTCTAGTATTTTTGTAGCAGTATTCTTAATTTCTGAAAGTTGGTATTTTTTTTGAAGTTTATCAGCAATAATATTAATAAATTTTTCTTGTTCCTTTACATACGATTGTAGATCTACTTGAACTGCTAATTTAATTATTTTTTCTGCATAGTCAATTGCTTCAGAATAATTACCACTTAAATAGCTATTTTGTGCTAAGGATTTTAACTCTTCAATCTTAGAATTTATTTCAAACCTGCGATCTATTTCAGAAATATCCACTTTCTTTTTTTCTGTTTTCTTTTCTTTTTTATCTTTTTTTTTCATTTTACATACTCACTTTTTATCTCGAATTTTATTTTAAACTGCTTATTATTTCAAACTATTCTCTTAAATAATTTATCTAATTCCTTAAAAGAAAAAAATCTTAAGGTTGGTCTTCCATGAGCACAATGATAAGAATCTTTGCATTTCCCTAATTCAACTAATAATTTCCTTATATCTTTTAAGGAGAGTTCATCTCCTCCTCTAATACTTTTATGGCATGACAAATAATTGATTATTTCTTTTTTGACTTCTTTAAAACTTTTATCTTTTCCTATTTTCGATATGTCGCTGATAATTTCTTTTATGATATTTATTTTTGGTACTTTCCCCATGATGGTGGGTATTTCTCTTAAAATGAACGTATTTCCTCCAAAGTGCTCGAAATTAAATCCTAATTTTTTAATTTCATGTAGATTAGCCTCTAAAAATATTTTCTCACTAGGAGATACATCAATTTTCAAAGCAGATATTAATTTCTGTTTACCCATTTTTGAAGTTTCATATGCTTTTAGAAACTTTTCTTTATTTATTCTTTCGCTAGCTGCGTGCTGGTCTAAAATAAATAATCCTTCATCATTATTTTCGTTGATCCCCTCTAAAACAATATATGTATTATTACTTAATTGACCCGTATGAGAGATTAGTCGTAGTTTTGGAAAATTATTGGCAATTATATATTTTCTTCGTAAAAAAGTTTCAGGCGGAAGTAGCTGATTTGATTTGTTTTCAATTATTTGATCTTCTAAGCTTAATTGAACGCTTTCTTCGGGAATAAAAAGTTGTTCTTGGGCTTTTTCTTCATCTTCAAGTTCTCCTTCAGGAATTTCTTTTATTAGTTTTATAAAATTTTTTGATAATTTCTCTTCTTTCGGTATAAAAACCTCTAATTCAGTAGATAAATATTTTGCCTCCTTGAATATGAATTTATCTTCTACAAAACTCTGGATCACATTATATACTTTGTTATAAATAGTATCTTCTCTCTCAAATCTCACATGAAGTTTCTTTGGATGAACATTAAAATCAATCACAGAAGGGTCAAGCTCAAGAAAAACAATGAAAAAAGGGTATTTACTTACCATTAATGTTCCTTCATACGCTTCACTAATAGCTCTAAATAATACATCACTAATGATATAGCGCCGATTTATAAATAAGCTTGAGTAAGCTCTGTTTTTTTTAGAAATTTGAGGATGTCCTAATAAACCCTTTATTTGGAATTTAGTCTCATCTTCTTTGAAATCAAATGGTTCCATAAATTTCGCAATCTTTTTTCCATATATATGAAATACCGTCGTTTTTAAATCATTCGAGGCGGGGCAATTGATTATATCTAACTCATTATGACGATATATGAAATGGAGTTCTGGGTATGCTAAAGAATATCTCTGGACAATATCTGTAATATGACTCAATTCTGTTGCATCAGTCTTAAGAAATTTTTGCCTTGCTGGAAGGTTATAAAAAATATTTTTGACTTGAATTTTTGTCCCAATTGGACAAGAAATTTTTTTCTTCTCTACAATTTTTCCTCCTTCAATACATAAGTGCACCCCTTTCTCTTCAGACTCAACTCTAGAGATAATTTCAACCATACTTACAGCTGCAATACTTGCTAGTGCTTCTCCTCTAAAGCCTAAAGTAGAAAGATCCTCTAAATCTTTGATACTTCTAATTTTACTACTTGTATGTCTTTCAAAAGCCTTTTCGATATCTTCAGAGGGAATCCCAATACCATTATCTATTACCTGGATTAAGGATTTTCCAGCTCTTTTCACAATAACTCTTATTTCTGATGCTTCTGCATCTATACTATTCTCAATAAGCTCTTTTACAATATTAACAGGTCTGTCAACTACTTCTCCTGCCGCAATTTTCGATGCCTCAATAATTTTCTTAATTTTCCTTACTTTCAAAATTTTCTAACAATTTTCAGAATTTTTTTCAATGATAAGATAAGATTTTCAAGCTAATATATTTCTCATTACAATCAAATTTAAAATAGTACACTATTAAAGTTTAAATAAATTTAGATCTAAGAGTGTTTCTATTTTAACTATTAAATCGAAGATAAGTCTTTTAAATTTCTTTTAATACTTTATTATAATTCTATTGAGTGTAAATTATGAGTATTCAAAATACAATGAAACAAGAGGAAAAATCTTCAATTCATTTGTATTTTATATATTTATTCGTAATTATCACAATTACTCTCATTATTTTAAGAATATTTCTATATTTCTTTGAAATATCTGAATGGATACAAGACACTAAGGATCTTGATTTTAAAATTCTTATTGAGGGCATGGATAATGGTTTGATTGATTTTTATAACCCAGTTGCTATTTCAGATTGGCCTCCTTATTATCTTTATTTTTGGTATTTTATATTTTATCCCATTTATATAATACCTTTCAATAGCATAATAGGAGTTTATGTTTGGGATATTTTACGATTGGTATTAACAATTTTAATTATTAGAGAATCACCAAAAGTCTTTAAGAATAGAAAAGATTTACTTATTTTTTATATATTGAGTATTATCGGCTATAACATAGACGCATATTATAACAATGTCAATTTTTTAATCTCATTCTTTCTATTTTATTCGTTTGTGTTTTTGGAAAAAGATAAAAAATGGATTTCTGGTATATTGTTCACACTTTCTACGTTTAAAATAACAGCATTACTATTTCTTCCCGTTTTACTTATTGCTAGAAAAATAAAGTGGAAAGATCTTCTCTATTATTTGGTTCCTTTTTTAATTATATGTGTTCCCTATATAATTTTCCCTAATTATTTCTTGCAAATGTTCAGTAATTGGCTTCATAGTGACCAGGGAATTCAGGGGATATTGATTTTCGATTCAATAATGTGGAAGGCTTTACAGCCCTCACATTTAATGTTTATTGGCTTATTATTGATAATATTTTTAGAGAATATAAAAAATGAAGATCGAAAAAATTTATACCGGCTTATCCTTGTCTCAATAATAACATTATATTACGTTTATTTAACCACTATAGTCTTTATTATTCCCATTGTTCTTGGCTAGCCGAGTTTTTCTATTTTATTTTTTAGTTCAAATAATTGTTCTTTTATTTTTTCTGGAATATCTGATTTTAAATCAATTTTATTAATGAAATTGAGTAAATCTGTAATTTTTTCTTTATTTCTAATAGGTTCAAATAAACTTGTCTGAACATACTTTTTCTTTTTAGGAATTTTAACGTTTTTAGTCTCAATATCCATTTCTAATACTTTAATTTCTCTCTTTCTTTTTCCAAGATCTTTTTCTGTTCTACTTAGATCTTCACTACATTCGCTCAGTAGTTCTTTAACATTTTTTAACTCAGAGTTTAATTTTTCAAGCTCAACCTTTTTTCCATTAATAATTTTATCATGATACTTACTTAATGATGCTACTTCACCATTTTCTCTCACAGTTGTTCTAAAAGGGTCTTTTTCTTCTATTTGTTCAAGAATTTCAAATGCTCTTATTATCACATCATCAGGAATCCCTGCTAATTTCGCCACATGGATACCATAGGATTTATCTGTACTCCCTTGTTTTAATGTTCTGACAAAATTGATACTCCCATCCTCATTTTCAATAATATCTAAATGATAATTTTTAACGCCTGGTAGATTAATCTCTGTTAATTGATGATAGTGGGTGCTGAATAAAGTTTTGACTTTTAATTCATGCAATTTTTCAAGAGTAGCCATTGCAATACTCTGTCCATCACTAGTACTAGTCCCCCTCCCTAATTCGTCTATGATTATAAGACTTTTTGGTGTAGCATAATTTAGAATTTTAGCTGTTTCAGTCATTTCAATCATAAAAGTACTCAATTTTCTAGCAAGATCATCTGAAGCTCCTATTCGAGTGAAGATTTGATCAATTATTCCAATTGTGGCAGATTTAGCTGGAACAAAACATCCCATTTGCGCGATAATACATATTAATGCTACTTGTCTAAGATATGTGCTTTTACCTGCCATATTTGGACCAGTAATAATTAATAATTGGTCGTTTTCATTATCTAAGTAACAATCATTAGGTATAAATTGTTCATCTATATTTATTTGCTCAACTACGGGATGTCTACCTGCTTTAATTAGAATTTTATTATCCTTATTTATCTTAGGTCTACAATAATTATATCGTTCTGCAATTTCAGCAAAACATGCAAGAACATCAATGATTGCGATATTTTGTGCAGTTTCAAGGACATTTTTAGTTTCTTTTTCAACATTTTCTCGAATAGTATTGAAAATTTCATATTCTAAATCATTGATTTTTTCTTCTGCATTAACAATTTTTTCTTCAAGTTCTTTTAATCTTTCAGTTGTATATCTTTTAGCATTTTTTAGGGTTGCTCTCTCAACATATTCTTCAGGGACATTTCGGATAATCTTAAGCGTTCTTAATGTAATTTCGATATAATAACCAAGGATATTATTAAATCCAACTTTTAATCCTGTTGTTAAGTTCCACTTATTTTTTTGCTCTTGTTCATATGCAAGTACATATTTTTTACCGTTATGAATTATATCTCGAAGTTCATCAACATCATTGTTAAACCCATCCTTAATAATATTACCTTCCCTAATAGTAGTTGGGGGATTATCTTTAATTGATATATTTATTAAGTCTTTTATTTCACTGAAAGTTTTAATATTTTCAATAAAATTTGAAATTTCTGGAATATCTGCCTTTTCTAATAATTCTTTGATTATTGGAACTTTTTCTAAAGAGTTTTTAATATTTATTAAATCTCGAGCATTTGTGCGACCTGTATAATTAATCCTATTAATAAACCTTTCGAGATCACCTATTATTCCTAACTCTTCCCTTAAATCAGATCTTAAAAAGATATCGTCCTTAAACTTTTGAATTATATTTAGTCTCTGATTTATTTCTTCAATATCAGTTAGAGGTTGGAGAATAAACTTCTTTAATAAACGAGCACCCATAGGTGTTCGCGTATGGTTAAAAATAGAATACAAGGTAGCATCTTTTCCTCTTTCCCATAAAGAATTAATTAGCTCTAAATTCCTTTGTGTAATATAGTCCAAGTGGAGTATGTTATTTTCTTGGATGACTTTTATTTTAAAAATGTTTGGAATTACATCTCGTTGGGTGTCTTTTAAAAATGCTAAAAGCCCTCCAGCTGCTTGAACTGCCATTTTTTTATCTTCTAATCCATAACTTTTTAAATTTGAAATTTTAAAATGACGAGAAATTAATGTGTGAGCCTCCTCATATAAAAAGACATGTTCTTCATAGGATTTAATGATAGCTTTTGTTAAATCCGCTAATATGATAAAAAGTCTCTCATCTTTTTTCAGTTCAGGTGGAATAATTAATTCTACAGGATCATATTGAGAAAATAAACTTAGTAATTTTTCCTGTGGATCTTGCTCTTTGTTTGAAAATTCAGTTGCTACAAAGTCTCCTGTAGATATATCTGCGAAAGCAACACCGAATCCACTTCTCTCTTTTACCATAGAGGCAATATAATTATTCTCATTGGATTTTAACAAGTTTGGTTCTATAATTGTTCCTGGAGAAAGTATCCGAGTAACTCCTCGTTTGACAATTCTTCCCTTTACTGTTGCTGGATCTTCTAATTGATCAACTATAACTACAGTTTGATTAAGATTCATAAGATTATTGAAGTAATTATGACCAGCGTGATGTGGAATTCCCGCTAAAGGGACATCTCCCCTTTTTGTTAATGTTATACCTAAAAGTTTTGAAATTCTTTCAGCGTCATTAAAAAAGAATTCATAAAAGTCACCCATACGGTATGAAATGAGGAAATCTGAAGGAAACCTTTTACGAATTGAGTACCAATGTTTTAACATAGGAGTTAGTTTCTTTACGTTTATTTCCTCCATAATTCACTCATTTGAAAGTTAAGTAAGAATAATAATCAATATAATCTATTATAACAGTAAATTTATATTAACTGCATTTGTTAAAATTTTAATAACAATTATAATGAAGATATTTAGATTTTTTATTATTTTTAAGAGGCCTCCAAAATACTAAGAAATCTAAAAAAAAATACTTTAGATTATTAAGACTATAAGGATAAAAATGATAGTATATAATTTAATTAAATTCAATAAATAACGATGAACTTTTGCAATATTTATAACTTTATAAATATATTATAAATGCTTCTCAAGCCATACATACATATCTTGGTATACTTGGGCTCTACCTTTTTCATTCCATAATTCATGGAGAAAGCCATCATATTCTCGGAATAACTTATCTTTACTTCTGATTTGTTCGAAAAATTGTTTTGCCTTTTCTTTATCAACAATTTTATCATCACCAGCTTGCATAAGGAATATTGGACATAGTAGTTTTGATGCATTTTCCATTGCCCATTTTGAAAAATCATCAATGTCAATAGCTGATTTTGCAGACATTACTTCTATTTTTTGTTTATCAGCAATATATTGTCTTAGTATTTTTAAATCGCTTGTTAATTGATTTTGATCAATGATATAGTCCAATATCTTATTAGGTGATAATTTACTAATAGTTTTTGATATAGATTTTATAACTTTTTTACCCATTGATAATTTTAAGAACATTCCTAATAATGGTGATGAGACCAGTACTCCTGGTAATTTAGGATGGTTTATAGCAAAAATTAAACTAATTAAACCACCAAAAGAATGACCCATTATAAATATTTTTTTATCTTGTGCAATTTTTTGGATGAAATCCATAAAAAGAAGAGTGTCCTTTAGGATATGATCTATACTATCTATATGTCCAGGCATATCCCCCGCATTTCTCCAATGCCCCCTTAAATCAAATGCATAAATAGCATATCCGTTTTCTGTAAGATTCTCCGCAACATTTTTTAATCTATCAGAATGAGTTCCCCATCCATGAATTCCTATAATATATGCCTTAATTTTTCCGGAATCAGGTAACCAACATTGATAGAATAATTTTTTCAATTCTCTTCCTTCATAATACCCCGTCTCATTTTTCATAATATCATCACATAGACTTTAGAATAGCTAATTATTGAGTTAATGATAAATTATAATCTCTTTTTCTTATAAATATTATTTCTTTTAATGAATTGATAATTTAATTAACAATTTTTTTTATACTCCTTCAAGAAATTTAAAAAAATTTTATATTATTCGGTAAACTTCATAATAAATAATATTTATCCAATTTTCTTAGGTTTTAAAAATGAGTGAAACAGAAAATATCGAAATCATTATCCATGGCAGGGGAGGTCAAGGTGCGGTAACCGCTTGTGAGATTATTGCAGAAGCCGCCTATTTAAGTGGAAATTTTGTTGATGTACATGCATATCCTTCATTTGGAGCGGAAAGACGAGGTGCTCCCGTTCAAGCATATACTAAACTGTCTCGAACAGATACTATATGGGATAGAGCACAAATAGAAAGTCCAAATGTCTTAATAATATTTGATGAAACTGTTTTAAATCAAGAAATTGCTTCTTCTCTCAGACATGGTGGAATTTTTATTATTAATTCTGAAAAAGATCCAGAATTTTTTGTTAGTAAATTTAATTTAAGCGGGGATATAAAAATTGTTGTAGCAGATATAAGTCAACTAGCGATAGAGAAAGATCTAACTATTGATGGAAACCCAGTAATTAACACTCCCATTCTCGGTTTACTTTCAAAAGCATTACCCGATCTACATTTAGATAATTTAAAGTCTGTTGTTCTTAAACGAATGGGAGAAAAATTGGGTAAAATTAATTATGAATTAATCGAACAAGGATATAATTTAGCAAAAATTAAATGATCTCGCTATTTAGAGTGTAATTAATTCAGTGGTAATTTTACAATAAAAGTGCTACCCTTACTTCTACCTTCTGATTCTGCTCTAATAGTACCTTCATGTAGATCTATTATTTCTTTAGAAATATATAATCCCAATCCAGTTCCTTGGATATCAATATATTCTAATCCGTCCCCATATCTTTCTATCTTACCAAATCGAGTAAATAGTTTGTCCATCTCTTCTTTAGTTAGACCAATTCCGGTGTCGCTTATTGATAATTCTACACAATTATCTTTTTGTAATGATTTTATTGTGATTTTTCCAGTAGGAGGTGTATTTTTTATTGCATTAGATAAGAGATTTACTATCACTTGTTCAATTCTTATCCTATCAATTTCTAAAAATAAATCATCCATAAGGTCAAGTTCTAAATTTAATTTTCGCATATTTATGAGATACATCAGTTCTCTTGTACAATCTCTTATTACTTGGCTGAAGTCAGTTGAATCTTTTTCTAATTTAAATTTCTTATATTCTATTCTTGTAATATCAACCAAATTATCAACTAAGTATTTCAATCGTTTACCCCCCTTTTCAATCATTACAATTAGTTCTTTTGTTTCGTCTTTAAATTCTTCTATAAAAGAGTCTAAAAGAAGTTCAGCAGCCCCGCAAACAGAGACCAAAGGTGTTTTTAATTCATGTGAAACTCGAGAAATTAAATCCTTTCTAATTTGATCTAATTCTTTTAATTTTATGATTTCTTCTTCAATAAGAAGGTCAGCCTGTTTTTGTTCAGTAATATCATTTATAACGGCTTGGATCAAAGCCTCATTACCTAATTTTACTAATGTTGTTTGATATCTTATCCAAATCAGACTACCATCTTTCCTATATAATTCTGTCTCTAATGGAGGTAAAATTTCACCTTTTAAAACTTTTTGAAATCTTTTGAGCATTAAAGGTACATATTTCGGATGAATTGCTGGAAGATTTTTGAATTCAATTCCAATTAATTCATCTTGACTATATCCAAGTAATCTTTCAATTGACGGATTACAATAATCGATTTTTCCTTGTTGATCAATTAAAGCAATTGAAAATGGCACAGATTCAATCAGATTGCGATATCTTTCTTCAGATTCCTTTAATTTTCGTTCTAATTCGAATCTCTCAGTAATATCTGATATTAAACCCTGAATTATTTGGGACTTATCCTTGGGTCCTTCTATAATATGAGAATTTAATTGTACTACTATTTTTTCACCATTTTTCTTTTTTGCATAAACTAAATAATTCTTAACAAAACCTTTTTCTTCCAATTCTTTTAGATATATTCTCCGATCCGCAGGTTTTTGCCAAAAATCATGCACATCTCTATTTTCTAGATTTTCAGACGGATTATACCCTAATATCTCACAAAATCTAGGATTATGATTCAGCAGCAAACCATCCCAGTTTAGTTGATAAAATCCCAAATCTAAATGATTGATCATATTACGATATTTTTCCTCAGATTCCTTTAACCTTTTTTCTGTTAAAACCCGAACTGTAATATCGCGAACTACACCTTGAATCATTTGTTTTCCCCCTACGTCAACCAAACTCGATGAAACTTCAGCAAGGAAAATTTTACCATTTTTCTTTTTAAAACTTATTTCAAATCTTATATCTCCTTTTTGGGAAAGCTCTTCAAAAGCTTTCTTAGATGATTCCAGTTCGGTTGTTGGATGAAGTTCGGAAATTTTTAAATTTATTATTTCTGATCTTGTATATCCAAATTGTTCTAAAACTCTTTGATTAACATCTATGATTTGACCTTCTAAATCATGAAGGAAAATCGCATCATTTGAATGTTGGAAGAGATTACTATATTTTTCTTCAGATTCTCTTAATTCTTGGGTTCTTAGATCCAAAAATTCTTCTAATTCTTGTTTGAAACGTTCTTCCTCTTTTTTTCTCTTAGTTACGTCGCGAAATATCCCGTAAAAACCAATTTTATTGTCTTTAGAATCGTATTTCAAATATACAGAGGTTTCACCGATAATCTTTTCTCCATTTTTATTTTTAAATTGATACTCAAAATCAGTCAATGGTTTACCTGTTTTATAAACAGTATTAAAACCCTCAAATATATATTTTCTATTTTCTTCGTTAGTAATGTGTTTATAGTTTAATCCCAATAATTCTTCTTTTGAATATCCAGTAAGTTTACATAAAGATTCATTAAAATAGGTAAATATGCCATTTAAGTCAACTTCAAAATAACATTCTTTAATGCTCTCTATTATCTGTAAAAATTTATCTTTTGAAAATTCCAATTTTTTCCTTAACCTGCTATTTGATTAATTGTTCTTAAAAAACTGCATAACTTTAGAAGATATGCAAAAATTCTCAAACTTTGTAACTTTTTACTATAGGTCTAATGAAATATTAAGTATTTATTTTTTGTTTAAAAGCAAGTATTATTTTATTTTTAATACTCCTTAATTACCTTGATAATAATAATGCAATTCTTAACAAACTAAGTGAAATTTGACTCAATCTTTTATTTTTATAAATGGTAAGAATTAAAAACTTATATACGTTTGATTCCATACAGAATCTGATTTATAACTATTTTTGATGTATAGATGACTGACTCAAAAAAAGATTATCAAAAAATATTAGGTTCAGTTCAAAAACCCGTAATTGGCGAAGCAGGTAAAACTGGAACTTGGAGTCCAAAAAAGCCAATTATTGATTTAGATAAATGTATTCCAGTTAAATCTGGAAAACCTAGTTGTTTTAATTGCTGGCTTTATTGTCCCGAGGCTGTAGTGACGAGAACAATTCCTCCTAAGATCGATTTAGTATATTGTAAAGGATGTGGAATTTGTATGGAAGAATGCCCAGTCAAAGCTATTACAATGGAGGAGGTGAAATCTGAGTGACTGTAATTGAATCAAAGAAAACTAAAATTGATGAAAACATAATGATTTTAACTGGAAATCATGCAGCCGCACATGCTTTTCGGCAAGTGAAAGTAGGCGTTGTGTCAGCGTATCCAATTACACCACAAAGTCCTGTGGTTGAAAAAATTGCTGAATTTATTTCAGAAGGAAAATTAAAAGCCAGATTCGTTAAAGTTGAATCTGAACATTCGGCATTAGCCGTGTGTTGTGCCGCGTCTGCAACCGGATCGAGGGTTGGCACTGCAACATCTGCTCACGGTTTAGAATATATGTATGAAATGTTACCATGGGCAGCAGGAAATAGGTTACCTATTATAATTAATCTCGCAACAAGATCGCTTGGGGCTCCTTGGTCAGTTTGGACGGATCACTCCGATTTCATTACAATAAGAGATGTTGGCTGGATTCAGTTTATGTGTGAAAATAACCAGGAAATTTATGATACTAATCTTCAAGCATTTAAGATTGCAGAAGATCCGCGTGTTTTTCTACCTGCAATAGTTGCTTATGATGGATATATACTAAGTCATACAATGATGCCAGTCAAATTAGAAAATCAAGAAAGAATTGACCAATTTTTACCATCTCTTAAGCACCATATTAATTTATCTGACATTTCACAAGTAAAAGGTATCGATCCAGTAACTACACCTCACATTGTTAAGCGAGCAGAAGGAACTGCTCCCGGTTATTATGAATATAGATATTCCCTTCAAAGATCTTTAGAAAATTCAATTGATATAGTTAAAGAGGTTCATGATGAGTTTGCCACCAAATTTGGGAGATCTTATGGGAACGGTATATATAAAAAAGTTCAAACTGAGGATGCTGATACAATTATCTATGCTATGGGATCAGTTGCCTCACAAGCTAGAGTTGCAATTAAAAAGCTAAGAGCAGAAGGTTTAAAGATTGGAATATTAAGCCTTAAACTATTTAGACCTTATCCATACGAAGAAATGAAGGAATTTTTCAAAGATAAAAAAAATATTATAGTTTTTGACAGAGATATTGGATATGGATACGAAGGTGTTCTATCTTATGAATTAAAAGCTGCGCTTTATGGATTAAAAAATAGACCAAACCTCAAGGGCTTTATTGTTGGGTTAGGTGGTAGAGATGTAAAAACAGAACATATCATTACCGGTGTTCATAAAGCTTTAGATGAATTTAAAAAAGGAATATCTACTAATAAAACCGATTTTTTAGGTTTAAGATTAGAGGAATTGAAAGATTATGATGAATCAACATACTTTAAAAGTGAGTGAAAAAAATGGTAAATGTGATGGATCTTCCTGAAGAGGAATTTATTTATCCAGGCACTCGTGCTTGTGCGGGATGTGGAATGGCGTTGATCTATAGAATTGCTCTTAAAGCTTTGGGGGCTAAAACAATAGCAACGGTACCAGCATCATGTTTAACAGTACTACATGGAATGCAAGGATTCTGCTCAACAAAAATATCTGTTTATCATACACCTTTCGCAACAACTGGAGCTTCTGCATCTGGAATCTTAGCTTCATTAGAGGATAAAGGTTTAGCAGATGAAATTACTGTTCTTGCTTTTGCAGGAGATGGTGGAACAACAGATATAGGGATACAAGCTCTAAGTGGTGCCGTAGAAAGAGGAACTAACTTTATCTATGCATGTTATGATAATGAAGCATATATGAATACAGGAGTTCAGCGAAGTGGTTCAACCCCACTAGGCGTTCGAACGACTACTACTCCAGAGGGAAAGAAAGTTAATAAGAAAAATATGCCTAAGATATTAGAAGCACATGATATTCCATATGTCACTACTGCTAATGCTGCTTACCCTCTTGACTTATTTGAAAAATTCAAAAGAGCGAAAACTATAATCGGACCAAAATATTTCCATATATTATCACCTTGTCCTCCGGGATGGGGATATGAACCAAAAGATACAATTTTAATTGGTAGATTAGCAAACGAAACAGGATTCTGGCCTCTTTATGAGGTTATTGACGGTAAATTTGAAGTATCAAGACCAAGTAAAAGATATTTAGACTCATCTAAAAGAAAACCAATTACAGAGTATCTGAAAATTCAAAAAAGATTTAAATCCATTGATAATGCAACAACAAAGATTTATGAAGAGTATATTGCCAATATGTGGAAAGAAATAAAAACTAGACTCGAAAATCAGTAAAGATTTAAATATTAAAGTATTGGTTGAAAATTGTTTATTTTTTTAGTTTTTATTAGTTTATCCTAAAGTTATAGTAAAAAATAAAAGCTAAATTTAGTTAAGTTAAGTAGATATTTGATGCTAAGAACATTCATATTTGATGAGTCTAAATCTCATTGGATCGACGAAGAACATCGTTTACTATCCCAAGACATCTGTGCAATTTTAGATGAGGAAAATGATGTTATATATCTTTGGAATGGGCCAAAAAGCAAAAAAGCAAAATTTAGGAAAGGATTTAAACAATTAAATCAATTAGTCTCCAGCTTTCCAGATTTAAATATCCAGTTTGTTATGACAAAGAAGAATTTTCCAATTCAGATTCAAAACAAAATTGATTCATTATTAGAATCCATGAAATTAGGCAAGGGGAAAGTTTTAAAATTTAGTAGATTTACAACTATACGGATTTTCAGCATTTCCATAATGATTTCAGTGATTTTACCAATTTTTTCGTTTTTAAATTTAAGCACATCATTGTTTTGGCCAATGTTTAATGGGAATTATCAAGTGAATGACATAAACTATGCTGCTTGGATTAATAATTCAAAAATATTCACTTTAATTACGCTAATATTTTTCTTTATCAATATTTTGATTGGGATAATTGAACATGAAAACCAAGTTATAATATTTTCAACAAACAGTATGATTATTTCAATAGGATTGATTATGTACTTAAACCAAGGGATTTTTTTATTTTTATTTCAAGAAGGCTCAACACCAACTACTTATCTCATATTATCGAAAGATATTCTCATCTTTTTGCTGTTGAATTCAATGGCTTTACTGATTTTTGAAATACCAAATATATATAAATTAATATCTTTTTTCAAAACATATCGAAAATTCATTTTTTAGCTGAAAAAAGTGTGCAAGTAGCAAACCTTCTTACTAAACTTGAAAAGGAAGATCTTAGAATACTTATGGCAATTGAAATTGGGATGAAAAGATCAGAGTTTGTTACTATAAATAATATTAAATTCTATTCACGTTACAAGATGGAAGAGACTCTTTTCCGTCTAAAAAAAGTTCATAAACTTGATTTAATTATTAGAGACGCTTCCAAACATGAAATTGCCTACACACTCAATTCTAAAGCATATGATTTACTTGCGTTGCATACTTTAGTCCAACAAAATATAATCAGTCAATTGGGACCTCCCATAGGTAAAGGTAAAGAATCAGATGTATATAGTTGCATGGATGATGATAAAAATATTTATGCGGCTAAATTTTATCGAATGGGGAGGACAAGCTTTAAAAGTATCAAACAATTAAGAGATATTATTGGAAATAGAGGACATCTCTCTTGGCTTTATGTAAATAGACTTGCTGCCAAAAAAGAATATGAAGCTCTTGAAGAAATATATAAACTCAAACTAAATACTCCAAAGCCAATAGGATATAACAGACATATAATTATAATGTCATATTTGAGAGGAAAAGAATTAGTTTACTATAAAAGTATTAAAAAACCTTTAAAAATTTTCAATAGAATTATAAAACAATATAAAGTAATATATAAAAAAGTAAACATGATACATGGGGATTTAGGGGAATTTAACATTGTTTTGGATGAAAAAGGAAACATTTTAATAATTGATTGGCTACAGTGGGTTCCAACTGATCATCCCAATGCTAATTCACTTTTAGAAAGAGATGTTGAGAATATATGTAATTATTTCCGAAAAAAGTATAAAATTGAAAGTAATGTAGAAGAGATTCTTCAATCATTTCACAAATAGTAAATTTAAAATCCTTATTCTTTCAATATTATCCCTTGAATCACAATATCCTCTAAATTTTCGTTGTTTATTATAAATAAATCTTTTATCTTAGTTTTTAATATTTTTAACAATGATTCTAATTCTAATTTTTTCTTTAATATTGAAAATTTAAAATCAGCATTATTTTTACTAACCCTAAATGATTCATTAATTCCATCCTTAGTATGAGGTAAATTTTGGAAGGAAGTTAGTGCAAAAATTGAAAAGAATATATTCTCTCTAAAAGGTAAACAATCAATATCGGACAAAATTAAATTTGGAGTATAGTTACTGTAATTAAAATTAATAATTTTTGATTTGAATTCTAATAGCATTTTCCAAGAAATATCTACTCCTACATAATTTAATTTTATTGCTTCCTTATATAATAAAGACTTTTTGATATATTCAAAAAATAATCCTGTACCACAGCCCAAGTCTAAAATAATTCTTCCATCTGCTCTGTAATTATTTAAAACAATTTCATATTTCTCTTCTTGTATCACTCGATATCTCTTATCGTAAAACTGAGAAGATGAATTGTATTTTTCGATTATCTTTTTCTTCTTATTGTGAATTCTAGAGTGCTCTTCCAAGATGATAACCAAACGAATTTTATCTTGTTTTTTTAATGCCGTAAGGTTTTAATTCAAAAAATTCTATCTTTAAATTATCTTTTCAATAAATATAATAATAATTTTTTGATATAAAAATTAAAAATGTCAAGTAAAAATAATAATGAACAGAGATCGAAAAACCCTTTACAAATTTTGCAAAATAGCCAAGGTTCAACAATTTTGCTCAGATTAAAAGATGGAACTGAATATAAAGGGTTATTAAAGGAAATAGATGCTTACATGAACATGATTCTAGAGGATGCTACGGAAATGATTGATAATTTACCCGTGGCTAAATACAACGAGATATTCATTCGGGGCAATAATCTTCTATTCATAAAACCGGATGCTTCTCAGCTTACATAGGTATTATAATCACTTTTCATTAGTTTACCCTTACATTGAACCTTAGATTTCATAAAAAATCGAAATCATTATCTAGAATTAGTTTTATAACTCTAAGAGTTTTGGTATTATCTCATTATTTCTAATAATTGCATAAGACGCAGGATTTGGAGTATAATCTCCTCCATAATTCGCTGATGAGAATATTGATAATAATTTATTATTAAAGAACCATCGATATCCCTCAGGAAAACATTCATGCGCTCTTATAAGATAAATTAGATTGTTATACTTCATAAAAACATCGAAAACATCGTTTCCAAAAAACTTAATGCCTACCCCTCTAAAACTATCGGAAAAACCTTGTAATCCCGACTTAGGGTCATTCCACATAATTTGATATATACTTTGAGCATTTGAGGTAAATACCACATTAAAATCCTTACATTTTTGACCTTGTAATTTCTTTAAAATTTCATTATCTTGTGGAATTCCTCCATGTAAGCATAAAATTATTTCATTAATTAATGCACATATCGGGAGTGCGTTATAAACTTTTATTATTTCATTGAACTTACTTTGATCTTTGAATCTTAAAAGAAAATCTTGAAAAAAACCATAATATTGATTCATTTCAAGAGTTTCATGATTTCCTCTTAATACGTAATACTTTAAAGGGAAAAGAATCTTTAAAGCAAAAATTATAAGTAGACATTCTAATTGCTTAGATCCACGATCAACAATATCTCCTAAAAAAATTACTAACTTTGGGTTATCAATATTTATGATTTTGATTAATTCTATCAAGGTTTTTAAGTTTCCATGAATATCTCCTATTACATAAACTAATTCTGTTTTTTTATTAACTTTAAACTCTAAAAGTAGATTTTCTTCCTCAAATTTTTTTTTAACTGTCTTTATTATTCTTGAAATATTATCAAACTTTAATTTAGAGATTTTTTGAGGATTTTTTATTAGATCAAGTAAAAATGAATTTTCAATCAAATTGAGACTTTATTTAAATGTTATATTTTAATTATTTTAAATTAGTTCTATTATTTTTAATATAGTTTCTAGCATTTTTATAAATAAAGAATTTTAAAATGAAAAGTTAAATTTTAATGGATGAAATACTAGCTCAAAAGTTATTAAATTTTATTGGGAAGCAAATTGAGAGTTTTGAAAATGAAAAACTCCTTGGAAAAAATAAAAATCATAATCTTGGAATAGTTTATACCCCAAACCAAGTTGTAGATTATATAGTATCTAATATATTCAGAATTTATTTTCAAGAGTTTTTTAATTCTTTAGATGATTATCAAGTTAATTTCAATTTGAAAGAAACATTGAAAAAATTAATCAGAAATCAGGAAGTTAAAGAAAAATTAAGTAAAATCATTAAAAGTATAAGGGTTTTAGATCCTTCATGTGGTTCTGGGAGATTTTTAATATCTGTTGCAGAAAAATTATATAAAATTTATCAAATAGTAGAACCTGAATTATCTAATTTCGATATTAAAAAAGTAATAATTCAGAAGAATCTTTATGGAATTGAAATTGAAAACTCTGCTATTTTTATTTCAAAGCTGAGATTAATTAAATGGCTTTTATCTACTAATGTAAACAACTTATTATTTCATAATATTAACTTTAAGGGTTTAAAACTCACAGATCTTGACCAAATCATCGAAAAACTAGATTTAAAATTTAACTTTTTCAACTTAGACTTTCTTTTAGAATTTGACTCTGATAAATTCGATATTATAATTGGAAATCCTCCTTATGTAGAAAATAAAAAGATAAAGGATATAGAATTTAAAAAAAGATTGACTAAGAGATATAAAACAGCTTATCGTTTATTTGATCTTTCAATACTTTTTATTGAGAGATCTTTAGAATTATTAGAAAATAATGGATATCTCTCATTTATTTTACCTAATAAATTCTTATCGGCAGATTATGGTATCAAAGTCAGACTATTATTATTAAATGAATCCGAGATTAAAGAAATCATAAATATATCATCTTTACCTATATTTCAAAACGCAGCTACATACCCTATTATTTTATCTCTGAAGAAAGCTAAACAAAGCAAGGAAAAAGAGGTAATTATTAAAATTTTTAATAATTTAAACGAGTTAACTGAAAATAATAGAATTAAGACTATAAAATTCCATCAAAATTTAATTAATAAATTTCCTTCAAAAGTAATTCCGATCTCAGGAAATATAGAATTAATCACATATTTATTTAGAAACTTTAAAACCTTTGCTGAAACCTTTCAAGATTTAAAAATTATATATCGACCTTATGGTTTTTTAAATTATAGCAAACATTTTGATAATATCAGCGATGAACCCCAGTCTGATAATGATTTGGTATTAATTGGAACAGGTAATATTGAAAAATATTTTATTAAATTTAATAAAAGAATAAAAATTGCTGGTAAAGATATTAAAATTTCATATTTTAATTATCATACTATTTTTGAACATATTTGGAGCGATCTCAATAGCGAAAAACTAATTTTCAGGGAAATCGCAAAAGACTTAACTTGTTGTTATGATCCCGGGGTATTTACAAATATAACAGGTCTTTATTTTATAAAAATTGCTTCATTCAAAACTGATCAATTATTCAGTCTTTTAACAATTTTAAATTCGAACTTATTGGATTTGGTGTTTAAAACATTATTTGGTACATTACATATGGCTGGAGGTTATTTGCGATTTAATGGTAGTTTCATTAAAAGATTACCATTACCAAGAAAATTTCCTTTGTTTCTATCACAATTGGGAAAAATTCTTCACCTCCTTTCACAATTAAAATATGATCTTGACTCAAAAGATCCTGAAATTATAAGAAATCCTGAAATCGAAAGATTCAATAACAAATACTATAATGAAATACAGACTTATCTTAAATTTTTTAAAAGATTGAGCAATTCTTTGGTGAACTTATTATTTTTAGATGATTTATATTTAGAGTCTAATTTAGATTATTATTTATTAAGAGATTTATTCGATATAAAAATAGAACCACAAAAAGTTCCACACAAATTTTTAATTCCTCGATTCGATATTAATAATTATAAAATCTTTTCATTAAATGAATTAGATTCTATTTTAACTAAAATAAAAAAACTATATAGCCGATTACATAATAATGCAGGTTTATTAAATCAAATAGACGACCTAATGAAAAATAATTTCAGCTAAAAGGCAATTTTAAAATAGTCATTCTTTAGGTACAATCGAATTAAAATTAAATTTTAACAAAGATTATATATTTAAAATATTAATTAGTAAAAATCAATTAAAATTGTGAGTAAGAACTATGGCTAAAAAAAAGAGTGCTCCAAGTGAAGATGAAGATCTTGAACTTCCAGGTGGAAAAGTAGATGAAGACGGAGACGAAATACTAGATCTAACTGATTGGGAAGATGATTTAGAAGAAGATGTTGTTTATGAAATCCCTGGTGATGATGAAATGATCGCGGAGGAGACTGAGGATGAAGAACTTGGGATGGAAGTTGATGAAGTTGTCAAGATGTTACGAGATGTAAAATGTAATCCTTGTCCGGGTTTAAGAAGTAAACCAGATTGTAAAATTGCCCATGATTATGGGTGCCCAAAACCAAAAAAGCCATAAAAATTATAATTTTTATTTTTTTATTATTTAAACGCTTAATTCATTTTTGATTATATTTCTTAGTGGAATACGTTGCTTTCAAATACACACAAACGCATCATATTAATAATTATTGATGTTCTATTTAGCTGGTACATCTGGGAAGTAAATATTTCGTTAGGAAATCCGTGTTACACAACTGCTTTTTCAAGATGTTTCATCTTATCAATTACCACCTTTTTAATCATATATACCCCCTTTGAGATTTATTTTTCGTTTCGTGATCTCTGGTTTGATCGTTGGCCAAAACTTTATCAAAAAGATTTAGAAGTATCTTCCGTAAAAATAAATGTTTCTAATGGACTTTTATCAGCAAATCTGGTAAAGAATAAGAATCAAGCAAAAAGTAAATTAAAAAATACTTTAGTTATAGTCTGTCATGGGTTTTCTGACACGAAAGAAACACTTGAGTATTTCTATTATCCGCTTGCTTATCAAGGTTATGTTGTTTTAGCTTATGATGCTAGAGGTACGGGAAAATCTAAAAAAGCAGGAAAAAGAAGTGACTTTTTAGAAAGAATTGAGGATTTTAAAAAAATAATTGTGTGGGTTAAAAATCAAGAAGAATTTTCAAATATGAAAATCTTTTGTGTTGGTTTTAGTATAGGTGCTATTACAGTTTTATCTGGAGGTTTTGCAAATAGAGATATTGAAAAAATTATTGCGATTTCTTCAATGTCTCATTACAAACAAAATATATCAAAATATAATCCTGTTGTTCTGTTGAGTTATTTAATTAAAGGTGTGAAATTATTCCCTAATATCGAAGAAAATAACCGGTTATCTCCTTATCTATTAATGAAAAAAGTAAAAAAAGAACTAAAATTAGAACAATGGAAAATTTTCACTAAAAATGTTATGTTAATACATTGTAAAAATGATCGAGTAATAAAATTCAAAAATCTACAAGAGAATAAAATGATCTTAGAATCTCCAGAGAGAAATGTGCTAATATTAAAGAGAGGAGGACACTCACAAAAGAAAAATGAATGTGTCTTAGTTGGCGCTGCTCTCAATTTTTTAAATTCATAGTTGTGTAAACTTGGTTTTTTTTTAGTTATTAACAGTTATAAAACTTAATTATTTCTTTTATAGTTTCAAGGTTCATTTCAATCAATAATTTTTCCCCAATCTGAGAATTTGATGATTTTTTTATAATTTTTAACCATTCTTGTAAATAAAACGCAACCTATACAAAACATGTTTGCAAAATCTTCTTTTGTTAAGTTTAGTAGTCTACTGTTCTTGTCCGAGAAACCTATACCACGGTCAACTTCAATTTGGCCATCATAACCAGATAAATTTACTACAAATTCTTGCTTATTTAGTATTTTTTTATTAATAAATACTTCTCGTGCAATTCTAGCTAATCCTCCAATGGGGATAACTTTACCTTCTCTTTGAGCTAAGTAAATTCGTAAATCAAATGTATGTTTCCCCCCCTGCCAATCTATTAATGAGAAATCAGCCATCTCCTGAATGGTGTATGGAAAAGGATCACGATTTTTCATAAACTTACCAAAAAATTCCTTTTTACTTTCTTCAACAAGATTTTTAATATTAAGAAGATCCTCATCTTTAGAAACAGGAATAACTCCAGCCCCTCCAGAGCCCCCACTAGGTTTAATAATAAAAGATTTCTTATATTCCTTTATAAGATACTTTAACTTGTCAGCTAACTCATTTTCATTAAACGCTTTTGTGAATAAGAGATATTTTAAATTATATTTTTTGAGAAGATCTTTACTAAAATAGCTTGCTAAATATGTTAAAGATTTATCGTCAGTTATATTAAATATAGGATTCACTAAAATTGATTTTATTTCACGAAAATCTTTTTTAATTAATTTTGAGAAGTTTTCATTCTTGAAACGTCTTATAATGCCATCTCCTATTAAAACACTAACTTCTTCCTCTTCAAATTTTATCCAATTATTAGAAAATGAAAGAGATTTTGACAATTGTCTATAATCAGCTATCAAAAAAACTATTTCGGCTTGAAAGTCTTTATCATAATTATCAGTATTAAAGATTTTTACTGAATGCCCATTAGCTTTAAGTTTTTTTCTAAAGTATTCTATCATTATTACTTTTTCATGAATTAAACCATCATTAACAGTTATACCAATTATTACAAACACTTTATTGAGACTGGCCTTATTTCGATTGATTGCTTGATTAATAGCTTCTAAATATCCATCATATAAAAGAGCTTGTTGTTTTTCAGTAATAATTGAAAGCCCTCGGTGAGATCCCCCATTGGTTTCTAAAAGAAAAAATTTTTTTCCTTCATATTCATCAGATACCATGAAATCAATACTACCAGCATAAAATGAATCAGTACTACTCAAAACATTATCCTTACCTTTTTCCATCCTTTCTAAAGCACGATTTCTTACTTCATCAGTGAATGTATCTTCTTGTGAGGCTCTCAAGTCGGCAAAAGATATTAAATCTAATCCTAAGGATTTTCCTAAATTGATTAATTCTAAATCTGAATCTGAAATTTTTGAGGACATTAGTTTTAGAAATTTAGTGAGAAGATCTTCATCCATAAATTATTATAATTATACCACAGTTTAAAAAAATTAGGCTTAATGCAATTTTTTAAGAATTGAAAATAGAAACATATCTGGTAAGAAAATAAAAAATTAGAGATATAAGTATCCTTGATGATTCCCTTTAATGCTCAACCTAAGGGAGCCGATTAAAATCTTCTTTACCTTAAGTTGTTCCTTATAAGTTAAATTTGAATATAGCAAAATATAATTTTTTTCAATATTTACAGTGAAAAGAAGTCCTATCTCTATCAACTCAGATTTTTCAGTCATTAAACCAATTATTACATAATGATAAGGAAGATTAACAAGATTGTAAATGTCAATATCCTTTTCGAAAATTTGCTCTTTTTCCTTGTCATATTCTGTTTTTATAAACTTCATCTTGTCTAAAGGAATTGAAATTTTTCTAAATTCCTCGAATTTCTTTGAAAATTGACTTTGACGCAAAAATCTTCTTTCTTCTTTATCTTTTTCATAAAAATATTTATTTTTCTCTTTAATTGAATAAATTTTTCTATCTTTTCTAGAACTTGAGGAAGTTTTTTCTATAGTTTGGAGTTCCTCAATAGTTTCATCATGAAAAATAATTAAAATGTCTGGATCAACTGTTTGGATAAAAAAGTTTTTATAAAGAATCCCCGCTTCAGTTTTAATCCAACCATCTGTATCAATTAAAATAAAATCAATGGACTTATTTTTTGCGATGTAATCATCTATTAATCTTTTACATGAAAGAGAAACTATGAATTTATAATCTCCTTTTGGAAAAGTAGCGCCAATAAAAACCATTTTTTCAGAATTAATCTTCTCACTTGAAACAAAATAATCCTCGATCGAACCAATGTTTATCGTAGTAGGGATATATATTATTTGTTGACCTAGATCAGAATCAAGATAACCCCCCTTTAATCCCTCTTTTAGGAAATTGTTTGCTAAATATTTGATAAAAGTTGTTTTTCCACTGCTGATTCCTAAAACCATGATCTTTAATGGTACGCCTGGATTTTGTTTCAATGCCTTTATGATGGAATCTTTAATTTCACTCCAATCAGGAGAAATCGAATTTTCTTCAATATTTATAAGATTGTCTTCAGTTCTTGTATATATTTCTAATTTTGATTTTTCTACAGCATAAATTGGATAACTTTGGGCACTTGGTACTATTAAAACATCATTTAAATTTGAGCTCTCTGATGGTGATTTTTCAGGAATAAAAATCTTCCCGAAAACTTCAACCTTTCCTTCTACCAAGGTTATTCTTGCTGGACCTTTTACTAATAAAGTGTGTCCCTTACTTACATCTTTAATCATAAATAATTCATCCTATATATAAAGTAATTTGAATCTGTTATTCAATTATGATTTCCTTTAATTTTAGTAGTGTAAATTTTTGCATTTTTATAGAAATAAAGAATTGACATCCTATTAACATATTTAGTAAATTTTTTCTAATCATAATTTAAGTTTTTTATAAAAATTTCAAATGTCCACTCTTGATATTTTTAGTAATTTATTTAAAAATAAATAATTTAAGTACAAAATTCATTAATGAATTTTATGAGTTCTAATACAATTTGTTTGTGATCTGGGCTATCTAAAATTGGGTGATCATTATTCTCTAACCAAATTTTCCTCTTTTTCTTAGATGCGATATTATCGTAAATATAATCTATGCTATTACTTTTAATTTCAGAATCCAATTTTCCTTGAAAAATTAATGCAGGGCACTTAATTTCACTTAAAGATTTCTTCATTTCTCTCATCAGTTTTTTTAGTTTTGTGGCAATATTTAATGGAATCTTATCATAACCGACCCATTTTCCATTTGTATCTTTTTTGAATTGTTCTGAATCAATAGTATGATATTTTACAAAAATTTTGAACAATGGAACAAGATGAAATAAAAATCTTTGAACTCCGATCGGTGCACTAATAGTAAAAATACCATCTAAATTATAATTTGCCGCTAATATTAATGTTAAAACACCACCCATAGAATGACCACCTACAATAACCTTATCACATTTATCTATTAATATAGATAATTCTCTATTTATAGCTGATTTCCAATAATCAATACGAGTTTTTTTTAAATCCTTAGGTGTGGTCCCATATCCAGGAAGTAAAGGAATATTAATAGTATAACCTCCTTTCATATGCAAATCTTCTGCTAGAGGTTTTAAATCTGCACAGGTTCCACCGCCGCCGCCATGTATTAAAAGAATTCCAATATTGTTTCCTTCAAAATAAAATGGACCTGCACCAAGCATTATACTTAGACTATTGTTATTCTTTTTATTTTAAATTTATCTAAATGATTAATAAATAATAAAAATCTCAATATATTCATATTTCTTAGAGGAATTTATTCAAAAATATTAAATTTAAAAAAGTATTATCGCTGACTAACCTCTTGTTATTTTATAGCAAGGAATACACATTTCAGCGCCGTTATAAGTCATAAGTCTACTATTCATAGTAAGTTCTCCACATATCTCACAAGGTACTGAAAGTTCAACTTGCGCTAATCCTGGAGGATTATATTCGATTTCATATATCTTAAATACATCTTCTGGCTTTGATTTTAACAGTAACTGAATCTTTTCATCTCGAGATAACTTTTTATTATTAAATTTCCCACTTTTTATTGCTAATCTTATGCCTTTTTCGGTCCTTCTATCATAAAAGAAGTAATTATTCTTACCATAATCTTTATGGACAAGATTCCCCTTCCCAAATGTTGTACCTAATATTGCTTGAAGAGCATCAACACTGCAATTATCATTCTCAACAATAGCAACTAACTCCTCATTTGGTGAATAATCATATCCATGTTCCAAAACATATTTTGCTACTAAAACACCAATCGCTAAACCAGGACAAATATGTCCATGAAACCTTACAGCTTTTTCCATTAAGTCTTTAGCTTCCATTTATATCCGTACGAATTTTTAATTTGATTAAATTTCAAATATATAATTTATTAGATGCTTTATATATATTTAATTTAGAATTACTTAATAAATGCTTAGCCTCTTTAATATGAAATTTTTAGTTGATTCAATGCTGGGCAAATTAACCCGGTTCTTGCGTATTTTTGGATATGACACAATATACGCAAATGATCTAATAAATTTTTTTAATATAAATCCCGTTCCTGATGAACTGTTAATTGATTATGCGAGTAAGGATAACAGAATTATCATTACAAAAGACTTTCCTTTGTATATGCGTTATAAAGATAAAAGTATATTTCTTAAGGGTGAAGGTATATATAATTACCTTCATCAGCTCAATAAGCAGTTTGGGATAAAGTTTGAATTTAGCTTTAAACAAGCTAGATGTTCAATATGTAATTCACAGTTAGAAAGAGTTACAAATAAGATTTCAATAAAAAGTGATGTTTTAAAAGAAACATATAATCACTTCAATGAATTCTATCAATGTTCAAACCTTCAATGTAAAAAAGTGTACTGGCAAGGCTCTCATATTGAAGATATTCAATATAAATTAGGTAAAACTCTAGAATTTGATTAAAATATTTATTTTTTAAAATACTTTTCTTTGATTTCTAAGAATCTTTGTTTTGTCTTTTCAGCAAGTTCAGTATAATTCCCCTTCTTATACATTGCATAGGCTTGATTTAATAATTCAAGACATTTACGATATTCTATATTCTTGAAATGATTTTCAGAAAGAGACACTAAGTAGTCTCCTTTTTTTTTATAAAATTCGATAAATTGCTCCGATGTATCAATTTTCCTATCCATTCTATTTTAACTATCCGAAATTTGAATTTAAATATATGATATCTTATATTGTTAATCATAATAAATTAACTATTGAAGATAGTTAAAAAAATCAGCATACCTTAAAACATGGCTTACCTCCAGAATTCTACCTGGCTCCTCTACTTTCTGCACTATTTTAATACAATCAGTTAACCTATTTGCCATCGGATTTTCTAACAAAACATGATATCCTTTTTCTAATGTTAATAAAGTATGCTCTGTGTGCATCTGGTCACGAGTAAAAATAAATGCAACATCAACGAACTTTTTCTTAGAAAGTAAATTCTCCCAACTTTCAAAATATCTTTCAGAAGGGATGTAATGTAATTTTGCAAAATTCTCACGTCTATTTTTTATAGGTTCTGCTACAGCAACAATTTTCAGTTTTTTTTTATTTTTTATAGCATAATTTCCATAGACATAAAATCTTCTTCTTCCAGTTCACAATAAAACTGCTGTAACTGGCAATCTCATCATAAAAACCAAAAGAATTAACTTAATAGATAGTAGAATTGAGTTTAAAAATATAATATATTTAATTTAATCGATTAAATTCTGATTTTATACTTTATTAATCAATCTCTCTCTTACTTTTAAGATTTTCAAGTTGTTCTCTATAAGTAAAAACAGTTTTGGCTATCTCTCCCAAATATTCAGCGGGATTCATAGTTTTTCCACATTTGCTACATTTGAAGTCAAGCATTCCATCGATTGAAATTAGTGTTCCATTTTCACAATGAGCACATTGTTCAAATGACCATCTGTCTATAATTTTTATAATATCTTCGATGAATTTTTCTTGGTTTAGTTTAGGCATGATCATTCACTTATTATTACACTCCAAATTATTAGTATTTTTAATTTTTTATTTTGGATTTTCATGATTGTAAATATCCCTTTAAGATTTTAAAACCCTGGGAATGAATCCTTCAAGCAGTAAAATGTCAAGTAAAACATTCGCAATCATAGCCTCTATAACTGGGATCACTCTAGGTACTATACATGGGTCGTGTCGTCCTGAAAATTCAATTTCTACATTTTTCTTCGTTTCAATATTAACAGTTTTCTGAAGAATACCTATAGAAGCAGTTGGTTTAACTGCAACAGTAAATTCAATTGGCATGCCTGTTGAAATTCCCCCGATAATTCCGCCAGCATCATTCTTAGTGGTTTGGACTTTCCCGTCCTTTATAATCCACGGGTCATTATGTTCAGAACCTTTCATTTTAGCCGCTTTAAAGCCAGCACCAAACTCTATCGCTTTTATCGCAGGAATCGCAAAAATCGCCTTACTAATGTTTGACTCAATACTATTGAATATAGGACCTCCCTTCCCCACGGGAAAATTTATAACTATACATTTTATAGTTCCGCCGATAGAATCTCTTTGTTTTTTAACCGTTTCGATTAATAACTCCATTGATTTTGATTTTTCCTGGTCAATTGCTCCAATAAGAGATTTTTCTCTTAACTCAAATGATTTTTTAATCTCTTTTAGAGAATATTCTCTTTTATCAATAATGTTTCCAATACTTTTAGTATAAGCAAAAATCATGATTTCATATTTTTTTAAAATTTGTTTAGCGATAGCCCCTGCCATTACAAACCCTGCTGTAATTCTCCCAGAAAAACGGCCTGATCCACGTGGATCAGAGAATCCACGATATTTTCTTAATGCAGTATAATCAATATGTGATGGACGTAAAAAATTTCGATATTTTTCATATACTGATGAATCGATGTCTTTATTTTCAATTATTAAACAGAGAGGGGCTCCTGTTGTTTTATTTTCGAAAACACCTGACAACACTTTAACTTGTTCTTCTTCAAGACGAGGAGTTGTTAAATGTGATTGGCCTGGTTTTCTTCTATCAATTTCCCTTTGGATAAATTTTAAATCAAACTCTAATCCAGCGGGTACTCCATCTATTATAATTCCTACTAATTCTCCATGACTTTCTCCAAATGAAGTTATTCTAAAGATAGAACCAAATGAATTATCCAAATTTTTCACGTCTATTGTGGATTAATAATACAATAGTCTTTCTTGATTATTTAATTAATATTATATCTATTACTTTCTATTTATTACTTAATGAATTTTAAAATTAATCCAATAACTAACAGTTTAAATGGTGAGATCACAGCACCCGGATCTAAAAGCTATTCACATAGAGCCTTTATTGCCGCTAGTCTAGCTGAGGGTATTTCAATAATTAAAAAGCCCTTAACGAGTGGAGATGTCGCGTTTACCGTAAATATCTTAAAATCATTAGGAGTAAGAATTCTAAGAAGAAGCGATAATACATATATTATCAAGCGTGATAAAGATGCGTACAAACCCCTCAAAAAACCTTTTGATTGTGGAAATTCAGGTACAACTCTAAGGATCTTCAGTGCTTTAAGTTTAATAATCGAAGGAGGACTTACACTGAAAGGAGATTTTTTAAGTCTTCAAAGACCAATAATACCTCTACTAAATTCATTACAACAATTAGGTGCGGATTTCAATTTATCAAAAAAGAAACTTAAAATTAAACGAATTAGTGAAGGATGTAATAAAGTTAAGATTCAAGGAGATTTGAGTTCCCAGTTTTTAACTGCATTGCTCATATTATGTCCTCAATTAAAATGCAAAAAGCAAGATTATATCGAAATCGAACTTACATCTCCATTAGTCTCTAAACCTTTTGTAGAAATCACATTAGACGTATTAGATGTGTTCGGAATAAATATTCAAGCTAATTTCGAAACTAGAAAATTTTACATCACGAATGAACAAAATTATCGTTCCCAGTCTTACGATATACCCGGAGATTTCTCTTCTGCAGCAAATATTATTGCTGCAGCAGTCTTGTCCAAAAAGCCATCATCAGTGATTATTAATAATCTTACTTTTAAAAATAAACAAGGAGACAAAAAAATAGTTGAGATTCTAGAAAAAATGGGAGCAAATATCAAAATTAATAAAGATAATCATCAGGTTATCATAAATGGGGAATTAACAGACAATCAATTAAAAGGAATTGAACTTGATTGCACTGACGTTCCAGATTTGTTTCCAATATTATCTGTTATTGGTGCTTTTGCCAAGGGAAAAACCATTCTTCATAATGCATCTAATCTACGATTAAAAGAAACTGATAGAATAACTACCATGGCTAGAGAATTAAAGAAGATGGGAGTTAAAGTTATTGAAGAAGATGATAAATTGACAATATTTCATTGTGATAAACTTAACGGAACTACAATAAATCATAATAATGATCACAGAATTGCAATGGCATGCACTATAGCAGCTTTATATGCAGATTCTAGTTCATATATACAAAGTAGCGAAATTGTAAAAGATTCATATCCTTCTTTTTTTGAAGATTTGAAAGAATTAGGCGTCCAATTAGAAGCAGTTTGAGCGTTTATAACTTATCTAAACGACTTTTGACGTCGAGCCCTAGCTTTTTTGCCTCCAAATTTTTTTGGCTCTGTCCTTCTAGAATCACCAGATAATAGAGAATCATCATATTCTCTAAGGGTTTTCTCAATTGTTTTTGTACCAATAAACTTATTAATAGATTTAGCTATTGCTATCCGAACTGCATCTGTTTGACCCATGATCCCACCACCCTTAACCTTGACATTGATATCACATTTTTCAAGCTTAGGATGATTAATAATTTCTAGGACTTCTTGAATTCTCAATCTTGCAATTTCAGGTTCATATAATTGTAAAAGAACATTATTTATCTTTACTTGGCCTTTTGCGGGATGTTTTAAAATAGCCCTTGCTATAGCAGATTTCCTTTTTCCTGATGCTTGAATCATTTTCATTGACATTTCTTACACCTCAATTTCATTTTTCTTCCAACCTATTCGTTGACATAGATCTTCTAAGGTAATATACCTGTTATAATAAGAAAGCCGAGTTTTATCTACGTTATTAACTTCATTAGGGACTAATGTTTGATACTTTTTTTTAAACCGTTCTGGGATATCTGAAATATAAAGATGAACTCTCTTAATAGCTTCTTTTCCTCTAAGCTTCTTTCTTGGTAACATTTGTTTTATTACTCTTCTCATAAAAGTATCTGGTCTCCTTTCATGAAATGGTCCTCTACGTGGATTAGTAGCAGTAGATATTTTCAATTTTGCTAAATATTTTTCATGAATATCTTCTTTTCTTCCACTAATGATCGCATCCTTCGTATTAATAATTACTATATACTCTCCTAAAAGAGCTTTTTTAGCAATTATTGAACAGAATCTACCTAATATTTTGTTTGTTGCATCATATAGTTGATATTCGATTGACATATACGTTTCACGTTTAAATTATTATTTGATATTTTAATGTAGGATTTTTACTCCACTTCCTTTAGGATTTTGCTCTACTAATTCTTCAATTGAAATTAATTTACTTCCTGATGATTCAATTTTTTTTTTAGCTGTTTTTGAATATTCTAAGCATGCGATTGTGAGAGTGTGATCCAATTCTCCCATCCCTAATATTTTTCCAGGAACAACAATTTTATCGCTTTTTTTCGTATTCTTATTTATATGATATAAATTTGCTTTAACTCTATTCCTTCTGGGACCACTTAAGCTTTTTGAGACAGTTTTCCATATTTTTATCTGTGTTTTCCATAAATCTCTAATTAATTTTCTTACGTAATAATTCGACGGTCCGGTTATTTTATGAGACATGTAAAAAAACGCTCTAATTCATTAATTCTGATATCTTAAATTTTTAATATTTTAATAATTTTTTGATAATTCACGATTCTATCTCTACTTCTCCAAGTTTTTCAACAAATTCATCGATTTTTTCTAAGAAAATCTCAAAGGTTTTCTTCAAAATAACATCAAACGCAAGAACTCCATCACTCTCGATTAAAAAAATATAACTTTTTTCTTTCCACGATACTTTTATCGCTTCCTCTGGACAATCATTCTGACAAGAGTTACAAAGTGTGCAAGTTTTCCAATAGTCTTCTAATAATATTGGTGTTTTTTTATTGGAAAAGTCATATAATCCTTCTGGACACATTCTTGAAACAATACACTTATCTGGGCATTTTGCACATTTAGAATCATCAAAATCTATTTGAGGATAAAACCTATAGAAAATATTTGAGACTGTTTGAAATTTGACATGTTCTTTTCCTATTCCTAATACAGCATAAGCTTCAATTATCACTTTATCATTTTTATCAATTTTTACTAATGGAATATTTGGTTCTACGGGTACTATTTTAGGGTCATTTGAATTTAAATCCCTAGAATAAATTTCCATAGGTGTATTTGTTGTATTAGTAACCTCACATGTTAAAGATACCTGGCAAAGAGGGCATCCAAATCCTCCGCACTCACACTCTCTTGGTAGTTTATACGTTTCTAGGTCAGTAGTTAAAGGAATTAAGCCTAAACGATGACTGATTATCTCATCATAGAGAGGCGAATCATTCTTCAGTATGATAACCTCATCTACTGCCATTACAGGTATTTCAGAAATTATAATTCTTCGAATAGCGTTTGCCATCTCAATAGATATATTCTCAACAACAAACTTTAAATTACGCTTTGTTCTTTCAAGAATTTCGAGGCTCATAATGATACAAAATATTAATCTTCTATATAAAATTCGAATAAATTAAAAAATCTATCATTTTAGATAAATTTTATTATTCTAAAGAAAAAATAAGAATATTGATAATTAGTAAAACTTCAAATATTCATATGCTTTATTTTTAGGCTGAAAACAATATTTTATTTCTTGGAAATCTTTTCGAAATTCTGCTACTTCATTTTTTACTTTTTTAGGGTCTTTCTTCTCAATAATCAATTTCTTAAAAAAATCTGCAATATCAACCATTTCACTTTTACCCATTCCTAGCCTTGTAACTTCAGAAGTTCCCATTCTCAAACCACCTGGATTTTGATAATGTCTACCATGAGTAAGATCATATGGTAAAAGATTACGATTAAGTATTATATTAGCCTCTTCTAATAATTTCTCAATGTCTCCACCTAAACCAATAGTTTTCTCAAATTCAGTTATATCAACCACAATCTGATGAGATTCAGTAAACCCTTTATGTTCCATCAATACTTTTAAACCTTGGTCAGATAAAGCTTGACCAAGAGCTTTTGCATTTTCAATAACATTTTTATGATAATTTTTCCCAAATTCTAGCATTTCTGCTAAAGCAACAGCCAAACCGGCAACATGATGAAGATGATGATTAGATAGTAAGGCTGGAAAAGCGCAAGCTCTCAGTTTATCAATTAAGTCTTCTCTATTTGATACTAATGTGCCATGTTGAGGTCCGGGAAGTGTCTTATGTGTACTCATTGTCATGGCATCTGCTCCTTCTCTTAGTGGGTCTTGAAAATATCCTGAACCAATCAAACCAGCAACGTGTGCTGCGTCATAACCAACATATGCTCCAACTTCTTTCGCAACATCACCAAGCTCTTTAACAGGATGAGGGAATAAAAATACAGAACCACCAAATAAGACCAGTTCAGGTTCAAATTCTCTGATAATTTTTGCTGAAGCATCAATATCAAGATTCATTTCATCATTATCAAATGCTAAATATTCAACATTTATTCCTCTTGTCGTTCCAGCAGTACCAAAAATCTCTCTCCCGCTTTTTGCAAATCTTGGACCATGGGAAATGTGACCTCCCCGAACAATAGACATACAACACATTTTACCATTATTATCTGAAGTAAATGCATTATACATAACTAAATTCGCTACAACTCCAGATACAGGTCTCACGTCGGCATGAATACAATCATAATATTGCTTAGTAAGTTCCATACAAATATCTTCAATTTGGTCAATGTAAGTGCATCCAGCATAAACCCTCTGGCCACTCCATCCTTCTGCATAGCGATGTGAGAAATCAGAAGCACATGCCTCATCAACAGCGGGACTAGTGATATTTTCAGAAGCAATTAGAGGAATGGATTTTTGGAACCATTCATGATGTGCTAATAAAAGATTTCGGATTTCACTTAGTTTTTTTTTCACCTTTAATCAATCCTTTCCATTAATTTTAAATGTTATTTAAATAATAACTTTACAATTTTTTTAAACCTTTTTCAGATCTCTCAATAATTAGTTAAAATTTACTAAAAAAACAAGAAATATGAAAGAAATTTACTTAAAGGAGTTAAATGTGAAAATTATATAAAATCTATTAGTATTTAATCTTTAGATCTTTCAAGAATTAATCTGGCTTCAAATAAATTTAATTTTTTACCAGCTTTTTGCTTTTCTAAAGCTGTTTCTAGTTGCTGTTTTTTCATTTTTTCAATCATTTCATTCTTTTTTCTTCTTTCATTAAATTTTGCTGTTGGCTTTTTTCCTGGAATGTAAGGTTTTTTACCTTTGTACATCTTTTTACTTTGATTCATTGATTTCAAATATTGCTCATGAAAACGATCAGCTGTCTTTTTATTCTCAATTAAATCCTCTTCGAGTTTTCTTTTATCTTCTTTTAGTTTGTCTACATTCTGGAACTTCTGTAGCATTTTAGAATGATTTTCTTGGGATTTATCTGACCATTTGCTTAATTGTTCATAGATTTTATTAAGATTGATCTTTACTATTTCAATTTTTCTCTCGATTTTGAAAAGGTCGTTATTTTTCTGCTCTGATAAATACTCTTGTTTCATAGCTGCTAATTCTCTTATTTTATCAACTATAGTATTTTCTTCATTTATATCGAGTTTTTCGGTTTCAATTATTCTCTCTAAATTTTCTATTTTACGTTCTATTTGTTTCATCGAGAGAGGTTGTTTGTTATCCTTTGTATCTTTTCCTAATTTTTGTATATTTCTCTTTTCTTCAAATAAATTATCTAATAAAGTTTTATATTCAATTTTTTTTTCTTTTAATTGTTTAACTTTATTATTCCAGTAATCTCTTTTCTTTTTGTATTTCTCCTTAGCAATTTTTAACGAATTAGCAATTTCTATTTCAATTTCTTGGAGATCATTGATAAACTTTTTTGTCTTTTGATTTAAACCGTCTCTTTTTTGCCGTGAATCTTCAATCTGGAACTGAAGATCTCTAAAAGATGTTCGGGACGTTTGGGTGTTCCGGTTTCTTTCTTTACTCATAAATTAATTCATTAAAGAGTATTTATAAAAAGATTTTTATAAGTTTAATATTATTGAGAGTTGTATATTTTTTATATATTTTCGTAAATAAATTAATAATAAAAGAAAGCTTTCTTATCAAGAATTAAAGATTTAAATACTCTTGAAATGGAAAAAGATAGAACTTAATATGAGCTCTGAAGTAATTAAAGAAAATGATTTAATCTTTTTGATTCTTGATCAAAAAAGAAGATGGCTAGTTCAAGTGAGATCTGGGGGCACTTTTCATACGCATAGAGGAATAATTGAGTTTAACGAAATTATTGGTAAAAATTTTGGTTCTGTTGTATTTTCCAAACCGTTTGAAACTCAAGGTTATAAGTTCTTTGTATTAAAACCATTACCATCTGATTATATTCTTCATATGTCTCGGAAAACTCAAATTATATATCCTGAAGATACTGGATTAATTTTAGTATATTCCGGAATTGGTCCTGGGAGTGTGATTGTTGAAGCAGGATGTGGTTCTGGAGCTCTCACATGTATATTAGGTAATTTTGTCAGTCCAAATGGACATATTTACTCATATGATATTAATGAAAAATCAATTAAAAGAGCAAAATTAAATGTAAAAAAAGCGGAATTAGAGGATGTTGTCACAATTCAATATGGAGATATTCTAAACGATGATCTTCAACATAAAAATGTAGATGTTGTTGTCTTAGATATGGCTACTCCCTGGAATGCTATTGAGAAAATTAAAAACTACTTAAAATATAGTGGAACAGTTGTATCTTTTTCTCCAACAATAGAGCAGGTTAAAAAAACAGTCTCGGCGATGAAAAGTCAAAACTTTATTGAAGTAAACACATATGAATTAATAAAAAGAAAAATCCAAGTAAAGGAAAATGCTACACGACCAGAAGTAAGAATGATTGGCCATACGGGATATTTAACATTTGGGCGAAAAATTGAAGATATAAAAAATCCATATAGAGAACAAAAACCAAAAGCAAAAGAAGTAATAAATATGAATGGAATGCCGTTAAGAGGATGATTTTTTTATGGAAATTGACTATAAAGATTTTTTAAAATTAGATATACGAGTTGGACTAGTTAAAAGTTGTGAAAAAATTCCAAAATCAAACAATCTCTATAAATTAATGGTGGATTGTGGAGAGAAAGACTTAAGACAAATTATTACTGGAATTGTTCATTATTATACCCCAGAAGAATTGATTAATGAGAAGATTGTTGTTTTAACAAACCTAAAACCACGAAAAATTATGGGTATCGAAAGTCAGGGGATGTTACTTGCGGCTGATCTTAACAATGAACCATTCTTATTAAAAATAGACGAGAAAAAGCCGATTCCCCCGGGAGCCAAAATAAAATAGTTAAAATCCTTTTAATTGAGACCCAGTTTTAAACTCTTTCTTTTTCTTAAATCGTTCTGTTTTAAAAAAATGCTTCTTCTTTTCTGGTAATATTTCTATATATTTTCTTAATATATTTTCAACATAATCCTTTGTAGGCTTACTACTTGTAATTTTATTCGGTTGAGATAAATATTCTAATATTTCTTTATTTTTTGCATTGTAGGATAAGCCTAAATTCTTTAATGGAATATGTATAGAATGTAAAAACCATCCAGATGTTTTCTTATCATGAGCCATTACTTTTAAGATATTAACATTTTCTTTTTTTATTTTAACATCAATTAACTTTTTACCAGGACGGATGATTATTGATACATATTCTGGAATCTGATTTCGCTGATTGTGTATCTTTTTATAAAAATTTTCAAGTCTTTTACTCATAATTAATTCAATAAGTTAACATTGCATTGTTGAAAACTATATCATATTAAAAAGAATAAATTAAAATTCATAATTAAATTTATTATTTAAAAGATTTAGCCTATATTCTTTAATAATTAAAGGAAGGCAAAATGAGCTCATTAGAAACTCCCCTACAAGAAAAATTTGTATTAAAGAAAAAGCTCTGTATCTTAGGAGGAACTGAAAATTATAAGGATGAGTTTCAAAAAAAGTTGAGTTCTAATAGTCTACCAATCGAAAATAAACGAAATATTGGTGTAAACATAAGTAAGGTTGATTTTTTCTTTAAAAAAAATGAAAAATTTGAATTTCTTTTATGGAATATTGATTGTAGACAACCAAGGTCCTATTTACGAACAATTTTTTATAATGGGGCTGAAGCTATTATAATATTTATTTCAGAAACAAAAGTGGATCAAATTCTACTCTACTTTAAAGAAATTCAAGCTCGGATTTCATCAATAACCATTGTATTTTGTATAATCCTTGAACAACACACTAGAGATGACATAATTAATAAATATTTTAAGAATGATGAATTTAATTCAATGATTAAATCAAATAACGTCCAGATTAATGAAATTTTTGAGGATTCAGAAATTCTAAATCAAATTTGTTTAATTTCATTGAAGAGAACTAAATATAAAGAATTAGAAAATACTTATTTCATAGACTTTATTCCTTTACCTCTCCTTTTTGAGAATGATGAGATTACGGATGAATGTAGTGATTATTATGAACCTGAGACTCGTAATATAAATATCAACATAACCATAAATACAGAACAATTGATTAAGTATATTTTGAAATTAAAGCTGAATGTAAATTTTGAATCTGAGAATTGGATTAAAGTTAAAAATAAAAAACTCGGTATATTTTCAATTTATCTTAAAAATGGTAATGTGTATTATTATCCTAAAGTTTGTGAGAGATGTAAGGATCATACATGCCTGAAACTCAAAAAATCTCCATTTTTTATTTGCATTGAATTAGGAGAATCAGAAGGGTGGACTAATATTAATGGATTTGACCAACCTGAACTCCTTATCTTAACAAAAATTTTTGCCTTGATAGAAGGTAACGAAAATAATTTACCAAGATCAGTATTAAAGCAAATTAAAAGTATTAACATATGTGAGAAAGGTAGAAAATAAAAAATGACAGCAGTATTAAAAACTTTTGAGTTAAAAACAAAAGCTTATTGTGATATTATCAATATAACTGAACAAGTTCAACAATGCATAAACAAAAGTGGTATAAACGATGGAATCATAAATGTCCATGTAGCTGGGTCCACAGGTGCAATTTCAACTGTAGAGTATGAACCAGGACTTGTAAAGCATGACATCAAGCAGCTGCTAGAAAAATTAATACCGTATGACGAAGATTATGCTCATCATAAAACTTGGCATGATTATAATGGAGCTGGACATTTAAGGAGTTTTCTAATTAAAACCTCCCAAGTTTTTCCATTTAAAAATCAAAAATTGATTTT
Source organism: Promethearchaeia archaeon (assembly GCA_029856145.1). Classification (GTDB taxonomy): domain Archaea; phylum Asgardarchaeota; class Lokiarchaeia; order Sigyniarchaeales; family SOKP01; genus Loki-b32. The sequence continues at coordinate 135,670 of JAHQWK010000008.1, forward strand.
AGGAACTTGGCAGCAAATTATTTTTATTGAATGTGATGAACGAGCCAGATCCAGAAAAATATACTGTACGATTGTTGGCGACTAAGAATTTCAGAGTATTTTAAAAAAAATAAAAAGTTTATTATTTTGGCTTAGCGTTTTTTATTAAATTATCCAATTCTGTTATTATTATTTGGTATTTATCTCGAATCCGAATTTTCTCGAATTTATTTGTAAGACCCATGACTGATTGATCAAACTGATTTACTTTTTGAGTAAATACAGGGATTTTCTTAAGTGTTTTATATGTGTTTTCTTTTAGACTAATCTGATATTCTAAATTTTGTAAAAATTTATTTTCTATTTCTATCAAATACATCATCCTATTTCATAAATTATATTATTGAGTAAAATCAGTCCATCTGCTTTAAAAAATATAAATGTCATATAAATATCATCGAAATTACTCTAAAATCACTATTCTTTTAGTGGTTTCTCTTAATAAATTGAAATTATAAACATAGGAATAATATTTAGATGAGATCTCGATATTATATCGATCAATATACATTTTAGCGCAAAAATTCTAACTTAAAAACTCTGTTTTACTAGGTTATACAAGAGGATGCCCAGCAATTCTCTTTGTTCTCTGACAGTTCTAGCAATTCCGTTCAGGTTTATTATCATTGCTCCAAGACAAAGTATTCCCCCTGAAAACACGATAACCCATCCTAATGAAGGTTCACGGAGAGGAAAGTTATCCCATGCAAGTAAAAATCCAACAATTCCTATTATATACCAAAAAAGCATGAAAGAAAAATAACATTTAATCTTTCTATTACTGTATATATTTAACCTTCTAATTAGGATTTTAAATTTTATGATAAATTTTGAATTGGTCATATCTCTGAATTTAAATTATAAGGTATCAATTTAAACAAAAAAAAACCAAAGAGTTTTTTTTTTAAAAAGTTATAGTTAATTAGATTTTATAAAAAAAATATAATAAAAGACAAAAAATCATGAATTTAAATGCAAATGAATTTATGAAAAAAATTCAACTTTTAATGTCTCAGGGGCAAGTTGAAGAGGCAATTGATTTACTTGAAGACTCTATAAAGTCCAACCCTAAGTTTGTTGAGAGATGGATGTTGCTTGCATCGATTTTTCGAGCTGTGGGGCGAATTGATAAGTCAATCGAGATTTGTAAAAAAGCCTCAGAGATTATACCTGACAATTCAATAATCTGGAATAATCTTGGGCATCTATATATTGAGAAAAATCTTTATGAGGAAGCGATTGACCCAATTAAAAAAGCATTATCCATTGACTCTAAAAATGCGAGTGCGTGGTTTTCTCTTGGTCGAGTATATGTGTCGAAAGAGGATTATACCCAAGGTATTGAAGCTTTTGAAAAAGCGGTAAAAATCGCACCAAATCGAGTTGAATTATGGAATGCTCTGGGATCAGCATTAGATGATAATAATCAGTATAAAGAATCAATCAGAGCCTATAAGAAAGCGTTAGAACTTCAACCGGATTCATTTAATACTATGGTTGGTTTAGGTATGGTCTATGCAAATGCTGGAGATTTTAAGGACGCAATAAAGACTTATGAAAAATGTTTAAAAGTTGAACCTGATAACGAAGTGTTATGGTTTCAACTTGGTAAGGCACTTTCAGGTGCGGGGAAATTAGATGACGCAGTTAGGGCAATCAAGGAGGGATTAGCTCTCAATCCTAGTATTGTTCAAGCATGGATGGATCTCCACGATGTATATGAAAAGAAAGGAGAACAAGAGCTTGCAATTGAAGCCATGAGAAAAGCTATGGTAACGGGAAAAGTGGATATTGCATTCGCAGGTAGTGAAGAAGAAGCAATATCCAAAATTGGTGAATGGGGTCAAGAGCAAAAAAACAAGGAAACTGAGCTTGATTCAATGGTAGAAAGACGATTATTCCCTTCTTGGTCATTTAAGGTCCCACCAGATTTTGAAGAGCGTCCAGACGGAAACAGAACTCAGTTGATTTCGCCTGATGGAGAAAGATGCATTACAACAAGTGCATTAACTTTTGGAGAACAAGCACTCCCTGAAATTATTGCTGATATTGGCAGACAATATGAACAAGCGGGATTTAAAAAAAGATTTGATATAAAATACAAGGATTACACCGGTTTTGTCTTTGAAAATGACCAGTACGCTCATATGGGTACTTTTGTAATACAAAGGGCAATGGCTGCACCTTCAGGAGTCCTTATGTTGACATTCTCTGTCGCCGACACAAAAGAAAATAAAGATTGGGCTTTGCTTGTAATTAATACAGTGAAGTATTACAAAAACTAATGAGGTTTCAAGACTCAAAGTAAGACAGAACAATGAATTAAAAGTTTATAATCATATTTCATGTTTAGTATGGAAGAAAATATCTTAAAATGTAAAAATTGTGGTTCTACGGATATTTTACAAACTATTGAAGGATTTGTGTGTAGAAGCTGTGGAATACTCTGGAATGATGATATGGAATATAGCAAACTTACTAAACCGAAAGAGTTTAAAGTTAACGATTATCTAAGTTTAAAGTTAGAGGGTAATAGTACCAATATCTATGTTAAAGGAAGATTATTCCAACAGTGCAAATTTCTCTTATTGAATATACCTATTGATGAGATAACATCGTTTGATGCTGTTGAATCGATCGATGAAGCAGCAGATAAGTTGGATCGCTCATTAGAAAACCCTTCAAGTAATTTTATGATCCCTCCTGAAACGGAATTCTGGGGTCACTGTTCAAATCTACAAGTCTGGTATGAAAATAATTACGATACACGTTTAATCCATAGTAATTTGGCATTTCCTTTATTGAAAAGACTAGTGGAAGCCGGGGATGTGAATGCTAAGAAAGTCTCTAAAGAGGAGATTGTTAACCGATATATCGAAGGAAATGAAACAGTTCAAACCTATTTAATGGAGCAAGGCTATTTAACCAATCTAGAAAGTGAAGAACTCAAATTATTAGCCATGGAATTATTCGGAAAAGAGAATTATACTGGTTTGGCTCTCTTTAACATAAACACTATTCAACATATTAGGTTTAGAAAAGATGAAGTAATAGACTTAATTTTTGATTCGAATTATGAATTTAAAAGTTGGATAAATAAATTCTTAAAAGAAAGACTTAATGCTGGATTATTCATTCATAGATTATTATTATCTTTATTTACTACTAGCCTGAATAAAACCGATGAGTTTACAAAGAACTTATATAAAAATGGTTTTAAGAAATGTTTTCTCCAAGCTGATAATAGAACAAAGTTAGAGTTAGCCTATAGGGCAGAATTACAGATCTTTGATAATAAAGAGAGAGAACACCTTCTTAATTTTATAGATTTTGAGGTAATAAATGAATATCAACCAGAAGAAGCACTCCATATATTAAGTCATTTTGTATATTATGAGTCGACTAAAGCTAGAAAAGTCCTTCACGAAAAGATAAAAAAGTATTTTGAAAATAAAAATAAGGCTATGATACGACATATAATTGAATGTAAATATATACAATACTTAGAGCCTCGTGAATTAGATTTTTTAATAGAAAATTTTGATTACACAATTATAACTGAACAGGAAGTAAGAAAACCTTTTGAAGATGAAGCGTATAAGCAATTAGGAATCTTAGGTAATTTTGGATATTCTAAGGCAAATCAGATTCTTAAGGAAGAATTTTTGAAAAGATTTAAAGAGGATCAGCTTAAGGGAGTTGATTTCTTAAGGGGATATCTAAGTCATTTAAAAAGAACTGAGTTAGAAGATTTTTTAAAAGATTTAGATTATACCACAATCCTCAATCAAGATTTTTCACATACTTTCAATATATTAAGCACATTAGAGGAAATGGGGATTCAGAAAGCAAGAAGAATATACAAGCAATTATATGGATCCCGTCCACTAGTTAAACTTTTTTCCTCTATGGATACCAGCAAACAGGAGAGCATTTATGAAAAAAAGTTAGAATTAATACGAAGTATTTTACCTCCCTTAGAATACACTTTTCTACAAGAGCTTCAGTTACTAATTGACGAGAAAATTCAAATTTTTATAGATCCAAGAATTAGTAATTCTCCTTCCATTGTAATTAAGCAAAAGAAAATTTCACAAATAAGGATGGAGAGACAAAATATAGAAGTAATACCGAAATCTATTAGAAATTTAAAATCTTTGAAAATTTTAAATCTCAATTACAATCGATTGAAAGCCCTACCTGAAGAAATTGGTGAAATAACCTTTCTTGAGGATCTTTTGCTAATGGACAATTCAATCACAGGATTACCCGAGACAATGGGAAAGTTAGTTCATTTACGGTATTTAGATTTGACGAGGAATAAACTAGATTCCCTACCTCGTTCGATTACAAAGCTTAAAAAATTAGAATATTTAAATTTAAATTTCAACAACTTTCGAAACATGCCTAAAATTATTGGGAAATTAGAATCTCTAAAGTATCTTTTTTTTGATTATAATCAATTACATAATTTGCCTAACATTTTTCATAAATTAGGAAATTTAAAACGAATTGACCTGCAAGGGAATAGATTAAAGACAATACCTGGGGCATTACTAAAATTAAATTCTATTAAGAAGATATCTTTATCCAAGGAGTTTTTAGATATGAAGACCATTAATCTGCTTGAGTCAATAAAAAAGGAGTATTCTAAATTTGTGAAAGAAGCGGATAGAAAACCTTCAATCTGGAGTATGCTATGGGAGGAACCCATGGTAAAACCCTTAAATATTTTGTTTGATAAATACATTCTTCGATTTTTTTATGAATGGGGGGGATTTACCAACATTTTTTGGTCTTACAATGATGAAACTATCACTAAATATGGATATCCTGCTAGACTATACAGTTTACCTTTATCTTCTGATATAATAGATAAATTTAGGTCTCTTTCTATGAAGTGGCAAAAAATAAATAGATTTTTCATGTATAAAGAAAAATATAATATTGGCTCAAATCTTGAAGTCGAAGCAATGGAGAAGGAACTAGAGGTATTAAAAAATGAGACTAAAGATACATTTTTAAAGGCGATAAAGCAATTAGGGCCTAATTTTCAGGTTAAGTTCCAAATGGAAGGATATGGACTTCCATATGAGAGATAAAGAGCTTACACGGTTAGCATCTTGAATAACAAATAAATAGGTATTATAAATTAAGATCGCTTTTCATTCAAAAAAAAATAAGTGGATGAAATTATAGAAATTACATTAAAATTGAAATAGAAATTGGATTTTGATGAGTGACGGTAAGCAAATAAATAAAGTAGATTTTTACATAAGTTAAAAAATATGGAATTTATTAATTTTATAATTAGAAAACTTAAGGATTAACAATGGAAGGCTTATTAAAAATTATCGTGAGCGGGCTTGACAATGCAGGTAAGACATCAATCTTAACAGCTTTAGATAAAAAGTATGATTTTGCGAAAGATATCCTTCAGCTCAAGCCAACTATTAGAGTTGAGTATCATAAGATGAATTTCTTGCGCAGCAATTGTGTGATATGGGACATGGGTGGCCAAGAAACATATCGTGAGATTTACATTAATTACCAAGATGTTTATTTTGATGCTACTGATTTACTTATCTATGTAATTGATATTCAAGATCCAGAACGATTTGATAATTCACTTGAATATTTAAATGCGATTTTAACCTTTTTCTCAGAAAGTGAAATGGACGTTCCAATAATCATAACTTTTCATAAATATGATCCTGAATTAAAGGCTGATGAAGAGATCCTCGCAAATATTGAAAAATTAAGGGAAAAAATATTAAATGAATATCCTGATATAAATATATTATTTCAGCAGTCGTCCATTTATGATATTATTTCTATTGTCCAGCTAGTTTCATATGGTCTTTCTGTGTTTGATAAAAAGTTTTTTGAACTTTCAGAATTATTGGAATATTATTTGGAAATTTTTAATAGTCAAGCTCTAATCGTATTTGATCGTAATGGGATCATTATTTCTGAATATTACAATGATATTGAACCAGAAGTCTATGTTGAGTTGTTAGATTCAATTAAAGAACATATCTTCTTACTTAAGCGGATGGAAGAGGAAAAAATTGAAGGAAATTTTGATTTTACCTCAACTGAAGGTATACTCTTTTCCTATTTACTCAGAAAGAAAATAAAGAATGAAATGTTTTTCGTGTCAGCAGTACTTAGAGAACAGCAAAAAGAGAATTTCTTTGAAAAATTCCCTGCTTTTCTTGATGATTTAGTTAAGATTTTAGAGCAAATAATATAAACTAAATTAAAGGGAAAAGAATAATATTAATCTATATTTAGAAGACTTCGAGCTTTATCTATTAGTTTTTCTTTTTTCTTTTTATGGCTTTTTATGAATTTTAATACTTTCTCAACACATTCTTGTTTATGATCACCACACATCAATTCACCTTTAACACACATTTCAAAGTCCTTGGCTAATTTTTCATCATCTTCTTCAAAGTGATACATGAGTATCTTATAAATCATGCATTTCTGAGGTTCACCACCTAATTCCTTCTGTTCCTTAAGATTTTTTCTGCCACCAGTAAGCGCTCCTTTAACCTTCTTTTCAATTGATTCTAGCGATTCATTAAACGTGAAGTAACTGTTTGGATGCCTTTTAGCCATTTTTTCGGAACCATCAATTCCCGCTAATAGATAATGATAAGTAGCGCCTGGCAAGAAAAATTTCTTATAATTTCTTCTGGTTAAATCCCTAGTAAGACGAATATGAGGATCTTGATCTATTCCTACAGGTACAAGAGTCGGTTGAGGCCCTTCTCTTACTTGTGGAAGTATGATATCTCCTACTTGAACCAATGAGGAAATGTAAAGACCAAATGTTCGCTCACCATAAATTGCTTTTAACATATTCTGTGTGACTAACCTACTAACCTTAAAACAAATATCTTTGACTTTTGGCTCTAGTGATTGTCTCCAAATATATGCTTTTTCTGGAGATGGGTCCAAACCGAGTGCTAATATATCTGCAAGATTATCTACCGCCGTTATTTCTGCTTCCTCCCATGGTATTCCATTGTCTTCCCAACTTTCAATATCTGCAATTCCATAATACGCTTTTCCTCCCATTTTCTGAAATTCTACGATCTCTAAGGCTGTAGTTGATGTTCCTAAATGAAATGGTCCAGAAGGTTTAATTCCGCTCATTACTGCCCATGGTTGACCTTTTTCTATAGCCTTGAAAATAAGGCCTAAATCGCGATGTCCAAAAATGATTTTTCTTCTAATAAATCGATTCTCTATCATTTTTTGTCTAAGAGATTCTGATATTTCCTCGATCCCAAACTTTTTAATTAATCTAGTATAATCTTCTTCTTCGATTGCTGAGCCTCCCCAAGGATCTATTTTAAAATCGTCGACCATGCTTTATTTCACTCTTTTCATATTTGTTGATATTAAAAATATATACAGAATAATAAATTTTGATACATTTGAATTAAGTTCCAAAAAGTCTATAAAAATTGATGTTAAAAAATTTTCAATGAAAGTTTTATAAAATGAAATTTTTCTAAACTTTTATATAGTTCTCAAAATAAAATATATTGATCGAACTTAAACTTCGTAATTATATTAAGGTTTGTTCTTAATGAAGAAAGAGAAAGCCCTGGACGAAATCGACCGGAATATACTCAGAATTTTGCAGGGAAATGCTAGAACATCCTATAGAGAGATCCAAGATAAATTGGGCATTTCAATAGGAACTATTCACAATCGAATTTCGAAGTTAAAAAAGAATAGTGTGATTGAGGGATATACTTTACGCTTAAACAATGAGAAATTGGGTTATAAATTAGCTTTCCTCATAAGAATCAATTGTGATGGTAAATTTACTGAGGAAATCTTAAATGACCTTACGCAAATTCCTGAAGTATGTTCCATCTTTCATACAACTGGAGAACAGTCAGCAGCATTAATTTGTCGTTTCAAAGAAAGTGATGATGTCCATGAATTCATTCGAAATCTAAATCAAAAAGAATATATTACACGAACGAATTCAAATATGATTCTTAAAGAGTACAAAAACACTTCTTTCGTAGAAATTTAAATTTTTTAATTAAAGTAATTTTATTTTTAATATTTCCATAAACTTTTTTTAATTTTGTGATTTAGAGATCTATATAAATAAAGTTTTAAAATTACATTAAAGAAGTGAAATAGATGAGCAATGTTCCAATAATCATTTTAAAGGAAGGAACAGAGGAAGTTCGTGAGAGAGAAGCGCGAAAACAGAATATTACAGCAATGGTCGCGATCGCTGAGACTGTACGTTCCACACTAGGCCCTAAAGGAATGTCAAAAATGCTTGTTGATTCAATGGGCGATGTTACTATTACTAATGATGGCGCAGAGATTCTTAAGAACCTTGATATCGAAAATATAGCAGCGAATATGATGGTTAATGTAGCAAAATCCATTGATGATGATATCGGTGATGGAACTACATCAGCAGTAATTTTTTCTGCTGCTTTATTAAATAATGCTTTAGAATTGATTGAACAAGATATTCATCCAAAACCTATTACTCATGGATATAAACTAGCAGCTGATAAAGCGCTTGCTATAATTAAAGAAATTGCGGTAAAAATTACGAGTGATAATGATGAGGTTCTTAAAGACGCCGCTAAAACTGCAATGAATGCCAAAGAAATTGCTCCGTTAAAAGATTTTTTTTCAGATTTAGCATTAAGAGCAATGAAACAAATTACAGATGATGATGGAAAAACATTTAACAAAGTAAGCAATGTAAAAATCGTAAAAGCTCCAGGAAAATCCCTTAAAGAAACAGAATTAATTAATGGAGTCTACACTCAAAAAGACAAAGTAAATTCTATGATGCCAGATACTATAAAAGATGCAAAGATCGCTGTTATTAGAAGAAAATTAGATGTAAAAAAGACAGAATTTGATGCCCAAATTCGGATCTCTAGTCCCTCTGAAATCCAAAAATTCCTCGACCAAGAAGATAAAATACTCACAGATTACTTAAAAATATTTAAGGACTTAGGAGTTAATTTGATTGTAAATAGTAGTGACGTTTCCGATAAATTTGGTGCCTTTTTAGCAAGGGAAGGAATTGCAGCTATTAAAAATGTTGGTGAGAGTGATTATAAATCGATTTTAAAAGCTGTTGGCGCTAAACTTGTTGATGATTTATCATCCCTCTCAGAGGACGATTTAGGGTTTGCCGAAAAAGTACATTTTGAAAAATTAGGTGATGATGAATATACATTATTCTCAGGGTGTAAAAATCCTAAATCAGTTTCTATCTTACTCAAAGGTGGGCTTGATAAGATTCTTAGTACCGCGGAAGTCTCTTTACACGATGTATTATCAGTTATTGCTAAAATAATAGATACAAAAGCAGTTGTAGCAGGAGGAGGAGCAATTTACATTGAACTTGCCAAAAGGATTAGAGCATATGCAAATGAAATTAGTGGAAAAGAGCAGCTAGCTGTAAATGCATTTGCCTTAGCTCTTGAAGAGATCCCAAAGACGTTAATAAGGAATGCCGGATTAGAAGAAATCGAAAAATTAACTGAATTAAGAGCAGCTCATAAAACTGATGATGACAAATGGGTGGGAATTGATACCATTACAAATACTATCGGAGATAATTTTGAAAAGGGAATCGTTGAGCCTGCAGAACTAATCAATCATATCATAAAATCTGGGAGCGAATTAGCTAACTTAATCTTGAGAGTAGACAGAATTATTAGTGCTAAAGGTAGCAGATAATATGTTTTATAATAGTTAAATAGAATTATTTTTTATTTTCTTTTTTTTATATTCAATCTTTTAATTTTAGGATATACCATAAGAAATCATCTTAGAAAACTAAAAAAATCAAAAAAGAAAAATTAAAAGTATAATTGCTATTTGAAATAATATGGAAATTATTGATAAAAAAAATTTGGAAAAAATAAAGGCTCTCAATAATCAATTTGTTTTAAAGGTTGTTGATGAGTTTATTTCTCTTTGTAAGCCTTTAAAAGTCACTGTTATAACAGACTCTCAAGAAGATATTGATTATGTAAGAAACAGAGCTATTGAGCTTAGTGAAGAAACAAAACTGAGTTTAAAAGGGCATACTGTACATTATGATGGGTTCTTCACAATGAGTAATCATGATCAAGCTAGAGATAAAGGAAATACTCAGGTTTTGGTACCTAAAGATGAAGAAGGTTCATATCCTTGGATAAATACGATGGAAAGAGAAAAGGGATTAAAAGAAGTCTTGGATATCATGGATGGATGTATGAAAGGCCATGAATGTGTAATAAGGTTTTTTTGCTTAGGCCCAAAAAACTCCAAATTTTCAATTCTTGCACTTCAATTAACAGATTCTTTTTACGTTGCCCATTCAGAAGATCTTCTTTATAGAGCAGGCTATGAAGAATTCAGAAAACTCAACGGATCCGATGATTTCTTCTATTTTATACATTCTTCTGGAGAATTAACTGGTAAGCCACCAGTTACAAAAAATCTCGATAAAAGGAGAATCTATATAGACTTAAAAGAAGGACGTGTACTCTCAGTAAATAATCAATATGCAGGAAATTCACTTGGATTAAAAAAACTTGCTTTAAGATTAGCAATTTATAAAGCTAATAATGAAGATTGGTTAACAGAGCACTATTTTATAATGGGGGTTCATCCAAAAGGAAAAAATCGAACTTCATTCTTCTGTGGTGCATTTCCTTCTGCATGTGGCAAAACCAGTACCGCAATGTTACCAGGGCAAACTATAGTTGGAGATGATATAGCTTATCTTCGAGTTTGGGAGGATGGTTATGCTCATTCGGTAAACATTGAGAGAGGAATTTTTGGAATTATCAAAGATGTAAATGCTAAAAACGATCCTGTTATATTTGATGCACTGACAACTCCTAGAGAAACTATTTTTTCTAATGTGCTAGTTAAAGATGGAAAACCTTATTGGATTGGAGATGGAAGTACAATCCCAGATGGAGGACATAATTATTCAGGTAATTGGAATAAAGGAAAAAAAGATAAGAATGGGAGAGATATACCTCTCGCACATCCAAATGCTCGCTATACAATTCGTATTGAAGAATTGAATAATGCTGATCCTAATCTCCATAAACCAGATGGAGTACCAGTACATGGTATTTTTTATGGAGGGCGCGATAGTGATACAATGCCCCCAGTAATTGAAAGTCTTGATTGGGAGCATGGAGTTTTCTTGGGTGCCTCAATTGAATCAGAAACTACTTCTGCTACGTTAGGTGAGGAGGGAGTAAGAATGAAGCAGCCTATGGCCAATCTAGACTTTATGGTTGTTAGTTTGGGAAAATATATCAAAAATCACCAAGTCTTTGGCAACAGGTTAGAACATTGTCCAAAAGTATTTGCTACTAATTATTTTCTTAAAAACAAAGAAGGAAAATATTTAAACGGTATTTTAGATAAATTATGTTGGGTAATCTGGGCAGAGGGTCGAGTTCATAATGACTTTAATGCTATAAAAACGCCCATTGGCAATATACCCAAATATTTAGATTTAAAAACACTGTTTAAACAATATCTTGATAAAGATTATAAAGAAGAGGATTACATTAAACAATTTTCTATAAGACCTAAAAAAATATTAGAAAAATTAGATCGTATTGAAGCTATGTATAAAAAAGAAAAGGACGTCCCAGAATTTTTCTGGAATATCTTTAATAATCAAAAAAATCTTTTAATAAATTTAAAAAATAAGTCTGATTCTGAAGAAATCTCTCCCTTATTATTTTAAAAAGCATTTAACTTAAAAAAAGCAATTAAACTAAATATTTTAACCCAGATCTCACTTTATAACTTTTTTTTATCCTATCAAGTTCAATAAATCGTTTAATTTCCAAATTATTTAAGAAATCTCGCATTTGTATTTTATCTTTTTTCAATTCTTCGGCTAAACCTTCAATATCAGTTTCATAAGTACGTAGTGTTTGAAGTAATGATGAATATTCTTCAAAAACATGGTTGACTAAATAAGTAATAGATTCTTTTATGTTTAAACTAGTTTTTGTGCTTGTTGGAAACATTTTGTTATCTTCGGGTAAATAATTTTGTGAGCGAATTACTTCTGGAGGTCGAGCACCTTCAATATCCTGTTTATTTGCTAAAAAGATTATTGGAGTATTTGGAGGTAATATTTTTCTTATTGAATTTAATATCATAATTGCACTATCATCTTTTTCAGGAGAAGCAGCATCAAAGAGAAAAATGACTCCATCTGAGCCACTCGTACAAATACTTCTCATAACTGAAAATCTTAAAAGCCCTGGTGTTCCAAACAAAAATACATCGAACCCGTTTAGTTTTACACTCCCTAAATCCATCGCAACGGTGTAAAACTTCTCATCTTTACCTTTTGCTTCCACATTCATTGCATTATCATCTAGAGCCTTTATATAACTTGATTTTCCCGATTGTAGTGGCCCAGAAACTAAAATTTTTATTATTATTTCACCAAACTTTTAATAATGCAATTGAAACTTGATTTTACTTTACTTATTTTTATATTTAAAAGGATAATATACTTGGATAATATATTTTATTTTTTATTAAATAGTTAATTTGTGGTAAAATATTAAAATCTTAACTTTCATTTCAAGTTTTTGAAGACCTTTACTATAATAATTTATACATAAATTGAATTGGATTTTATAAATCCTTTAAAAAAAGAGAATATGAATTTTCATACAGGTTTACCTTTTATTTTTTCTTCTTTGTTAACTAAATTTTATTACATCTTTTAATATCAGAATTTTTGTTAAAAAAACTCTATGAAAATACTATAAATCGCATATTTCTTACAAAATAAAAATAGAATTTTGAATGATTTTCCCAATTTAAGAATTTTATTTTTTTAATCATATTATTCCAAAAATAACTCTCTCTCATGATATTTTGAATTAATATTCAATATCGACAACTTAAAAAGTAAAAAATTCCTAAATTAATACTTTTTTCTTACTAATTTTTCGAAATGACAAATGAAAATGTCGGAGATTTTAAAAAAAGTTACTAAAATCCGAAATGGTAAAGAATCTTTAAATATTAAGATCGATCTAAATTCTAATATTGAAAAATATTATTGTAATCCTTAAAAATATAATAAATATATTATTAAAAATATCAATATTTATAAAAGTAGATAATTAGCATTTAAAATAGATTATATTAATCAGATTATGGTTTAAGAAATTATGCAAACGGTGGATTTTGAATTTCGAAATGAGCTTATCAAGGAAGATTTCTCATTAAATTATTGTTATCAGTGTGGAACTTGTTCCAGCGCATGTCCTGTAGCTTTTATAACTAATGGTGAATATAATCCCCGAAAAATTATAGAACAATCACTTTTAGGACTTAAAGACTTATTAATAAAAGATCAAAAACCTAATGTGTGGTTATGCTGTACATGCCAGATGTGTGTTGAAGAGTGTCCCCAAAACGTTTTTTTAACAGAAATTTTTGAGAAGATTAAAAACAGAATTGTAGTTTTAGGGGAGCCTTATCCTGAAACTTATAAAGTACAAGCAAAGAGTGTATTAGAAAATGGTTTAGCGATACCACTTACACAACCAATTATTCGTAGAAGAGATCAATTAGGACTTCCAAAGATAGAGTCTGCGAATATTGAAGAGATAACCAAATTATTAAATGCTACAAATTTTGAAAAAAAAATAAATTTAATGGGGGAAAACAAATAAAATGTCATATAACTACTTTTTAGGATGTGTAATTCCTGGAAGACTCCCGTTTATAGAAGCTTCTGCTCGAAAAGCATTTGAAGAAATTGGCATTAAGGTTGGAGATCAAGCTAAATGTTCGTGCTGTCCGGATCCAACTGGAACAGCTCAATTAGATCATGAATCTTTCTTGGCTTTAGGAGCAAGAAACTTATGTCTTTTTGAAGAAAATAATAGTAATATATTAAGTCTTTGTTCTGGCTGTACAGAAACTCTTAAAACAGTTAAACATATTTTAGATAATGATAATGATAAGAAAAAAGAAATTAATTCGAAATTAAGTGCAATAGGAAAAAATTATAAAGGAAATGCTGAAATTAAACATTTTGCTGAAGTATTATACGAAAATATTGACAAAATTAAGGAAAAAGTTAAAAAACCTTTAAAAGATCTAAAAGTTGCAGGTCATCCCGGTTGCCATTATCTAAGACCATCTGAAATAATAAATTGGGATGATCCACTCAATCCTAAAACATTAGATGAATTAATAGAAGCAATTGGAGCAGATCCCGTTGATTATAGTTTGAAAAATGATTGTTGTGGTAATCCAGTTGAAAAGTCTGATAAAGATATATCTTTAAGTATGTTAGAAAATAAACTCCAAAGCATGAGAGAAGCAGGAGCAGACTGTATTGTTTGTGTCTGTCCAGCATGCTATCAGCAATTTGATTTCAATCAGAGAGAAGTAAATAAAAAGAAAAATACTGAATATAATTTTCCTGTTTTTTACATAACCGAGTTAATTGATTTAGCACTAGGAATGGATACGGAAGGACTTGGATTAAATTTCCATAGAATTAAAGTTAATGAAATTTTAGAAAAAATTACTTAAAAGGTAGGAAGTGTTCTAATTTGGGTGAAAATTTAAAAAGAGTAATGGTTATTGGAGGAGGGATTGCAGGTATTCAAGCATCTTTAGATTTAGCTGAAAGAAATATAAAAGTTGATCTAATTGAAAAAAATGCCTGTATTGGTGGAAGGATGGCTCAACTGGATAAAACGTTTCCTACTAATGATTGTTCTATTTGTATTTTAGCTCCTAAACTTGCAGAATGTTTTCGACATCCAAATATTACATTGCATATACTTTCAGAAGTTAAAAACTTATCAGGCCAACCAGGGAATTTTAAAGTGAAAATACTCAAGAAAGCAAGATATATTAAAGAAGATGAATGTATAAATTGTGGACTTTGTATAGAAAAATGTCCAATGAGGGTGGATGACGAATTTGATATGAGATTAAGAAAACGTAGAGCAATTTATATCGATTATGTTCAAGGAGTCCCCTCAATTATGACTATAGATAGAGAGAACTGCTTATTTTTTACAAAAAACGCTTGTAGAATTTGTGAAAAAGTATGTGAAAAAGAAGCAATTGATTTCGACCAAATTGATGAAGAAATTGAATTAAACGTAGGATCAATTATTGTAGCAACTGGTTATGATATCTTTAATCCTAAATCTATTGAAACTTTAGGATATGGACGATACCCTAATGTTATTACTGCTTTAGAATTTGAACGTTTAATTTGTGCCTCTGGACCTTTAGGTGGACATTTAACGAGACCCTCAGATAAAAATGATCCTAAAAAACTTGCATTTATTAATTGTGTAGGTTCAAGGGATATAAAAAACAATCCATATTGTTCATCTTGCTGCTGTATGTATACCACTAAAGAAGCTATGATTGCTTTTGAGCATGATAATGAAATAGAGACTTCAATATTTTATATTGATCTTAGAGCCGCTGGTAAAGGATTTCGAGAATATATTCAAAGAGGAGTAAATAATTATGCTATTAAATACATTAAAGGAAAAGTGGCAAAGATATTAGAAGATGATCAAAGAAATCCTCTCATTATTTATGAAGATATTAGTACTTCGCAAGTTAAACAACTTAAATTTGATTTAGTTATTTTAGCTACGACTATGGTACCTAAAAAAGATGCAAATGAATTAGCAAAAACTTTAGGAGTTAAATTAGATAACTTTAACTTTTTTAAGGGAGAAAGTTTCCATCCACAGAAATCATCGAAAGAAGGGATATTTCTTTGCGGTGCTTGTAGAGAACCAATGGATATTCCAAATTCAGTAATAGATGCAAGTGGAGCAGCCGCTAAAGCTGCAGAAATACTAATGAGGGGATAAAAAAAATGTCGGATGATGATATTAGAATTGGAGTTTTTATTTGTCATTGTGGTACTAATATAGGTGGTGTTTTAGATATTTCTGAGTTAATAGAATATGCCAAAACTTTACCAAATGTAGAGTATAGTGCTGCTAACCTTTATACATGTTCTGAAGTTGGACTAAATGAGATCAGAGAAAATATAAAGGAACAAAACTTAAATCGTGTTATAGTTGCATCTTGTTCTCCACGAACTCATGAACCATTATTTAGATCAACTTGTCAAGAGGCAGGTTTAAATCCTTATTTATTTGAAATGGTAAATATTCGAGATCAAGATTCTTGGGTTCACATGAAAGAACCAGAAAAGGGTACCGAAAAAGCTAAAGATCTTATTAGAATGGGCGTTTATAAAGCGGCTTTGTTAGAATCTTTAGAGAAAATGCAAGTTAGTGTAATACCTTCTGCTATAGTAATTGGTGGAGGTATTGCAGGAATGAATGCTGCATTAACTTTAGCAAATCAAAATTTTGAAGTAAGTTTAATTGAGAAGGATTCTGAATTAGGAGGATTGATCAGACGCCTAAATAAAGTATATCCAACTAATGAAGATGCTTCAAATTTATTAGAAATAAGAAACTTAGTAGAAAATCACAAGAAAATAAATATACATAAGTCTGCTATAATTGAAAAAATTGAAGGGTTTGTAGGAAACTATAAAGTAATTATTCTCCAAAATAAAAAGACAATCGAAATTGAGGCAGGTGCTATTATTGTTGCTACTGGGGCTATAGCTTTATCACCAGAAGGCTATTATGATTATAATGGAAAAACTATAATAAGTCAATTAGAATTAGAAGAAATATTAAAAGAGAGTGAATTCAGTGCGAATAACATTACCATGATTCAATGTGTGGGCTGTAGGAATGAAGAAAGAAAATATTGTTCGAATATATGTTGTATGACTGCTCTAAAAAATGCAATCTTAATAAAAGAACAAAATCCGGCGGCTAATATCACTATAATTTTTAGAGATATACAAACACAGGGTGTCACTTATGAAGAATACTATAGAAAAGCAAGAGAAATAGGAATATTGTTTATAAAATATTTACCCGAAAAACCTCCAATTATTAAGAAAGATCACATAGAGGTTTATAATGAATTTATGAACCAAGTTATTGGGGTTCCCTATGATCTTGTTGTATTATCAATGCCTCTTATTGCTAATGAAGATTCAGAGCAGTTAGCTAAAATGTTAAAAGTTCCATTAGAAGAGAATAATTTCTTTTTAGAAGCTCATGTGAAATTAAGACCTGTTGATTTTGCTACAGATGGCGTATTTGTATGTGGTTCAGCTCATTGGCCCGCAGATATTTCAGAATCTATATCACAATCAAATGCAGCAGTTTCTAGAGCAAGTACAATAATTTCTAAAGATATGTTGGAAGTAGAAGGTTCTACAGCTGAAGTGGATACTGATTTATGTGTAGGTTGTGAAGCGTGTATTAAAATTTGTCCCTATAGTGCGATATCTAAAGATGAAGAGACAGATATCGTAGTAGTTAATAAAGTAGTTTGCAAAGGGTGTGGAGTCTGCGGTGCTAGTTGTCCGCAAAATGCAATTACTATTCACCACTTTACAAGTGATCAACTTATTGCTGAAATTGTAACTTATGGAGGTGGAGAATAAATGGTATTTGAACCTAAAATTTTGGGATTTTTATGTAATTGGTGCTCTTATGCAGGAGCGGACTTAGCAGGTGTGAGTCGAATCCAATATCCAACAAATGTTAGAGTTATACGCGTTATGTGCTCTGGAAGGGTTGATCCTGTGTTTATAGCTGAAGCATTTATAAATGGCATTGATGGAGTACTTGTTTTAGGATGTCATTTAGGAGATTGCCATTATATAAGTGGTAATTATGAAGCAGAATTAAAAATGAAAATGGTAAGTAAATCATTATCCATGATAAATTTTTCTGATCGAGTACGTCTTGATTGGGTTTCTGCTGCAGAAGGAAATAGATTCGCTCAAATAGTTACTGATTTTACTGAACATATTCGTACATTGGGTCCATCTCCCGTTAAAAATAAAAAGATTAAAAAACGAATAATTGATAATCTAAATGCTGTTAAATTTGCCATAAGTGATTCCAGATTAAGAGCTTTAGTTTCTAGGCAAAGAGAATTAACAACAGAAGGGAATGTATATGGTGAAATAATACCAACAGAAGAATTTGAGGAAATTCTTAATAATGCTATTAAAAATGAAATTATTCGTCATGAAATTTTAGAAAAAATAAAGAATAAAGGTAAATCTGTTCTTGATATCGCAAAGGAAATTGAGGTTGAACCACATAAAGTTTTACAGCATATTGTAACTTTAAGAGCTCGAGGTTTAGTTGATGTTGATCAAATAAATGAAGAAATTCCCACATTTATATCGATTAAAGAGGCTTAAAGATGGAAAAAATTGGGTCTGTTTTAGTAGTAGGAGGAGGAATAGCAGGAATCCAAGCATCAATGGATTTAGCAGATTCAGGGTTTAAAGTCTATTTAGCTGAATCATCAATGAGTATTGGAGGCGTTATGTCTCAATTAGACAAAACGTTTCCTACTAACGATTGTTCTATTTGTATACTCGCGCCTAAGTTAGTAACTGCTGGGCGTCATGAAAATATTACACTTTTAATTAATACGACTTTAGAAAAAATTGATGGAAATCCAGGTAATTTTACTGTTGAGCTACAACAAAAAACATTATTATTAGATCAAGAAAAATGCACTGGTTGTGGTGTATGTGCTCAAGAATGTCCTGTAGAAGCGATGGACTTCTTTAATGAAGGGTTATCGATTAGATCAGCAATATCTGTAAAATTTCCGCAAGCAGTTCCATTGGTTTTTTCAATAAACCAAGAAATATGTATAGGATGTGGATTTTGTAAAGGAGTTTGTAAAGCTAAAGCAATAGATTACACTCTTGAGGATAAATTTACTACTTTGAATGTTGGAGCTATTGTTTTAGCACTTGGGTTTGATGAATATGATCCTAGTCTTACTCAACAATATGGATATAGTAAATATTTGAATGTGGTCACTAGTATTGAATTTGAGCGGATATTAAGCGCAAGTGGCCCACATTCAGGACTTATCCTTAGACCATCTGATGGAATAATTCCAAGAAAAATAGCATTCCTACAGTGTGTAGGATCAAGAGATAAGAAACATGGCGTAGAATATTGTTCTTCAGTTTGTTGTATGTATACAGCTAAAGAGGCGGTAATTGCCAAAGAACATATGGAAATCATTGAACCTACGATTTTTTCAATGGATGTGAGAGCTGTTGGAAAAGATTTCGATAAATATATTGAACGCGCTCAAGATGAATATGGCATAAGATATATTAGAAGTAGAATATCAGATATTACAGAAATACTCGGGACTAAAGACCTAATCCTTCATTTCGAAAATGAGGAAGGAAAAGTAGTTAGTGAGGTTTTTAATTTAGTTGTTTTAGCTGTAGGGGCTTTACCAAATCATAGCACAAAAGAATTAGCAAAAAAATTAAACATTGAATTGAATAATTATGATTTCTGTAAGACAAAACCTTTTTCCCCAGTAGAAACATCTAGAGAAGGAATTTATGTATGTGGCATGATTTCAGAACCTAAAGATATTCCAGAAACAGTTGTAGAGGCAAGTGCTGCAGCAGGTGCTGTAAATATTCTTTTATCTGATGTGAGAAACACATTAATTACTAAAAAAGAATTACCAAAAGAAATTGATACAAGTGGAGAACCCCCTCGCATCGGCGTTTTTATATGTCATTGTGGGATTAATATCGGAGGTGTTGTAAATGTTCCTGAAGTTGTTGATTATGCAATTCAATTACCGGATGTAATTTATGCAGAAAGGAATTTATATACGTGCTCGGCGGATACCCAAACTAATATTAAAGAACAAATTAAGGAGCATAATTTAAATCGAGTAATAGTTGCTTCATGTACCCCAAGAACCCATGAACCTTTATTTCAAGCAACCATTAGAGAGGCAGGCTTGAATAAGTATCTCTTTGATTTAGCAAATATTCGAGATCAATGTTCATGGGTACATATGCATAAACCAGAAGAGGCAACAGAGAAAGCCAAGGACTTAGTAAGGATGGCTGTTGCTAAAGCTCGAAAATTAGTCCCTCTTCAAGAACAACAAGTAGAAGTAATTCACAAGGGAATGGTAATTGGAGGAGGAGTTGCAGGGATGACAGCAGCCTTAAATCTTGCAAATCAAGGATTTGAAGTTTTTCTCGTGGAGAAAAGTGATAAATTAGGGGGATTTTCTACTAATATTTATCAAACTATAGAAAATTATAATGTTCAAGAATTTCTAAAAGATTTAATAAAAAAAGTTAATGATAATAAGTTCATTAATGTATTTCTTAACGCTAGAATTAGTTCAATAGGAGGATATGTTTGTAACTTTACAACCAAAATTACCTATGGTGAAGATAAACAAAAGAAAGAATTCCAGCACGGTATTATTATAGTGGCTACTGGTGCTCATGAATATCAACCTAAAAATAATGAATTTCTTTTTGGGAAAGATAAAAGAATTATTTTACAATCAGAACTCGAAAAAATTCTTTTTACTGAAGAAGAGAAAATTAACAATCTAAATTCATTAGTAATGATACAATGCGTTGGCTCACGAAATGAGGAACATCCTTATTGTAGTAGAATGTGTTGCAGTGAAGCTATTAAAAATGCTTTAAAGGCAAAAGAAATTAATCCAAATCTTAATATCACTGTTTTATATAGGGATATAAGAACCTATGGTTTTAAAGAAAAATATTATGATTTAGCAAGAGAAAAAGGAGTTATTTTTCTTAGGTTTAAAGATGATAAACCTCCAGAAATTAAGCTAGAAAATGGTAAATTAAGCATTTATATAGATAAACCGGATATTGGAAATATCAAGATAAATTCAGATCTAGTTGCTCTAAGCGCCGGTATAGTTACCGATGGCCAAGCAAACGAAAATTTGGCAAAAATGCTGAAGGTCCCTACTAATGACGATAATTTTTTCTTAGAGGCTCATGTAAAGCTCCGACCATCAGATTTCGCAACTGATGGTATCTTTTTATGTGGTACTGCTCGTGGAACTGCAACAATTAGCGAAAGTGTAGCACAGGCAATGTCAGCTGCCTCTAGAGCCACTACAATTTTATCTAAAGATATTTTAATTACTGAAGGTGTTATTTCAAAAGTTGACCCTGCCCTATGCATTGGTTGTAATAGATGTGCTGACGTCTGTAATTACGGTGCTGTTGGGGTAAAATTTGAAGAAGGTTTAATGATATCTGAAGTTAATCCGTTACTTTGTAAAGGATGTGGAGATTGTGCTGCTGAGTGTCCAGCAGAAGCTATAACAATGAGTCATTTTGGTCGAATTCAAATAGAACCAATGATAACTGAAGCTGCTAAAACTACAGTTGCAAATGGTCAACCTAGAATTGTTGCCTTTCTCTGCAACTGGTGTAGTTATGCCGGGGCCGATTTAGCTGGAGTAAGTCGATACCAATATCCTCCAAATATAAGAACTATAAGAGTTATGTGTTCTGGTGGTATTCCAAAGAGTTTTATATTACAAGCATTTTTAGAAGGGGCTGATGGTGTTTTTATTGGAGGATGCCATCTTGGAGATTGTCATTATATAGCGGGAAATCAAGATACTTTAAGAAGAACCGATGAAATTGAAAAAGTAATAGAATCCCTTGGAATTAATCCAGAAAGATTCATGCGAAAATGGGTTTCTGCAAGTGAAGGAAAAATATTTGCTGACACCATTACAGAATTTACCGAAAAGTTAAAAAAATTAGGCCCAATTGAAAATGATTATAAAAAAAAAGAAATAATCATAACAGAATAAGAATTTTATCAAGTTCATAAAATTAGGAGTTTTTAATATGATAATAACTAAACAAAAAGATATTGAAGAAATATACGATATGATAAAACCATACTCGAAAATCCTTGTTGCTGGGTGTGATGGTTGCTGTCAACCTCCACGTTCAATAAATGAAGCAAAAGTTCTAGCCCAAATGCTCGAATTAAAAGCAAGGAGTGAAGGAAAAGAATTAAAATGGAGGGCTATAACGGTTTTAAGACAATGTGATGACAGAATTGCCGCTACAACAATTAGACCCTTTATTGAAGAATATGATGCAATTGTTTCATTAGCATGTGGTTTAGGTGTAGGAATGCTGAATAAAATCTTTCCTACAATTCTCACTTTCCCGGCACAAAATAGTATGTTTGGAGGTGCAGAGATTAATGGAGAAAATTATTTTGCTGAATACTGCGAAACTTGTGGGGATTGTCTACTGGGAGTTACAGGTGGGATTTGTCCTATGGCGGGGTGTGCTAAAAACCTCAGTAACGGTCCTTGTGGAGGACAAGTCGAAGGTAAATGTGAAGTAGGAGGGTATATACATGATTGTGCGTGGGTAAAAATGTGGGAACGCCTGAAGCAATTTAACAGATTAGATCTATTCACAATCTATAGACCACCTCGTAATTATCAGTTATGGTCAAGTCCAAGATTTTTACATATTTATGAACCCATTTCAAATGAGGAAGAACAGAAAAAGGAGGAGAAAGTATAAGATGCCAAACAGACCTGCTTTCAGTAATTTAGTAAAAACAATCAGAGAAGGTAAATTTGTGTTCACGGGCGAATTAGAACCTGAGAAAGATTTTGATTTAAAGCATGTTCTGCATTCTGCAGAAGAAATGAAAAAAACTGGAAAAATAATTGCAGCTAACGTTACTGATGGCCCCCAAGGAGATGCTTATACCTGCTCCATGGTGCCTTGTTACTTAGTTCAAGAAAAAGTTGGATTAGAAGCGATTTGGCAGATGACCGTGAGGGATCGAAATCGAATTGCGTTATTTGGCGATATCTTAGGTGGAGCTATACTTGGCCTTAAAAATTTACTTGCATTAACAGGAGATCATTCTGCCCTTGGAGATCATCAAAATGCTAGAGCTGTATATGATTTAGATTCCACTCAATTGATAGAACTAATTTCAAAAATGGTTGATGAAGGAACTGATTTAGAAGGTAATGAAATACAGGGGGGAAAACCCCAGTTAAATGTTGGCTGTGCAGCAAATCCAAATTCAAATCCAAGAGAACCAGAAATCCTAAAAGTTGGTAGAAAGGTAGAAGTAGGAGCAGATTTTATTCAAACCCAAACATCATTTGATGTAGATGATGCTAAGGAATTCCTAAAAGAATTAGAAAGATTCAATATCCCTGTTTTGCTTGGCTTATTTCCGATAAAAAATTATGGTATTGCATGGTATTTTAATGAATATATTCCCGGTGTTTCAGTTCCTAAGGATTTTCTTGATGCCTTAAAAGCAACTAAAAAAATAAAAGATAAAAAAGAAAAATATGCTGCGATCGATAAAATTAATCTAGAGTTTTACGAACCATTTATCAAAGAAATTAAGAAAACTACGAAAGCTGCAGGAATTCATTGCATGGCAGTACATTATGAAAGATTATTTGGACCACTCCTTAAGGACTTCTGAAAATGGGTGCATTTAATAAAAGAAATATAATTTTTTAAATTTTAAATTAAAATAAAAAAGAAACGAAGGAATTAATAATGAAAAATTTGGATGATAAGGATAAGAGAATTCTGGAAATGCTTCTTGAGGATTCTAGAAGACCATACCACGAAATTGCAGCAGATGTAAATGTAAACTTATCTGAATCTACTGTAAGAAAAAGAGTTATCAAGCTTCAAGAAGAAGGAGTAATTGAAAACTTTACTATAAAGATCTGTCGTGAAGATGAGAGATGTATTATTGCATTTATTACATTAATTCCAAAAACTCAGGCTGAGACAAAAGAATTGTTGAGAGAAGCACAAATTCTTCCTCAATGTGAGGAAGTTTATTTTCTCGCGGGAGAATGTGGTGTTTTAGTAAAAGTTAATGTACCAGAAATAATTGAATTAGATGCGTTAATAGAGTCATTTCGTGGTCGTGCTGATGTAAAAAGCGTTGAGAGAGTATGCGTTGTTTTAAGACCAATAAAAACAGTCTTACAATCTAAAGATAGAGTTTTATAAAGATAAAATAATTAAGGTCTAAAGTAATTTAATTGAACCAGTTTACAGTTGAAACTAATTTGTGTTTGTAGTACTTTCCTAGAATTAATCTTAGAATCTCTTCAAAACAATCTAGAACCCCCTCTCCGCTGATTGCAATAGTAAATCTTGTCTCCACTTTTTGATACATATCAAGCTTTATTTCTCTTAGGAAAACTCTGGAATTAAATTTTTCTGGTAAATCTTGTTTATTAAATGCAATTATTATTGGAATCTCTTTAAGTGATTCACGAAAATATGAGATAAGTTCTTGCCAAGACGCTAAATTACGCTCATAAACTTTTTCTTGTGAATCTGCCACGAAGATTATCCCATCAACTGCCCGTAATGTGACTGGTCTAGTAATAAAATAAAAATCTTGACCTGTTGTGGTATAAATATGAAGTTTCAATCTCCATTCTTCATTTTGAAATGTAACTGTACCATAGTCAAAAAATAAAGTCCTATTCACAGTACTCTCAATACTGTGGAGTGCTTCACCCTTACCAAAATGAGAAAATAAAGTTTTAATAGATGTAGTCTTACCTGAAAAAGCGGGTCCGAAATAAACAATTTTAATGGAAATGGTTTTGTCAATATGGTCAATTATCAATATAAACTCAACTTTTAATCTTCTTAACTGTTAATTTTAAAATAGCTTTAAAAAAGACTTGAATTATTTTCGTGTCTAAGTTAAAACAAAAATATAACAGATTTATTTCAATTTTAATACTTAAGTTAAAAAAATAAAATCATATCTAAAGACTATAATGATTGAAGAAGCCCGAATTATAAAAAATCTTAAAAATTTTGCTTTTCCTCGATTATCGGGAACGGGATTTGAACTTAAAGCTTTTAATAAAGTAAAGAGAGAAGTAGAGAATTTGAATTTAGAATATAAAGTCCGGCGCTTTACTTTCAGTTCTTTTTATTCGAGATTATATCCTAAAATAGCATTTTTATCCGTCTCGTTAATTTTATTATTACTATACTTGAATATATATATGATTATGTCTTTAGTTTTTATACTCTTATTACTTGGAATAGTTATTGCGTCCATTATATTGACGAGAAAACCTGAAAAAATTCAATTTATTACAAAATTAAATTCCCAAAACCTTATAGTAAGGATTAAATCTATGTCGAATGAAATAAAGAATAACGACAGGATTGCATTGTTTATTAGTCACATAGATTCCAAAGGACAAAGATTCAAGATTAGAATCCGGATAAGAATAATAAAACTTTGGATCTATTCTTCAATTGTTCTAGCTCTAATTATACTCTTTAAAAACTTCAGATTTATTGGATTTGAAATAATATTTTATATTATTGGGTTGTTTCCGTTAATATTGAACATGTTCGCAACAATACTAATGATTCTTAACACTACAAATAATACTTCTGAAGGTGCTGTTGATAATGCTTCTGGTATAGCATGCAATTTAGAGCTTTTAAACCATTATAATAATCCTGAAAACAGATTAATTAATTATAATATGTGGTTTCTTTTTACTGGAGCTGAAGAATGTGGAACAATGGGTATAAGGCATTTTTATAATAATTTGGAAAAATTTGATCGCAATAAATCGATAATATTTAATTTTGAATCTATTGGTAATCATGTATATATATTTCCAGGAGTAAAAGGGGATCACGCCAAAAATATTGATTATTTGCTTTTGAATAATAAGAGAAATCTTCCTATCAGACATTATCATACAGAAAGAGTTCTAGGGACTCATTCTGATGGAGTATTTTTAGGAGATAGTGGTCTTCAAGGCTTTGAATTTGGTCAGGTGGAAGCATATGATTATATGCATACTCCTAATGATACAATTGACAAAATTGATACGAAGCTTTTAAAGAAATTATGTTTAATTCTTACAGACGCTTTAAAAAAGCACGACTCCAATTTTATTTCATAAATTAAAGCAAAAATATATATCTTAAAAGTAAAAAGAGATATAACTAAAAAAACTACAATATAATTTTACCTTTTTTTGCTAACTCCTGAGCTCCCTCATCTGTACTCTCTAGAATCTTAAACATCTCCTCAGGTGCGACAATTAAGGCACCATCAAGCAATTTTTATAAACAAATCATAGTACTAATGCGCACATTCTTCTGTCAATGAAAAATTACACATTTTTTTGATTCATACAAAAAATTAAATTTAAAAGTTGTATCTTATATAAAAATACTCTTTAACTAAAAAATCTAAAATAATGTGTGAATAATATGCCATTAGAAAGAAAGAATTTTATTGGATTTATTATTGGAACTTTTCTCGTAGCAGGGGTATCCGGTGGATTTATTGGTTATTTTTTCCCTAGAATAGCAGAAGGGGGGGCGTTTAATGTTGTTATTGATGGTAATTTTAATGCAGCTGAAGGGTGGCAATACTCCGATTGGCAATTTATAGAATATTTATTAACTGATGATGACAATTTAGATACGCATAATTTCTTTTATGTTCATTTAACATCAACATCACTTTATATTTTAGTAGATTTTGCAAGTGATATTACTGCTAATACAACTGACGAATTTCTTGCTGTTTGGATTGATACTGACAATTCCCTCAGTGAATTTATTAGTGAGGGTCATTGGAATACCTTCGCTGCAGATCCAGGACATGAAATGTTATGTTATATACCAGAAGCGGAACATATCAATGATACACTTAATTTAGGGGGTCGTGAATATACTGCAACATTAAATAACACAAATTCTATAGTTGAGTATGGATTCCAATCTTCTATAAATTCGCCAAATTTGCATCGAATTTTTGAAATAGAAATAGATAGAGCTGCTTTAAAAGGGTTCAATTCTACTAATTTCAATGTAGGATTTTTAGGATATGGAACAGTTTTTATTCCAATATATACTGATTTTGGTTTTTGGGGCGCTCCAACACTTTTTGTTTCAGAATTCTATGATCATAGTGGATGGGTAAGAGAACGGACTTTCTTTAAATGTGGATACGGAGTAGAAATGTAAAATTAAAAAAAACCTAATTAACTTTTTTTATTTTTTTTACAGTTATTCAATTTTTTACATGTTTAATTAAGAAGTAAAAATTTCTCGAGAAAATCTTTCACATTATTTCTTTTTTAAAGAATTTAAGAGGATCTTCCAATTCGGGACTTTCTACAACTATAACCATTTTTTCTACTCCTAAATTTTCGACTTCCCGTATTTTTTCTTTAATATCCTCAATATTTCCCATGAAGACGTATTTCAAATTTGATTTAAAGATCTTTTTTTCTTTTCTTATTCTTTCAAGCGCTTCATGACTACTCACTATTGTTATATTAGTATATATAGAAATTTCAAACTCTGATAAAGCACGACCGTATTTCTTTAATTTTTCATTAATAATAGAAATACTTTCTCTAAATCTTTTTAGATCTCTTGGAATTACATAAGCAAGGTTTACTCCATCTGCTTCTCTACAAGCAATATCGATCATTCTTTTCCCATTGTTTGTTCCAACAACGATCTGCGGGTAAGGTTTCTGAATTGATTTAGGAAAATTCCTATGGTTTTCCAGTTTCCAAAATTTTCCTTCAAAATTAGTTTCATCTTCAGTAAATATTTTCTTATAAATAGTTAGTGACTCCTCCAACTCATCAACTCTTCTTTTTGGTGACGCAAATGGATAACTATAGGCCTCATATTCCCCTCTAAACCACCCCGCTCCCAACCACAGTAAAATACGACCATTAGAAATATGATCTAAGGTTAAAATAATTTTTGCTAAATAAGCTGGGTTACGATAGGAATTACACAAAACAATATGACCTAATTTAATTCTGTCTGTTTCTGTAGCTAAAGCAGCTAAAAGGGTATTAGATTCTAAAAAAGGTTGTTGTCTTATTTTAAGGTCAAGAGCTTTAGTCACCCCCGCCCTAAAAAAATGATCAGTAATATGAACAGACTCAAACCCTAATCCTTCAACCTTTACTGTTAAATCTCTAATTTCAGGATATGTATGATGTTTTAGATCTCTTACACAATACCCAAATCTCATAGTCTTAAAAAAAACCTAACAATATTAAGTCTTATCATTTTCCTCGAAAAATGCAAATATAAGTAAGCATTACCAAAATCATTACCAAAATTACCAAAATTTTTGGTTATAAAAGCTTTAATCTATTCAAAACTTCAGTTATTAAAGAAAATAATTTTCTTATTAAGTTTAAATCATTGGCGAGTTATGTCTTCTACATTACAACCTCAGAAAAATAAATTCAATAGACATTTGATAATTATTTTTATTATTATGTTTACTGAAGTGCTGGGCTTCAGTATGGTTTTACCCATATTACCCTTTTTAGGGTTATCATTAGGTTTAAACGCTTTTCAAGTAGGTTTAATTATGAGTTTTTTTAGTTTTAGTCAGTTATTTGCAAGCCCTATTACAGGTAAGCTTAGCGATCGTTTTGGTAGGAAACCTATTCTATTAATAAGTCAGACTAGTACCTTAATTGGATTTTTACTTCTTGGCTTTGCGAATTCTGTCTGGCTCTTAGTTGCTGCACGGCTTATTGATGGGCTTATAGGTAGTAATATGACTGTGAGCCAAGCATATATTAGCGATGTAACCTCTCCGCAAAATCGAACAAAAATTTATGGATATTCAAGTGCAGTCTTCGGAGCAGGGCTAATTTTTGGTCCCGTTATTGGCGGAACATTATCAACAATTAACTACTCCATTCCTATGCTGTTTGCGGCTGGAATAAGCCTAATCTCTATAATTTTAGTGATATCATTCTTACCAGAATCATTGTCATTAAAAAAGGAGAAATTTAAATTTAAATTTAATGAAATTATTCCCTTCGATGAAGCAAGACGCTTTTTCAAAGATTCAAATGTGCGAAAGCTCTTATTGCTCTTCTTTATCTATAATTTCGGATTTATGCTTTTTATATCAAGTTTCACATTATTTGCAAAAGAACAAGTACAAATTACTGCTCAAGAAGTTGGATTCTTAATGGCATGGATTGGTATTTTAAGAGTAATTTTTCAGAGTCTTCTTATCAATCCCATTCAGAATAAATTTGGTGAGGATTCAGCACTGTCAATGGGTATAATTTCAATGGTATTTACCATGGTAATACTTGTTTTTACAACAAATTATGTCTTTGCATATATTCCCCTTATTTTTATCGCATTTGGAACTGGTGTGTGTCGGCCAATTTTTACAAGTAAATTGACAAAAAGTGTAACTAAAGAAGAAACTGGTAGTGTTTTAGGTGTGAATAATGCTTTATCCAGTATTGGACAAATAATTACACCAATTTTAGGTGGAGCACTCATTCAATATCTTCCTTCCCACTTTCTCCCGGCTCTGTCAGCAACTTTTTTCGCTATATTACTCATTCAATGGATAAAAGGATCAAAAAATTCTCAAATATATAATTAGCACCCTCATCGTCAAAATATACACTTGAAATAATAAGTCTTATCGTTTATATCGAAAAATGATGATATCTTAATTTCAAGAAGAACTTTTAAATAGGTTGAAATAATTAAAGTCTTAGTACAAGGATTTGTACATGAATGTCCAATGATTAGAAAATTTCAAATCAAAAAAATTTTTGAAGGTGATAATTTATGGGTAAATATTTAGTATTATGGGAAGTAGATTGGACCAAAATTCCAATCAATCGAAAAGAAAGAGGTATGGGCTGGAATGCTTTATTAGTCTTAGTTAAGAAAGATATAGAACAGGGTATACAAAAGGATTGGGGTGGTTTTGTAGGCGAAACAAAGGGTTATGGCATTATAGAAGCATCTGAAGTTGAAATTGGTAAACAATTACAAAAATATGTTCCGTTTACCAAATTTGAAGTAAAAGCAATCGCAACAGTGGATCAAGTTCAAGAAGTTATAGATGATTTAAAAAAGTAAATTATACTTTGCTAAATAAGCCAAATAAACCTTTCTAACTTCATTTTTTTTTGTGAATTATTATATTTCTCCTTTTTTTTATTGAAAATTCCATTCATAAAATTAAGGAAGAATTGAAAAAAATTGTTTACAAAATACTTTTAATCTTTTTTGCTAACTCCTGAGCTCCCTCATCGGCACTCTCGAGAATCTTAAACATCTCCTCAGGGGCGACAATTAAGGCAGCATCAAGAAGCTTTTGAAGACCAATAACCGTGTTAATGCGCTCATTCTTTTGTAAATGGAAAATTACCATCCCCAATTGGTTTTTGAGCTTTCCTTTCTCCGATTCTAATGCCAACCGTAAAAGTGCAGGACAGACCTCCTCTATCGTCTCTCGACTTACCCTGCGAGCATACTCATAAATTTCGCTCCTTTGGACATCAGTTAGCTGTTCAACCTTCTCTTCTATTTTCGAAATTTGTTCCATTTTTCTTACTCACATCCTACTTTTTTGATTTTTTTATTTTGTTTTTTAATAATTTTTGACTAATTACTTTATTATCACTCTCATATTTAAATGTTTTCGGTCAAAAAAGAGAATAATTTTCGCGGATTCTGTCAAAATAGAAATTTTAGTATTTATTTATTCTACAAAATGACGAAAAAATGATCATTTGATCTTTTGGGATGTTTATGGGCAAAATCCAATTTTCAGTATTTTTTGCTTAGAATTAAAGAGACAAATTCGGAACGCATTCGACCGAAAATGGCAAACTATGGTGGGCAAAGTAATTTTTCGGTCATATGACGACAAAAAGATGATCAATAATAGACATAACTTTTTGATACACTAATGAAATCAATCACAACTGCCGTTTTTCGTCACTAAAAATTAATATTATTGTGCTTTATGAATTTTTAAACTCGATAAAATTTGTGATAATATTCATAAATTTTGGTGCAATTATGTAAAAGAACGATCGTTCTGACTATACAAATGATCGAAAAAAGCAGTTACTTAAATATGATCGTTCGTATATATTAATTGAAAACAAAAAAATAAATGAGGGAATAAGATGGGTCAAATAAATTATACTGGAAAATTGGATGATGTAATGGAATATTATGTAAAAATTAGAGAAGCCTTAACAGGGTTATCCGATATTATTAATATTAATTTTAATGAGAAGGACTTCTATCATCAAGCTGCTTTTGATAATTTAAAGGCCTTACATGATAATATGGTAAAAGTCTTAAATACTTCGTTTACGACTCGTGAGATTCGAATGCGATTGCGGGAGTTAGAATTTGACGAGAAGGAAGCTGAAATAGTTTTTCCTTTATAAATTTTCTAAATTTTATTTTTAGCTTGTTTTTTGATTTATATTTTGGATTTTATTATTTTTAAGAGATGATTTCTTAATGATATATTCAAGATAATGAGGAGAATAGTTTTATTTTCGACACCCTATAATAACGACAACTTTCATGAAATCTTGAAATTGATATTTCCATCCGTCCAGACCTAAGAAGATATTCTATTTAAGCGATGGGAATAGAAGTTATTAGGACACTTATAGATTTGAAACTTGATATTGGGTATCCCTCACAAAAATACGATTATCAGTTTGGTTTAGCGTGTTTTAAATGAAACTTTCGATTTATGATCAAATTTATTTTGCAACGATAGACAATTTTTATTTTCCTTATGATTATTATTTTTAATATTCTTCTTTTCGAAAACATTACATTTTATAATTCAAAATAATAAATATCTTGATTAATTTCAATACTTAATATTAAAAAATTACTTTTTATAAAACACTGTGAAAAAAATGGTTGTTATAACTACTAAAAAGCCAGTTGATGAAGTTCTTAATATTCTGAAGGATAGTGATGTTAATAAGGTGTTTCTTGTAAGTTGTGGGGTTTGTTCAGCGTTATGTCAAACAGGTGGCGAACAAGGCTTAGAGGAATGGAAAAAAATCTTAGAGAATGAAGGATTTGATATAGTTAATGGCATAGTTGTGGATGATGTCTGTGATAATAGGGAAATGGCAAAAGCTATACGTAAAAATGATGCTGACGTCCAAGAAGCTGATACTATTGTTACTTTAAGCTGTGGACTTGGTGTTCAATCTATAGTTCAAGTGCTTTCTAAGAAATATCCTGAAAAGAACGTTTTTGTTACAAATAATACAGAATTTATGGGTATGACGGAGAGGATCGGTAGATTTTATATGCGATGTTTAGGATGTGGAGATTGCCTTCTAAATGACACAGGAGGAATCTGTCCTATAACAACATGTGCAAAAGCATTAATGAATGGACCATGTGGAGGTATGGTTAATGGCAAATGTGAGGTTGGCAATTATGAAAACGATTGTGGATGGGTTCTAATTTATAAACGTTTAAAAGAAATTGGAAGGCTGGATTTGTTTAAGAAGTTAAGAGAACCAAGAGATTGGAGTAATTCTGGGCATCAACGAGAGGTAGTATGGAGGTAGAATCAAAATGGCAGAAAAAAAAATATATTCAAAATTAGGTGAAATGCTTGCCAAGGGAGAATTTATTTTAACAGGGGAACTTGAACCTGAGAAAACATGTGATTTATCGCACACTATTCAAGAAGCTAAGGAAATGGCTCCGTATGTAGTTGCTGCGAATGTTACTGATAGTCCTCTTGGAATCGTTACAATAAACAGTATGGCTGCTTCTCATATAATACAAAAGGAAGCCGGTTTAGAAGTGATTTGGCAACTCACAGTAAGAGATGTAAATAAATTAGGCATTGCTGGAATGATAATGGGCGGTCATGCCTTAGGGCTAAGGAATGTTTTATCACTCACTGGAGATCATCCTGCTCTAGGAGATATGCCAGAAACTAAACCTGTATTTGATCTTGATTCAGCAACATTAGTCAAATTAGTAAGAGAAATGGTTGATTCTGGGACTATAAATGGTCATGAAATTGAAAATCCTCCTACTTTTCATGTAGGTGCCGCTGCAAATCCAAATTCAGATCCTATGGAATCAGAAATTTTAAAGATCGGAAGGAAAGCCGAAGCTGGGTGTGAATTCATACAGACACAAGTTGTTTACGATTTAGACAGAACTATTGAATTTTTAACTGAGATTAATAAGTATAATGTACCCATTCTCTTAGGTATCTTTCCTATGAAGAGCTATGGTATTGCAAAGGGTTTTGATACTTTTGTACCAGGCGTAGATGTTCCAAAAGATATATTGGCTAAATGGAAAAATATCAAAACTGAATTTAAAACCGATAAGGCAGAACAAAAAAGAATGTACGACCAAGCGAATTATGAATTTTTCAAACCATTTATTTCTGAACTTAAGAAAAAAGGTTTATTAGCTGGTGTACATTGTATGGCGGTTCATTACCCACGAATTTTTCCCAAATTAATGGATGTAATTCAAGCTTAAAAGCATTAAGTTTTTTTTTTTATTTTTATATTTATTTAAGATTATAAAATTTTGATATCTTTCCCAACTTTTAAGTTAATGCTCTAAAAAAAAAGTGAAATTAGAGATTTCTTAAGATTAATTTATCTCTTCTTTTTATATAATGCTACTGATATTACTCCTATTGACAGAATTCCAATGATTATAGAAGCTACGAGAAATGCATTTGGTAGAATTCCATTATTATTACTATTCTCATTTGGAGGAATTTCAACGACAATACATTCACAATTTGAGAGTATATGACCGTATTCATTGTAAGCTACAACTAAATAATAATAAACTGCATTTTGCATATTTTCTACGTTATATGAATTGCCAGTTAAATCCGATTCAATTAAAGTAAGGCTCTGGTTTAGTTCGATTATCTTATTATGATACCAATATAATGAGTATGTATCTGCTTTAGCTGAATCTGTCCAACTTAGAGTATAATTTCCATCATCGTCAGGAGAATCTGCATCTGAAGTTAATTCAAAACTTTCTGGTAGTACACCATAATAATCCATAAGGCAATGCACCCAGTGCGATTCAGATATGATATCAAGATCGCAATCCTTATAGATAAACTGTCCATTTATTGTTGCTCCATCAGATTGATATTTGCTTAATGTAGGTGGAAACCATAAATTCAATCCATGTGGAATTTCTCTAAATTGGCGGCTATGTGCTTCAGCTATAAGCGAATTATTATATATTTGTTCGAATTTTTGTATTGCATTCTGAAGGTCAGGATCAGGTATGAATTGAAGATCATTAAAGAATGTATATACATCTACCATATAATTTGTGCTTGCAATGACACCATCAGGCCCTAGAAGTGAATGATCTCTAGCTGGTGCTACAATATTTCTATATTGTTCCATTTTATCCTTAAGGATTTCAGTGACCTTACTAAAAGCATCTCCAACTATCTCTATGTTTGACATATTAAAAGCTGAAATTGTAACACAATCTTGAAGGGGATATTCATTATAATATATATCAACAATTTCTTCTGCAAATTCTACTGGTTGAATCTCCGGGTTTTGAGTAAGGTTACCTAATATTATATCGTAAGGTATACCTGCGGAGGGAATTGAAGATTCTGAAGCAACCATATAAGAAACAACATCTCTTAGCTCATATGCAACTTCTAATGAAGCCATTGATTCACCATCTAGCAATAAGAGATCAATCTCATTTCCTTTCAGAGCATCAACAAATCCGTTAGTATTCATAATTAGATTATCATTTGTTTCATCCAAGCAAATACCTCTCCAACCAAATCCATGATCCTTAATAGAGAGCATTATTTTTTCACTAGGATAATTTTCTATACCATAATGAATAAATTCTTCTAGAACCAAGGGATTTGCAGTGTTTTTTTCGCCAAAACTCATTACAAGAGAGCGTTCATTGTTAATTATTTCATATATCCATGCACCTTCAGAGGACAATTTATCAACCATTATAACAATTTTAATTCCTTCTTCAGAAGTATTAATTTCTTCTAAATTCAATAATAAATCTTCAATTTGATTCTCAAGATCATTATCTGCTACAAAATATATTAAAATAGTCCATTCACTTTCAAGATTTTCTTCGTTATTTTCGGTTCCAATGACTGTGGTAAATGATATATTTATAGCCAATACTAAAATTATTAGAATAGTAAAAATATCTCTTTTTTTCATTATAAGACATCTCAATTTTTTATTTACATTATTAATTGGTTCTGTTTTTCAACGTGAAAAATTCATTTAAAATCATTAAGGTATAATTTTTCCCATTATTGTAAAATTATTTTTATTTGAAAGAGGTAAATAGTTAGTGGGATTAATTAAGTAATCATTAATTCCATTTTGAGAAATATGACTTATATAAGAAATCAAATTGATTAATAGGTGGTATTAATTGAGCTCTAGGCATGAAGAACATATTGTTGGTGGAGGTAAGATTCGCAGTGTTATTTTAGTGTTAAATGATGGATTGATTTCAACTTTTACATTATTTGTTGGAGTTGTAGTCGCTATATTGGTCTCAACAGGTAGTAATTCCATTGTTATTTTAACAGGATTTGCCGTTATGGTTTCAGGAGCTATTAGCATGGGATTTGTGTATATTGTAGCACTTTATTTAAATATAATAAAGTAATTTTCCATTTTTTTCAATTGTTTTTACTTTGTTTTGAGCTTCAAGATAAAAAAGATGTCCTAAAACTTCGCTTAAAGCCATATAAGAATTCATTTCGTCTAAATCTTCTCCAAAATGGATTTGAGAAATTCTATAGGCTGTTAATGGATTATCTTTAATTACACTTGAGATCTCCTTTAATCTATTTATATGATGTTTTTTGATTTCTAGAATCCGTTCATGGGGATTGTAAATTATCTCTTGGTGAGCAGGAAAAATTATATTTGGATCTAAACTGTCAATTTTATCTAATGAGGTTAGGTAATGCTTTAAAATATTATTAAAATCATGATCTTTATATTTTTCTGCCATATCAGTAGGAATTATGAAATTCCCTATGTGAGGAGTAATTCGGCTCAAAATATGGTCACCAGAAAAGAGATACTTTTTCTTTTTATCAAAAATACAAATGTGGCCAAAACTATGTCCTGGAGTCCAAATAATTTCTAAATTATCAAATAAAATGTCTCCATCGTGTACTATAATATCAGGTTTTTGATACTGTAAGAATTTTGACCAGTATGTAAAAAACTGAACGATTCTATTTCCTTGTTCTTCACTTATTCCATATTTTATCAATTGGTTTGCAGTTGCTCTAGCTTCTTGTTCTAATTCTTTTAAGTTCGCATCATTAGTTTCCCATTTTAATAGTTCATGAGTTATATCATGCATTAAAATTTTAAGCTTAGGATTCTTTTGTTTGAGAATTGGTACTAAAGATATGTGATCTAGATGAAGATGAGATATTATGCAATAGTCAATATCTTGAATTGAAATGTTTATTTCTTTGAAGGCAGAAAATAATTTTTTTTTCCAGTTTCCCATATTTAAACCAGAGTCAATCAAGACTTTTTTATCTTCAATATTAAAAAGATAAAGACATACAAACTTAACGGGAAAAGGTACATCTATTTTAATTTGATAGATCCCTTCAATTTCATTCACTTCAAATTTAGAACTCGACAATGTTAACGCATTTAATATCCTTACTTTTTTAGGTAAAACTTTGAGAATTTTTGTACTTTCTTATATCAATATTAAGAATTGATGTGACAAAAAATTAAAAATTATAAGCTTAGAAAATATAATAATCAATAATCCATCGAGATTCTATATTTCAGAAAATAATGCCAGAAATGAATGGATTAATTAAGCTCTCAAAAAAACATATCAAACCTGCTTCTCACGTATTATCTAGGGCCTTTCAGAATGATCCAGTAATTCGTTGGCAAATTTCTGATGTAAATAAAAGATTATCTAATCTTCACTATTTCTGGGAATTCGTGCTTCAGATTGGAATCAAATACGGTGAAGTATATGGCACCTCCGAAGATTTAGAAGGAATTGCAGTATGGCGGCCTCCCAAAAAAGTAAATCTCTCTTATTGGAAATATGTTAAAAATGGCGCAATCAAATTACCGTTTAAATTTGGAATCAAAGCTACAAAACGAATAACATTTTTTCAAGCGGTTAACGATTCTATACGAAATATCTATATGAAAGTTCCATATTGGTACTTAGGACCGATAGGTGTAGATCCAAAGTATCAAGGAAAAGGTTTTGCAGGTATGCTCCTAAGACCAATGTTAAGAAGGATAGATAAGGAAAATTTACCAATTTGGTTAGAAACTAATTTAGAGAGAAATATATCTTTTTACCAGCATTTTGATTTTTATATACTTGAGGAAATTATTATACCTAAGACAAATATAGTTAATTGGTTTATGATTAGAGAAAGTGAGACTTAAATCAGTTAATATAAAAAAAATAAAAAATAAATTTATAGATTAAAATTTGGTTTTTTTCTGAAAAATTAAGATACCAATTAATATGAAAGCTGCTGTATATGCTATAACAATTAAAAGTCCACCTAGTAATGTAATTGGAATTTGCTGAGCAGTTGTACCTATTAATGAACTATTATACAAAGGATCAAATAATCCATCACCCAATACAGTTATTTGAAGAAAAATTTGTTTTGCCCAGAAAGGAGGGGTGAAAAATACAATTGGACTTTCAAATGGCCATAGACTTCCCGAAAGAAACAAAATTGGCATGTAATAGAATAACGAAATTGCATTTGCTATTTCGGGGGTTTTTGCTATTCCTGAGATAATGATACCAATTCCAACAGATGAAATACCGAATAAAATCGCAATGAAGAAACCAATAAATAATTCTAAAATGCCTTTATATGGGACTTGGAGCACACCATACCCAAGTATGAACATGATGAGAATCTGAAGCGAAATCATAAAAGTATCAGATAATAGGGCTCCTAAAAATAAATTTTTTCTTCCTGTGGGCATTGTATCTAATCGTTCAAGCATACCAGATGTCTTATCTACTGCAAATGATATAGCCGCACTTGTTGTACCTGCTGCGGTTGTATATATGATCATACCTGGAAAACCATATTGAAATTCCTCACGACCCAGAAAAAAGTAGAACATCAATGTAAACATAACTGCAAAGCCTAGAGAAAAAACCATATATTGCCAATGACGTAACTTATCTTTGATATTTTTGATCGCTATTTGTATAGCCTTATTTTCTAAAAAATTCATTTTAATCTCTTAACCTCCTTCCGGTTAAATTTAGAAATACATCCTCAAGTGAGTTTTGCCTAAACTTCAAATTTTCAACCTCATCAATGTTGTCAATAAGCCCTTGTTTTAAGAGTTTCACAAGGTTTTTTAACCCACCTTGGAAAGAAATTAATAGAGTTTTTCTTTCTTTCCTGTGAATTTCACTCGAATTTACAACAAACGGTATATCTTGTATATTTCTTTTCACTAAATCAAGGTCTTCTTGTTCAATGAAGGAGACTTCTAATGCATTATCGCTCCCATGCTTCTCTTTTAATTCAGTAGGAGTTCCTAAAGCAATTATTTTGCCATGGTCTATTATTGCGACACGATCACTCAAAGAATCAGCCTCTACCATATCATGGGTCATAAGAATGATTGTAATATTTTTATTTTTCAAATCTCGAATAAAATCCCATACAAGACGCCTTGCTTGTGGATCAAGACCTGCGGTAGGTTCATCAAGAAATAAAATCTCTGGTTCAAATACCAAAGACATTGCGAGATTTAAACGTCGTTGCATACCCCCTGAGAAACGTTTAGACCAGTCATTTCTTCCCGCTATGCCAAAATCTTCCAGCAATTTTTTAGCTTTCTCTTTCGCTTTTTCACGAGGTATTCCATGCATAGCTGCGACAAATTCTACATTTTCTTCAGCCCTTAGAACTTCATAAATTGTTATAACTTGGGGACACACACCAATTTTTTTAACAATTTCATTTTTTCCAGTTAAAATACTATATCCATTGATATTAGCATCACCATCGGTAGGAGTTAAAACAGTGGTTAACATGCGCACTAATGTAGTTTTTCCAGCACCATTAGGACCAAGGATACTAAATAATTCTCCTCTTTTAATTTTCAAGGACACACCATCTACTGCTTTAACTTCTTTAAAGTGCTTTTTAAGATCTTTAATTTCAATAATGACAGAATTATTAACCATGCTCATAATTTCAAAATCACATTTATTTTTTTTTTATTTTCATCATAACTAACTCATTGATCTAAAAAAATAATTTAAAAAAATGGGAGTCCAAATTTTGACGAATTTCAACAATATGTAAAACATTTTCTTTAATTGATAAGTATCAATCTTTTAATTTTAATACCTTCGTGGAAAGAGTTTTAGTAAAGAGTTTTTTACTATTTTTAAATGTGACGAAATTAATTGGTTTTTCAATTCAGTGAGATTTTTCATCTCAACTAGTAATTTAATTGAAAATAAATTATAATTTTCAATATTTTTTTCTTAGAGTCCAAACTATTATAGAATTTATGGTAAAAATTATTGTAATCACAATATTTATAAACATAATTGTCCAATAACCAAGATCCGCAATCAATATTAAAGGAATAATTGTCGATGCGCTTATCCAGCAAATTACTGTAACACAATAAGCATAAAGGAACTTTCTCTTATAGCGCGAAATCCTAACTGACTGATCAGTTTTACTCAATAAATTAAACGCAGCATCTCCGATCTCAGAAAGTTCATACTTATTTTCTTTTTGTATTAATAATGGTTGTAAGCTTTTTATATGATAAGAAAGAGTTGGACTATCAATAAATTCTAAACTATTTTTAATTTCTGTAAAAGATAAAGGGCTTTCTCCTAAAGATTTGATGATATCTCTCCTTACTTGATGGTTTAATGATTTAAAAATTTCCTCTTCATCGATAACAGATTTCTTCTTCTTTTTTTCATCTAATCCTACATTCATTACCATATTATAACCAAATCATTTTTTTTTTATCAATAAATAAGGTTTATTCTGTTTAAAATATACGTTTGTACTAGATAAGTGATAATGATAATTTATGGGCTTCTTCTCATTACTGTAGCCATCCAATAATATTTTATATAACTAGTTCTATTATTCTAATTACTTAAATTCATTATATAAAACCTATTAAAAAGATGACAAATAAAATGGAAAGAAACTTAGAAATGGATTTAGCTAAAATTCTCAAAAAAGAGAGCTTTCAAGGTAAAATGATAAGCTACATGTCTAAAGTGGGCAAGCTCTTACTTTTTATATTACCATTAGTCTTGTTAATAGTTACACTTCTTGCTTTTTTTTTTACTCAAGCACTTGATTTCACATTAAAAATCATTTACTTAATAATTTTATTCATATACACATTTAATTCCTGTATGTTATTATTAGGTGCTAGTTCTACTGAAAGTTCTCTTAAAATGAGATTAAAATTTGAACGAAAACGAGGGAGACCAATAGATAGTCTTGATGGGTTTGACTTACTTTCAAGCAGTGTCAAAAGAGTTACAAATTTATTAAAAATTATCTCACTTATTTGTTTTACCGCAATTGTATTATTTGCGATTATGTTAGCTCTGGATCTTCTTGACATTGGATTTGCCGCTGCGGGTTTCGCATTAATTGGTTTAGGATTATCTATATTAATCCGTAGTTTAAACCTCAACATTCATGATGTAAATGGTCTTCAAGATTTCTATAAACCAACTACACACCAGATATTTTTAGATAATTTTTTCGCAGAAATTTTCTCAAACCACTTAGATCCAGTCACATTCCTTAAATGGGATGAGTATTTAGCAGAATTAAACAAAATCTTAACTCCTAATTTCATTCAAAAAATAAAAGAAGCCGAACCGGATGAGTTGCCTATTACTTTTGCTATGGAAAAGCTATTATTTCTCTATTACCTGAAATTTCAAGAAGTTTTATCACAAGATCAATTAATTCAAGAATTAAAAGAAATTATTGATGTAGATTCAGATTATTTTAATGTTGAAAAAGGTGTATACATGGAAGGTGCTTGGTATTTCTCTATGAAAGACATATATAAATTATTTAATTATATTAAAAAATTCAATCCTGGCTTTTTCAACATAATAGATAGACTACAATTAGAAATAGCAGATAATATTGAACGTATATCAAAAGACCCAATATATTTAGACTCTACAGCTCAAGAAGTTATATATCTTAATTCAGAATTGAATATTTTTTGTTTCCTATATAACAACGCTCCAGAAGATAAAAAATATATTATAAAAGTAAATGCTCCTGGATTTGAACCTAATAAATTAAAACTTGACATACAAGTAGAAGGGCGAGGTAATTTTTTAATTCCTAGTGAACCAATTCCCTTGATCTCATCCGAAGGGAGAGATATTGCAGGAGTATTATCGACAATGTTAGAGAATGGAGATACTACATGGTTAACATTAGAACCTCGAGAAACTGGAGAACAGACTATCCAAATTTTCTTACTCTCTGAAGATGGTACAATTATTGAGGGAAAGACGCGTGTAGTCAAAGTAACAAAAAATATTAAAGATTATCTTAAAAAGTTAAGCTCTATTGGAAGTCTCCTTGGAGGATTGGCGATACCCATTGCGAAAATTTTACCCTCACTATTATAAATAATAGTGTTTATTTTTTTTATTATTTCTAATTAAATATTTAAATTATATCATGCCTAAATGAGAATGCTCAAGATCAAGATTTTGTCGCATAAGTTTAAATATAATTATTTGACTAGATATGTGTTTGAATTAAATACTAGGAAGGAATTGAATATATCTTATAGCCTCTTTTCAATAATATAGTAGGCTTACCTTCTTTTAAAAAATAAATAGGTAGATACGATTGGTTGAATCAGAACTTTATCAAACTGAAAAATTGTTTAAGGTGCTTTTTGAGAATATAAATAGTGGAGTTGCAATATATGAAACAATTGATAATGGCGAAAATTTCATAGTTAGGGAAATGAATAAAGCAGGGTTGGTTATATGTGAGGTTACTAGAAAAAATCTTATTGGAAAGAATTTAAGTGATGTTTTTCCCAGTGTAGATGAATTCGGATTTATTGATGCTTTAAGAAGGGTTTGGAAATCAGGTAAACCCGAGCGTACTCCAACAGCTTTATATCAAGATGATAGAGTTTACGGGTGGACTGAAATGTATATATATAAGTTGCCTTCAGAAAAGATAGTTGCTATTTTTGAATCACAGACAAAACTAATTGAAGTTGAACAAAATTTCAAGAAGAAAGTAGAATTTGAAAAGACTCTCTCTACTATCTCAACCCGATTTGTTAATCCTGATAATATTGATGAAGCTATAAATTCTTCTCTAAAAGATATCGGAATCCTAAGTCAAGCTAGTAGGAGTTATATTTTTATATTTAGCGACGATAAAGTCACTATGAGTAATACTCATGAATGGGTTAATAAGGGAGTTAGTTCACAATTAGCTCAACTCCAAGATCTTCCAATAGAATTTTTTTCTTGGTCAATAAATAAAATCAAAAAAGGAGAGGATCTCAATATTGAAAATGTCGAGGAACTCCCTCCCGAAGCGTCATCTGAAAAAGAAGAGTTCTTAAGGGAGAATATAAAATCTCTTATTATTCTACCAATAGAGATAGGGGAGAAAATATCTGGATTTATTGGTTTTGATAATGTGAAAGCTCAAGAGAAATGGAATAAAGATGATTTAAACCTTCTAAAGATAACTTCTGACATTATAGGAAACGCTCTAAAGCGTAAGAAAACAGAACGAGAATTAGAAAAATTAAATGAAGAGTTAAAAAATATTGTTAATATAAGGAATAAAGAATTACTAAAATCTGAAAATGAAAAATCTGTTATCTTAGAAAGCATTTCGGAACATATTGTTTTTCAAACCTTAGATAATACAATTCTTTGGGTTAATAAAGCGGCTGCCGATTCTGTAAATTCAACACCAGAACAATTAATTGGACGTAAATGTTATCAAATTTGGAATAAATGTGAAGAACCATGTGAAGGGTGTCCTATAGTAAAATCTTTAAAATCAAATCAGCCAGAGACTAGTGAAATGCATACTCCCGATGATAGATTTTGGATTGTAGCAGGTTATCCAGTCCGGGATAAATATAATAACATTACTGCAGTTGTTGAGGTTACACGAGAAATTACAAGGGAAAAAATTGCTGAGCAAAAATTAATTGAATCAGAAGAAAAATTTCGTAAAGCTTATTATCAAGCGAATCTCTATAGAGACATTTTTGCTCATGATATTAATAATATCCTTCAAAATATTAGTTCCTCAGTTGAGCTTAGCTCTATTTACCTCAATAATCCTGAAAAATTACACACAATAAAGGAATTATTTGAAATTGTAGATGAACAAGTTAATCGAGCAAAAAAACTAATTTCAAACATTAGAAAAATAACTGAAATCGACGAATCGGAAATATTTTTAGAAAAAATAGATGTTAATCGAGTACTAAACAATGCAATTGAATTTTTAGAATCTAGTTTTCAAACAAGAAATATCAATATTCAATTTAGTACGCCTACCAAAAG
This sequence comes from Promethearchaeia archaeon, assembly GCA_029856145.1. Lineage (GTDB taxonomy): Archaea > Asgardarchaeota > Lokiarchaeia > Sigyniarchaeales > SOKP01 > Loki-b32. The sequence continues at coordinate 179,270 of JAHQWK010000008.1, forward strand.
AAATTATGTCTATGCGAACACTCTCTTATTAGATGTGTTTGAAAATATTTTAATAAATACTGTCAGACATAATAATAAATCCAAAATTGAGATCATTATTGATATTAGTAAAGAGCAAAAGGAAGATAAAAACTACGTTAAGATGGAATTTAAAGATAATGGAGTAGGTATTTCTGATTATCGTAAGAAAAGCATATTTGAAAGAGGAACGCAAAAATCTCGAAAAAGTAAAGGAATGGGGCTTGGATTATCTCTTGTGAAAAAGATAATAGATATTTATCATGGTGATATCTGGGTTGAAGATAGGGTTAAAGGTGATTACAAACAAGGAAGTAATTTTGTAGTCTTAATTCCATTTGATTCTTAATTTTCATACAAAATCCCTTCTTATGATCTTATTAAAATTTAGGGAAATCTAAATAGTTCCATTTTTTCAAAACCATCCTTTAAAATATTACTATAAACTTTAAAAGCAATATTGATAAAAATGAAATTATGGAAACATATGACTTAGTCGTTATTGGAAGTGGAGTAGGATTAAATGTTTTAAATGCTGGACTTCAAATAGGAATGAAATGTGCTCTTGTAGAAAATACTAAAATGGGAGGCACATGTTTAACGCGAGGGTGCATTCCTTCAAAAGTATTGGTCCATCCCGCTGATTTAATCCGAGAATCTCAGCATGCGAAAAAAGTCGGAATTGAGTTCAATATAGAAAATATCGATTGGGATTTAATAACAGAAAGGATGTGGTCCCAAATCGATGAAAGTAAGATGATTGATCAAGGACTTTCTACTGTACCTAATTTGAAACTATTCAAGGGAATTGGCGAATTTATTGGAGAATATGAAATGAAAGTTAGAGATACTAAAAATGGTAAAGAGCTTGGACATTTTAAAGGTGAGCGATTTGTAATTGCATCAGGAGCAAGATCATTCATACCTCCAATACAAGGAATAAAAGGACTGGACTGCGTTACTAATGAAAACTTCTTTGGAGATAGATTTCCAAAAAAACCATGGAAGAGTCTTATAATAATTGGTGGTGGGGTAATTGCAGCTGAATTTGCCCATATTTTCTCAGCAATGGGTACTGAAGTAACTATTGTGGAGATGCTTCCGCGCTTAGTTGTAACAGAAGAACCTGAGATTAGCCAATTATTAGAAAAAAGTTTCAGTAAGTATATGAAAGTTTTGTTAAATGAAAAGGCAGTTAAAGCATATTTGAAGCAAAAGCAAAAAGCAGTTTTGATTAAAAATATGCAAACTGGTGAAGAGAAGGAAATAATGGCAGAAGAAATTCTCATAGCTGCAGGACGACGTTCGAATTCAGATATACTAAAGGTTGAAAATACTGGAGTTGAAACAGATGAGAGGGGTTGGATAAAAACTAACCTATACTTAGAAACCAATAAAAAGAATATTTGGTGTATAGGTGACGCCAACGGTCTTTATCAATTTAGGCATAAGGCAAATTATGAAGCAGAAATTTGTACAAATAATATATTTAGCCCAGAAGATCAAAAAAGATCTGTAGAATATTCTGCAGTTCCTTGGGCGATCTTTACATATCCACAAATAGGGCATGTTGGAATGACTCAAGCAGAAGCTATTGAAAAAGGTTATGAGATTTATGTGGCTATCAAAAATTATTCAACTGTAGCAAAAGGATTTGCAATGGGTTTTGAGAATGGTCAAGAAGATGATGGTTTTGTAAAATTAATTATCGATAAATCTTATAAAATGTTAGGAGCACATGTCATCGGTCCTCATGCAGCTCTTTTAGTACAACCATTCGTATATTTGATGAATTCAGGATTTACTTGTACATTACCAGAATATAGGGATAAAAAAGACTTAACTAAATTAGAAAGAGCTTGTCCAGAAGCTGGTTCATTTATGCCTATTTATCATTCAATGGTTATTCACCCTTCCCTTAATGAAGTTACAGGTTGGGCAATTGGTAATTTAAAACCTGTGAATATTAAAATGGAACCTCATGAACATCATCATAGTTGATTTCATCCATTAGAATTTTTTTTCTTGTCCTTTATTATTATTTTTTAAACTTTTGCTAAAACTTAGATATAGATACAACCATCAACTATTTAGATTCTTAATCCAATATTAAAATTAGATGGTATTAAAAAACATTAATTCTAAAAGAGATAATAGAATTGGACAGATTTTTACTCCAAGTTATATTGCCGAATTTATGGTTAATAATATCATCAAGTTTATCGGAAATGAGAAAAAAAAACCTCAGACATTAAAAATTTTAGAGCCCTCAGTAGGAGAAGGGATTTTTTTGAAATTTCTCTTAAAAAATAATTTCATTGATATAACTGCATATGAAATGGATAATGGTTTAAGAGAAAATCTTTTGAATTCTTATCCTAATGTAAATTTCAGATTTGAAAATTTCCTAGGCTCAGATTCAAACGAAAAATTTGATCTAATTATCGGAAATCCCCCATATTTAGGGCAAAATTATAACGCAGGAATTTTTCAAGACTATAGCAAGAATTATCCATTTTGTGCTAAATATTTTGTAGGAAATATGGATTTATTTTACTTTTTCATTCACTTGGGAATAGAAAAGTTAAACCCCGGAGGTATTTTGACATATATTACAACAAACTACTGGATTACAAAATCTAAAAAAACAGGAATAAAATTTTTAAAGCCACATTTGATAGAAAAGTGTTACTTCACACAATATTTAGATTTATCGCATCTGAAGCTATTTAAGGGAGCGAAAGGTCAGCACAATTGTATTTTTGTTTTACAGAAAAAAACTGAACAAGAAAAAATTCAAAAGATAAATAAAAATATTGAAATAATTCAGTTATTTGGAAACAAACGATTTAATCAAAAAGATATCTCATTTAATAAAAGAATTTTCAAAGATCTAACGTATAAAATGGATTCAGACCATGTGAAGAGGTATACATCTGCATTAACTAATAATGATTTAAGAAAAGATGAAAGTTGGAACCTTCTTTATCCAAAGGAAATAAAATTAATTGTAGATGAAATTGAAAACTATTGTAGAGTTAACGGAAAAGTTTCATTATTAAAAGATTATTTCGTAATCCGTAATGGGTTAATTCTAATAAAAGATTCAATTTTTATTGTGAATGAGGGAAAAGATTTAATTATTAAGAATAATGATTTTTTTATCCGCATTAATGAGGACTTCCTAAAACTCAATGAACTTGAAAAAACTCGGCTTAAAAAAATATACAAGAGTAAATCGATTAGGTCATACGGATACGATCAGAACGAATATATAGGATATGCAATTTATTTTAAAAAGACTGAGTTTAAAGCACAAGCTAATCATAAGCGGAATCAATTACTTAAAAGGAAATATCCTAATCTATCAAAATACATACAACAATATGAAAATCAACTACGAGAAATCTTAATAAACGCTAAAGAAAATCCAGAAGACTTTTATTATCCAAGAAGAGGTTCTTTTATCCGTCAAACTGAAGGAAATAATAAAGACTTACTAATTGATCTTGAATCTTCATATGATAATGCTGAGAAAATCTTCTTTAAATTTATATCAAAAGAAAATATTTTTGGATATTCGAATACCTCATACTATGCTACATCTGATACATATTTCTTTTGGTCAAAATTTCCAGGTGGTAAAATCGATTATATGTTTATTCTTGCTTACTTAAATTCCAAACTTGTTCATTTCTTGTTTAAAGCTAAAAATATATCAATAAAAAGAAGTAAAACTAAACTTGAACAAGGATTACCGATACCCAATCTAAATAATTTCAAAAATAAAGAGAAGAAAGCTATTTTAGGATTAATAAAAATACTTTCTACTTATTTAGTTAAAACCTCTAACAACCTTTTTAACAAAAATACAGAAAGCTTTATTGACAAGATACTTAAATCAAATAATTATACCTCCACCAAATATACTGGATTGAACGAAATTATTATTAGATCAATAGAAAAAAAAGATAGGGAAAGCATAAAAAATGTATTAAACCAACTATTTTTTCAGCTATTTAACTTAGATGAAGATGTGATGAATAATTTATTAATAGAATATTATGATCTTTAGTTAAACTAATATCTCATTCTTTTCTTCCTTATTTTTCAGAATCGATAGGTTTTTATAGATCAAATTTAATATTTAATTGACAACAAAAGATTGACATGATCCAAAATTTGGTGAAAAGTATGCGGGATGAATTTGATGATATTATTGATAGAATTAAGAAATATTTTAGTTTAGATTCTGATATATTTGATGTGGATTTTTTATTTATTCCAGAATCGGAAAAAAACTTAAATTTAAAACCCCAAAATAATAAATCAAAGGGATTTAAGATATCATATCATTTTGAAACAGGTATGAAAAATCCTGAGTTTAAGATTGAAGGAAATATTGATGATAAAAAAATTCGAGATCTAATAAAGAATGTAGATCTATCAAAATATCCAACTTTAGAAAAACGATTTGAGACTAGATCTGTGGAAGAAATTGATGCAGATAAGCTTTCATTAGACTTTACTAGACAAGAAGAGGATTTAACACTATTAGAGCCACTAACTGAGATTAATGATTATAAAGAGTATTCTGAAATTATCTTTGATATTCCAGGGATGAATGAAGAAGATGTTATGATTAATATAAGTGAAAGAGGAACCGAGTTAATATTTAATGCCGAGAATAATATACGAATGTATAAGAAAACTGTTTATTTACCTTTCAAAACTTCCGTTGACAATTTTGAAATGGAAGTAAAAAATGGACTAGCAATAATTACAGTAAAGAAATTGAATAAATAGGAATTAATATTTATTTAAATTATAATAATTTGTATCAATCCTTAAACAAAAATTAAAATTAAGTGATGAAAAAGAATGAGTGGGATGACTCGTGAGTATAAAGGAGATGGAAAAAAAGTAAGAGTAAAAGATGCTTATAAGAGTGATGCTGGGAGAGGTAGAATAAGAATGGATCCTAAAGTAATCAATGATCTTGAACTTCGAACAGGTGATGTAATCGAAATCGTTCATCAAGCAGTGGGGAAAAAAACTGCTGCCCTACTATACCCTGGGAAGATAGAAGATAAGGGTACTAATACGATCAGAATAGATTCTTCATTGAGAAGGAATATTGGTGCTTCTTTAGATGATATTGTGGAAATTCGCAAAATTCAAGCAAGTTTAGCTGATAGAATTACATTTGCGGGATTAGAAGAGTCAATAATTTTAAGAACTCCTCAACAATTAACACAGATATTAGAAAATCGGGTTGTTACGAGGGGAGATATTTTAAGTTTTAATGCTATGGGTCGTAGAATAGACTTTGTTGTTATTGATTACCATCCTAAAGCTGATGCTATAAGGATTGATTTAGATACAAAAATTACCATATCAGAAAAAACTAGTAAAGAACTTGAAGAATTAGAAAGAAGAAAAGTTACATATGAAGATATTGGGGGTTTGGAAGAAGAGATCCAGAGAATTCGTGAAATGATTGAATTACCAATAAGGCACCCTGAATTATTCAAAAGGATTGGAATTGATCCACCTAAAGGAGTATTGCTTCATGGCCCACCCGGTACAGGAAAAACTTTACTGGCTAGAGCTGTAGCTGGCGAGACAGATGCTCACTTTGAAACAATAAGTGGACCAGAAATTATGAGCAAATTTTATGGTCAAAGCGAAGAAAATCTTCGTAAGGTTTTTGAAAAATCTAAAGAAATGGCCCCATCGATAATATTTATAGATGAGTTAGATTCAATAGCACCTAAAAGGGGTGAAGTCACTGGTGAAGTTGAAAGAAGAGTTGTAGCTCAGTTACTTTCATTATTAGATGGTTTAGAAGGGAGAGGAGAAGTCATTGTCATTGGTGCAACAAATAGAGTAAATGATATAGATCCTGCCCTCAGACGCCCAGGAAGGTTTGATAGAGAAATCGAGATTGGAGTCCCTGATACAGATGGGCGATACGAGATCTTATTGATTCATACACGTGGAATGCCTTTACACAGTGATGTTAACCTTCGTCTTATAGCAGAAAAAACTCATGGATTTGTAGGTGCAGATGTAGAAGCCTTAGCAAAAGAAGCTGCTATGTTAGCGATAAGAGAATTATTACCGAGAATAAATTTAGATAAACCTATACCTCCTGAAATATTAATGGAACTTCAAATTTTGATGAAAAACTTTGAAGCAGCAAGAACCAGTATTGAACCTTCAGCTTTAAGAGAAGTATTAATTAGTCAACCTACTGAAACATGGGATGATATTGGAGGTTTAGAAGATGCTAAACAACAACTACAAGAAGTCATTGAATGGCCTTTAAAATATCCAGAATTGTACAGTTATTTAAACTCTAAACCTCCTAGTGGTATATTACTTTTTGGACCCCCAGGGACAGGAAAAACGCTTTTAGCTAAAGCATTAGCTCATGAAAGTGAAGTCAACTTTATTTCAGTAAAAGGACCTGAATTTTTATCTAAATGGGTAGGTGAAAGTGAAAAAGCGGTAAGAGAAACATTTCGAAAAGCAAGAGCAGCTTCTCCTTGCATTATCTTCTTTGATGAAATTGATGCAATAGCCGGAATGAGGGGTAGATTTGCCAGCTCTCAAGTAACTGAGCAAGTAGTTTCACAATTATTAACAGAAATGGATGGTTTAGAAGGTCTAAAAGATGTAATTTTATTAGCAGCAACAAATAGATCAGACATGCTAGATCCAGCATTATTACGGTCAGGGAGATTCGGTAGACATATTGAGATCCCTATGCCAGATAAGGATGCACGTGTTGAGATATTCAAAATTCATCTTAAAAATAAACCTCTAGCTGAAGATGTGGATATTGACCAAATGGCACAGGCTCTAGAAGGATATACCGGTGCAGACATTCAGGCAATCTCTGAAGAAGCCACACTTTTGACAATTCGCAGAGCCGTCGCAGATACAAACATAAATACGCAGAATGCAGATTCTGTTAAAGCAGTAAAAATCTCAAAAGCAGAGTTTGATAAATCTATTGAGAAAATTTTAAGATCTGCTGATAAAGCTAAAGAATCTCACGAAATGCATGCAAAAGAACCTTCAGAAGAATTATATCGTTAAAAATTATTAACAAATTTAAATTAATTAAGAGAAAAAAAGAGGAGTAATTCTAATGGAATTAGAAGAACAAGAAGGAGAAAATGTCTTTCTTAGTATAGATAATTTATTTGAAATATTAGGGAACCCTACAAGAAGAATTATTCTTTCTAAATTAGCTAAAGTTCCATTAGGTGCTTCAGAGTTAGCAGCTTCATTTGGGAAAAAGATCTCTAGACAAGCGATTCACAGTCAACTTAAAATGCTGTCTTATTATGGTATGATTGAAAATTATGGTGAAGATCCAAGAAATATCAAATATCGCATTAATAGTCATCTATCTTTAAGAATTAATATCACCCCAGATTATTATAAAATAAATTATGATGTGTCTAAAATTGATGATACTAAAAACAATTTAGAACTTAAAGAAACTGGATGTCATGTAGATTATCAAAAAATCAGGCATCCTGATAAGAAGCTTAGATTTTTAGGGGAAAAAATTAAGGAAATTGAACATAATTTGAGTGGCTTAGAACGAGAAAGAAATGCCCTTTTGCATAATAAAGAATGTTTCATAATAGAATTAAAAAATGTCATCCGAGATCAATATGAAGAAGAGATCAAAACGAAAGAGCAACCTAATTTAGAAAAAGAGATTTTTTACACACTATTTTTCAATCCAATAAAATATTTCGATAGAATAAATATTGATACATTATTGGATGATATGTTCTTTTCAGGAATGGGACCTATTAGAAGAGATCAACATAAAGTGTCTATAAGACATCTCCTTAAAGACTTGTCTAAATTGATGGGTTTCTTAAAAGAAGATGAGGATGATTTTTGGTTCTTCGATATTTAATCTTATCTTTTAAAATTATAATATCTAATATTATTAGGTGAACTATGAATTTACAAGATTTAAAGAAACAAATGCCTGAGATATTCGAACGGGTTAAAAAAGATGTAAAGAAGGTTTATGGACGTCATCGGGCAGGATTAAGTCTTGGACTTGTCGAAATGGGTATGTATAGGGGGGGTTTTATAGGGGGGATGCATTTCAATCCCGGAACGGATATAGTAATGAATAAAACTCCACTAGAAATTATTTTAAGAGAACAACCTTATGAAATAGTTTGGGCTTATACATATCACGTTCTATTACATGAATATATTCATTCATTAGGGATTCTAAATGAACAACAATGTAGAGCTATTACACTTAGAATATGTGAGAATGTATTTAAAAAGACTGACCATCCTGCAATAATCCTAGCAAAAAATGGTATTGGAACTTATTTCCCTAATTTACCTTTAATTTATGCCCCTCCAGATCTTAGTCCTGATGGAATTCCAATTGAATATATATATAATTTTGATCATGAGAGCTATGACTATTACTCATGAGAAATCTAATAATCTAGCATAGGCAAATTTAAGCTTTTTATTTAATTAAAATAAGTAATGAATAAATTAAGTTCCTCTAACTTAAAAGTTCATTAAGGGTATTTATTAATTTTTTATGAGTAAAAGGCTTGTCCAAGAACCCCTTTGCCCCATAGGAATAGACTTCTTCTCTTATTGTTTTGTCTGCACTAGCAAATATAACTCTTGAATTATGATCAATTTGTAGGATTTCTTTTAAAGCATCTAAACCATTTTTTATTGGTATTCTATAATCTAAAATTATTATATCCGGTTTTTCAGGAAAACTTCTAAACATTTTAATTGCCTCATCTCCATTATTAGCAATGCCTAGCACTTGAAATCCAGACAATCCTAATAAGAGTTCATATAATCTTTGAAGATCTCTATCATCTTCGGCAATAAAGATTGTTTTTATTCTTATATCCCCTTCGGTGTATTTAACCCTGTGCTTGTACACCGATTATTTTAGATTATTCAAATATACGATTTTTTACTTTCTAATTTTACAAACCTATTACAGAAATTATAATATTTATGTTTTAATATTTAAAAAAATATTTACAAGGATCATGGGTTATGATGTAAAAACATAAATATCAGATGCGGTTAAAAACCATTATCGTAAATTTTTTTTGCACTTTATATTTACATGAACTTAGAACACTTATACAAAACAAGAAAAGGGGAAAAAAATTTCGCAAACACTACCTGATGATGAATCTCTTGATGAAGAAAAAGAATCTATTGAGAAAAGTATAGAAATCACACCAGAACAATTAATATTTAAATGGAAATTTCAAAATGTTGACAAAAAACTTACATATGATATAAAACGATGTATCGGATGCTCTTTATGTAAAATTGTATGCCCTGTTGATGCAATTGAACTTGGCCCAATTCCGGATATTGCTCAAGGAATATTAGATGAAAATAATCCAAAAATCCTAATAGATCATGAAAAATGTTGTTATTGCATGTTGTGTGCCATAATCTGTCCAAATGACGCATTTCATGAAAATATCACTCCTGAAGAACAAATTAATCTTGATGAATTCCCCTCAATTGGAAAGTTCTTCAAAATCGATATGAAGAAATGTATTGAGGATTCTAAAAATGAGATATGCAAACTCTGTTTAACTGTTAGAGATAGGAATAATATAAAAGATTTCTTTAAAATTCAAAATGAGTGTCCCACTCACTGTTTTTCGATTGATTCTCCAATAAAAGGAGAAGTAATTATTAAAAAAAACATGCTTCATAAATGCGATCCACAAGGATGTAAAGCGTGCGTTAATATTTGCCCAACAGAATCATTTTTTATTCCTGAAAGTGCTGAAGACGTTAAAAAATATGGAAAAATTGCATGTAATGAAGATGAGTGTTTTTATTGCGGAGCCTGCGAAAATTCATGCCCTGATGATTTAATTATTGTTGATAGGAAGGAAGTTGCAATTAATGACCCTAAAAAACAGGGAAATTATCCTTGGATTCAGGGTTGGATACTATGTATAAAAGAAATTTTAAGAAAAAGGCTCGTTTATGGGAAGGAGCCGATAGAAATCCCTATTATTAAAGAAGAGGTTAAAGAAGTAAAAATAAAGATAGAAGAAGAAGTTCCTCAACTGACTGATGAGGATCGAAAGAAATTAGCTGAAATAAACGAAAAAATTCAAAAATTTTTAAAATCCTCTAAAATTAGATATTGGATTAAAGATAAGAAAACTGACCAGATTTTAAAAGAATTAAAAAAAAGTTTAAAAAAAAAAGATTAGAAGAAAGGCTTAAATCCTCAGAAAGTGTAATGAATAAAGAAAAATTAAATTATGAATATCAATAAAATAGGGATTTATTATTTTTCAGGCACTGGAAATACAAAACTCATGGCAGAATTATTTTGTAAACAATTTAAAATTAATAAAATCAATACAGATCTTATCCCCATTGAAGATATAATAAGAAAAAAAAGACCAGTAAATATTGATAAATATGATTTAATTGGATTTGGTTATCCCGTTCATGCATTTAGTGCACCTCAAATATTTTTTGATTTTATCTACTATTTACCCAAAGAAACAAAAAAAAAGACGTTTACTTTTAAAACATCTGGAGATCCACTATTTCATGGGGGGGCAACCTCTCTAATCCGAAAAAAACTCAAAAAAAAGGGATACCTTGTTTTTCATGAGAATTTAATCGTTATGCCTGCTAACATTGCAATAAAATATAATGATAGACTTATAAAACAGCTTTATAATGTTGCTCAAAGAAAAATTAAGAAGAAAGTGGGAGAAATTATTAATGAAAAAGAAAATCTTCAAAAAAATAATATTATTTTAAGGGTTTTTACATATTTATTCAATTCTATGGAAAGTTTAGGTGCTAAGTATTTTGGTAAATACCTTAAAACTTCGGAATTTTGTACTTTATGTGGTTTATGCATTGAAGAATGTCCTACAAATAATATTTCTAAGGTAAAAGGTAAAATATTTTTCGGAAAAAATTGTGCGTTTTGTATGAGATGCGTGTATAGATGCCCCAAAAATGCGATCTCAAACCGATTTTTGAACTTTTTCATAATTAAAGAAGGTTACAATATTCAAAATATAATTGATAACCCTAGTATTAAAGCAGATTTCATTACAAATAAAACTAGAGGATATTTTAAGCACTTTTATACATATTTTATAAGTGATTAAACAGTTCAGAAAATAAAATATCAAAATTAAAAGATTTATAAAATATTGTATTTTAAGTTCGAAATTATCCTTGTTTAAATAGATAGCCATATAACTAATTTAAATATTAGAATCAATATTGGAGTATTCTTAAATGAAATTAATTTTGAAAATTAAACCAAACAAACAATCAAAAGAAAAGAGAATCATTGCTTGGATACAAAAGAATTCAGATTTCGAGGATGATATTATACAACTTTTTCAACTCTTTAAGGATAACATAAAATTATCAAAATTAAGTAAAATTTTAAGATATCACATTGTAACCTCTGAAAATCCAGCGATTATCTTGAATATATTTTCAACAATTCAAGAAATAATACCAGAAGTTTACTTTAATAAAGAAGATTCAATAGAAATTGAAGATCTAATAGATATATAGATAATTGATTAATAGAATATAAAATTTAATACAAAAATGGGAGAGGGGGGATTTGAACCCCCGGCCCCTTGGTCCCAAACCAAGATTCACGCCGTAGAGAAAACCCTACAGTATCATACCAAACTAGACCACCCTCCCGTTGAGAAACTGGCTTTTCTTATTAGAGTTCTAATTCGATTTCTCTCTTATTAGAGAGATAAACTGAAAATTAAATAGGTAATCTTATTTATAAGCTGGTATAGATAAGAAAAATTAATATTCTAAAAAAGTTTTGCCGTTAATAATTGAGCATTTTATTTTTTATCTAATACCTAGCATCTATGATTTCATTTTTAAATTCAAATTAATATTCTTTTAATGAATAAATTCCTCTTATTATATAATTAAAATGAAAAAAATTATCAGATTGCTAAAAATAGGGCAAGTAAATCATTCTATTTTACATAGATTAAAAAAAAAATTAGAATTAAGCTTTAGAGAATTAAGTGTATCTGTTGATTCTCTAATGGATATAATTCCCCTTGAAAATTCAGAATATAATATTAAAAGAAGTCAGTATAATGCTTCTAAGATATTAAACAAGATTAATAATTACGCACAAAATGAGCGAACTTTTCGAATTTTAGGTATTGTAGATAAAGATATATTTTCAAATTCTTTAAATTTTGTATTTGGATTAGCTATGAGCCCAAAAAAAGAGCTTACTACTACCCCAGTTGTAGCTCTAATTTCTATCACCAGACTCAGAGAAAATTTTTATAGAAGGGTTGATAATAATAAACTTTTTGAATCAAGGATTTTAAAAGAAGCAATTCATGAACTTGGACACACTTTTAATTTAGGACATTGCAATAAATTCTGTGTTATGCAATTCTCAAATTCCTTAGCTGATACTGATGAAAAGCCATCAAAATTTTGTGATTCTTGTTTGGAAAAATTAAGAAGCTTCTTCAAAAAATTAGAATAATCCTTTTAGAAATCTTTTCTCAAATACAATATAAAGTTCCTCACTTATTCTTGATATTTTCTTATTATTTTTAACTAGTTTTATTAAATCAGGTGGAATTTTTTGTAAGCCAAAATAAGCACCGGCTAAACTTCCCCCTATTGCTCCTACTGTATCACTATCTCCTCCTGCTGTAGCAAGCTCGAGAATACATTCCTTAAAAGAAGTTAATTTTTTTAAAAATATAAAAATCGAACAAACCACTGTACTGATAGTATATGGATGTACAAAAGCTTGACCTAAATATTGTTCAATAAAATATGGAGATTTAACGCCAGCTTGGGAAAATTTAATCAGTCCGGATTCAATTGGCATATTTAGATTCGATTTCAATTTATATAAGATTTTAATGAATTCCTTCCATATTTCATCCTGAGAATTAGAAATCGAACTAATTATAACATTAAAAAAATCATCAACAGAAAAACCAGTTTCTGGAGTCTTATCAATTAGATAAGCAATAGCACGGGCAATAACAATAGCTCCTGCTGAAGCAGCAGGATGAGAATGCGTGATTGTACTAGTTTTTATAGCTGCCGTTTTTAATGCTTTAGGATCTTTACAATAAAATAATCCAACCGGAGCAATCCTCATTGTAGTACCATTCCCACCAGAATTTGAAGCCGCCTGTTTCCAATGGATTCCATATTTTAATTTACGAATAGAAGTAATACAACCATAACCGGGCCCAATAGGAGGATCATCTAACCAATTTACAAATTCTCTGATGATATAATCCAGGTTAAAACCATTACCTTTAATTAGAGCTTTAGCAAGATGAAGTGTGAACTGTGTGTCATCAGTATAGGTTCTAAATAAATCTGAATTAGAATTTAAAAATTCTTCAAAATTTTTAAAATATGAAAATATCTGAGAACGAAGTTTCCCTTCAAAAGGATGTCCTAATGTATCTCCTATTGCTACACCTAATAAACAGCCTTGAAACTTATCTAATAAATTTATTTCCATAATATATCATGATAATTTTTTTTCTTTAAATATGAATAGTATATAAAAATTACAAATTAACTTTGAAAAAAATAAATTGTTATTAAAAAGGCTTATATAGGAAATTTACTAAAAAATTTTTTAATTTATGAGAAACTCCTCCATTAGAAGCAAATCAAACAAAAATTAAAGCTGTATTAATAGCATTAGATTTAATCTAATTAATGGAGGTTTATACAATTCTGATAAAATTATTAAGTTTAGGACCAATTGGCACAACGAGTAAGTGTTGCGCCAGCACATCTTTTATGAAAAGTAATCTCTCTGACTATAATTCTAATAGATAAGATAAAATTATAAAAATGATCAGTGCAGATCAGTATTTTCATTAATCCTCTTAGCAATAGAGCTAAACGTAGATTTCATAATGCCAACACTTCATCGAGAATAATAAGGGGTATCCAAGCCCTAATAGTCCCACTTTTTATAATTTTATCTCAATATAAAAATAAGAGATTCAAATTTTTATTTTTAATGTTTCTCCAATATCTCCTTTTTCAACCAAGCAATATAATTCATAAGATTATAAACCATTAGATTTCTATTCTTTCAATTACACCATCAAAAACTTTTTCTATAGGACCTTCCATGAAAACTCTTTTACCATTATAGGTTATTTTTAAATCTCCTCCATCATTATGCACTGTTATAGGTACATTCTCGTTAAATATTCCAAGGATAGTCCCTGCAACAACAGTCGCACAGGCTCCTGTACCACATGATTTGGTAATTCCAACTCCTCTTTCAAAAACCCTTACAATACTCTCTTCTTTAGAAATTGGTTTAACAAATTCAACATTTATTTTATTTGGAAAGCGATCGTGCGATTCTATTGTCGCTCCATATCTATTCAGCTCATCATCATTTAAGATTTCTTCAATAAATATAATTGCATGCGGATTCCCCATCGAAACAGCCGTAAACCTAAAAATTTTATCCAGAATTACTAATGGCTCATTAACACATCGATCTACTGAGCTTTCTAACAAAACAGGGATTTCTTCACAATCCAGAATTGGTGAACCCATATCAATCTCTACACTCTTAACCTTCTCATCAGCTATGTTAAGTCTTGCAACCATAATCCCTTTAAGAGTCTCTATTTTAATCTTATCTTTTTTGATGATATTATTTTCATAGATATATTTTGAAAAGCACCTGATCCCATTTCCACACATCTCAGCTTCCAATCCATCATTGTTGAATATCCTCATTCTAATATCAGCTTCTTTAGACTCACATACAAAAATTAAACCATCTGCTCCAATAGAAAAATGACTTTCACACAATTTATTTGCTAAAGCTGACTTTTTTTTTTCTGGAATCGCCCATTTAATGTCATTAATAATGATATAATCATTTCCTAAACCGTGATATTTGGCAAATTCTAAATTTTCGATAATAAATTGCTCCATGAATTTTCTAAGGTATTTGCTATTGATAATAATATTAAATTTTATTTATAATTCAAAAAAATTTCTAAAGTGAATTTTAATTAACACTCATAATTATTATATAATATATTTTTATCGAAACAGATGTGATAACTTGTACAATGAACTATAAAAAGATATCAATATCAATTGTTTTGCTCCTCATGATAATTCCAATTAATAATGCTATGGCATTTACTTATATTGATAATATGAAAAATGGGAATTATACTTTCTTCCTAACTGACTTAGAAATTGACAATAATATTGAGCTTAATATAACTCATACCGGTAGTGGAAATTTTACTCTTTTTCTGTTTAACTCAAGACCAGTACAATCCTATGTAAATAATGATAACACATTAAATGAAAATATTTTTAATAAAACTGTTGCCTATAGTCTGGAAAATAACCCATACATTAACTATACAGCAACAAAGGAAAAAATTTATTATATAGAGATAATACTAGTCAGCGGTGGACCAGACACTCTTTTTTTAACATCTACTATAACTTATAGTAATGGCACACTTATAGATAAAGATTTAACGAGATATTACCTTCCAATCATACCCGGATTTCAACTAGAAATCTTTCTACTTGTTTTTATTTTCTCGATAGGATTAATTCTTTTCCTACACAAAAATAAAGTGAAAAAAAAAAATATTATTGATTTTTGAAATTTCTTTTTTTTATTTCAATAATTTTTTATACTCGGTAAGTTGGATACCAATAGAAGAATCTCATACAGTTATAAGGTACACTTTTTAAGTTAGCGGCGTGAACATGGTAGAGTTTGTTATAATATAAAGGCATATGATAGAAGTTTTTGTCAATTATCAAACTCTGAAGTCTCTTGTAATATTGATATCTTGTAGCAGTGTCAGTTTCCGCTTCAGTAATAGCTAGAAGAGTGTTTATTTCATCATCATTAATTTGTGCATAATTGGATTGCAATGCTGGATTAACTACTGGATCAATCATATTAAAGGCTTCAAAGTATTCAGGACCCCTACCAACATAATATATATGGAGTCTTTCGGGATGATATATAAACATATCAAGAAACTCCTCCCATGTTAATGTCTGTTGGGCAACATCAATTCCGATTAAGTCCATATCATATGTAAATCGAGCAATTAGGAGTTCCATGAAATGACTTCCTTGTCTAAAACGGAAATTCCATATATTACCACTAAAGTTCCCTGTATTCGGGACCCATGCTGCTGATGTCCATTTAGACTCATCAACTCCAGGAGTGAAGTCATCTCCAACTTGAGACCCTACCTCCCAAGGATTTGTTAAACCTGGTCCATCATATCCAAAACCCATACTCTGCATAATTTGTCTGGCTTTTGGAATATTAAACGTACCACCTACAACTGAAGCGTTATGTCCTGGATAACCTGGTGGAACTAATGAATTAGCTCTTACGGTTGTATCTTCATCAATATCATGGATAAGATATGTATAGTTAAAGGCATATGAAATAGCTTTTCTCCAAGTCTTATTTATATATGGGGAGTTAAAAGCAATATACCAGTAGATCGAACCATTGATGTATGGATTTACTCCATCTCCAGTCACAGTAATATCTGGATCTGCTTCAAATATAGGTTTATAAGAATCAATCACCAACAGCTGATCTAAATAGTCAATTTCTCCGGCTAGCATAGCATCATTAGCGGCGACAGCATCTATATAATAGACATAAATAATTTTATCCCAAAAAGCAGGAAATCTCCAATATCCTTCCCAACGTTCAAACCTAACCTCTGAGTCAGGAATATATCTTACTAATTTAAATGGACCGGTTCCAATGACTAGATCTGAGGAGAGTTCTAACATCTCATTGACAGGAGTAGAATCAGGATGGACAATTGCACTTGCAGTATAAGTTAATAATCCTTCAGCAGGTCCAAATGGCCCATTTAATACAAGAGTAACTTCCAAGTCATCAACAGGATTAACAAAACTTAGGGTATGATTAAAGATTGGTGTTAACCCTGGAGGTTTATTTGTAAATTTATAAAGAGTATGTGGATAAGCCATACGATGAGGAGCTGTTAAGGTACCTGTCGCATTTCCAAAGAAATTAATTCTTTCAAAAGTGTGCAAGACACAATTTCCGTCAAGTTTTGAACCATCATGGAAATATACATTATCCCGTAGTTGGAATGTGATATTCGTACCGAATTTTGTGCTTTGGAAACCCCAAGATTCAGCAAGTCTTCCTACAAGTGGAAAGGAAGGGTCGTTTAAATTATATGCAAGTAAAGTTTCAACTACTTGATCGAGCATGTTATTTGAAATACTATCCCAACTACTTACTGGATCCATGGTAACAGGGTTGGCTGTTACCGGTATTCTAAGTACTTCTTCCAATAAAACTATTAAAATCCAAGAATGATCAACAGTAAGATCTCCATCAGTTATGTTTACTTTTACTGTATAAGGACCAATAGGATTGCCACTAGCATCGAATGTATAGGTTGTTAAATTTCCACCAACTTTTATTCCATCAAGGTACCAGCCATAAGTAAGAGCATCCCCATCAGGATCATAAGCGGTAACATTAAACTCTTGTGATTCTGTTTGGTAGATACTAGGATTTGTTAAAGGATAATAAGTAAGTATTATAGGAGCCTCATTCACCTCTTCTGGCGTTTCATAAAGGGTAATTGATATCCAATATATAGTTACTACACTCGCAATTCCTATACACGCTAGAATTATGATTGCAATTATATTCTTTCTCATAATTTTTCAATAAATTTTAATTAATTGGATTGATGAAATATATTCCAAGTTTTCTTTTAAAACTTACTACCTAAAATTTTTTCCCAAATTCGAATTTCACTTGAAATTTAAATACAAAGTCGAAAATCGACATCGAGTCTTTTTAAATAATTGTCAATTTCAATAAACAAATTTTAAATTTTTTATAATGTTTTTTTCAATATCAATAAAAACTTAATATTCAAAGTGTGATGTAAAATTTCCTTCGATGAATTGAGTAAAAAATTAGCAAAATTTATGAAAGATACCGAAGAAATCGAGCTTCAAGACGTAGATTTATTTGCAGAATATCTTGAATTTCAAATGTTGCCAAGTATTGTTCAAGCCGCTGCTCAAGCTGTATTACCCGGAGTTCCGGGGAAAGCTGAGTGGACACCGTCAAAATTTTCCCTTGATTTAGAATTTCCAGGAAAAATCGAGACAATTGAATTTGTCCGCTCAAATGGAAAAAAAGCTGTAATCGGTGGAGAAGTTGTTCCTCCTTTTTATAATTTTCTTGGATTGAGCAAGCGGAACCCTAATCCCCCACTCATTACTTATGACGTATTTGATATGGGTGCTAAAATGATGCTTCCAAAGCCAATAAAACAAGAATATGGGGAAGTTTTGAATGATCCTGGTGAATGGGCGAAATTTGCTGTTGATAAGTTTGGTGCTGAATGCATCACTTTTCATTCATTAGAGATCGATCCTGGTATGGGAGATGCTCCCATCTCACAATCCCTAAAATTTTTAGAGGATATTCTACAAGCTGTTGATGTTCCTGTAATTATTGGTTGCTCAGGAAATAAACAAAAAGATAAAGAACTATTTGAAGTAACCGCTGCTGCAACTGAAAGTGAAGTGTTAATGTTATCAGCCGCAGATAAAGCTACATGGGAAGAAGTTATACCTTTAGCGGTTAAATATGACCATAACTGCCTACTTTGGACTAGCTTAGACCTTAACAACCAGATTAAGATGAACAAGGATGCTTTAGAACTTGGACTCCCACCTAATCGAATAGTGATGGATCCAACATGTGCAACTCTAGGTTATGGAATGGAATATTCATTTAGCATTTATCAGAGAATGCGTGTTGCTGGACTACTAGGTGAAACCGATTTAGCTTACCCAATAAGCGGAGGTACTACAAATGCTTGGGGTGCTAGAGAAGCGTGGATGAGCGAGAAAACAGCACCTGAATGGGGATTACGTAAATATCGAGGACCAATATGGGAAGTACTCAATGCTCTATCTCTGAGCCTTGTTGGCTTAGATTTAGCCATGATGTTCCATCCTGTTGCAGCAAAACATGTTAAAGAAATAACATCTGAATTTTTCGCAGAGATCCCGAAACATTTAGAAGAAAAGGGCTACTACGAATGGGTTTCTGCAAATTTAAAACGTTAATATAACTTTTATTTAAGATTATTAAAAGTTACAAGTACCTTTTTTTTTAAATCCTCTATATTCTCAATTTCTTTAATTGACATCCCATTTCTTCCAAGGAGATAATTTATAACTGCAAAAATATCCCCCAATTGTTTAGAATATTGTTGTTCATTTAATTTTAAATCAAAATTAAAACCTTGAAAGTCTGAATCTATCTTGTTAGAAATAAGTGAATAACATTTTGAGAAAATTTTGTCAGTATCTTCAAGTTCAGGATTAGGATCAAATCTAGAATTATAATCATGTTTATAAAATAAATTAACAATATCTCTCTCATCTGTTAATACTTTGAAAACAACATTTTGAAGAAAATCTTGGGGTAGATTCACTATTTTAGAAAATGCCTTAATCGTTGTCGAATCAAAATTGCCTTTAAGATCTTTAAGACTCCAAGTTATACTTACTAAT
>JAHQWK010000009.1 GCA_029856145.1 Promethearchaeia archaeon
GATTTTAGCTATATAGATCCAAATCGCCCTCATTGTTGTCTTTATTGCTGTTTTCAAAAGGAGAACAAATGCATATTTTCTGAAATCTACCCTAGACTCTATAGGAAATACCAAGAAGATAGAGTTTTTATCACTTCTCATTCTCACACAAATAAAAATAAGCATAAGAAAATCAAGACAATTAGAAGTAAACTAAGCTCAAAACAAAAAACTTCTTTAACTGATTTTGTATAATGTAAAAAGAGAATTTTCTATCCCAATTTCTGAGTAATAAGAAATTAGTAATTCGGCAATATCTTTTTTCTTATATTGCGTTAAACATAAATAATCTTACTCATTTTTTTCATTCGGATTTCTCAAAGGTATTCATCGCCTTTGGATTTCTAAAGATTTCGTCCAGAAGAGTCTCGTTCATGAGGCTCTTCTACCTTTTCCCTATTTTTTCATTTATATAAGTTCGCTATATAGTGAAGTTATGATCACAAATCAAAATCTCAATTTTATCTTAAAAAAGTATTTTAACAACAATTTGAAGACCCTCACCAAAATCAACAAGTTATGCCAAGATAAAGAATTTGCCTACTACCATGAAATCGAGCAATTTCTTAATAGGGAAAGAAATCAAGTTTCCACCATTTTACGCAAGTTAGAAGCAGATAACCTCATTACTCGTGATAAAAGACATCGCCCCCAAAAAATTTTTATGACTTCTTCAGGAAGAAAATTACTAGAAAAAATCAAATCATTTTTTTAAGTTCTTTTACCTGTGAAGTTATTTTTTCTTCAGATAGTTTGTTAAAGATTCATTGAGAAGTAAATCTCATCTTCCTTTAGAATAATAGTATAAGAAAAAAAGAAATTATGAGATCCAGAAAGTACAGGTGAACTACCTTCTTCTTTTAGTTTTATGGTAGTACCATTAAAGCTATTAAATTCAGTTACGTTATCATGTTAGATAAATAAACTAAAAAGAGAAAAATAAAAAAAAGGTAAGAATTGTTTAATTAGATTCAGTTTCATCATCATCTAAATCATTTCCATGCACCTTATAGTCATGACTTTCTGCATATCTTTTAATGATCCGTTTTGATGAGAATATCGACTACAATTTCAAGTATAGTCGTGTGTGGAGTAGTCGCATTAAAGATTCGTTTAAGCTAGATGAATTTGAACAATATTTCAAGAAATTAACCAAATATATTACCAATTTAGTAAGTCCAAATGAAATAAAATCCTATAAATCTATTTCAAATATTAATACATTTTGATAAATCCTTTTAATTTTATTTCTATTTATTTAACATTTTATAATTATAATCTCAAAATAGTAAAAACTTCAAATTATAATTTTAGAAAGAATACTAATTGAAAACTTTATAATAATTTCAATATAAATAAATATAAGATGTTGTTATTAACCTTTCAAAATGCCTTTTTGGATTTAATTACTACACCTCCCGGTTCAATGATATTTGTTATACTATTAGCTTTAACGACGGCATTAATTAGCGCAGCTTTAACAAGATTATTAGTAGATACAGACGCGATTAACCGTAAACAAAAACAAATTAAAGGTCATGAGGAAGAAAAAGAAAAGATAGTTGCATTAGCTGAGGTTGACACTGAACGCTATATAAAGGCACGAAAAAGATGGGAACGTAAAGACTCTATGTTTAAACAAACAAAGCAAAGAATGGGTCTACAAAGAATGAAACCAACGTGCATAACGTTTCTCCCGATGATTATTATCTTTGGTATTGTGAATACAATGTTCGCAGGTAGACCGGTAGCAATGTCTCCTATGAATGCTAACGATGTTCCCTTAATTGGTGGCTTTATCGCAGCTGGTAATATTTTTATAAATTTCACAGCTTGGTATTTTCTCTGTTCATTAGGATTTAACACACTTGTTCAAAGGATCCTCAAACTTCAAAGTCAAGCTTCAGGTGGCATGGGAGGAATGTTCGCTGGCCAAAAAGCAAAAGCTTTGGAATTTCCGGAAGTATAACACTATTAATTTATACAAAGGAAAATACGCAACGGGAGGGATTTATTCTTATAAGAAGTATTTTCTTATATATTGAACCCCCGAGTGCATTCACACACTGGCTTTCTGGGATGGCTTCCACTCCAAGCCAGCGCCGTACCGGGCTAGGCAACCGTTGCAAAAATGAAAAGAAGTAAAAAGATTATTTAGGATTTTATACGTTTAAACTATTTTATTTGAATAGACACTACTTCAGTCATTTTTTTCTCTAATTTAGCTTTTTGAATCGCTGTTTCGACTTCGTCATGTTTAGCTCCTTTTTTTATTTCAATTGTTTCTGCGATTGGTTCTATATGTCTATAATTTACCCTTCTTCTTCGAACTTTTAAACCATCAATTAGCAAGTAGTTTTTATCAATTATATCAACAATAATACAATAATGTCCTGCTTCTCTTCCTGTTGTTTTTACGCACAATCTTCCAATATCATACACACTCATATAATTTGTCACCAAATTATTTTTACTTGTTTCTTAATTACTGGTTATTTTTTATATCCAGTAAAGATATGTAATTTTTAGTAATTTTAAAAATCAATATAAGAATAAAATTTTTTCGATTTTTTAGATAAAAAGAGAATTATACTTTTTCTAGGGTAAAAAGAATTTTTTCTAAAATTTCTTCAACTGTAAGGTTTTCTGTATTTATAACAAGGTCATACATTTGACTTAATTCCTCTTGATCATTTAAATCTATATTATAGAGACGTTTAAACCTCTCTAATTCTGATTTTTCTCTTAGTGCTGTCTCTTTTAACTTTTCTTCATAACTACTACTATCTCTTTCTGACATTCGTTTAACTCTGGTTTCTAGGGTGCAAGTTAATAATATTTTGAAATCTGCTATAGTCTTGAGGATATACCCACTTAGTTGACTATCGATAACAATATTTCCTTTTTGAGCAATTTCAATTATTTTGCTATCTAATTTTTTATCAATATCAGGGTTTTCTTCTACATATTCAGTAAATTCTTCTAAAGTCATATTAGTTTCTAGTGCTAGAACTCTAAAAATTTGGCCAGTACTGTAATACTGGATTTTTAGTTTTTCAGCAATTAATTTTGCTATAGTAGATTTGCCAGTTCCGTGGAGTCCTGAAATTGTTATTATCATTTTATATAAATTTTTTAAAGTTAAATCTAATTCAATTAAGAAAGGAAATATTTATGATTTTTACTGTTAAGAATAAATAATTATGCTAATAATCTAAGACGTTTTTTGGCTCCAAACTGTTTCTTTTATTAATGTTCGAAGGCATTTTGCACAATACCTTCCACTTTCCATTCTATTTGCCCTTCTTGCCGTATTATGAGTTTTAGTCATTTTAGAAGGTCTTAGTCTTGGAACAGACTGAAGCGGTCTTTTACATATTGCACATTTTGCTCTTTTGGGTTTTCTTCTCCAATAATGGGTAACATTTCTGTTCCCTGGTGTGCTGATATTTTTCCTTGCTTGAGCTTTGGAACGTAAGCCTGGACGTGGAATTTGAAATTACCTTTTATTTTTCTGTTTGAGAAATAATTATTAATATATATGAAATTAAATTACTGAAAAAATATTAATTTTATTATTTTACCTAAGGTTTTAGACTTAATTTGTTTTGAAATTCTTTAAATATTTGATATAAATCTTCAATTAATTTTTCTCTTAAATTTGTATTAGAAAATATTTGATCATCATGATTTAAAGCATTTGTTTGAACTGATTTAACCCTAGATAGAATATCATCTAATCCTGGAAACTTACCCAAATTATAAGTCAACTCTTCAAATAAATTAAAAATTAGATCGTTTTTTGTTAAACCATCCAAAGTTAACGCATCCATAAGAGTTATAAAAGATGTGGTTATTTCGGAAGTAATACCAGGTAATTCTAAAAAAGTGCGATTATTTGTAGCTATACTATTATCTGATAGATTTAGGGATGAAACTCGATTAATGATCTCTATAGCGGAGTTATAATCTTGAGTAAAATCCATTCTATTAAGGAGATCTGGCAGTTGAAGTTTATTTTCTTTTAAGGTAAAATTTAACTTTAATATGTTATTCATAGTTGTTTTTAATGCTTTTTTGAAGAAATTTTGATTAACTATCCCCTTTTGATATTTATTATTTAAATTTGTTATTGATTTAACTAATGCAAATAGTTCAGATTCAATTTTCGATTCAGTTTCAGGATTATTATTATCTTCTGTCATGTCACACTTAAATAATTAAATAAATCAGAATTTTTATATTACTTTTGGATTGAGAGCTAATAAATTTAACCAAATAATGTTGGACGTAGAAAGTAGAATAAAATAGCAACTATAACACCAATAATAATGTTAGGGATTAATACACGGGTGGTAGAAGAATTACTTAATTCTCTTATAGCGAGAGTTATTAAAATAGGTACCCATGTAGCAAGAGTTAAAGCATCGATTATATCTAAAATTGCCCAAGTTGGAGCATTAAATACTTGATCAATATTAACCACATCTACCGTTGGAAATCCAAAAAGTACAACCAAAATCTTAATACCATTTATTAATAAAA
Organism: Promethearchaeia archaeon; assembly: GCA_029856145.1. Taxonomy (GTDB): domain Archaea; phylum Asgardarchaeota; class Lokiarchaeia; order Sigyniarchaeales; family SOKP01; genus Loki-b32. The sequence goes on from JAHQWK010000009.1 coordinate 4,585, forward strand.
ATGGAGTGAACGCACATAACATCATTCTGAATTTATATGCTCCTTCTAATGTTAGCATAGTACCACCTTTATATATACTAAATGGGCTTATATCTGATTCTTTATATTTTTCTTTTTGTTCTTTCACCCCTCCAAAGCGTGTTTCTAACTTATCTGTGAACCCTACAGCATAATTAGCTCCCTTGCTAAATAACCATATTAAAAACCAAAAGAAAATTAATTGATAACAAAAACCAAATATAAAAAAAGAGGCAAAAAAGCCTAAGCCAATTAAGAAATGTATAATTGTAAAAGGTGGAATGCCTGCAAAATTAAAATGTGAAAAGAAAGCTAAGCCCATTAATGCATATAATAAAGAACAAAACAATAAAATTAACCAGCCAGGAGCTTTACTTCTTTTATGATTAATATCGTGAAAAGCTTTTGGAGCATTCACAAAAAGATAAAGAATCTTCATATACCAAGGGTAAGGACCGATCCATTCTGCTTCATATCTTCTAAAAAACTTAATTTTTTCAAGTCTTTCTATTTTTAATCTAAAACCACAGAAATTACAAGCATAACTATCAGCTGTATTCTCATTTCCACATCTAGGACACCGTTGAAATGCGGCAACTGTCTGAGACATTCTTATAAGAATATTTTAATAATTTTTATAATAAACATATAATAAAATAATCTTATAAAAATTTCTTCTAATCTTCAGATAAATTCTTGATTAATTCTTTCTTTATATAGGAGTTACTATAGAAATTCTATTATAAAATGTGTTTTTTCATTTTTAACTTGATAATTTCTTTGTAAAAATAATTTAATCAATTCTAGATTAGTTTTGGTGTGATTTGTTGCTTCAAGTACTTTTATTCTTGATGGTTCTTCAATAAATCCCATGAAAGGAATTAACTGATCACTTAGATAATTATCAACGGGAATTTGTTTTTTAATATATGTTATAAGTTTATTAGCTGCCATAATACCTAGATTTTCGGAAGTAATTTTTCGTTCACCTAATATCGTTCCGGAAGAAATTACTGCACCTGTATCTGAATATGCCCATAAAGAAAGACCTACTCCTGGACTTAAGGAATTTACATATTTATAATTAATCTTAGCGTCAATTCCTAAATTTCTGTTTATATGGAGAATCGCAGATTTTTCTATTCTTTCACATACTTTTTTATTAATTAAATGATTGGTACAGATAATTTCACCTTGGATTAAATCAATATCTCCTAATTCCGTTAAATCAAGCGATTTGAGCTTATTTTTAGGAGGATAGATTGCACATTTTGCAACAGCACCTCCTTTAGGATAAAAGCCATGGTTCTTAATATCAATATCAATGTTAAACCCATGATTTCTAAAAATATTATACGTTACTTGTTGAAGATAATTAAGACTTGGAGCCCATTTTCCAAAAGTTCCACCACCGTGAATTAAAAGTTCAATTTTCTCTGGTTTTTTAAAACCCAAGCATGCGATTTGAATAGGTTGAAGAAATAAACCAAGGCTCCCAGCAGTAGCAATTTCAACCTTAATTTTACTTTTTATTGTTCGTTTAGGATTTAAGGTGATTTCCTTAGTTCCAACCTGGCATTCCGATAAATCACTATTTGTTAATTCTGATAATGTTTTTAGACCCATCAAATGTTGTAATCTTAATCCCGGTTTAGGCCTATTTGCTCTTATATTTTTTATTCGAATTGGACGTTGTAATAATATTGAAAAGCCTGCTCCTAATCGAAGTATAGCACCTCCACCTTCACCGAAAGACCCATCAATTTCTAAGATTTTGTCTGACGTTATGAGTTATTCACTTTTTTATATAGAGATTTTATTCTATTAACTCCATTAAATTCTTCAATTAGTTCAACAACTTCTTTGGGTACTAAACTTCTCCACTTTTTATCATTCTTGATAATTAAATTTCTAATATTATTGGCATTGAATTTTTTTTTAAAAATGTTTATTTTCTTCTCGACTTTAATTCCTTTATTAAAAAATAATTCTCTTACCCAGTCACTATTCGAATAAACTGAATCAGTTTCCTCTACAATTGAGATTACATGATCTACCCATTTTTTAGCGTTAAAAATATCGGGGATATCATATATTTCATAGGATTTTGAGGAGATACCTCTTTTTTCTAAGGCAGTATTAAGGAACCTTTTTCTTTCATCGGTTGTAAATGGATCATTTACAGTATGAGATAATTGAGAGCTGCCTATTCCAATTTTAATTTTTTTATTAGATTTTAAAATTTCTTTAATTACATAAATATGTCCATGATGTAAAGGTTGAAATCTTCCAATAAACAGAGCAATTCTATTTTCATTTTCAATAGAGGATTCTGTTATTTTCTCGAAGAGAGAGGAAATTTTTGTATTTAAGAGTTTTTCCCAAATTTTTTTTGAATAATCTATATATTTTTCAGTTTCTAACAGTTTTTCAAGTTCAGCTTTATTATAGAATCTACTAAATCTAATATCTAACTCTTTCTGATCCGGATTTAAAGGAACATTATAATCAACAATACCTAAAAAAATGTATGCTATTTCATCACCTTCTGTATTTAAATCATAAAATAGCACCTTCTGAACTTCTCTTGGAGGAATTCCAAATTCCTCTTCAAGTTCTCTTAACGCATTTTTCTTAATTTTATTTAGATCTAAAATTCTTGCCCAATTTACATGTCCTGAAGATGAGTCAGTAAAATATCCTGGGAATGCTTTTTTATTTTTTCCGCGTTTTTGTACCAAATATAATATAGCACCATCTGGGGCTACTGATAATATAAAAAACCTTGTAATTAAATGACTTATCTTTTTCTTATGGGCCTCTGTTCTTTCCATTGGAAAAATATATTTAGAAATCTGGCCAGATTGTAAAAATTTTCTATTTTCTTTACCAATACAAGCTAAAATTTCTCTTTCCATATCAAAATCCTTCTCTCTATAATTCTATAGTTATAATATCTCCTACTTTAAACCCCAATTTCTTAGAAGCATTTCCCTGATTAATTGAAAGTTCAAGAAAGCCTGTTGAACCAACAAGAAATAAAATTGATTCAATTGGGACGCTTGAAAAATTTAAAGTAAAAAATCCTTTATATATTTTCTTCTTAATTTTAACAATAATTTCTGTACCTTCGTTTATGATAAATTCACTATTTTTAATTATATTATTTCCCATTGGTATATTAGTTGTTCCATTTCCAAAAGAGTCAATATATTGAATTGAGCATTGGATAACTTTTTTTTCAAAATCAATATCATATGTAATCTGGGATTCTTTTAAATTATTAAGGTTAAAATTAGGGCCAAATGTACTTAAAGGAATACCAGATATTATTTGTGCTGCTACTGGAGCCATAATATCTCTTCCATGAAATGTATTTGAAATGGGTTTATTAAAGAATTCATCGTTTTGTATTTCAATGCACTCAACTATATTTTTAGTAAAATTACCAGAAAATATTCCATTATTAGGACCAATAAAATAATGGTTTGATGTGGTTTTTAGAGCTAGAATTTCTCGAGGGCTCCCAACTCCAGGATCAACTACGATTATGAATATTGTTCCTTCAGGAAAGTGCTTATACGTGGTTTTTAATATATATGATGCTTCGATTATTGAATAAGGAGTAATATAGTGGGTGATATCTATTATTCTTATATTAGGATTAATTTTTAAGATAACACCTTTCATACTCGCTACATAATGTTGACCTTTTAAGCCAAAATCAGTAAGTAAGCATATTAATTTTTGATTAAAATCTGCCATTTCAGAAAAAAAACAAGCAATTTAATGGATAATATTTATGAAAAATAATGCAAGAGAAGTTTATTTATTTTATCTATATTTTTCATCAATTTTATAAAATTCTTCTAAAGCTTTTGATTTTAGTCTATATTCCTCTTCTTTATCAAATTGAACTAGTTTTTTAGAAATCTCACTTGCTCTTCTATATAAAGTGTAAGCTGTATGAAAATCCTCATTTCTAAGAGCATTTCTCGCCTCTTGTATGAATCTTTCTCTTTCTTTAGATAGTTCAGGGATCTGTTGAGAAAAATCACCCTTTTCTCTAAGTGAAGTAGCAATATCCATTATATAGAGGCTTTCTGCGATTTCAGCTGCTTTATTATAAAATTTGGCTGCTTTCTCATAATCTAAAGATTTAATTGCATTTTCAGCGATTTTGTAGTTTTCTGAAATTTTAGTATGTTCTCTATTTTCAATTTTTTCTACAAGGTCTTGAGCAATTTTTCTTTCTTGCGTCTCGCCACTAATCATAAATTTAGTAATGTTAATAATACTAGCTTTTAATGCTTCAGGTTGTAGTATATCTATTAATGGTTCTAAGTGCTCCAAATATATATCCTTTAATATTATTTCAAATTCTTCTCTTGATTTCTTAAGAATATTAAGACTAGGAATCTCAAACGCTTCTGCCGCTTCTTTAAGAGATGAGCGAAATTTTTCTGGTTTATCATTCTCATTTAGTAATAAACCAATTATAATTCCTGACGCATTCCGAGTAATTTTTCCTTTAAATTTATGAATATATGAGAAAATTTGAAGATCCTGTATTTTTAGCAAATTATACTCGTTTTTTGAATGATCAAGATTTAACCTTAGAAAGAAATCATTTGTAATTTCAAAATCAGATTTGCCCTCTTTAAAAAAATATCCCATGATCTTGTAATCTGAATCAGTGGGAAGCAATATCACGAAACAGCCTGCAGGCATTAAAATTTATACACCTTTTAAATTTATTCTTGTTATACTAAATTAAAACTAAGCATAAAAAAATTAAAAATATTTTATTGACTAGAACTAATTATTCTATTAGTTTCTTCTCTGATACTTTGAATTATATTCAAAAGTTGGGCAAAATAAAGATTATCTGTCACTGCTTTTGAAGCTTGTTTTATTATATCAATAGCTTTTTTTTCTTCTTCTGTAATTGCTTCGATAGATTTTTTATCCCAAAGTTCTTTTATTTTTTGATTAAAATCAACAGAAAGGTCTGAAAGACTTTTTGTAGACTGAACTCGGAACTGTTTTAAAACTTCTACTATCAATCTAATATTTTCTGTCATAGCTACTGTTTGCTCAGAGAAAGTTTGAGTCATTTGAGTAATAGACCCGCTCATTTGGTGGATTTGAGCTATAGTTCCATCTAGCGAAGCCATAATTTGATTTATTTTTTGAATCATTTCATCAAGTAGTTGTTCTGCCAATTAGTTTCACCCATTATTATTATTTTAAAATGTTATTCTACTACCTCTTCTTCTTTAATAGATTCTTTAAGGCTTTTAACAGAATCAATCGCTTCTGATAGTAATAAATTTACGGTCTCTTGATTAAGAACACTCTCAGAAAGCTTAGAAAAATCCTCAAGTTTCTTGATTAAATTTTTAAGAGCATCTAAACCTAAACCTTCTTGAATTAGTTTTAATTCCGTAGTTGTTCCTGCTCCAATTTCCTTAACAACATCAATATGTTTAGTTTGTGTAACGTTAATCTCATTAGAAAATTCCTCTAATTTTGCTGTTAAATTTGAAATTTTTTCTTCAATATTTAGATTAAGGCCATCTAATGATGTTTTTAACTCTTGAATTGCTTGGCCTAATTGTGCTATTCTTTTATAAATGTTCTGAAGGAGATCTGTTAACATTTCAGCCATTGTATATCAACTTCTTTTTTTTAAAATTAACTAAAGTCTCATTTTTTTCTTCAATTATAAATATAACAGATTACACCAATAAAAAAATTTTTATCTTTTTTCTGATTTAATTAGTTTATAATAATTAAACATTTTCAATTTATTTGGGCCATTTGCTTAGCTCTCATCTGAAGTTTCTCTGGATGACTGAAATGGTTAACAGGTTTGCAAGCTTGGTCAACAAGCGCAGGTCTTATAAATGACCGTCGGACATACAGCAAATAAATTTGTCCGAGAAAGTAAAAGCCTGAGATCCGGGGTTCAAATCCCCGATGGCCCATTTTAATTAGATTTTTAAACTAGTCACATCGATTTATGGTAAAAAGTTCGTGAAACATCTATTTTACGTTTTTTCATATATATCTCAAGAATATTTCTAGATATATTAGAAGAATACCTTAGAAATAAGTTCTATTTATCTAAATTTGAACTAATTAACTCAAGGAGCCATCTTTTTATTTGTGTGAGGTTTTTAAGAATCCCGGGAACAAGATTATCAGGAAATAAGTGTTCTGGTTCTAGTCTTTGAGCAATTTCCATCCACTTATTTAAAGCTAATTGCACTAAACTTGCACCTTCAGCTTCCATAAATATTGGAACAACAGCAGCTGATTCTCTTGCATCCCCTATTGCAAAATAGATTTTTCGATTTATTCCTTTTAACATTACCAAGTTAGCGCATTCATCAAGTTTTCTTTCAACTAAAATGCTTTTTAAAATCTGAGTTTTCAGTTCTGTATCCTTTTTAGCAAATAATTCTTTTCTCCTTTTTAGTAAAGGTTGAATTTCTAATGTTACTTTATCACCAGTAGTCCCTTCACTAAAGTATTTAGTGATTTTTAGAGATTTATCTAAAGCTTCTATTGCTGCAAATTTTTTGCTATTTGAATAAAAGACTGCTATAGAACCACCTTCATCTTCACTTGAAGATTGTTTTATATAGATATTTCTCATAGCAACTGAATTACATGTATGGTAGGCTAATTCAAATAACTCTCGAGGGAGTAAAGGATAATATACTTCTTCTATTTGTTTAGAAAGCCATTGAGAAGTAATGACATTATTAAATTGGTTTAAAAGCCGGTTTTCCATTACGAACTCCTAACTAACGATTTTAAATCGTTCAAATAATTTTTATTAAAATATAGAACTACTAGTTTTTATTTATTTTTATTTCTGTTTAAATAGAATAATAAAAAATTTGAAATATTTTTATTATTGAACTATTTGATTATACGCTTTTTCAAATCTCTCCACAGCAGAAACGATATCTTTTTCTGTTGCTCCAATTGCAGCATTCATTACAATATAAGGAGTTGGATAATTACTACAACATGTCCCAAATGCATTTTCTTTTGGGTTATATACTCTTGGTCCTGTTACTCTTAAATTATATAATGCTCCACCAAGAGCATATAATTTTTCTTCTTTCATATTTTTTAATGATAGTGCTACTGCAACTGGATTATAAATATCGAGAATTCTTTCATTTAATATTTCAGCAATTTCACTTAGTTTCGTTTCAAGAATTTTACGGTTTTTTTGTTGTTCCTCAATTAATTTCTGATAACCATTAATCCCAATTGATAACATTGAAATTAAGAAATTCACAACTGGGGTGGCTGAGGCACGACCGGCGTATCCTTGGCTGATTTTTATTATATTTTCTTTTGAGGGGGAGGCAATTACTGCTCCACCAACGGGTGTAAGAAAATTTTTATCTGTTGATTGAATAATAGCATCTACTCTTCCTGCATCGATTCCAGATCGAATTAATTTCATCCATTCTGGGCTTTGAACACCATATGCGTTTATAACGATATGGACAAGATTATTCTCTTGTGCAAATTTGCTTATTTCTTTAATATTATCATGTTCTCGAGGCGGAAAAAAGCTAGTAAGTGAGATGATCGCAAAACAGTCATCATCCAAATTATTTTTTATTTCCTCAACTGGAATTCTGACCGCATCCCCAAAAATCTGTCCTGGGACAATTTTTGCTTTAAAACCCATGAAATCAATCGATTTTAAAAGGGATTTATGATCGATTTGAGGAACTAAAACTGTTCTCTTATAATTTAAATTATCTTCACTCTGATCTTGTTTCAAAGCTCCTAAAGCTAAAGATAACGACATTCCTGTGCATACGGGTACTACAATTGCATCTTTTATGTTTGGTAATCCAGTATTTCTCAATATGTTTCGAGCTAAATAGTTAGAAAGTTCATACATTATTGAAGCTCCAGGTGCTTTTGGCTGAGCGGCCGTTAAAAAACCACTTCTTCCTACACCATGACAAAATCCCGCGGAAGTTCTTAAGTGTAATTTTGAAGCGATTCTCGCTTCTCTTTCACCTACTCTAGCGGCGCTATTATCTTTATCTGTATCCATATTTGAAAGAGTCTGGAGGAGGAACTCAATTTGTTCGTCAGTCCAAGGTTCAATAGGTACAGATCTTTGTTCAAAAAGGATTTTTATAGGTTTCAAGAACTCATTTAAAACAAGTTGACCTCTATTTAGCATATTTTCAGGAATATTCAACCTTTCAAAAAAATCTGTTATTTTATTAAAATCAACCATAAAAAACACTTTATGTATAATTTGGCGGCCCTCGAGGGGAATCGAACCCCTATCCCTCCGCAGGATAACTGGGTTTGAAGCCCAGTGTCAGAGACCACTCCAACCGTCAAGGGCCATACATAATAAATATTTCTAATTCAATTTATTTATCTTTTTAAAAGAAGTTTTTGGTTATTTTTAATGGTATAACCAATAAATAATATATTTAATTAGAAGAATTCTGATATTTTTTTTCCTTCTTCAAAAATACAATTAGCCTTCTCCATAATATCAGGGATATTAATTTGTTGAGGGCACTTTTCAAGACACTCCCCACATTGAATACATAAACTTGCTGCTCCTTCTACCTCTTCTTCTTCAGAAAGCCTTTTTTCCAATTCTTCTGGTGTTTTTGCCATCCTATTATAGAAAAATAATAGTCTATCTTTACGTTGTTCACCCCAGTATCCTAATTCATTTAACAATCTAAAGATCCATGTAATAGCAACACCATTCGGACATGGCAAGCAATATCTACAACTAGTACAAGGCACGAGATCATATTTATCGTATTTTTTTCGTAATTTGGAAATAGTATGCAACTCTTCTGCAGATAAACTATTTTTTGCGGAGTTATTTGCTGATTCGATATTTTCTTTTACTTGTTGCATATTGCTCATTCCACTTAATACAACGGAGACTTCATGATGATTCCAAACGAATTGTAAAGCCCAATCAGCCATAGTTCTTTTGACTTTTGATTTATCTAGAATCGCTTTAATATCTGGTTTCGTATCTAATTTTTCATATGGAATAGCCAACTTGCCACCTCGAATAGGTTCCATGATTATTAATGCAATGTTCTTACTTCCAGCATATTCTACTCCTTTGGTACCTGCTTGATATTCTACATCAAGATAATTAAATTGAATTTGACAACAATCCCAATTATAATAATCAATTATTTCTTTAAAGACATCAAAATTATCATGAAAGGAAAATCCTGTGTATTTAAATAATCCTTTCTCCTTCGTTTCCTCCAATTTTTCAACTAAATTTAACTTTTTGATTTTCTCTAGTCGGTTTTTAGTTAAACCATGGAACAGATAAATATCGGGTTTAGTTTGTAATCTCTCAATCTGTTCACCGAGAAATTTATCAAAATCCTCCCTTTTCTTAACTAACCACATTGGTAATTTTGTTGTGAGATGAACTTTCTCACGATAACCATCTTGGAGCGCCTTTCCCACAATTACTTCACTTTCCCCGTTGTGGTAAGGATATGCGGTATCGATATAATTTACTCCATTATCAATAGCATAACGAATCATTTTAATAGCTTCTTCTTCATTAACAGTCGTTTGATTAATCATAGGAAATCGCATAGCTCCAAATCCAAGAACAGATACTTCCCAGTCAAGGGATCCCATTTTTCTATACTTCATATTTTAGTCCCATTCTTTTTTATGATAGATATTCTAAATTTAGAAGGATAATTGAAATTTATTATTAATTTTTATCAAGAAATTAAGTTTTCATCATAATATTGTGTAGATATTATAAGTTTTAATAAAATAACTTCTTCAAAATAAAAGTAATTTAAATAGCGAGTTACTAAATTTTGACTGTTTTTCTCTTTATAAATATCTAACTGTTATCTATTTAAAAGAATATTATTAAAAAAGTGAAAACGTATGAGCAGTGATCTAGAGTTAGAAATCGATTTGAATTTAATTGAATGTCCCTTTTTTCCATCGTGTGCACTTCCAAAAATACAATTTTTATGCAAAATCCCAGAGTGTAAAAACTGCCCCGATTATATTTTTAAATTACAGAAAATTAGAAAATAAAGAGTTAAAATTTACTAGTAATTTGGTTTCTATGTTTAATATATTCCTTCAGATGTTTGATTTTTTCAAGTTTAAAGCGCTCTAACCCTAATTCTGACATAGTAAGTTCATAAATTTTTTCAATGAATATGACAATTAAGAAAGCAGTAGCACCCCATACCGTGTATTTCTGAGCATTTTCATCATCGATGTAATTAAAGTAAAAAATAGGAAACTTTTTTTCTTCAATATCAACAGCTTGTTCTCTAAAATTAGTCTTACTTGTGAAAAAATCAATTGGAATTTTTAAGATTCTTTGAACCTCTCTCTCGTCTCTTACTAAAACTTGATTTTTATCAATAATTCCTAAAAATGGTGTGATAATATAACGTGTCATAGTAGGAAAGTCATCCAAACATCCCAAAATAGTAATATTTTCACGATGTACACCTATTTCTTCTTCTGTTTCTCTTAATGCTGTATCTCTTAAAGATTTATCAAGTTGGGGCTCAAATTTTCCTCCAGGAAATGACATTTCCCCCCGATGTCTTGTACCCTTATCTGAACGATGAATCAAAACTAGTTCATATGGTTTATCTTGATGTGGAATTATTGTAAAAAGAACAGCGGAACTTGTAAAAAAATCATCTTTAATGGAGACTCGTAATGGAGATTCGCAAGGATATAAGGCATTCTTAATTAAATCTCTATTAAAAATTAAGTTTGCTGTATCCATTTGTTTTAGCAAAAATTTTAAGACATTATATATTTAAAAAACATAATATTTTATTCTAATAAAGTTTTTACAAGAGATTAACCATGAAACTTCCGAAGGAGATTAAAGATAAAAAAGAATTAACCAGATTGGCAAAAAGTAAAAAATGCTCCATAAAGGGTTGTGGTGAAATTGCTATTCGTTCACTTTCAGAAAATTCTTGGAAAAATTATATTGAAAAAGCAGATCTAAAATTTAATACTAATTCTTTTCATAAGATTTATTTGTGTAAATCCCATTATCATCAATCCAATAAATATAGGAAATCACAAGAAAAGATATTTCAGAAAAAAGGATTCTTAGATAATTCAGCAGCGGCTAAAAAAGGAAAATGGTAATATTAAGGAATTAATACCATTTGTTCATAAATAGAATTTAACATTAGATGTTGTCCTTGAATAATTCCAATCGCTAAAAGTGATAATCCTATTAGCAAAATTATGATTGCAATTAATTTATTTCTCATATTTATCGAGTATTAAAATATTTGTTAATAAAATATTTTTACGAAAAATCCTACTTTGTCAAATTTTCTAATGTTTTAATTTTAGTTTTGATTTTTTTTAGTCTTAGGTCAAAACCTTTATCTTTTTTCTTATATTCATCTTCCGTTATCTCTTTTGCGTGAAATCTACCTTTATTAAGTTTTCTTTCACCTGATAATTCTGCTTTTTCCAATTTTAAATCTTGAATCCATAATTTCATTCCTGCGATTAAATCATCTTTCTCATTTTCTAAGTCAGATTTTTCTTGTTTATATTTTTCTCTTAATTTTTCAAAAGATTCTTTATCAACTTTATGTAATTTATGCTCTCTTGCTAGATTTTCGAGTTGAAATACTTTAGTATCAATATCATTTGTAATCCTTTGTACAATAAAAGGCTCTTCTAAATTTTGTTTAATTACACTTTCTTTTTGTTTCAATTCGCTTATTAACGTCTTTAGGGCCTCTAATTTTATATTTATTTCTTTTTTAAAATTTGTATCATAATCATACCTAGGATCTTTAGTGGATTTTGAAATTTCAGTTAATTTTTCTACTAGGACTTTTTTATTTAGTTGTATGTCATTAAACTCAATATAATAAACCATTTGTTCTTTTACTTCTTCTGGAAGAGGTTTAACATCTCCAGTTTCTTTTACTTTTTTGAATAATTTTTTTTTCTTATATTCTGATTCCTCATCCAGAATTTCTTCACTCTTTTCTTCTTTTATTTCTTCTACCTTCTTTTCAACTGGTTTAACTTCTTCTTCTTTCACAGCTTCTTGAATTTTAGGTTTCTTTTCTCGTTTAGGAAGATCAGTAAGCTGAGGTTTACCACATATAATACAGAACTTATCGGATGGTTTCGTAGGATTTCCGCAATAGGGACAAAATTTACTCATAAAATCATCAATTTTAAGATGTTTTAATATCCATTATTTAAGAAAAATAAAACTTTAATTATAAGTCTATTAGAGTCCAATATTTAAAAGAATTATTATGTTAATAATCAAGTTTCTTTCTTTTTAGACTGTCAAAAAATCTAAAAATCGTATGAAACTCAAATAATTTTTCGAAATATGCAAAATTTTATATCATATTCAGTAAAAATGTATAAATTTTTTTGATGTTTTTAGTTATTAAAGATGGACATTGAAAAGAAAATCCCAATTCACATCGGATTATTTGGACATATTGATTCTGGGAAGACTGCAATAGCAGAAGTACTTAGTCAAATAATTTCCACAGCGGGTATTGATGCGCATCCTCAAAGTAAAGAACGTGGTATTACTATTGATTTAGGTTTTACTAGTTTCTTACTTGACAAGTACTTAGTTACATTAGTAGATGGTCCAGGTCATGCTGATTTAATAAAAATTAGTGCTTCCTCTGTAGAAATTATTGATTGTGGTTTAATCGTTATTGATATTAATAAAGGTCCTCAAGTTCAAACTGGAGAACATCTTGTTATGGTTGAATCTCTTAAGATCGATAACCTCATTGTTGTTCTCAATAAAATTGATCTATTCACTGGTAATATTGAAGAAAAAATAAAAATAACAAGAGAATTTTTTGGTTCAACCCCTTTTGGTTACGGTGTACCTATTTTTGCTGTTTCTGCAAAAAATAAGATTGGATTTGAAGAATTAAAAGAGGGAATTCTAAAAACTATAGAATCTTTAAAAGTTGAGAGAAATATAAAAGGAGATGTTATAATTCCTGTTGATCATCACTTTCCTATAAAAGGAATAGGGGCAATATTAACTGGTACAATATTGAATGGTTCTTTAAATATAAACCAAAATTTAGAAATTTTACCAATAAAAACCTCCGGCAGAGTTAAAAACATTCAAATATTTCACCAAAATGTTGAGTCAGCAAAAGCAGGTGATAGAGTGGGTATTAATATAAAGGGAATTGATTTGAAAAAAGTTTTTCGAGGTTGCTATGCTACATCCAATCCTAATGCTTTTGAAAATAGCAATATAATTGAGGTAAAAGTAAATAATAATACTTTATTCAAACCCAAAACAAGTTTCGGGACTCAAATGCATATTACTATTGGAATGTTTACTACTACTGGAAATATTTATCCTTACTATGAATTGGATGGAAAGAGAATTCAAACAACAGTATCAAATAAAGATCGAGGATTTAAAGCAATAATCTTATTCAAAGAAAAAGTTTTATTCAGGAAGAAGAATATGTTTATGTTACTCAGCAGATTAGATTTACCTCCAACTACTTTAAGAATATTAGGATCAGCAGAATTATTGAAAATTTATAATAAACCACCTATATTTTATAAATATAAAACTAAAAAAGGAAGTATTAAAAATCCAGATCATCCTGAAGGAATTATTTGTACTGGTTTAGCACAAAGCGTAGCTGGTGCGAAAAAGCTTATTGGTAAAATATTAGAACCGCCCTTTACCAAGATTTTAAATACTTTTGGTACTAAAGGTGCTGTAATAGTGGGTAGTAAAGACCCAAAAAAACTGGCACAGAGAGGAGATCCAGTATTACTCAAAGAATTAAGAAACTTTCATCTAAAAAACATTTAAATTTTTAAAAATTAATATTATCTTAAGAGAAGTGTTTAAATTGGAAAAAGCAAAAGAATATGAAATTGAAATCAGCCAAGAAATACTAGATGAGTTAATGCGTAATCTAGAAAATTTAGAAGCATCAACTGATTTAGAGGGGTCAGCAGTAGTTTCAAAAACGGGGTTAAGAATTGCAAGTTCTGAAACGACTGATGTTGTAGGGGATATTTATAGTGCGAGTCCAGCTATATTAATCTCTTTAGGAGAAAAAATTAGCCAAGGGTTAGAGCAAGGGGAATTAAGAGACATTGTTATTAGAGGGACTAAAGGGTATACGATTATTCTTGTTGGATCCGCTGATAATAATTTCATGTTATTTACAAATTGTAAAAAAGGGTATAAATTAGGGTATTATTTTCATAAAATTAGGAAAGCATTCAGAGAAATGGAATCTGTTTTGAAGAAAATTGAGACAAAAGATACGAAATACTAAAATTTATTGCTTATTCTATTGTTTAACCTTATTAAAATGTAAAAAGAAAAAAAAAGGATTTATTTTTATCCGAAAATCCACTTTATTGTATCTCCATTTTGTAAGTTGTATTTATTTGCTGAAACTCCTGGAAATTCATCATTGATAGAATAACGCCAATTTCCTCTTATATGATCAACACTTTCTACTAGAATTCCCATATCTCCATAATCAGTATATTCTATATCACACCACTTTTTTAAAGCATCAAAAGCAGTAGTATTATAATCACTTAATTCAAAATCTTCCCACGTTCTTATTGTTCCATTTGCATAATCGACAATTAGCGTTATTTCTTGAACTTCTCTTAAAGGTTCATTTACTTCACCTACCTCTATACTGGAGGTAAATACAAAAAATGAAGCAAAACTAGCGCTAGCTAGGATTGCGATCAAGACATATTTATTAAATTTCTTGAATTTTGTATTAAATCTTGAAATGATTAATGAAGTGGATATGGTAATTATACTAATTGACGTAATAACTATATACGGTAAAGATTTTAATAATAGATTACTTGGAGTACCATTTTCTTCTTTTGTAGACTCCCATGGTATATAACTCTCAATTGCCATTTCAAGTTTATAGCTTCCAACAAAAGTTTCGACCCAAAGTAGAAGTCCTGTCCATTTTTCATAAATTAGATAAGTTCCTTGGCCTCCATCGCTTTGATCAAATGTGATTTTAATTGTTAACTCTGTTTCCTCGACAGAAACTAACCCATTTACAAATCCTGATGCTTCCTGCAGTGCTAATTTCTTTACACGGGTTAAATTATCCATAATATGTATTAGAAAACCAGGTTGAAAATTATTATACCCAAGTGTAAGAGCCCATCCTAATTCACTATTTGATCTATTGGTAAGTGTAAAATTCGTTATTAAGGCATTGGAAATGTTTTTTACTATTTCAATATCAAACCAAGGAATAGGATCATCAAAAATATTCCCCCAATCATTCGGATCTTTATTGTAATAACCTGTAAAATTCACAATTATTTGACCCCCAGAATTAGTCTTCCATTCACCTTCAAGGCCAAATGTAAAATTATACCATCCAACAACTCCACCAAATTGATTAACATTATAAATAAAACTAGAAGTGTAATCTAGTGTGAAATTAAGTGATTGAATTTCAAGTAAGTATCCAAAAATACTAGTTTTCGCCCAAATTAATAACCCTGTCCATTTATCGTATATTAACTCAGTTTTCTGACTTCCACCAATTTGATTAAAGCCAATATAAAGAAAATCGTATGTTTCTTCAATATCAATTTCGCCTACAATATCATATAATCCGCCTGGATCTGCTTGGTTTGTCGCTAGCTCCTTAATGTGTGTGAGATTCTCATCTGGAATTAAAAATCCTGACTGAAAATTGTTATAGCCTAGAGTTAATGCTCTCGCAACTTCACTATTAGATCTATTATTTAAAGTAAAATTATTATTAAGAGTACCAAGATTATTCTCGTAGATTTCAATGTCATACCAAGGTATTGGATCACTGAATACATTACCCCAATCATTTATATCTTTATTATAAAATTCTGTAAGATTAATCCTTATTTGCCCTCCAGGATTAGTCTTCCATTCACCTTCAAGGCCAAATGTAAAATTATACCATCCAGTTGAATCCCCGAATTGTACAACTTCATATACATAAGGTTTATTGAAATTGAGATTTTGGGAATATGATTCCGGAATAGTGTGTTCAGCCTTAACTAAAGGAATAGAACCCGAATAGAGTAATTGAATAAATACTAAAATCGAAATGAAGTATATTGCTTTTTTAGTGTTTTTCATTGATTTTATTCACTTTTTTCTAAATACACATACAAAAATGTAGGGAAAACTAGTACAAGTTTCCTACATTCTCTAATATGATTTTATTAAAGAAAGATTTAATTTAAAGGTTGGTAATTTATCCTACAGAGTTCTGAGCTCCTAATCTTAGAAAAACGAATCTAGAGAGGACATAATTTTGATTGTTTATTTAACTTCAATAGAAGTTCATGTAGTCAATCTATATATAGAACTAATGATATGAAGAGTACATAATATGCTTGAAGAATTTGATTTTGAGAAATATTGGTTGAATAAATTTTCTAAATGTCTAACCAAAATCGCAGGAGAAGATATCAGACAAGAAGTTTTAGTTGGTAGTGAAAATTTTACCGAAAGCACCGACGTAGATGAAATATTTAGTTGGTCTCAAAAAGCAATAGAAAAACTCGATTTGCTTGTTGATGAAGAAAAGCGCATTGATATTATGACAGGATGTGCTTGTCAATACTCAAAACAAGATTTACAAGAAATTAAGAAAAAATATGAAGAGACTAAAGATCGTGATTTAGTTCACGAAATGCTTCAAGAAAAATTTGAAAACTTCTTAAGAAATACTCTTAAATTAAATGAGGAATATTTTAATTTTATTGTTAATAGAGGGTGGGGTTTAGCTGGTATAAAAATAAAAAATAAAATTATTGCGACTAAAATACCTAAAAGTGGATTTCTTGTAGAATACATGAAAGAATCAGATCTTGAAAAGAAGAAAGCACATTATTGTCATTGCCCTAGAATAAGAGATGCCTTAAAAAAGCCTGGAACAAGAATATCTCCAACATATTGTTATTGTGGAGCTGGTTTCTATAAGGGTATTTGGGAAGAGATACTACAAAAACCGGTAAAAGTTGAAGTTTTAGAATCTGTATTTAATGGAGGAGATGTATGTAAAATAGCAATACATCTACCTTCTGATAAAATGTAAGAAATTGAATAATAGAAAATTATTAATGTATTGCCCTATTCTTGATTTTTTCTTTTAATCCTTGTAAAGCTTTAGACCATGCATTTTCAAAATAATTTCGCGCTTTTTGCCATTCTTTATCATTTCTCCAGCCTGTATGAAATAAATAAATGATTGTTTTATGTGGATCATTATCTTTACAAGATAAAAATATAATCACGTGGGTTAATGGATCAGCTGTATTCATAAAGTTTTGAAAATCAACTGGACCTTTCCAATTGAATGAAATATATTTATTTTTTTCAATTCCTGTAATTTTACATCCAATTGTACTATTGATTTGTTTGTTTTTTGGGTCCCAAAAAAGCTCATATTTACCTCCAAGCTTAGGATATATATCAGCTTCTTCAGTTAACCAACTTTCTAATAGTTCGTTAACGGTGAAGCATTTAAATGCAGTGTTTATATCGCAATTTACTTCTTCTTTAATCAGAATAATATTCTCCATAATAAATTACCTAATAATTTCTATCTCTTAGTTGTTTTTATTTGACAGAATTGTAACCTGGTAAATTATCCTATATATTTTTAATACTAATTGCATTATTGATCTTAACTTTAATGAAAACAAATTAAACTGAGATTCTATTGGGGTTAAAATTGGAAACAAAAGAGATTAGTGAAACAGTTGAAATAGTTAAGACTGAACTAGAAAATGTGAATCACTCAATATGGTTAGAAAGAAAATCTTTTCGAATTGCACTAATTAGCACCTTTGCAGCATTAGCGATAGTTTTAGGTTATATACTAGCATACATTCCTAATATTGAATTATTTACTCTTACTATTTTCTTCTCGGGTTTTATATTAGGCAAACGAGATGGAATGATAGTTGGATTTTTAAGTTCATTTATTTTCTGTTTTTTTAATCCTTTAAGCCCCTCTCCTTTACCACTCTTGATTTTTCAACTTGCTCATTATTCCTCAACTGGATTAATAGGAGCTCTGTTAAGTATTTTTTTATCAAAGAAAAAAAGATTTAATTCAGATAAAGATTTGTACAAAATTTCTGTAATGGTGCTATTCGGTTGTATTGGTGCATTAATTACGACAAATTTTCAAATTTTCGCTTCGCTAGTTTATACTTTATCTTTTTATGGTACCATTAATCAATTTATTCCCCATTTTCTTGCAGGTGCATTATTTACAGCTATACATATTATTGGAAATACGCTTGGATTTATTTTTATATTGCCTGGATTAATCCAGTTAGCAAACAAGATGCTTCATTAAAAAAAGCCAGATTTTTAGAAAATAGCTAAAAAAGCTAGTGTAGAAGGTAGCATTAAAACTAAAATTATAATTATACAAATTAATAAACAAGTATTTCTCTTTTTTCTCTGATTATCAGTTTCATCAATATCCTTTTCATCTATATCTACAATTTCCATCTTATGATCTCTTTAGGAAATTTCACTCAAAATGGTTAAGAAATAGTTAAAATTAATTTTTCTTTTATTCTACTTGAGATAATAAGTTAATCTTACCTCCAGCAGCTTGAATTTTTTCCATAGCTTTTTTAGAAGCTTTATTTACAGTTATATTAATTGCTTTATTAATTTCTCCACGACCAAGTATTTTTTGAATGTTAATTTCATTCAAATTTATACTATAGGAGTTTCCTGATTTTATTGCTTTTTTATCTAAAACGAAATTATCTATTCTTTTATCTAAGTCTTTAATATTAATTGTATTAATCTGATAAATTCTGGTAATATCTTGGGGTCTCTTAAAACCTTTCTTTCCCAAGTCCCAATCTGGGTCTGGAAATCCGAGTTCCTTTTGTTTTAAGTAGTAGCTCTTTTTGCTTTTTTTCCATTGAGTAGTTTTTCCTCTTCCGGCTCTTTGTCCTGTTTTTCTATGCTGACCTACTTTACCATACCCGTGTGTACGTCTACCTCTCATTTTTCGGACTTTTTTAGGATATTTTCTTGTAATCATTACTCACCTTACAATTATAACATTTTATGAATTAATCCATTAATGTAAATACCTACATTACCAAGTGTTCCCCCTTCATTGTAATGTTTCTTTATTGTCCCTCGATGTCCTTTTCTGGGGGGATGTAATCGGAAAACTGGTTTAATTTTATAAATATCCTTTTCTTGATATTGTATTTCTCCAGTAATAAGAGCTTTTGCTAATTCTCTGAAATTCTTATATTTAGTTAGATTTTTGATATACTCCTCAGTTAGAGTGCGATTTCCTTCTGTTTTTCCTCTTACTCTTAACAATCTAATCAATGTTTTTTCATCAATTTCACCATAAGAAATATAGTCTTTACATTTGACAAGCATTCCTTCAAATGAAGGAGTCCCCCAAATAAGTACACCATGATTTAATTTATGCATTCTGAGCATTTTTAACGTATCTAATATCTTTCTCCTCATCCCTGGAGCGCCTCTTATACGCACTGCAAAAAATAATTTCGGTGTGGATTCTGTCTCCTTTATTTTTGATCTTTTTTTTGCCATAGCCATTTATACACCACTAATATTTATAAATTGAAGTTATATTTATGTGCATTTTTTAGAGCATCGAATGTTGCTTTCACAAGATTCTCACTTGTTCTTGTATCACCAAAAGTCTTACTCCAAATATCTTCAATCCCACATAATCTTAATACTTGCTTAACTTTATCAGCGCATGCCAATCCTACTCCTACTGGAGAAGGTATTAATCGAATCCTAACTGAACCACATTTTCCTTCTATTTTAAAAGGAATACTATGAGTTCCTCCACACCCACATTCTCCACTTCCACAACCTCTCATAATAGGAACTACAGATAGTTTTGCTTTGTCAATAGCCTTTCTAATAGCAGGGCCGACTTCTTTACTTTTTGACGCCCCAACACCCAGGAATCCATCTGATCCTACAATTACGACTGCTTTAAATCGACTACGTTGACCACTAGCAGTCATCTTTTGAACCATCTTGATCTTCACAACATCTTCACGTAATTGTGGTAAGAGAATATCTATTATTTCTTTTTCCTTTACCACAAGATTATTTTGAAAGATTTTATCTAGAGTTATGAGCCCTTGTTTTACAAGTTCACCCAATTTGGTTTTAGGGAACCATTCCTCTCCAACACTCCTTAATCGACTCATCTTATTACACTATTTTAAGATTTATTTTCTATTAATTTTAATGAATTTGAAAAAAGTTGGTCAATTTTTAAGGGATTAACTTTTTTCTTGTTTATATAACCAGAAAATATTTGTTCATATTTTTCCGGCTCATTTGATTTTAAAATTTTCGCATAATCTTCGATGTGAGTACCTTTAATTCTATCTTCTAAATTTTCTGGAAAAAATTCTTCACGGTAAGGAATATTTATTCCTGAATCTATTACTCCTTTGCATGCTGCAAGTACTCGATTTTTATGGTAAAAAATTCCTAAATCAAAAATTGCTTCTTGAATATTTTTAGCTTTTGCTCTTGTTCCTGCTAAATAACCTGTTAAATATGCTGCGGGTATATTTCCAGTATTTGCATTCCAATCAAACTTTAATGGTAATTCCTTGGAGAAAGCAGATATTAAAACTTTATCTCCTCCTAATTTTGATTGAATAATTTGAACTCTCATATGATCATTTGTTGCTCGAACAGTAACTCTCAACTTTCTAGATTTTAGCAACTTTAACCTTTTATGATAATCTGTTTTACCCTCATTGCGGCGTCGTAATGATCTTTTATACCTTGGGCCTCTTGCCATGTTTATCGACCTCTTCCTCGTCTTATTAATTCTTTCTCTTTAATATATCTATTCATTTGAGCGACACTAACGAACATGCCACCTTTAGCATTCTTATATAATTTCCGATAATTAGCAGTAGTAATTAATTTTCGATTCCTAAGTTTTTTCAACTCTCTTCTAAGGGGTCGAATTCGTCTAATCCATGCTCTTTTCTTTGGGGTTCTAGCATGTTTTGTCCCCTTTCTTTTACCTAATCCTCTCGCTCTTCCTTTCTTCTTCCTTTCATGTCTAAGATTTTTTCGGTATTTTGAGACGCCTTGTTTATATTTTTTCTGAATCACTCCTTGTTTTATTAAATTTCGGACATCTTCACGGGTTATAGCTAATGAGATGTCTTCAATTAGGTATGGATCAAAATAAACTCGATTCTCCCCACACTTGAGAATCTCAGCAGCCATCCTTTTTTGTGGTTTTAAATTCATATTATTCTCCCTCTAAGGCATCTTCTAACTCATCAATATCTAAAAATTCTTCATCTTCCATATCTGACAACGGAGCTTCTACTATTGCTTCTAACCTTTCAAGCTCTTTTTGTGAAATTCCAAGGTTTAATATTTTAAAACCTCTTTTTTGACAATAATCGATAAGAGCAACGCGTTTTTTAGAACCTAACTTGCTAGAAATTTTAATTGCATGACGATTTTTATTTAAATCGTTTAAATCTTGTATTGTGGTAACCCTAACTTCTTCATACCCAGATGGATGTAAACCCCTTACTTTTTTTGGATTTCTATATCCTACTGTTGGAGATTTAACACCTGATTTCTTTTTTTTTCTAGTTTTTGAATCAATCCCTCTGGCTTTTCTCCAAGAATCTGAAACTCTTTTATATCTCCAAGATTCAACTCTTTTAAATGAGGGTCTTTTTTTATTATTCTTTTTCCGAAGTTCCATCAATCGTTTATTTTGTGTCATAATAATAACCTCAATCTATTGTATTTCCCAGATTACTTCCTCTCCCAGCATTTTTTTATATAAATAAACACCATCTTGAAAGACTCGTGGGTCTTTTTTTCTAATACGACAAGCTCTTTTAACATTAGCGGCAACTTGTCCTAATAATTCTTTATCAGGACCAATGAAATATACGTCATCTCCTTTCACTTCCACTTCTACATTTTTTGGATAATTTGCCTTTCTAGGAGCTCTTTCTCCTAAGAAATTAACTATGTGAATCTCTTGTTTATCCGATTTCACTTCACAATTACAAGGAAAATGTGAATAACAAATTTTTGAGATATATTTATAATTAGTTTGAACACCAATGATTAAATTATTAATAATACTAACTACAGTTTTAATTAAAGCGAGAGTTCCACTTTTTGGAAAATTAGTGGAAAATGTAATTTTATTCCCTTCAATAGAGGCTTTAATACCTCTTACATGCGAAAAATCTTTTGTAATATCTCCATTTGGTCCTTTTACTCTGATATGATGCCCACCTTCCAGAGTAACTTTTACTCCTTTAGGAATTTCCAATTCTTCCTTAAAGAATGCTATTTTTACCATTTGATCTTCACTTCATATAAATTCAATAAATATAACATAGTGTATGACCACCTAGATTCTTTCCTTCAGCTTCACTCATTGTCATAATTCCTTGATTTGTGGTCAATATTATTAATCCTAAACCAGGCGCGGGCAATAATTTTCTTTCCAACAACTCAAATTGAGAAATTTTATAATTTAACCTCATTAACCCCGCACATTCATTAATTTTACCTAATAAGGCGAGCTTGAATTTTCCCTGTCGTCCATCATCATATCTTTCGAATTCTCCAATATAGGCATGTCTCTGAAATATTCGAAGAATTTGTTGCAGGACTTTAGACGCTGGAGTGATCACCACTTCTTTTTTTCGTGCTTTTTCTGCATTTTTAAGAGCACAACATGCATCTGCTATTGTATTTGTCATTAAATCTCACGCTTTTCAATATATTTTTATATAATTCTCATTCAAATCTTTTAAATCCAATATCTTTCCCTATTTCATAAAAGCATCTTCGGCATATATATAAACCATAACGTCTAATTACACCTCTGTGAGTATGACAACGTCTACACTCACGAACTCCCTTCCCATAATGCTTGCCTTGTGGTATTTTATTTCACCTTAATTAATCATATAAATTCTAAATCTAACTTTTTTACGATTTCAACGCCAAATTTTTGTTTTAAAAAATATTGGTTCTCTTCACGGGATACATAATGATGATGAGGAACTTTAGTACGAGACTTTCTTCTAAACTTTACTCTCATCCCAGGCTTTATTACTCTCCCTACACAATCTAATCCCCATATTCCAATTCTATTATCATATTCAATACCTGGAATAGAGATATGTTCGGTTATTCCAAAACCAAAATTTCCATAATCATCAAAACTTTTTCTTAAAATTTTATTATTATTTACAATTAATAATTTTTTAAGCAACTTTTCTGCATTTTGACCCCTAACAGTTACTTTTGCTCCAATTGGGCGTCCTTTTCTTAGATTAAATTCTTTCACATTTGTTTTTGACAGTGTTTTAATTGCCTTTTGATCTGCAATCGTTTCTAAAACAGTTACTGCTTTTTCTAGCTCCTCTCCACCAACTCCAACACCAATATTTAAAACAATCTTTTCTAAGTATGGTTTTTTCATCGGACTTTTCCATTTCTCTTCAAATTCTTTTGAGAGAGCATCTGGAGTTTTTCTTCGCGTTTTACTAGACATTTTTTTCTCACTTGACTTTTATCTAATTAATTTTCTATTTTAGGTAAATCGATTTCAGAATTTTCTTCTCCTATAATAAATGTATAATCATATAGTGTTTCTGTATGATCACCATTATGCTGAATTGAAACTGTACTTGCTTTGGGGCCATATCTTTTCAATACATTACTAATTTTTCCAACTTGTCCAATATTTTTTCCAGAAAAAATGATGGCAATATTATTTTCTTTAAATCTTAATACTTTTTGAATTTCTTGCTCAGGAATGGAAATTTTCAAAACATCCATTCTCTTATATTTATCTTCTTTAGGTTTTCTTGGATCTTGAACTTTAATTAATATATTTCTCCCATCGTGAAGATTTAATTGAATATGACCTCCTTTGATGGTAGTTTTATTGTTTATTCTACATAATTTGAAATTACTCTCTTGTTCAGAGATTTCATGTAGAATTAGACCATGATGAGAATCGGGTAATATTCTATAATATTTATTCATATTGTCTATTGATAATACATCCATCAGTCCTATAGGGTATGATTTATTCCTAATTATTTTTCCATCAATTTTAAAATGACCTAAGCCAATAAGTTTTTTAGCTTCCTTATGAGTATCAACAATAGCAAGTAGATCTCTTACAATATGAAGAAGAGGTAAACAAAATCTGCTAGGATGAGGGCCTGGGGTTGGGTTTACAAAAAAAATTCCATGTTTTCTTTTAATTTGTAGATGAGCGGGAGTATTAAGTCTTTTCAATACCTTTTGACTGCCATGTCTAGCCATTATTTATTTTTCCACCTCTTTCTCTTTCTTTGGGCCTTTTAATTCTTCTTCATAAAATCCATATAAAGCTTTTCTCTCAATCATGTTTGCGCGCCATTGGTCCATTTTCTTCTCTTTATAAAACTTAGTTATAATTAGATTTGATATATGTATCGGAGGATGAAATTGTGTGCCATCAGTCTTCTCGAATTGAGCTTCTTTAATTTTAGCTCGCTGATTTTTAGTAATTTCAATTACTTCGCCTTCAAAATCGGTAAACTCGCCATGTGATATTCTTACATGGTCACCAACTCTAAGGGGAAGTCTTTTAATCCCATATTCATCACGGAGAAAATCAACTACCCGTGTACTAAGCAATTTTGAACGCTGATGATTGCTATAATTATTTAAAGCTTTTCTTTGTTTTCCTGGTTTTCGCGATTTTACTTTCATTTTTAATCTTCCTATTATATTATTAATGATGAAATTGAGGCGAGTCGTGGGAACATTTCTGCTGCTTCTCGCGCGATTGGACCCCTGATCTCTGTCGCCTTAGGGTCACCTTCTTTTGTAATAATAACGCCTGCATTATCCTCAAAACAAAGCCTGGTTCCATCTAATCGTCTATAGATCATTTTTTGTCGAACTATTACTGCTTTTACTATATTTCCTCGCAATTCTGGTTTCCCTTTTTTTATTGTAACAGTGCATACACTTCCAACTGAAGCTTTTGGTAATCTTCTTAATCGGGTTTTAAAACCATCTACATTTATTATTTGAGCTATCTTCGCTCCTGAATTATCGGCAATAATGATCCGTGATCCATTACATAAACCATAACTTGTTCGTGGTTTGGTGTATGTTTTTCTTCCCATTTTTCTTCTGGTACCCACTTAAACCACCCTACTTGAAATTTTTTCTAATATTATAAATGCTTTTGATTTAGAAATTTTTCGAGATTCTCCTACTTTTACTAAATCTCCTATTTCAATCTCAGACAGTAAACAATCTGGTAAATGACAAGCTAATCTCGTATTTCGACGTTCGTATCTTTGATATTTTTTAATAAATTGAACATAATCACGCCTAATAATGACGGTATTTTTTGATTTTTTACTTACAACAACTCCTTGTGTAATTTTTCCCCTAATTCTTGTAGTACCATGATAAGGACAAGACTGATCTTTACAGTCTTCAGCTTTACTTTTAGGAGGTACAACACCAGGGATACCAATATTTCTACTCATTTTATTAACCATCTCTTTTTCTTTAAACTTCTTAATCTATTCACAGGAAGCCCAACAATCTTATTGCCTTGAACTTCTAAATAGTATTCCTCTTCTTCATTCATAAAGTTTGAAATTTCAAACCTAAATATATAATCTTTTTTGATATATTTCTTGAATTTATCATTTTTTTCTGTAATTAACATATCTCTTGTTTCATCAATCACAACGCCTATTGGTGAGAATTTTTTGTCATTTAACCTTGATTTGGGTTTAGCATAGGCATAAATACCTATTAAATCGTGGTATATCAGAAATTTTGGATTTATCATCATTTTTCTTCATTCATCACAGTAAGTAATCTTGCGATTTGCTTTCTTAATAATTTTGCTTTAGCAGGGTTATCCGAAAGGCCTCCACCGGTTTGCATTGAATATAGCATCATTAATTCCTCTCTTAAAGTAATTAAAGCTCTTTCCCTTTCTCTATCATCCATTTCACGTATTCTCATTGCTGTTAAAATATCCATATACCATCACAAATTTATTATTATAATATTATTTCTTTTCTGGTTCTTGTTCTTCATCTTCTTTATCAGGAGTTAAAGAGATCTCGGAAATTTCTCCTTCATCTACCTCATCAATTAGTTTCTTATCATCTTTACTTAAAACTCCTTCTTCCTCTTCAAATACATAATCTGCTCGTGTTTTTGCTAATTTTGCTTCCTCTTTTGCTTGAGCCTTTACTAGAAGATCATCCTTGATTTTAACACCATCTCCCATTTTTGTATTCGCACGCATTATTTTCACAATTACTCCTAAAGTACCTGATTTCTGAATACATTGAGCAACACCTTTATCTACTCCTTCTTGGGCGGGTTGGCCACTCTTAGACATAACACCTGCACGAAAGATTTGAGTTCTTGCTCTTTGAGAAGTAACCTTTCCTGAGACGATAATCTCAACTCCACGTGCTCCTGCATCCATAACTTTTCTTAAAATATAATATCCTGCTCTTCTATAGTGGCGTCCCCTATCTAAACTATACGCCAATCTTTCTGCCATAATTTGAGCATCAAGGTCTGGCTCTGCAACTTCTTCGACCTCAATCTGAGGCAATAGGCTTGAGATCTTAATTAGAACTCAATTTTCCAGCTCAAATTGTTCTTGAAGTACATCCGTTATCTCTTGAATACGTTTACCACCTTTTCCAATTACCAAACCTGGGCGTGAAGTTCTTAATGTTATTCTTACTCCGAGTGGAGTACGTTGTAACTCTATTCCTGCAAATCCCGCACGAATTAATTCTGAGCGTAAGTATTCGTTTATTTGCATCAACTTAATCCCTTGTTCTATGAAATTTTTTACAAGCGGCAATTATGTCACCAATAGAAAATTCTTATTGTTTATATACATATTATTTCTACTATTAACGTTTCTAACTTGATAAGTGTAGTAAGAAATTATAAAATTTTAAGTTTATTAAAAAGAGATATAAATGTGCTAAGAAATAAAAGTGAAAAACTTAAATTACAAGGAAAGGTCTTTTACTCCAATTTTCTTAAAAAGAGGGGCTAATAAATTCAGAATCTTCTGAAATTCTTTATCAATTATATTAATTTCTATTTCTCCCTCCCTTTCTATTGTAAAATTTGTAAGGTCAATCAATAATTTAAAATTCCTAACTAACTCTCTTTTCTCATCATTATCGATATAATCTCTATACTCTTTCAAATCGTTATGGAATACTGAATCTAATAATTTGCCATAATCAAACTCCATATGCCTATTACCAAGAAACTTGAGATTATTATCTAAGCTTTTTAATAGTTGAAGATAACTATTTATCAAAGCAAATTCTCTAAATTCTGGATTATCTGCGTTCTTCAACGAAAACCTTAAAAGATTCAAAAGAATGTCATAGGTTTTTAAAATTCGCTTTGAAGCTAACATATCAATATGATAAAATAATTTTACTCTTAAATATTTCACTATTTTTTAGTAAATTTAGAATATAAAGAAGTTTAAATAAGGAAATTAGACCTTGCAAACCTTACTAACTCGTCCCAACTATACCCTGTATAAGAAGTCAAAAATCTATTTGCGTTCCTTTTCAATGAGTCTATTGGGTAATAATAATCTTCATGCAATCCTAAATCAATAACAAGTTTACCCATATTGTAATAATGTCTACTGCTTCCTAGCTCATGGATGTGATTACGCAATAATTCAATAGCTAATTCAAAATAGTTTTTAACAGGAATATTAAGTGCTTGAAATTTTAAATCTTTAAAGGAAACTCCAATAAAAGATTGTATATAAAAACTCCCCCGGCTTCTAAGTGTGCTCTCTGAAATCCCGAAAATTCTAGAAAATTCCAGATCTATTGATAGCTGTGAGGCACTATATCGAGTATTACGACTATTTTGCCTAATCAAGTCAATTGCACGATTATATAGTTCTTGATTCGTAGGTTTAGGAAAGACACTTTCTACAACTTCTTCTATACCTTTGTTGAAGACTTTTCTAAATACATTGGCAATGTAATCATTCCGCTTCTTTAAGTTATTTCCGTATTGAGGTCTGTCAAATCCTTGTAATCTCTCTCTTAATGATTTATAATCTTTTATACCTAATCTAATCTGTTCCAAGAAAATAGTCTTATATATTTCAAGCCTTAAATCTTCAAATGACATACTCTCCTTATATACATCATGATAGAGGGTGAAAAGGATAGATCTAATCATACTCTCAGAAGATTCTATTAATTTATCTAATCCTAACTTTAATGAAATTGCATTTATATCATAGCCTTTCCTAAATAAATATTCTATTCTTGACAGAAACGGCTTAAGAACTTCATTACTAAACATTTCAGCGATTTGTATTCTAGAAAAACTTTTACCTAATTCGTTTAATACAGGGAAATAATACTTATCCCTTAATTTTTTGAAACTTCCAAAATTATTATTGATTATTTCCCTTAAAGACTTCATTTTTCCTTTATATCCTAAAGATTTCAATGATTCAAAGATTTGACTTATAGTAAAACCTACAGAAGCACTTTTGATAATGAAGGATAAAAGATAGTTTGAAGTCCAAGCCCCTGCTGATTTATCTTCTTTATTTAACCCAACACCTTTACTTCTTTGCAGATGAATTCTGTCAATTTCAGCTTTAGATAGAGTATCTTCAGAAAAGTATAATTTCTTAAGTACAAACTCAAAACGAGTATCGATAGCAGTGTAAATTGCTCTCCAGTCTAACCTACGATAATCTACTCTCCCATTAGGCTTATATGAAATCAATCCTAAACTATCCAAGTGCTGACGAATTAACCCACGAATTGTTATTCCGCCTCCGTTTGGACCTCCACTCTTTATTTTATTAAAGTCCTCTATACTTAAGGAATGTAAAGCGTTATAATCCAAAAATTCATGAGAGTCTTTATAATAGAGATTTCGACCTTTAATTATTTTACGATTATATTGATTCTTTCTAATTGGGTGAGAAGTTCTTGACTTGCCAGACATTGTTAGCCCCGAAACCTTGTCTACCCATTCATAAAGGAACCCCCACCACTGATATTTTCGCTTCCCTTCAACACTAAGAATCTGAATTGTTTTTACTTTATCCAATATTTCTAAATCTACTTCATATTTAAGTATATCGTGATGCAGTCTGTCGTAGCCTAATTCTCTTCTATTCTCATTTATTTCATTAAGATTTTTGGAAATTACTTTACTAGCAACTTTAGTAAGTCTTAATAATTGAGTTCTCTGGATACCATGGAACATTCTTAAATCTAAAAATAAATCTAGTGTCTCTTGCCAAGAATCTAATGTACCTAAAGACTTATAATTAAATTTTGACTTTGGATTAGTGTTAACCATTCCAATCGTTATAGGTGCAGCGGACAAGAATGGGGCAATAGCAGGAAATATGAAACCTATTACTCCAACGCCTATCGCTACGGCTGCTGTCATTAACCCTTTCTTATGGTCTCTCATCCAACTCACAAGTCTGTTTGTGTCACTCCTTGCGGCGTAAGTAGCTTCAGTAAATGCACGGGCGGTAGGAAGCGGCTTTTGAGATTCTTGGAGTCTACTTGCCTGATATTGTAAATTATTAATGAAGTTAGTCATAGAGTGTCTTTGATTATCAGAAATCATAGATTGTGGGGCATTCATAATCCCTGCTTTCTGATGTCTTGATTCTAAAATACCTTTAACGGCATCCTTCAATTCAAATAGACTGTCAGCTGAATCACCGCCGACAATCATAAGATTTCCAATAGTCATGCCGATTGACCCACCGAAACCACCCATTATAGCACCAATAAACATCATCACCGTGAAGAAGCTGTCAAGGATATAATCTTTCCGATTATCTTTTTGAATTTGAGCTTCTTGTGCTTGTTGCCTCATCTCATTCATCTGCTCTATGGTTAGTTGCTGCTGAGCAGCTATATTCTGAAGGTTCAGCGAAGTCTGGGGCCTCACACTTGCCCACATAAACTGAGTGACTGCGCTGAAAAGGAACTCACGCCCGGTCTCAGCAAGCCCACTGAGGTATATTTGTGCTGTCTCGTCCCAACCAAGATCTGCTACCGCGTTGGTAACGTAGGCTTCAATCCAAGGGTCAACAAATACTTCTTGAATACTTTCAGAAATCAGCGCTTTCGTGATTTTAAACATGTTATATCCAAGACCTCTAGATGCGGGATTAAGAAGACTATTAAATAATTCTCCTGCATTCATATTATTATAAAGATTAGCTAGCCTTTTTCCAGCAGTCTCTGCTTGAATAGCATCATCTAGCTTATCAAATAGATTATTAGCTAATTTACTAAATGCTTTGTCAATTACAATCGTAGCGCCCATTACAATAAGAGTACTAATAATAGTGACAAATATGGTGTAGCAAGCCTCGGAAAGTCTCTGTTGAGTCTGCTCCGCAATCATAAATTGATATGTGTATTCTAAGATCGCCTGATGGGCAGATTGCATTGTAGCAATTGTATTAGCTTCTTCTAGTGTGATGTCGTCTCGCTCCACCGAAATATCCCTATATTTTTCTATGCAAAATTCGAGAATAATATGACCTTCATACCCCTCAACATTGTTATATAGATCTTCCTTGCTAGCAAGACATTCATCTAAAAGTATTGTAAAACTAGAATTTAAAATTACTTCTCCTGTAATCGCATTAAAAATAAATTCCGGAATATAGTCAATGTCCAAAAGTGGAAGCTGATTTCCCAGTGAATCTACATAATAAGGCACGATATTCACGATATCTGACATAATTAAGCGATTTGCCACAGTATCCTCGGGGATTAACTGTATGATATCTGTAGTGCCATTATAGACTTTGTAGATGTGATAATACTTATCTTCTAAGTCCCCATATTCTTCGTGATCTACATAAATAGGATAGTCAAGGTAAAACTCTGGAGCTAAAACTGTATCAGAATCGATAAACTGTAATGAGGGTCTCACGCCAACCATGTATGGAATAAGGCGATCATATGAAATACTGTCTTCAGGATCGCTTTCAGTTGCCTTATAAATCTCATTTTCTAAGTACATAATGGAATTTTTCATGTAAAGAGCACGTGGATCACGGGGTTGAGTGAGACCTAAGTTATCTAATATTGGAAGTTGCTCAATAGATATTCCATAAAATTCCTCAATATCTTGATTGAAGAATGACATCAACAGGGAATCATCAAAATCCGAATATTGCAGATAAGATCGTGTCTGCTGTGAATAATCTAATAATAGTGGGTTAAATTGAGTGCCGAAAACGGTCGTCTTCTCGATATGAGCAGGGGCAAGAATAACCTCTCCCTCATATATATGTTTATCCGTCTCAGCTTTTACGGGAGTATAGACTCCTGCTTTACTTCCTTGAAGTGTATTTGGCATGATATCGCCAAAATATCTATCCATCCACCACTTATCTGATAATGTTTCGATGTCTTGATATTCCTCGTTATAAGTGGTCTGAGAAGCTAAATAATTGTTGATCTCTTGTTGTTGGGCAATTGCCATAGCAGAGTTTAAAAGCCAATACATAATCATACCGACAATAAAACCAATTGCAGTCCCGAAACCTGGCAACGCCGAGCCTATTGAAGTACATGCTCCTATTATACCAGCCAAGACTATTCCCGTGACCTTTCCAACTACAAAAGCCGTTAATTGTGAAACTACTTGCCATGCGATATCTCCAATGATTTTCTCAGCAGAAAGAGATTCTATAAATATTTGATGCGTAAGCCGCATTGCAAACCTAATTAAATCACTGGACGTCCCTGTATATTGTGATTTCCAGATGTCAAATAAAGAATCTCTGAATGTAGGCTCTACAAACATGCCATCATAACTGTCAGTATCTTGATAATTAATTAATTTATGACCGGTATATTTTAATGCCATTTTCAAAGCTATGTCATCATCTGCGGTAGCCGCACTTGTAATAATATGTTTCTCCGTAATCATGACCTTATGAGGCTCAAAATAGGAGTTTCCGTCATAATCAAACCCGATTCCGACCACTTCACCATCAGAGTCGGCAATAAAGATCGTACTGTGAATACCATCGCCATCTTCATCATAATAAAGATATCTATACCCTTCAAGGTTATCTGGAGCATACCCTCGGACGTTATCATAATATACTCCCGTTTCTGGAACCACCTCGATAACATCAGCGACAATCTTTTGCTCAGTTAAATAATCATTGATCCCTGTACCTTCATTATAAGTTGCAGGTATTGAAATAACTTTCTGAGTTGCTAAAATATTATCAAACTGAACAGAACCGTTAATTATAATTCTTCTATCAAATATAGCTGGAATTCCATCTCTAGGATGAGAAAGGGATAAAAGATTCTCAAGAGCAGGGACGTAGGTAATAACATCATTGGAACTATCCTCATCTCCATTATCATTTATAACTGGCACAAGATTATTGTCTAAGTTATATACTTCCGATAGCTCATTTGGAAATACATCATCATAATATCTGGTGCTTACAACCTCGCCATACTCGAAATCTCTGAACGCATAGGACATACTTGAATCAGAAATAATATATGTAGAATTCCTATATTCTGTTAAATATCCCTCATAATGATCAAGATCATCATTCAAGGGTGTGAAATGAATATGGGTAATTTCTGTGGAGTAAAGAACTGTATATGAGCTGTAAAAGGTCTGTTCATAAGATATTTCATGATCAATATATCCATCATAATCATCATCTTTCTGAATTAAAGTGATTAACTTTTGTATTCTATAAGTTATTGTACTGTTAGTGATGATAGTACGTTGTGCTGTCACTTTATAATCGGGATCTTTACTATCAATAGAGTATCTTTCAGTCTTTCTTACATCATTTACTTTATCAGTATGAACTTCTGTAGTTGCT
This sequence comes from Promethearchaeia archaeon, assembly GCA_029856145.1. GTDB lineage: Archaea > Asgardarchaeota > Lokiarchaeia > Sigyniarchaeales > SOKP01 > Loki-b32. The sequence goes on from JAHQWK010000009.1 coordinate 37,743, forward strand.
ACTTCTTGGACAAGCGTATGGAACGTAATTTCTCCCGCTGGGTTGATGTAGCCATACTTGAAAGAATCATAGACTCCATTCTGGGTTATATCATCTTTCTGGATAACGAGCTCATGGCTACAATCCTCATCATAATCAAAGAGTTCCAGTACTGTCTTTGGATCATTAACTTTTGTGAAATTATCGAAATCTTGATACTGTTCCATCTTATCTAATGAATAGGTCAGATCAACATTATCATCATCTACAAACTTACTATTTCTCGTGTAAGTAAAATATTCAAACATAGAATCTTCAGAACCGACCGCATAATCTTCCATAAGGAGGAAGTAATCAATATCATTATATTCAAAGTCTACATAGAGCGAATCATTCTTGGTCCATAATGGAACTTCAGGATTATTATTAATTGCTGCTTGTAAAAATCTAAATTGGGTATAATCTGAATATGCCCCTTCTGTGAAGTTAAGATAAACAATAATCTTCTCAAAATTATCTAATGTGTATCCATCTGGAGCTGAAATTTCGATTAATTTTTCACTTGAGTATATATTTGCATTATCTGGATCAAAATCTTTCCCAGTTTCGTTGAAAAAGTACCCTTTAATCAGCATAATATCGAGGTCTTGGGCGTTAGAGTAGTCCTGTGATAAGGTGAAATTTGCAGTTTGAATATTTTTATCATATGGATATACAATCTCAACAGCTATATTTCTGGCTTCAAATTCACTAAGCGTCTGGTTATAATATACAGAATCGTACTCCTCTGAGGCATCGTCATACCACTCAAACATAATATCTAAGGTGCTGATATCAACATTTGGAGCTTCTATGGTGTGCCATTCTTTCCACGCGTTCTTATCTGCCCATGAAACGTAAAGATAGCTGAAGTTCGCAATATGGGGGTGATAATAGTCGTATAGATCAGTAAGGTCTTCTTTGTCCTCCGTATAGGCGTCATAATACTCTCCTGAATACATTAGGTTCCAAATAATATCATAAATTCCGGATGAAGTATTTATCGCAAAAAGATGAGAATCAAAATAATAATAATTGCCATCATCATCAAATGCGTCAAAATACCACGTTTCATTAATATTAAACTTATCACTATATAGTGGCAAGAATTCAGTTGCATCTAAAGTTCTTACTTCGCTATAAATATCAGTATAATCACCATAATAGAAAGTCTTAATATGATTATTTGGATAAATATCAAAAATCTCTGAATCGTACAATGTTGCATTATAATCAAATTCAAAAATAAAGAATGAATCAACAACTATTTGGTATCGTGGATCATTTGAAGTAATTAATATATCCGTAATATAACAATGTTCTATATTATTACTGTCTAATATTTTGAAATCAGAATAGATATCATCAAAAGAAATATTAAATACTCTCTGTTGATAAGTATTATAAAATTCGCTTTCGAATGGTGTCAAGTCTAATTGAGTCTCCCATGCTACTAATTCTTCTCGGTTTGCATACATATCCTCCTCTATGGTATAGGAATTACCATCGGTATTAATTCCAATAAGTGAAATCTCGGCAATCGGAACATCTGGCTGTCCAGTAAGATAATTATCAATATAAGGCGCTCTCTGAAGTACCATCTCATCGACAGTAAATCCAATCGCAGATTCCAATGTAGCATTATATTTTAGATATAAGATATCGCCATCTTTCATGACCATTAGATTTCCATTAGGATCGATATAAGATCTTGGAAGGGAAATATTATTATACTCAACTGAATATGTCCTTCTATTATCATAAATCTCAAAAGATTGCCTTCGTGTATCTACTTCTGTAATCTCATATATGGGTTCATATAACTCATTCAGAACGATAACACTCTGATTATCTGAAAAGATTCTTCTAATTAAATCAACATTGAGATATCCCCCCTCAGCATAGGCAGAGTCCCATTCAATAGTCTGAGTCGTTGGAAGTCCCTCTCCGTAAAAGTCTCCCAGAAAGTCGGTGTGATTGTTAAATATTGGAGTAAATACGATATGAGCATTATTGGCAATGGTAAATTGATCCCAATCATTTGAATCAGGAAGTGAAATATACATTGTGCCTGAGTCATCCTCAAACATATCCAGTGTAACATTGGTAGATCCAATGAAAGTATCCTGATTGTAGTAGAGACTGACATTAAGATAGGAAAGTACATCAGGATTGAGGAAACCCATTTTCATGATCAACGTATCATATGATTGCCATCCGCTGGTTGCGTCATTAAGATCCTCAGTTATATAATAAATTAAGCTATTCGAATTATTTAATATCGCAAATATTTGCTGTACCTTGCCTTTGCTGAGAGCTTTATACGGATCAATATCATAAATAAAGTGCGAAGATTCATAATTTGCCATTAAAGTATCTTCTGGAGATTGAGCAGTCGTCCAATTCAGAAGTGTTATATTGTTATTACCTAAGTCCACCCTTAGATCGTGGTAATATTGATATTTATTATGGAGATCGGCAAAAAGATCAACGAATAACTTTGTTCCGTGAACAATGTCATCATATGAAGAGATATCCACCTTCAATTCCTTATCCTCAAAATCAATATGTTCATCAAGAATATACTCTCTTTCATCCGAACTATTATAGAAGAAGGCTACCACTATAGGAGTATTATCTGGATAGCTTTCTGGAGAATTTCTCTCTAAATTAAATTCAGCAATATCAGGAGTATCATCGGTCGTGTCCACTTCAAATTCAAATGAAAGAATGCTCTTTTCTTGCAACCTATAGTTTAATGCTAACTGATATTGATAATTCGCAGATAAGTTGTAATATAGAGGTGCTAAAATACTTGCCCCGCTGAAAGGGTAATAATTATTGTAAAATTGCATGTGATATGGCTGTACTTCAATAAATACATGCTTGGTGTCAAGTAAACCGCCGATTGTTTTAAATTGGTAGGTAATAGAAAAATTATCCCCGATACTTAAAGATTTATATATCGCGTCCGTGAACGTAATATTATTACCCTTAATGGAAGAAATATTACCAATGGTATTAATTATATCATTAGTAGCATTTTTTATGATCAATTCATATCCAGGACCATACAAAATATTATCATATTTCGTATAATAGCTTACACTTTCTTTATTGTAATAGTATGTGACTAATACTTCTGAATCTTCTATAATATCAATATAATTTTCAAACCATTCATAAGACAGGTAGAAGGTAAAAATTGGGTCATTAGGATAGTTAGTATCATGTTGCCACGCTTTAAAGTAGTTATTATCTAAATATCTTTCTCCTGCTTCAGTCTGAACAGTCATACCAAATGGTTCAACATCCCCCCATCTCTCTTGAAATTCTCCGCCATAAGTCAAATTAAGCGATACTTCATATTGGTCGTCATCAAATCCTGTAAACTCAAATGTAGTAAAGTTATATTCATTTGGATAGAATTGAAATTCTTCTGTATAGGTTGATTTAAAGTCGTCAACTGAAGCATACTCGCTCAAGTGAGCAAATGATACATTAAACGCAGCAGAACTTGTCAAATCAGGGTGATATTCGAATTGGTGCCAATTGAGATAAGAAGCATCTGGGAAGTTCCAATGAAGCTCTACATTATAAGTATTTGCCCCTTCTTCTATTGTATAATCGAGATCGGTAAACTCATAATCAATATGGAAATCAATTTGGATAATATCACTTGAAAGTAGGGAAATAATATCATCTTTTATTTCATAGAAATTAATTTGATTACCTTCCACTTCATAATGAGTTCCTTTAGCAAGTTTTATTGAGGAAGGATTGTAATTAATTGCATTATCAGGATTATAAGTACTATAATTATCTTCGGTTAACGCATATCCTTGCCATGACTCAACCCAATCCCAGGGTTTACTCACCCTATCAACATTAGATACTGTTATGGAATTAATTCTACTTGTGGCATTTGGTATAACAACTGCAAACTCCACACCAGCAGGAAGTCCTGTAGTAATAATATCTTCTGAGTCGGTTAAATCAATTCTATGATGTAAGTACAGTTCTCCCTCTACATATGCCCCTTGGCTTGTGATTGGTAATTCAGTTAGTTTGAAATTTTCAGTATTATACAAATGAGCATTAAAAGAATCTACATCAACAGAATAATCATTATACTGCCAATTCATATCATATTCTACATCAGATTCATAGACTTCTCCGTATGGATATGTACCCTTTCCTCCATAGAGGTTAATTTCCCCTTCAATATATTCTGGAAATTCTAAATCATAGGCATCTAAGTGAAATCCGAGGGAATCTACCAACCTATTATCTGCTGAAGCTAATGATTGGAAGCTGTACTCATTATTATCAACAGGAGCAAATACTAAGTTATCATTCTCATCTCGACATAATTGTACTAACTCACCGTAATCACTAAACCCTTCGACCGCAAGTGTTAGCCATGCATCATCATAGACTCCATATGCTTTATTTAGATTATCAGTAAAAATTTGTATATAATGAGTGTGAATGGCCTTATTAACATCTAATTCACCTTGCTTATTGTTCATTGGCTTGGATACTGCTTGAAGAATTCTATCATCGGCAGTAAGTTCAAATGTATCAAAAAGGATATATTGAAGTGGATATGGGTTTTCTCCATAACTGAGAAAATCAATTTCAAGATCTATTGTTGTATAACCCTTTACGGCATAGATAGGTTGTAAGCTAACTTCAAAGTC